>CAZFXO010000018.1:0-58779 GCA_964523045.1 uncultured Dechloromonas sp. | reverse complement strand
ACGATCTTCGCGGTCTAACGCGTCAATTTACAGATGGGTTTGCCGGGCGCTTACGGAAAACGAAAAAGCCAACCGCTGAAGGTTGGCTTTTCTGCTGCAGATCAACAATCTGCTTGTATTTGATGTGGAGCGGGCGATGGGAATCGAACACGTGGGTCTAGGCTCATCAAGCCGCCCTAAGTCGTCGCTAATTAACTGAAAATACAGATGTTTTTGTTTCATCAAGGAAGCCGCACTTCAAGCCGAATCACCCGAATCTGCTATCACATTAGACTGAGTTGGAGTCCACTGCGACCAGAATGTGACCAGACGCGCACCAGACTGCCACGATTCACGATGCGCCCCTAGATGAGAATATCAGTGATCCGGTTCTCTCCCCCGGGAGAGGTTGTAAATCGCAAATGCCCCCGGCTTGTCATCTCTTTCACCAGCGGCATGAAGTTCTTGTACTGAGTGCGCGAAACGTCAAAGCTGGGATCGAGTTCCTTCATCTTGTTATTGGCAGTCGATACATTGACAGGCAGCTTATTCCGATCAATGTTGCGGAGCGCTTTGACGAAGAGATTTTCAATTGCATCGTCAAAAGTCCGGATCTTTGCCTGGGCGAAGTCCTCTAGGAAGAGCAAGGTATCGAAGGCCTTGGCCAAAATTGCCCGGTCTTTGTCCTTCTTTCGGCAGACCAACCACACTTCCTTTCCGTACTTCCGCAAACGGTCGCCAATGACCGTGAAGTCAGAGTCGCTGGTCAGGAAGCAGTAGCGATCGATCTTCGGGTTGCCGAGGTAGAGCGTTTCAAAAGCGTCCAAGCTGATGAAGAGATCTGCCCTGTTCTTCTCCGCGCCAATCTTCGGCGTATCGATCAACGTGAAGTTGTGGTCGATGAGTTGCTCTTTGAGCGTCTTCTTTCCAGTCGTCTGGTTACCGTAAGCCGCCTTGATCACGAAGATGCAGTTGTGGTCATCATCGGCTCGAAGCAACGCGCTCATTAAGTCTTCCAGCGCGAACTCGGTTGAAGCGACATTCTCCATGTCGACGTAAACCGCAATGTTGTACATCTGCTTCTTCATGATCTTTCGATTGTTGGAACAAGCGTTGATCGTATCCCGACCGCTATTATTTGTCATTGCCAGGGTGCTATGACTGCGCGTAGGTGGCCTTCTGCATCATCGCGAAAACGAACTGCAGCGCCTCCTCGGTAGGCTCTTGGTCACGGAGCCAGCGGATGGAAATCCCAAGGTATAGCGCCCATTCGACCCCTTTCTTGAAGCTCTTCCAGCGATCCGTTTTTGCTGCAAGCTCGATGAATTGGTTCACCAACAGATACTGACTGCCGCCAGCTCGGTACTTCGCCTGCTCGAAGGCATATTCCATATGACAGAAGGCCGATTCGTAGTCACCGTTCCGGTAGCGGACCACTGCACGCAGCCAACGCTCCACCCAGTTGAGATGTGACGCTAAGCCGTCCTGTCGGAGTTCCTGCAGGTACTGATCAATATCCTCGTCGCTGCATTCGGGATTTTTCTTGAGCTCGAATCCTTCACCTAGCCTTTGTGGAAACCCTGAAGGAATGGGAAATTCACGACTGATTTCCAATCTTTCGAGTGCCGTACGTACGCTGTACTCGCCATACAGCTGAATGAGTTCAGCCACCGTATCAGCGGGTAGAGGGTTGTAGTCATTCTCATGCAGCAAGTAATCCAGCGTTTTAGCCAAGTCAGCATAGCGATCGCCGAACCAGGCCCAGTATTGCTCCGAGAACTCCATCCAGATGGTCTCTATGGCGGTTGGCGGAGCACCGTACCTCTGAATATATGCTGTGGTTTCTGCTACGAACGATTCGAGGTCTGCAGACAGCCAATCGCGGTGCTGCGCGAATTGGGTGATTAACCGCTCTAGTACCACCGTCCCGTAGGCTTCCTTGATCAGATTGCAGATATAGGTACTCAATCGGGACAGGAAAAGAACGAGAAAGACGCTTTCGCGCAACTTCTCTGGAAACTGCCGTTGGTACGCTATGTCGCTGTGGCTTTCAAGATGCTCAAAAAAGCGCGCAAAGTTCCAAGACAGACTGGGCCATGATGGAAGACGTTTTCCTTTAAACCAGTCCGACGCGTTCTCCAGATTCTGCTGTAGCTCTGCATGATCAGTGTTGGCGCTCTTCCCCGGGTAATGAAAGTGTGTCCGGCTTACACCGCAGGCTTCATAAACCCAAGACATTGCCTTCTTGATCGGCCAAATGATCTCATCGCCGTTCACCGTGGGCAGGTACCAGTTTGGGTCAGACGGGATTGCGAATCCCTCAGAGGCCAAATTGAAACGGAGAGCGTGCTTCTGGATTGATAGCGCCAGCCGGGGGATTGCATGTGCGCGGCAAAACCAAAGGATGCTGTCTTTCTTGTTGAGATAAGTGCCCTCATCACGAATGACGGCGTTGTAAACCTCGAAGAGGTCCATAACTCCTTCGCCAAATGCGAGGTTTACTTTGACGTTCGGTATCGCGCCAGCTGTCAGGTAAGCCAGGTTACGGATCAGCTCACCACAGCGATCTGTCAAGCTACCTTCTTCATCGGTAAGGCGCTGGAGCCGTTTTTGAATGCGCTTTTTATCTGTGTCGTTTAGGCCGTCATCTTCTCCCCGCTTGCGGGGTAGGACGCCTGTTGCGTCAAATGCAAACTTGACCAGTTCGCCGAGTGTAGGAAAGTTATCGTTCATGATCGATCGCGCTATTTCTTGAATGCGCCGTATCCCCGCACGGGGCGGGGATACGGCGCATTACTTTTGGTTCGGATTGAGCTGTTTGCCGCGATTACCATGAACCTGGGCGTTAACCGGGTTCGTCCCAGAAGTCCCACGATTGTTGTTGAGCGCGTTCGCCCGATCGTTCAACTGTTGCTGGGTACGTGTTTGCTGCTGCGTCTGCTTAGCCATGATTTCTCCTAGCTGGGTTAGAGGAGTGGCCATAGTATTGACGGGGTTGTAATACGTAACCTGGAATTTTGGCGACGTGATTTTTATGGCGCCCCCCAAAGAGGGTTATTCAGATACACGGAACGCCTCTCGGCAAAAGATGTTTAAGTCATAATGATCTATCGATAACAGTATGCACCCTAGGAATGCGACCAGAGAACAAAAAAGCCAACCGGTGTAGGTTGGCTTTTTCTTTTACAGATCAACGACCTGTGAGAATTCGATGTGGAGCGGGCGATGGGAATCGAACCCACGGCTCTAGGCGGGTAAGGAGGTGGCCTCGCGGCCACCCCCTCCCCTAAGAACCGTACGTGCAAGTTTCCCCGCATACGGCTCAAGCAACCCATAAGCACCCCTATTTGAACATTGAGGTACCGGCAACAATTCCGGCTTTCTCCAGGACATGATGTTGCCTATGGCAATTCGGATGTAGCAGGACCAGATTGGTCAGCTTGTCCGAACCTCGCTGAGATCGTTTGATTATGTGGTGAAGATGCCACCCAGTCTCTCTCGTGATCTTTTGATTGCAGATGGGGCATTCACCTTCCTGCCACCACCACAACCAGCGAAGCTTGCGACGTCCTTCCAGCGTTTTGTCCATCCGCTTTGCAAGCCGTTTGGAAAAGTAGCTGTCGTACGCTGGATCGTACGGATTCGCTTCCCCCATGATCTTGATGTGGGGCCTTTTCAGGTACCCAGCCAAGACCGGTAGTAACTTGTCCTGATCCGCAAATCGCCAGTCACGCCCCTTGAGGCATTTGAAGTAACGCTGTTTGATCCACCGCTTTCCCTTGTTCGGGTGACGGCGGCACGCCCAGCGCCACAATGCTTGCCAGATTTGATGGTCGCATTTTGCAAACGTCCAGGATGCCATCTGACTTCGATGATAGTTGGCCCACCCCCTGATTACCGGGGTCAGCTTTTCGATCACTTCGATCTGTCTGGCAGACTTTCTTTCCCGCAACAGGCCGCGGATTTTCCCCAGAAACGCCTTGATGTTCTTTTTCGACGGCTGGGTGAGCAGCATCCGATTGAACATCCTGACATTCCACCCCAAGAAGTCGAATCCCTCCGTCACATGCGTGATTTTGGTTTTCTTCTCCGAGAGGATGAGGCCCCGGGTGGCCAGGAATTTCTCCACCAAGGGTTTGACCTTCTCTTCCAGATACTCTTTCGAGCTACCCGTAATGATGAAGTCATCCGCGTAACGCACCAGATTGACCTTTGCCACACGCGCTTCACGCACTGTTCTGAACAGTGTAGTCAGCTCATGTTGCAGGCCGTCCAGCGCCAAGTTCGCCAAAACCGGGGAAATGATGCCTCCCTGTGGCGTGCCTGCTTGCGTTGGGAAAAGCCTTCCCGTTTCGATGAAGCCAGCTTTCAACCACTTCCGAAGAATGCCCTTGTCCATGCAGACATTGGCAATCAGCCAGTCGTGACTGATATTGTCAAAACAGCCTTTGATGTCACCTTCCAGCACCCATTTCGGGGAGGCTTTCCGGCCCAGCACGTTTCGCACTTGTTCGATGGCATCTGCCGTCGAGCGCTCACGTCGGAATCCGTAGGAATGATGATCGCCAGTTGTTTCAGCGACAGGCTCCAGCGCCAGTAAATGCAGCGCTTGCATCGCCCGGTCGCGCATGGTGGGTATGCCCAGAGGGCGCTTGTCACCATTTGCTTTCGGGATGTAGATGCGACGCAGCGGTAACGGCTTGTATCTCTTGTTGCCAAGATCAACGACCGCTTTCCACTTCGCCTCCGGCGTATCCCAGGTTTGTTGATCCACACCTGGAGTTTTCCGGCCTTGATTCTCCGTGACCCGCCGAACTGCCAGCGCTTTCGCGCTGCTGGATTTGGTCAGGAGTCTCTGCAGGGCGCGAACCTTCCGCCATTCCCCTGCCTTTGCTGCCTTCGCAATACGTGTCTGTATCCTCGCGACAACTTGATAAGCCTTGACCCATTGAATTTCGTGCCAAGACTGCCAAGCCGTAGAGGCGACATCGCAATTGAACTGCTTTGCGTCCATATCAACCTCCGGTTGTATGGAGCGGGTGAAGGGAATCGAACCCTCGTTATCTGGTTGGGAACCAGAAGTTCTACCATTAAACTACACCCGCTCTGAACCTTCGGAGGAAGACGCAATCGTCCCCGAGGCGGGGATTCTAGCATCAACCCCCTCGGGTTTGCGATTACACAGACCCTTCTCACGAAGAGTCACCAGATGGAAGTCAGCACGCTTTCACGTCAGGGCGATCGTTTCATCCCCTATCCCCTCCATTACAGAGAGGCATTCGCTTTTTCCATCATCCCCTACCTGCATAGGTGAAGTGACCCTTGCGGGGCACCTTGTTCTCAGACACGTAAGCGATAACGCTCCCGACCAGTCTCACGATTGGCCGGGGTGTTATGGATTGCCTAGTTTTTAAAGAACGCCTATTCAGGCTTACCACGTTCCGTACAAGTAACAGAGTTGGGAAGGTCCCGCCTTTTCACCGGTGATGCTACGTCAGCGTGCCTGCACCAAGCAGACAGACATCCGATCACATGCCTTTTGGCAGAGCCCGATGCTACAAGTTGCTTTGGCTCATTCTTGCTTTACGGTGTTTAACAGCGATTCACTTACGTTGACCATCCAACCCAGCCTAGCGCCTCATTCGGATGCAACTACCGAAATCACGCCAGACCCCTCGCGGGGCATGACGTACCCCTTGAGGTGGCTACATTGTCAGAGCGCTTAGCACCCCACCGTTGCCAGTGACGCACTGCTCCTAGGCTACGAGGTGCTGAAACCTCGGTCCTGTCAGTATCGATTTGGGAGGTTGAATACAGCCACAACCCCTCAAACCCGATTGTTCCGCAGAACAATTACTTATACGGCCTTCGCCGTCTCTGCAACTCCCCTTGCGGGGTATCGCAGGCCACTGCGAGCAGTGGTGAATGAGCGTGTTTCGCAGGATAAAGCGCCTGCAAGGAGGGAACGCCCACTCCTTACGACTCGTGTCGCGCGCTTGGGAAGCTAGGGTATTACCATTATACGACGCCCGCTCTGGCGGCAAGGACGCGATTCTATGCCGAGTTCGCGTCCGGTTCAATCGTTGTCAGAGCTCGGCCAGGCGGCGGTACTGGCCGGCGTGGAAGAGCAGCGGGGCGAGGTCGGGGTTTTCGGCGTAGCGCTCGACGCGGCCGATGAAGATGCTGTGGTCGCCGCCCGGAACTTCGCTCTCGTTGGCGACTTCGAAGCTGGCGCAGCAGCCTTCCAGGACCGGCGCGCCGCCGTAGCCGCCATGCCAGGGCAGACCGGCAAAGCGGTCGGTCGGCCAGGTGGCGAAACGGTTGGAGATATCCTGCTGCTCGGCGGCGAGAATGTTGATCGCGTGATGGCTGGCCTTGCGGAAGGCTTCCAGGTTGGCCGAGTTGCTACCCAGACACCAGAGGACCAGCGCCGGCTGCAGCGAGACGGCGGAGAAGGAATTGACCGTCAGGCCGATCGGCTTGCCGTCCGGATCGATGGCCGTGACGACGGCGATGCCGGTGGCGAAACGGCCGAGGGCATTGCGCAGGGCGCGGGTATCGGTAACGGGCTGGGTCATGGGCGTCGCTGGCGGAAAAAAGGACGTATTATCCCGGCTCCCGCTTTCCGCGTCGAGACGAAATTTGCCGCAAGAACAAAGCTTTGCCCAACGGTTGGTGGCCTGGCAGCGTAGCGCCGGGCGCCACGACCTGCCCTGGCAGGGAACGCGCGACCCTTACCGGATCTGGCTGTCGGAGATCATGTTGCAGCAGACCCAGGTGGCAACGGTGCTGCCGTATTACGCCCGCTTCCTGGCCAGTTTCCCCGACGTCGGCGCGCTGGCGGCGGCGCCCATCGAGCAGGTGATCGAGCATTGGGCCGGCCTGGGCTACTACGCCCGGGCGCGCAACCTGCACCGCTGCGCGCAACGCATCGTTGCCGAATGTGGCGGGCGTTTTCCGGAGAATGCCGCGGCGCTCGCTGAATTGCCCGGTATCGGCCGCTCGACGGCGGCGGCGATCGCCGCCTTCTGTTTCGGGGAACAGGCGGCGATTCTCGACGGCAACGTCAAGCGGGTGCTGTGCCGGGTATTCGGGATCGCCGGTTTTCCCGGCGCGACGGCGGTCGAACGGCGCCTGTGGACACTTGCCGAAAGCCTGCTGCCGGAGACTGCGGAGATTGGGGCTTACACGCAGGGATTGATGGATCTGGGGGCAACCCTATGCACGCGCGGTCTGCCCAACTGCCCGGCCTGCCCCTTCGCCGAAAGCTGCGTTGCCCGCCGCGAGGGACGGCAGCGCAGCCTGCCGGAAGCCAGGCCAAGACCGCCGCTGCCTGAGCGCGAGGCGGTTTTCGTGCTGCTTCTGGCTGGCGACCGGCTGCTGCTCGAACGACGGCCGCCGCACGGGCTGTGGGGCGGTCTGCTGGTACCGCCGCAAGGCGATCCGGCGACGATCCTCGCCGCGCGCGGCCTGATCGCATCTGAGCAGCGCGAACTGCCACCGCTCAAACATGTGTTCACGCATTTCCGGCTGACCCTGAAGCCTTTACTCTGCCGCGTCGCGCCGCCGCGCACGGTGGGCGAACCGGGCGACGCATGGCTGCCGCTGGCCGAAGCGGCGGCGGCCGGCGTGCCGACGCCGATCCGCAAACTGATCAGGCAGGTTGCCAGCGCAGGGGACTGAGCCCCCAGCGCTCGAAGCTTTCGGCGCGCAGGATGCGGCCGTAATGGTTGCCGACCTTGCGCGACAGGTCGGCACGCACCGGCTCGACGTATTGCCGCCGCGCCGCGTGGTAGATGACATTGACCACCGGGCGCAGCGGATCGCCCGGCGTCCCCTGCTCTACCACCGCCAGGTGGCCGCTTTCCAGCAGCACCAGGGTGCCGACCGGATAGACGCCAAGGGCATGGACGAGGCCGGCGACCAACCCGGGGTCGAACTGTACTCCACCCTGTTCATAGAGCTGGCGCAGCGCGGCGGTCGGCGCCAGCGCGGCGCGGTAGGGGCGGTCCGAGGTCATCGCGTCGTAGGCGTCGACGACGGCGGCGATGCGCCCGGCCAGCGTGATGTCGTCGCCCGCCATGCGGTAGGGGTAACCGCCGCCGTTGTAGCGTTCGTGGTGTTCGAGGATCACCGCGACGGTGGTCTCAGGCAGGCTGACCGTCGCTTCCAGCACCGCCAGGCCTTCCTCGACGTGGCTCTGGACGATCGCGTACTCGGCCTGCGAGAGTTGCCCCTGCTTGCTCACCAGGCGTTCGTCGATGGCCGCCAGACCGATGTCCTTGAGCAACGCGCCGAGCGCCATCTTCTCCAGTTCGGCGGCGGCGACCTGCTGCTGACGGGCCAGGGCGACAGTCAATGCGGCGGTGGCGACGGCGTGGCCGGCATCGTAGGTTGCCGGCCGCTTGATCCGGGCCAGCGGCACCAGCGCGTCCGGGTTGCGGGCAACCGATTCGATCAGCTTGCCGACCACCACTTCCAGCGCCAGCGCATCGACCCGTTCGCCGGCGCGCGCCGCCCGTGCCATCTCGTCGAGTTGGCGGCAGGCGTCGCCGAGCAGGCGGCTGGCCCGCCGCCGCTCCTCGCCGAGCGAAACCGTCGGCGGCGGCCGCCGCAGTGGGCGCGGCTCAGGCGGCACTGGCAGCGGCGGACTACTGCCTGGCAGGTCGACATCGCGACCACGCCGGGTATCGATGCTGATCTCGGTAAAACCGGCATCGATCAAGCGCCGGATCTGCACCCAGTCGCGGACCGGAAAGCGGCTCAACCAAAGCCCGTGCTCCAGCCAGGGCTTGTGCAGATCGACGACGTACATGCCGGGCCGGAGTTGGTCGATGACAATCTTGCGGATCATCGCCCCGACCTCTCCCGCCCCTACTGCTGCTTCGCCGCCCTGGCGGCCGCCTTGGCTTTGGCCTCGGCCAGCTTGCGGGCGTGTGCCTCGACCTTGCGCTGGTGCGCCGCCTCGCGTTCAGCGCTGCGACGAGCGCCGGCTTCGGCCTGGCGCGCCTTGCGCGCGGCGATTTCATCGCGCCGCGCGGCGTCCGCCTGGTCGCGGGCGGCAATATCCTGTTCGCGCTGCTTCAGGCTGCGCGCCTTTTCCTCGGCATCGGCAGCGACCTGCGCCTTGCGCGCGGCCAGTTGTTCGCGCCTGACCTGGCGCTCCATCTCCTCGGCCCCGCGTTCCAGCGCCTGATTCTCCTGACGAACCCGTAACTGCTCGCCGCGCGCCTCGTTGACACAATCATTGACCAGGAACTTCTCCTGGCAGGCAATCTTGCGCCGCTCGAACTCGCTATCGGCGACGCGCTGCTGCCGCGTGGCCTCGGCCTTGATGGCGGCAGCACGCTGGAGACGCTCCTCCCAGCCGGAATCTTCCGCAAACGTCGCGCAACAAGGCAACAGGAGAGCAGCAAACGCTGCACAGTATCGATATTTCATGCCATGGACCCGGGAAACGGCGGCATTTCGGGACAAACCCGGCCGGCGATGCGGGAATTCTAGCAGCCCGCCGCTATAATTCGCCCCGCCATGATCTCCCTGCGCCAACTCACTTTCGCCCGCGTCGGCCGCCCGCTGGTCGTCGACGCCAACCTGCAGATTCACCCCGGCTGGAAGGTCGGCGTGGTCGGCGCCAACGGCTGCGGCAAGTCCAGCCTGTTTGCCCTGCTTGCCGGCGAACTGCACGCCGAACAGGGCGACTGCGACATCCCCGCCGTCTGGCAGATCGCCCGCGTCGCCCAGGAGACGCCAGCGCTACCGACCCCGGCACTGGAATTCGTGCTCGACGGCGACGTCGAACTGCGCCGCGTCGAGCGCGAGCTGGCCGCTGCCGAGGCGGCCGGCGACGGCGAGGCGATCGGCCACCTGCACACGCGTTACGCCGACATCGACGGCTATTCGGCCAAGGCCCGCGCCGCCGAGGTGCTGCACGGCCTGGGCTTCACCGACGCCGATTTCGCCCGCCCGGTGGCCGATTTTTCCGGCGGCTGGCGGGTGCGACTGAACCTGGCGCGCGCCCTCTCCTGCCGCGCCGACCTGCTCCTCCTCGACGAGCCGACCAACCACCTCGACCTAGACGCCGTGCTCTGGCTCGAACAATGGCTGAAGAGCACGCCGGCCACCTTGCTGCTGATCTCGCACGACCGCGATTTCCTCGACGCCGTGGTCGGTCAGATCGTCGCCATCGACCAGCAGCGGATGACGCTGACCACCGGCGGCTATTCCGATTACGAACGCGCCCGCGCCGCCCGCCTGGCGCAGCAGCAATCGGCCTACGAAGCGCAACAGCGGGAAATCGCCCGCCTCAGCCGCTTCGTCGAACGCTTCAAGGCCAAGGCGACCAAGGCCCGCCAAGCACAGAGCCGGGTCAAGATGCTCGAACGGATGGAGATCATCGCCGCCGCGCACGCCGATTCGCCGTTCCAGTTCAGCTTCCGGCAACCGGAAAGCCTGCCCGACCCGCTGCTGCTGATCGAAAATGCCGCCGCCGGTTACGTTGACCGCAAGATTCTCGCAAACCTCACGCTGACGCTGCGCCCCGGCTGCCGGATCGGCCTGCTCGGGCGCAACGGCGCCGGCAAATCGACGCTGATCAAGCTGCTCGCCGGCAGCATTGCCCAGCAGGGCGGCGAGCGCAAGGAAGCCAAGGCGCTCAACATCGGCTACTTCGCGCAACACCAGCTGGAACAACTGCGCCCCGAAGAAACCCCGCTTTGGCACCTGCAAAAGCTCGAACCGCTGACGCCGGAACAGGAACTGCGCGACTACCTGGGCGGTTTCGATTTCCGTGGCGAGATGGCCAGCCGCCCGGTCGGCCCCTTCTCCGGCGGCGAAAAATCGCGCCTGGCGCTCGCCCTGCTCATCCGCACCCGGCCCAACCTCCTGCTGCTCGACGAGCCGACCAACCACCTCGACCTCGAAATGCGTGAAGCGCTTGCCTTCGCGCTACAGGACTACGAGGGCGGCATGGTCGTCGTCTCGCACGACCGCCACCTGCTGCGCAGTTGCACCGACGAACTGTGGCTGGTCGACAACGGCGCCGCCACGCCCTTCGACGGCGATCTCGACGACTACGCCGCCTGGCTCGCCACCCAGCGCAGCGCCGACAAGGCGCCGGCCGCCGACGCCCAGGCCGAAAAAGCCGAACGCCTGCAACAACGCGCCGACGCCAAGGCCAACCGGCAAGCGTTGCTCGCCGAACGGCGCAAGCTCACGAAAGAGATCGAGCAAATCGACCGCAATCTGGCCAAATGGCAGGAAGAAAAGGCTGCGCTGGACACCCAGTTCGCCGATCCCGATTTCTACGCCACGGTCGACCGCCAGAAAAGCGAAGAAATGCACCGCCGCGCCGGCGAACTCGGCGAAGCGATCGACAACGCGGAACTGCGCTGGCTGGAGTTGCACGAAGCACTCGACGCACTGCCGACGGCGGATTGAAGCTCATCGCGGCGGCAGGACTGCACGGCCTATTTCCACGAGCGATAACCAGATATCATCAGACACGCCCTACCCGTCGATTTTTCCGAAATATTCGCCGCCTAATCCCTAAAGCGATGAATAACAAACTTCCCGACACGCTCGACCCCGATGAAAAGCAATTCGAAAGCATCCAGAATGCATGGCTAATAACCTGGGTAGCTTTGGCGTTGGCCATTTGCTTTTCGCCAGTGCTGTTTGGGTTATTGGCAAAATTACGCGCTTGGATGCTGGATTGCGCTTCCGTACCGTTTCAGGAACCTTACCCCCGTCGTTGCGCTGCAGGAGACGACACGCTGCTGCTCCTGCTGGATTATGGTAGTGAGTATGGTTGGATTGTTTCCGTTCCTCTGGCTGTCTCGGTACTTTTCGCAGCCTTACTTTTATACTCGGGCGGAAACAACCGGCCACGTTAACCAAGAGCGAGTGCCCGAACATTCGACGCTACGTGTGCAGCTTCGTCGACGTCCATTCGGGTAAAATCCCGCTCTTTTGGCCGTCTCAGGGAGTTGACCGTGAAAATCGTCTGTCTTGACCTCGAAGGGGTCCTGGTTCCGGAAATCTGGATCGAATTCGCCGAGCGCACCGGCATCCCCGAACTGAAGCGGACGACGCGCGACGAGCCGAACTACGACACGCTGATGACCTACCGGCTGAACATCCTGCGCGAGCACAAGCTCGGCCTGCCGGACATCCAGAAGGTGATCGCCGAAATGGGCCCGATGGCCGGTGCCCGCGCCTTCCTCGACAAGCTACGCGAGGATTATCAGGTGATCATCCTGTCCGACACCTTCTACGAATTCGCCCACCCGCTGATGCGCCAACTGGGCTGGCCGACGCTGTTCTGCCATTCGCTGGAAGCCGACGCCGACGGCATGCTGGTCAACTACCACCTGCGCATGCCGAACCAGAAGCAGGAAGCGGTCAAGCGCTTCAAGGAACTGAATTTCAAGATCGTCGCCGCCGGCGATTCGTACAACGACACGGCGATGCTCGGCGAAGCGCACGGCGGCATCCTCTTCCACCCGCCGGAAAACGTCATCCGCGAATTCCCGCAGTTCCCGGTGGTGCGCGACTACGACGCGTTGCGCGCCGAAATCGACAAGGCTTTCGCCAAGGCCTGAAGGCCATTGGCGCAAGCCAGCGGCGCTATTGCCCCCCGCTCACTGCGTTCGCCGCCCACCGGGGGGCTGGGCGCTTCGACATAGCCAGTGAACACCATGCATAGAGATCGTTTTTACACGCTGTCCGCTTCCTGCCCCGACCAGGTCGGGATCATTGCCCGCGTCTCCGGCTTCATCGCCGAACACGGCGGCTGGATTCTCGAATCGAGTTTCCACGCGGACGACCTGACCGGTCGCTATTTCATGCGCATCGAGATCAAGGCCGATTCGCTGCCCTTCCTGCTCGCCGAGTTCCGCGAACGCTTCCGGCGCGAGGTCGGCGAACCGCTGGCGATGGACTGGCGGATCAACGACAGCGCGGTGAAGAAGCGCGTCGTCGTTCTGGTCTCCAAGCAGGAGCACTGCCTGTACGACCTGCTCGCGCGCTGGCAGTCGAAGGAACTGGACATCGAAATCCCCTGCGTCATCTCCAACCACGACACTTTCAAGGGCTTCGTCGAGTGGCACGGCATTCCCTTCATCCACGTCCCGGTAACGGGGGACAACAAGGCCGCCGCCTACGCCGAAATTCAGCGCATCTTCGATGATGTGCGCGGCGATACCATGGTTCTCGCCCGCTACATGCAAATCCTCTCGGCGGAACTTTGCAACGCGCTGAGCGGCCGCATCATCAACATCCACCACAGCTTCCTGCCCAGTTTCGTCGGCGCGCGCCCCTACCACCAGGCCTACCAACGCGGCGTCAAACTGATCGGCGCGACCTGCCATTACGTGACCAGCGAGCTCGACGCCGGGCCGATCATCGAACAGGACGTGATCCGCATCGACCATTCCGATTCGCCCGACGACATGGTCCGCTACGGCAAGGACATCGAGAAGACCGTGCTCGCCCGCGGCCTGCGCTATCACCTGGAAGATCGCGTGCTGGTACACGGCAACAAGACGGTGGTTTTCCGCTGATGCTGCTCTCCCGCGCCGATTCGCTGTTGCTCGTCGTCGATATCCAGGAAAGGCTGGCACCGGCGATTCACGACAGCGAGACGGTCACCGCCAATTCGGTACGCCTGCTCGAAGCCGCCGGTCAGCTTGAGGTACCGGCCTTCGTTTCCGAGCAGTACGTCAAGGGGCTGGGCCCCAGCCTCGCGGCAATCCGTGAAGCCGCCGGCGCCGCACGATTTTTCGAGAAGATCCACTTCTCCTGCGCCGCCGAACCCGGCGTCACCGACCTGCTGCGCGCCAGCGGACGCCGGCAGATTGTCCTGACCGGCACCGAAACCCACGTCTGCGTGCTGCAGACGGCGCTCGGCCTGCTCGGCAAAGGTTTTTCGGTATTTCTCGTCGCCGATGCCGCGTCGTCGCGCACGCCAGAGAACCGCCAACTGGCGATCGACCGCCTGCGCAGCGCCGGCGTACACATCGTCAGTACCGAGATGGTGCTGTTCGAATGGTTGCAGCGCGCCGGTACCGACGAATTCCGCGCCCTGCTGCCGCTGATCCGCTAAACGCGCTCAGTAGGAAATGACCCGCGCCGCCTGCAGCGGCAGGTAATGACTGCGCAAGGGTGCCCCCGGCAGCAGATCGTGTACCAGCAGCCCCGGTGGCTCGGGTGTCCAGGACAACGCCCCGTGCTGCAGGGCAATCTGATGCACGGTGGACGGCGCCGTTGCCGCCATTTTTCCGGCAAAGCGGGTAAACACCGGGCGATGCACGTGGCCACACCAGACGGCCTCGATCTGCGGTCGCTGCGATAGCCAGGTCGCCAGCCCCTCGCTACCGCGACAGCCGATTTCATCCATACCGGGAATGCCCACTGCAAACGGCGGATGATGCAGGACGACAATGCTGCGCCGGTGCTCCGGACAATTGGCATCCAGCCAGCCTAACTGGGCCTCGCCGATCTCGCCCCAGGGCTGCCCCGGCACCAGGCTGTCGAGCAGGAGCAGGGTCAAGGGCCCAAGATCGAGGCGTCGACAGAGCATTTCGGGATTGTCCCAGTGCCCGGGAAAAGCGGCGAACAGCGCGGCGCGCCGGTCGTGATTGCCGGGCAACAATGCCAGCGGCAGGGACAGATCGGCCAGTGTCGACGCCAGTCGCGTGTAAGCGCCAAGATCGCCCGCTTCGGCGATATCGCCGCTGATCAACAGCGCGTCGGCCTGCAGGCCGGCGACGCGGCTCAGCGCCATGGCCAGGGCCGCCCACGGATCGATCTCGCCTGACAGGAGATCGGATTGCAGATGCAGGTCGGATATCTGGACGATGCGCATGGCGCCAGAATAACAAAAAAAAGCGGGCACCCTGGGGTGCCCGTGAAGGGAGAGAGACTACGAATCTGCTTAGTGGTGGTAGGCGCTTTCGCCGTGCGAGGTGAGGTCGAGACCTTCACGCTCTTCGTCTTCCGGCACCCGCAGACCGATCGCGATATCGACCAGCTTGTAGGCGACCAGGGAGACAACCCCCGACCAGACGATCACGGTTCCGACGCCCCAGGCCTGGGCCGTCACTTGGGCAACCATGTCGTAGCTGCCAACCGCATTCGCAACGTAGTCATAGACACCGGTACCGCCCAGCGCCGGATCAGCGAAGACACCGGTCAGAAGCGCGCCGAGGATACCGCCGACGCCATGGACGCCGAAGACGTCGAGCGAGTCGTCGGCACCGAGCAGGCGCTTCAGGCCATTGACGCCCCACAGGCAGACGATGCCGGCGAGCAGGCCGATGACGATGGCGCCCATGACACCGACGAAGCCGGCGGCCGGGGTGATCGCCACGAGGCCGGCAACAGCACCGGAAGCGGCACCCAGCATCGACGGCTTACCCTTGAAGATCCACTCGGCGAACATCCAGGACAGCGTCGCGCAGGAGGTGGCAACCCAGGTGTTGACCATCGCCAGGGCGGAACCGCCGGAAGCTTCGAGCGCCGAGCCGGCGTTGAAACCGAACCAGCCGAACCACAGCAGCGAGGCACCGATCATCGTGAAGGTCAGCGAGTGCGGGGCCATGGCAACACTGCCCAGGCCGGTACGCTTGCCGATCATGTAGGCACCAACCAGACCGGCGATCGCGGCATTGATATGGACGACCGTACCGCCAGCGAAGTCGAGGGCACCCTTCTGGAACAGGAAGCCAGCGGTGGCACCGGCAGCTTCAGCCGCGGTGGCATCGGTGTAGGCGTCCGGACCAGCCCAGTACCAGACCATGTGTGCCATCGGCAGGTAGGACAGGGTGAACCAGATGACCATGAAGACCAGGATCGCGGAGAACTTGGCGCGTTCGGCGAAGGAACCGACGATCAGACCGCAGGTGATGGCCGCGAATGCCCCCTGGAAGATCACGAAGATCAGCTCGGAGATCACGACGCCCTTGGTGAAGGTCGCGCCAACCGACTCGATCGTCACCCCATTGAGGAAGAGCTTGTCGAGCGTACCGAAGAAAGCATTACCCTCGGTAAACGCCAGCGAATAGCCATAGACCACCCAAAGAACGGAGATCAGCGAGAACACGACGAAGACCTGCATCAGTACCGACAGCATGTTCTTCGCGCGCACCAGGCCGCCGTAGAAGAGCGCCAGGCCGGGGATCGACATCAGGATCACCAGTGCGGCACAGACCATGATCCAGGCGTTGTCGCCCTTGTCGGGCACCGGCGCGGCAGCAGCCGGTGCTTCGGCCGGCGCGGCAGCTTCGGCGGCCGGTGCGGGAGCGGCGGCAACGGCAGCCGGCGCTTCGGCAACGGCAGCAGCCACGGGCGCGGCATCCGCCGCCTTTTCCTCGGCCCAGGCCGGCGCCCCGAAGGTCACCGCGCCCAGCAGGGCCAGCATTGCGAAAATTCGTTTCATGTCACGACTCCTTACAGGGCATCGCCGCCGGTCTCGCCGGTGCGGATGCGGACGACTTGTTCAAGATCGAAGACGAAGATCTTGCCGTCACCGATCTTGCCGGTGCTGGCGGACTTCTCGATGGCTTCGATGACCTGGTCGATCTGGTCGGCCTTGACGGCAGCTTCCAGCTTCACCTTGGGCAGGAAATCGACGACATACTCGGCCCCGCGATACAGCTCGGTATGACCTTTCTGGCGGCCGAAACCCTTGACCTCGGTTACCGTGATGCCCTGCACGCCAATGGCGGACAGTGCCTCACGCACTTCGTCAAGCTTGAACGGCTTGATGATGGCAGTAACGAATTTCATGAGTGTTCCCCTAACTGGTTGAAACTTTTTTTATCTCCCCGCCGCCCGGGCCCGTGCAACGGCGGAGAGATGACTGATGAATCAGAAAGACTTGGTCACCGACAGGACGGCGATGCCACGACCGGCATCCTTCGTCTTGCTACCCAGGGAGCCGGACTTGTCCAGCGAATTGGCGAAGCAGTAGAACTCGCCGCTGCTGCAAGAACCATTGGCATTGGTACCAACATAGGCCAAGCCAACCAGCCAGCCGCTGAGATCCTTGGTCACGCCGAGCTTCCAGTCGGTGTAGGAAATGCTCTGCGAACCGGCGGTGTTGTACTTGTAACCACTCGGGAACAAGTGACCGACGTGGCCATTGACACCCCAGCCATTACCCAGATCGTAGTTGGCGTTCAGTTCGAGGTAGCTGGTGCCCTTGGACTTCGGCAGGTTGAAATAGTCGCCGACCGAGTAGCTGTACTTCGCGCTCAGGAACTTGTAGCTGGCGGAAACATACAGTTCGCTGTTATCCACGGTGCCGCTGGCGTTCGACGCCGGATGCCGGGCATTGGTACCGGACAGGGGCTTCGAAGAAGAACCCGGGTAGTAGTAGTAGATGCCGCCGACGTCGAGGCCGAGATCGCCAAAGGCGGTGCGATAGCCGCCATAGAAGTCCATTTCCAGATTGCCTTCGGCAAAGCCGGCACCCGACGAAACGTTGGAGTTCCAGTTACCGGCGTAGAAACCGCTGGCGTGCGAATAATCGATGCCACCTTGCAAGGTCGGCTTGCCGAAGGTCTGGTCGATGCCGCGGAAGCGATAGCTGCTGGCCAGCGTCAGGTTACCGGTAATGGTATGCGGGCTGGCTTCGTCGGCCATCGCAACCTGCATCGCGCCGGGAGCAGCGAAAGCGCCAAGCAGTGCCGCGGCGATCAGGGATTTCTTCATGGTGTCTCTCCTGTAAAGGAAAATTGAAAAGGAAACGTTTTGTGCTGCCAGTAATGCATGACCCGTGCCAACATCACATTCCCCTGTTTTTTCATTGACTTGCTGCGCCGCACCAGCAAGGCGCACCGAATCGGAGCACCAAGGCGGTGCAGTTACACTCCGTTACGCACCAGCGACGAGCGACGGGGTAAAACGCAGTAAATACCGCTGTGCTAAACTCGCCGGCCACGGAGGAAAACCATGCTTGACCCCAAGATCCTGGAAGATTTCGGCAACAAGATGAGCGCCCTGCTCGCCAATTCGCCGGCCAAAGACATCGAGAAGAATGCCAAGGCACTGCTCGGCGGTCTGTTCGGCAAACTCGACCTGGTCACCCGCGAGGAATTCGACATCCAGGCGCAGTTGCTGGCCCGCACCCGGGAACGACTGCAGGCGCTGGAAGCCCGCGTCGAAGCCCTGGAAAAGGCGCGCAGCGACAGCCCGCAATAAGTTCATGGCGCTGGCCGTCGCCCTCAGCCGGGGACTCGACGGCCTCGACGCGCCGCCGGTCACCGTCGAGGTGCACCTGGCCAACGGGCTGCCCGGACTGACCCTGGTCGGCCTGCCCGACACCGAAGTGCGCGAGGCACGCGACCGCGTCCGTGCCGCGATCGTCAATTCCGGCTTCGAGTACCCCGCCCGCCGCATCACCGTGAACCTGGCCCCGGCCGACCTGCCCAAGGAATCCGGGCGCTTCGACCTGCCCATCGCCCTCGGCATCCTCGCCGCCAGCGGGCAGATTCCGGCGGCCAGCCTGGCCAGCCATGAATTTGCCGGCGAACTCTCGCTCTCCGGCGAGCTGCGCCCGGTGCGCGGCGCGCTGGCCATGGCGCTGCAGGCAGCCGGCGACGGCAAGACCTTCATCCTGCCGGTGGCGAGCGCCGGCGAAGCGGCGCTGACCGGGCAGGGCGACATCCTCGCCGCGTCTTCGCTGCTCGCCGTCTGCGCCCACCTCGCCGGGCAGACGCCGCTGACACCACCGGCGCCGACCACGGCAGCGCCCACGGCCGCCCCTCCCGACCTCGCCGACGTGCGCGGCCAAGCCCAGGCGCGGCGGGCGCTCGAAGTCGCCGCCGCCGGGCGCCATTCGCTATTGATGATCGGCCCGCCCGGCGCCGGCAAGTCGATGCTCGCCGCCCGCCTGCCCGGCCTGCTGCCGCCGTTGAGCGATACCGAGGCGCGGGCCTCGGCCGCCGTCCTGTCGCTGGTTGGCAAATTCCGCGCCGAGCGCTATCGCCAGCGCAGTTTCCGCAGCCCGCACCATACCGCGTCGGCGGCGGCGCTGGTCGGCGGCGGCAATCCGCCGCGCCCTGGCGAAATCAGCCTGGCCCACCACGGCGTACTGTTTCTCGATGAAATCGTCGAATTCGACCGCAAAGTCCTGGAAACCCTGCGCGAGCCGCTTGAAACCGGCCGCATCCACATCGCCCGCGCCGCCCGCCAGGCCGAATTTCCCGCCCGTTTCCAGCTGGTGGCGGCGATGAATCCCTGCCCTTGCGGTCACCACGGCGACGCCCGCTGCCAATGCACGCCCGAGCAGGTCGCCCGCTACCGGGGAAAATTATCCGGCCCGCTGCTCGACCGCATCGACCTGATCATCGAGGTCCCCGCCCTGCCCGGCGAAGCGCTGAGCGGAACAGCCAGCGGCGAAACCTCGGCAGCGGTGCGGCAGCGGGTCGGCCACGCTTGGGCCCGGCAGCAACAGCGCCAGGACAGCGCCAACGCCCGCCTCGACACCGTCGGCGTCGATACCCATTGTCAGCCCGACAACGCCGGCCGCGCCCTGCTACAGCAAGCGGCCAGCCGGCTCGGGCTGTCGGCGCGCGCCTGGCACCGCGTGCTGCGCGTGGCGCGGACCGTCGCCGACCTGGCGGAAAGCGATATCATCACGGCTGCCCATATTGCCGAAGCAATCCAGTACCGCCGCTTCGCCGCCGACTGATTCCATGCCCCCATCCTCCCGCAGTACCCGCGGCCTCGCGCTGCTGCTCGCCTGCCTGTCCGCACTCGGTCCGTTCTCGATCGACACCTACCTGCCGTCCTTCCCGGACATCGCCCAACGCCTGGGCGCGACCCAGCTCGAGGTACAGCAGACGCTGTCCGCCTATCTCTTCTCCTTCGCCGCAATGACCCTGTGGCACGGCGCGATCGCCGACCGTTTCGGGCGCCGCCGGGTGATCCTCGGCGCGCTCGCGCTGTTCGGCATCGCTTCGCTAGGCTGCATGCTCGCCAGCGGCATCGGTCAACTGTGGTTCTGGCGCGGCATCCAGGGCATCACCGCCGGTGCCGGCATCGTCATCAGCCGCGCCATCGTCCGCGATCTCTACGACGGCGCCGACGCGCAGCGCCTGATGGCGCAGATCACGATGATGTTCGCGCTGGCGCCGGCCATCGCGCCGGTGATCGGCGGCTGGCTGCAAAGCGCTTTCGGCTGGCGCTCGGTTTTCGCCTTCCTGAGCCTGTCGACCATCGTCTTGTTGATCGCCTGCCTCTACCTGCTGCCGGAGACCCTGCCGCCGGAAAAGCGCCAGTCCTTGCGCCCGAGCTACCTGGCGGCCACCTACCGCAAGGTCTTCAGTTCGCCCCGTTTCCTCTTCGCCTGCGCCGCGCTGGCGCTCAATTTCGGCGGCTTCTTCATCTACGTGCTGTCGTCGCCGGTGTTCCTGATGCGTCACCTCGGCCTGCCGGAAACCGCCTTCCTCTGGCTGTTCGGCCCGGCGATGCTGGGACTGATGAGCGGTTCATGGTGCTCCGGTCGGCTCGCCGGCCGCCTTTCCCCAGGCCGCACGATCGCCGTCGGCTACCTGGTGATGGGCTGCGCCGCCAGCCTCAACCTGGCGCTCAACCTGAGCCTGCCGCCCGGCCTGCCGTGGAGCGTCGCGCCGCTCTTCGTCTACACCCTCGGCATGTCGCTGGCGATGCCCAACCTGACGCTGTTCGCGCTCGACCCCTTCCCGGCGCAGCGCGGCCTGGCGGCATCGTGCCAGACCTTCTTCCAGTCCGGCTTCAACGGCGTCGCCGCGGCGCTGATCGCACCGGCCCTGTGGGGTTCGACCCTGCATCTGGCGCTGGGCATGGCCGCTCTGCTCGCCATCGGCGGCCTGGCCGCCCTCGCCCACCGGCGCCTAAGACTGCTGCCAGGGTAGGCCGCGATAGCGCCAGCCGCCCAGGGTGCCGCGATGGAAGTCTTCGTCGAGCGGACCCTCGAAGCCTTCCACAACGTTGATCACCTGGTTGAAGCCCGCTGCCTCCAAGGCCTCGCCGGCGGCGAGCGAGCGCACGCCGCTGCGGCAGATGAGCAACACCGGACGGGCCAGGTCGCCCCTGAGCAGGCGTTTCACCTTGGCCGCGAAGTCGGGATCAATCTCCCAGTCCGGGCCTTCCTGCCAGGCGACATGTTCGGCGCCGATCGGGTGGCCAACGTACATGTGCTCGATCTCGGTCCGGCAGTCGACCAGGACTGCCTCCGGCGTCTGTTGCAGGAAAAGGTGGGCGGCGTTGGGATCGAGATGCTGCATCGGCGAACGGGTAATTGGCGAGGAGCCTTATTATGAAAGCCCGGCGACAATTTGCGTAAACTGAACGATGTCACCCAAGAGGAATTCCCGATGAAACTGCCCGGCTGGATCGCCACCGTCTTCTCCGCCATCGCCGCCGCCCTGCTGCCGGCCTGCGATGCGGTCAATCTGCCCGAGATCAGGCCGGGCATCACCACCCAGGCCGAAGTGCGCAGCCGCATGGGCGAGCCCGGCTTCGTCCACCGCAACGACGACGGCACGGTGACCTGGGAATACAGCCGCCAGCCGGCCGGCATCCACTGCTACATGATCAGCTTCGACGGCCGGGAGATCGTCGCCGAACTGGAACAGGTGCTGACGCCGGAAAACCTGGCGCGCATCGTGCCCGGCATGCGGCAATCGGAAGTTCGGCGTCGACTCGGCCAGCCGGCGCGCCGCGAAGTCTTCCGCAACCTCGGCGAAGAAGTCTGGGAATGGCACATCGCGGGGGACATCCCGACCGAGGAAACCTATTTCTCGGCGCATTTCGACCTTGGCGACGGCACGCTGCGCAAGGCCGGGCAGCGCATCGAACCGAAAGGGCGCTAGACGCCGCCGTAACGCGCCAGTTCTTCGCGCGTGTTGATGTTCTCGAAGGCCGCCGGCTGGTCGTCGAAAGCGACCTCGACTGCGGCCAGCGTCGCCGTCCAGCCGCCGAAGCGGCGCTCGCCGGCTTGCAGCCAGGCCGCCAGCGACGGCAGCAGTTCGCGCCGGCAGAGGCAGAACACCGGGTGCGTCTGCTCGCCGGTACGGGCGACGGCGATCTGCGCGGCGTTCGCGGTCAAGCCCGAAAACAGCCGGGAAACCAGGTCGTCCGGCAGGAAGGGCGAATCGCAGGGCGCCGTCACCACGTAGGGCGTCGTGGCCGCCGCCAGTGCCGCGTGCAACCCGGCCAGCGGCCCGGCGAAACCGTCGATGGCGTCGGCCACCACCGGATGACCGAAAGCGGCGTAACGCTCGGCATTGCGGTTGGCGTTGATCAGCAGGCTGCCCACCTGCGGCGCCAGCCGGGCAATCACGTGCGCCACCAGCGGCCGCCCGTCGAGTTCCTGCAGGCCCTTGTCGACGCCGCCCATGCGCCGGCCGAGACCGCCGGCCAGGACGACGCCGGTGATCCGGGAGCGCTCAGATGAGCATTCGTTGTGCATTCACCCAGCCTTCGTTTCAGTCCGGTTCAGCATTCCCGCCGAGCAGCAGGAAGGGATTCGGCCCACCTCTGGCATAGCCCTGTTCGCCGACCAGGATGTCGAGCGCGAGGCTCGCCAGATCGTCGGCGAGCGGATCGACGGCGAGGTCCTTGTCCTGGAAATAGAGCTTGCTGTAGCCCTTGCAGTGTTCGCAGGCCTCGGCGCGGACCGCCGGAAAGGCGTCCTCGATGCCGAGGTAGGCGACCACGCCCGGATCGTCGCACAAGGTGCAACGGGCGCGCACCGCGTTCCAGCGCGTCGCGCACAGGCTGCATTCCTGATAGCGGGCGCCGCCCCGGCCCTGCCCGGCAAAGACGATGCTGCCGAGCGGCAAGCTGCCGCAGCACGGGCAATGCCCGCGTTCGGCCAGCAACACCTTGCCGGTCGGCACATCCAGCCCCTGGGCAAAGCGCGTCCACACCACCTGCAGCGCGGCGGCGAGCACCGCTTCGCTCGGCGCCTGCAAGGCGGCCTCGGCCTCGCCCGCGAGCAAGGCGCGCACCGCCGGCAGGCTGGCCTTGGCTACTTCCAGGTCGGCGACGGCGACGCCCGCGACGGCCATGGCGCCGGCCAGTTGCGGGTAGATCGCCGGCCACGCCGCTTCGATTTCCTTCTGGCGACCGGCCGCCGCGGCCTGCTGCCAGTCAAAACCGGCCGGCAAGCGCAGACCGAGGTCGCCCAGCGCGTCGAACGCCGTCTGCTGCGCCTCGCACAGCAGCGCCAGGCGATTCAGCCAGTCGGCTGCCGGCGAGGCGCCGGCCAGCGTGCGCAGGCGGCTGGCGCGGCGGGCGAAGACACTGGTTCCCGGACGTAGCAGGCTCGGGTAATCGTCGGTGGAAGGCAGGGTTTGCGGGGGAAATTGCATGTGTTTTCTCGGGTTACATCAGGATGGCCGGCGCCGGGCCGACCCCGTCGCCGCACAGGCGTTCGGCGCCAGCATAAACGACCAGCCCTTCGGCGCGCGCAAAACCCGCCAGCAGCAGGCCGGCGGCGCGGGCCTGACGGACCGCCAGCGCGGTCGGCGCGGAAACGGCGACCAGCGCCGACAGGCCGGCACTGGCGGTTTTCTGGACCATTTCGTAGGAGGCCCGGCTGGTGACGACGACGAAGCCGTTCCCGTCGCCCGCCGCGCCGCTGCGCGACAGCGCGCCGATCAGCTTGTCGAGCGCATTGTGCCGACCGACATCCTCACGCACGCAGACGATGTTGCCCTGCCCGTCGGCCCAGGCCGCCGCATGCGCCGAACCACAGCGCTGGCGCAGGGTCTGGCAGTGCGGCAACTGGCGCAGCGCTTCGCGGATGGCGGCGAGCGAGATGCCGCCCGCGCCCGGCGGGACGGATTGCGGCATGGCCGGCAGGGCGGCCAGGCTATCGACGCCGCACAAGCCGCAGCCGGTACGACCGGCGAGCTGGCGCCGCCGCTCCTTGAGCCCTGCGAAACGTTCGTGGGCGATGCTCAGATCAAGCGTGATGCCATCGCAGGCGCTATTGATCTCGATGTCGTACAGCTCGCCCGGGCGCCTGAGGATGCCCTCCGAGAGGCTGAAACCGAGCGCAAAATCCTCCAGGTCAGCCGGCGAGGCGAGCATCACGGCGTGCGAGATGCCGTTGTAGACGAGCGCGACCGGAACTTCTTCAATCAGGTCGTCGCTCGTTGCCGACCAGGCATCGCCGCGCAGACGATGCACGCCGGTGCTGACAACCGCCGGCATTTCCTCTTCCGAGCCGGTGTCGGCAAGGCTCAAATTCCGCAGACTCATGGCGCTATCCGTTTTGCCAAAAAAGCGGGGATGCAGGAAAACCTGCAGAGCCCCGATAACGCAAGGTAAACAATCGCTGCAAAGGCGCGGCTACTTGCCGGTGACCTGGCGGTACCAGCCGCGATGATGCTGCTTGGCCCAGGCGCGGGTGACCGTGCCGTACCACATGGCGCGGATCGTGCCCTTGACCCAGATCGCGGCATAGACGTGTACCATGATCAGGCCGATCATCACCGCCCCGGCAGCGGCGTGAACCACCGCCCCCAACCGCACCAGCGTGATGTCGAAACCGAACCAGGCGCGCCAGATGAGCAGGCCCGACACGGCCATCAGCAGCATGCACACGGCCAGCGCCCAGAACATCACCTTCTGCCCGCCGTTGTACTTGCCCTGCTCCGGCATGTCGTGGTCGTTGCCGTCGACCATGTTCTTCGCCTTCGCCAGCCATTCCTTGTCGGCCGGCGTCATCTTGTTCAGATGCTTGAAGCGGAAGAAGATGACCAGGAAGGCCAAGGCCATCAGCACCCCGAGGTAGGGATGGATGATGCGCGCCCACACCGGCCCGCCGAACAATTGCGTCAGCGGGAAGAAGGCCGGGTGGAAGAAAGCCAGCCCGGAGAGCGCCAGCAGGATGAAGCTGATGCCGATCAGCCAGTGGTTGGCCCGCTCGGATGCGTTGTAGCGCTTGAGGTCCTTGGGATCGCGGATCATTTTGCTGCCTCCTTGTCTTCGGCTTCGATTTCTTCCTCGATTTCGCGGGAAACCTCGTTCGGACCCTTGGTCACGTAATGGAACAGGCTGCCCAGCGCGATGCCGGCCAGCGCCAGCGTCGCCAGCGGCTTGGTGACGCCCTTCCAGATCGAGACCAGCGGGCTGATCGCCGGATTCGCCGGCAGGCCGCTGTACAGCTCGGGCCGGTCGGCGTGGTGCAGCACGTACATGACGTGCGTGCCGCCCACCCCTTGCGGGTCGTACAGGCCGGCATTGGCGAAACCGCGATCCTTGAGGTCCTTGACCCGGTCCTCGGCGACCAGCTTCATGTCTTCCTTGGTGCCGAACTGGATGGCGCCGGTCGGGCAGGTCTTGACGCAGGACGGCTCCTGGCCGACAGCCAGGCGGTCCGAGCACAGCGTGCACTTGTAGGCCTTGTTGTCGTCCTTGTTGATGCGCGGCACGTTGAACGGGCAGCCGGTGACGCAGTAACCGCAACCGATGCAATGTTCGGACTGGAAATCGACGACGCCGTTGGCGTACTGGATGATCGCGCCGGGCGACGGGCAGGACTTCAGGCAACCGGGGTCGGCGCAATGCATGCAGCCGTCCTTGCGGATCAGCCACTGCAGGCGGCCGCCCTCGTCCTGGTGCTCGGCGAAGCGCATCACCGTCCAGCTCTTGGCGCTGAGGTCGACCGGGTTGTCGTAGACGCCGTGGTTGTGGCCGACTTCGTCGCGGATGTCATTCCACTCCGAGCAGGCGACCTGGCAGCCCTTGCAGCCGATGCACACGGAAACGTCGATCAGCTTGGCGACCTCCAGCTTGTGGTCGCGGACTTGCGGCGGCGGCGTCAGGCTCGAGGTGGCCGAGCGCCGGATGATGTCTTGGGATTGCATGGACATGATGGTTTCCTCAAGCCTTTTCGATGTTGACCAGGAAGGCCTTGTATTCAGGCGTGTGGGTGTTGGCGTCGCCGACGCGCGGGCTCAGCGTGTTGGCCAGGTAGCCCTTGCGCGCCGTGCCCTCGAAACCCCAGTGCACCGGGATGCCGACCTGCTCGACTTCCTGCCCCGCCACCTGCAGCGTCATCACGCGCTTGGTCACCACTGCCTTGCCGCGGATGTGGCCGCGCTTGCTCGATACCTTGATCAGGTCGCCGGCCTTGATGCCCTTGCTCGCCGCCAGCTTCTCGCTGATCTCGACGAACTGCTCGGGCTGGACGATGGCGTTGAGCAGCGAATGCTTGGTCCAGTGGCGGAACATCTCGGTGATCGAGTACGAAGTCGCGACGTAGGGGAATTCCTCGCGCGAACCGAAAGTCGGCTTGTCGTCCTTGAAGATGCGCGCCACCGGGCTCTTGCCGCTGCCGGAATGCAGCGGGTTGGCCGGGATCGGGCTTTCCTCGGGTTCGTAGTGCTCGGGGAAGGGACCGTCCGCCATCGCCCCCATCGAGAACAAGTGGCCGACGCCGTCCTGCAGCATGATGAACGGGTTGACGCCGCTGCCCGGCGCCGCCGTCGGCGGATAGTCAGGAACGTCGGCACCGCCCCACTTGGCGCCGTCCCAGTGCAGGAACTTGCGCTTCGGGTCCCACGGCTCGCCGGCCGGGTTGGCCGAGGCGCGGTTGTACAACAGGCGACGGTTGGCCGGCCAGGCGAAGCCCCAGCCCGGCGTGTTGCCGAGACCGGTATCGGTATTGTCGCGGCGGGCCATCATGTTGCCGGCCTGCGTCCATTGCCCGGTGTAGATCCAGCACAGGCTGCTCGTCGTGCCGTCGTCACGCAGGTGAGCGAAGCTCGACAGCAACTCGCCCTTTTTCGCGATCGGGTTGCCCTTGTCGTCGAACAGGTCGGCCAGCGCGTAGCCGTTGAGCTGCTTGGCAACCTCTTCCGGATGCGGGTCCTTCGGATCGTGGTAGTTCCAGTCCAGGTTCATCAGCGGCTCGGGGCAGACGCCGCCTTCCTTGGCATAGAGTTCGCGCAGCTTCATCAGCAGGGTGCCGAGGAAGCGGCCGTCGTGCCAGGCTTCGTGCGGCGGCGTCTGCGCCGCCCAGTGCCATTGCAGCCAGCGACCGGAGTTGGCGATCGAACCGTTCTCCTCGGCGAAGCAGGACGACGGCAGGCGAAACACCGTGGTCTGGATGTCGGCCGGATTGACGTTGTTGAACTCGCCGTGGTTCTGCCAGAACGACGAGGTTTCGGTCTGCAGCGGGTCCATCACCACCAGGTACTTGAGCTTGGCCAGACCATCGCGCACCTTGCCCGACGACGCGGCGGCGGCGATCACGTTGAAGCCCTGGACGATGTAGCCGTTGGCCTTGCCCTGCGCCATCTGCCCGACGAAGGCCATCACGTCGTAGCTGCGGTCCCATTTCGGCAACCAGTGGTAACCCCACTCGTTGTCGGCGGTGGCCTTGTCGCCCCACATGCCCTTGAGGAAGCTGACCATGAACTTGGAGGTGTTCTTCCAGTAGTTCACCTGCTTGTCGAGCAGGGTCTTCGGCGTGCGCTGCTCGAGGTAGGCCTGCAGCGTTTCCTGGTTTTCGTTGGGCAGCGCCAGGTAGCCGGGCAGCGCCGTCGTGAGCACGCCCAGGTCGGTGAAACCCTGGACGTTGGAGTGACCGCGCAGCGCGTTGATGCCGCCGCCGGGCATGCCGATGTTGCCGAGCAGCAACTGGACGATGGCCGAGGCGCGGATCATCTGCGCGCCGCCAACGTGGTGGGTCCAGCCGAGCGCGTAGAGGATGCTGGTCGTCCTCTCCGGCACGCAGGTCGAGGCGAGTTTCTCGCAGACATGCAGGAAATCGTCCTTGGGCGTGCCGCAGATGTTGCTGACCATTTCCGGCGTGTAGCGCTCGACGTGCTTCTTGAGCAGGTTGAAGACGCAGCGCGGATGCTGCAGCGTCTCGTCGCGCAACGCGTAGCCGTCGGCGCCCAGTTCGTAGGCCCAGGACGAGCGGTCGTAACTGCGCTTGTCGGCGTTGTAGCCGCTGAACAGGCCGTCTTCGAAGGCGTAGTCCTCGCGCACGATGAGCGGCGCGTTGGTGTAGGCCTTGACGTATTCGTGCTGGATCTTGTCGTTGCCCAGCAGATAGTTGGCGACGCCGAGCAGGAAGGCGGCGTCGGCGCCGGCGCGGATCGGCGAATAGAAATCGGCGACGGCGGCGGTGCGGTTGAAGCGCGGATCGACGACCATCATGTAGGCCTTGTTGCGCACCTTGGCCTCGACCGCCCACTTGAAGCCGACCGGGTGGGCCTCGGCCGGGTTGCCGCCCATCACCAGGATGACGTTAGCGTTCTTGATATCGACCCAGTTGTTGGTCATCGCGCCGCGCCCGAAGGACGGCGCCAGGCCGGCCACCGACGGGCCGTGGCAGAGACGGGCCTGGTTCTCCAGGTGCACCATGCCGAGCGCGCGGGCGAACTTGACGTCGAGGATGCCGGTTTCGTTGCTCGCCGCCGACGAACCGAGGAAGCCGGTGGTCGCCCAGCGGTTGACCAGTTGTCCCTTGTCGTTCTTCTCGATGAAATTGGCGTCGCGGTCGTCCTTCATCAGGCGGGCGATGCGCTCGATCGCCTCATCCCAGGAGATGCGCTTCCATGCGTTGCTGCCGGCCTCGCGCACTTCCGGATATTTGAGGCGCTGCTCGCTGTGGATGAAGTCGAGCACGCCGGCACCCTTCGGGCACAGCGAGCCGCGGCTGACCGGGTGATCCGGGTCGCCCTCGACGTGGAAGATCTTCTTCTTCGCGTTCTTGGCGCCGTCGCCCAGGCTGTACATCAGAATGCCGCAGCCGACCGAGCAATAGGTGCAGTTGTTGCGCGTCTCGGTGGCGCGGAACAACTTGTACTGGCGGACTTCCGCCTGGGCGGCGGTCGGCGTCATGCCGAGCGCGACGAGGCCGGAACTGCTCAGGCTGGCCGCCGAAATCTTGAAAAACTGCCGTCGATTGATGTTCATTTTGTCCTTCCCTCCTGGTCGGCCCTGGCGGCCACGGGGAAAAACCATGGCAACGACCGTGCCAAGACAGGCAAGTCATTGAACTAAATGAAATCGACGCCATACGGTGAAACAAATCCCCTTTGGCGGAATGGACATAATGTCCCAACGGCAAAGCCCGCGCGGGACAAAATGGGACAGCCTAGGGCGCGTTCACAGTAAGCGGCGGCCCGCTGCCTGCCGCGAACGCGCCCTAGCGTCCGCCGCGACCGCCCTTGGCGCCACCCGGCCGGCCCCGGCCGACGCCGCGGGCGGGACGTTCGTCGAAGCCGACCCAGTTGCCCGGCGTCCTGCCCCGCCCGGCGCCGGCCTTGGCCAGCGGCGGCGGGCGGCGCGGCGGCGCCGCCCCGAGCGTCGCCGGCACCTGGTGGCGCGGCTCGAAACCCGGTTCCTCGTCGCGGCCGAGCTTCTTCTTCAGCAGGGCTTCGATGGCCGCCAGTTGCGGTGCCTCGTCGGCGCAGACAAAGGAGATTGCCTCGCCGGCGGCACCGGCGCGCCCGGTACGGCCGATGCGGTGCACGTAATCCTCGGCCTGCAGCGGCAGGTCGAAATTGACCACCTGCGGCAGCCCGTCGATGTCCAGCCCGCGCGCGGCGACGTCGGTGGCGACGAGGACCGCCACCGTACCTGCCTTGAACGCCGCCAGCGCTGCTTGACGGCTGGCCTGCGGCCGGTCGCCGTGGATCGCCTCGGCGGCGATGCCCTTGCCACGCAGGCGCTCGGCCAGCTCGTCGGCGCCCAGCTTGGTCTTGACGAAGACCAGCACCTGCTGCCAGCCGCGGTCGCGCCACATGAACAGGAATAGCTCGGGCTTGCGCTTCTTGTCGACCGGCACCACCCACTGGCGGATTGTCCGCGCCGCCGTGTTACGCGGCGTCGCCTCGATGCTCAGCGGCTTGCGCAAGCGCGCTTGGGCCAGCGCCCGCACCGCGTCGGCGAAGGTGGCCGAGAACAGCAGCACCTGGCGCTCGCGCGGCAGCGCCTGGAAGACGGTCGCCAGGTCGTCGGCGAAGCCGAGGTCGAGCATGCGGTCGGCTTCGTCGAGGACGACATGGCGGACCTCGCGCAAACGCAACTCGCCCTTGCCGAACAGGTCGATCAACCGGCCCGGCGTCGCCACCAGCAGATCGACGCCGTCGCGCAACGCGGTCAGTTGCGGCCCGTGGCTGACGCCGCCGTAAAGCGCGTAGCAGCGCAGCGGCAGGCCGGCGCCGTAGCGCTGGCAACTGGCCAGCACCTGCTCGGCGAGTTCGCGCGTCGGCACCAGGACGACGGCGCGCGGCGCCGGGCCGCCGGCCGGCGTGGCGGCCAGCATCTGCAACAGGGGCAGGACGAAGGCGGCGGTCTTGCCGGTGCCGGTCTGCGCCGCGGCCAGCACGTCGCGCCCGGCCAGCACCGCCGGCACGGCCTGTTGCTGGATCGGCGTCGGCACGGCGTAGCCGAGATCGGCAAGGGTTTGCGTGAGCGGCGGCAGGAGGCCGAGTTTGGCGAAGCTCATGGCGGCTTGTCCCGGTGAAAAAGCGCGATTTTACCCGGTCGACCGGCGGCCTCCGCCAGAACCGGCGAGCGGCGGCGGCGGCCGGCGGTCGCCTGCGTTTGCGTCACCGGCCGCTGCTTTGCGATCATGCGCGCTACGCGGAGAAAAACATGGACGACAAATCCCCGGCCGACGCCCCCGCGGCCGCCCCCCAGCAACCCTTTACCATCCTCGTCGTCGACGACGAACCGGGGATGATCAGCTTCCTGCAGCGCGCGCTGGCCCAGCGCTACGGCCAGGTGGACACCGCCGGCAGCGTCGAGCAGGCGATTCCCCAATTGCGCCGCCGGCTCTACGACCTGATCGTCCTCGACATCTCGCTGCCCGGCCGCTCCGGCATCGAATGGCTGCACGAACTGCGCGACGACGGCTTCGTCGGCGACGTCATCCTGATCACCGCCTACGCCGACCTCGACACCGCCATCGACGCGCTGCGCGCCGGCGCCTCCGATTTCCTGCTCAAGCCTTTCTCGGTCGCCCAGATGCTCAACGGCGTTGCCCGCTGCTTCGAGCGTTCGCGCCTGCGCCGGGAGAATTTCGTGCTGCGCCGCGAGATCGAGGAAAGATCGACCGCAATCGACGGCGTCATCTGCGAGTCCGACGCCATGCAGACCGTCTGCGAGCGCCTCAAGCGCATCGCGCCGACCAACGCGACCGTGCTCGTCACCGGCGAATCCGGCACCGGCAAGGAGGTCGCCGCGCGCGCCCTGCACCGGATGAGCGCCCGCCACGCCGGCCCCTTCGTGCCGATCAATTGCGCCGCGATCGCCGCCGAACTGATCGAGTCCGAACTGTTCGGCCACATCAAGGGCGCCTTCACCGGCGCCCAGAGCGCCCGCGAAGGTCTCTTCTACTACGCCCAGGGCGGCACGCTGTTCCTCGACGAAATCGCCGAAATGCCCGCTGCCGCGCAGGCCAAGCTGCTGCGCGTGCTCGAGGAGCGGCGCATCCGCCCGGTCGGCTCGGAACAGGAAATCCCGGTCGACGTGCGCGTCATCGCCGCCACCAACCGCGACCTCAAGCAGGACGTCGCCAACGGCCGTTTCCGCCAGGATCTCTACTACCGGCTGCAGGTCGTCGAAGTCTGCCTGCCGCCGCTGCGCGAACGCCCCGACGACATCGCCCTGCTCGCCCGGCATTTCATCGCCGGCATGGCCCAGGCGCTGAACGTGCCGCCGCTCGAACCGAGCCTGCGCGTGCTCGCCCGCATGGCGGCCTACGACTGGCCGGGCAACGTCCGCGAACTGCGCAATTTCATCGAGCGCTCGCTGATCCTCGGCTGGTTCGACCTCGGCCAGGACGAAGACGAAGGCAGCGCCGACGACGCCAGCCAGGCCTCCGGCGAGTCGCTGGAAGCGGTCGAGAAGCGCCACATCCTGGCCATGCTCGGCGCCTGCCAGGGCAACAAGTCGGAAGCCGCGCGCCGGCTCGGCATCTCGCGCAAGACGCTCGACCGCAAGTGCAGCGCCTGGGGCTGCGAGTGAACGCCGGCGCGCCGCGCCAGTCGATCCGCAGAAGGCTGATCGGCCTGGCGCTGCTGCCGCTCGGCGTCGTCCTGCCGCTGCTGCTGGTGACGCTGGTCAATTGGGGCAGCAGCTTTCTCGACCGCCTGCTGGTGGCCAAGGTCGGCGCCGACCTGGTCAGCGCCAACAGCTACTACGAACGGGTCAGCGCCGGCATCGGCACCGCCGTCGAGGGCCTGGCCGGCTCGGCGCGGCTGGCCGCCCGACTCAACCTGCCGCAATCGCAGCTGGACCACTGGTTGAACAGCGAACGCCAGCGCCTGCGGCTCGATTTCCTGCTCCTGCTCGACCGCGAAGCTTGCGCCCACGGCCACCCGAAAGCCCCCTGCCTGGGCGACTGGCCGGTCGTCGCCGACGCCCTCAAGGACAAGGCGGGCACCGTCAACGACGTCTTCAGCGCCGAGCAACTGGCGACGATCGACCCGACGCTCGCCCAGCGCGCGCGCGTACCGCTGCTGCCGACCCGCAACGCCCAGCCCAGCCAGGCCGCCGTCGAGGAGCGCGGCCTCGTCGTGCACAGCGCCGCCCCGATCCATGACGCCGAAGGCCGCCTGCTCGGCGTGCTGGCGGGTGGCGTGCTGCTCAACGGCAACCTCGAATTCATCGACCACCTCAACGAAATCGTCTATCCCGACGACAAGCTGCTCGACAGCGTCGGCACCGCGACGCTGTTCCTCGGCGACGTGCGCATCGCCACCAACGTCCGCCTGTTCGAGGGCGAGCGGGCGATCGGCACGCGCGTCTCGCAGGCGGTGCGCGATAGCGTGCTCGGCCGCGGCGAAACCTGGCTAGCCCGCGCCTTCGTCGTCCAGGACTGGTACTACTCCGGCTACCGGCCGCTGCTCGACAGCCGCGGCGAGCGGGTCGGCATGCTCTACGTCGGCTTCCTCGAAACGCCCTTCGTCGCCGCCAAGAAATCCGCCTTCGTCGGCATCGTCGCCCTCTTCGCGCTGGCCATGCTGATCGCCGCGATCTTCGCGGTGCTCTGGGCGCGCCGCATCTTCCGGCCGATCGAGCGAATGCACACGACGATGAACGCGATCGAGGCCGGCCACACCGAGGCCCGCGTTGGCCCGATCGACAACGCAGACGAAATCGGCGAACTGGCCCGCCACTTCGACCGCCTGCTGGAACGCCAGCAGGCCCAGGCGCTGGCCCTGCAACGCTGGGGCGAGTCGCTCGACGGCAAGGTGGCGCAACGCACCACCGAACTGGAAGAAGCACTGGCCAACCTGCGCTCGACCCAGGGCAAGCTGATCACCAACGAGAAAATGGCCGCCATCGGCCAGTTGACCGCCGGCGTCGCCCACGAAATCAACAATCCGATCGCCGTCATCCAGGGCAACCTCGAACTCGCCCGCGAACTTCTCGGCGCGCAAGCCAAACCGGTCGAGCCCGAATTCCGGCTGATCCTCGACCAGGTGCACCGCATCCGCCTGATCGTCACCAAGCTGCTGCAGTTCGCCCGTCCGCAGGAATACGTCGGCTACCTCGAACCGGTCAATGCCAGCCAGTTGATCCACGACTGCCTGCTGCTGGTCGGCCACCTGCTGCGCAAGGGCAACATCTCGATCGAACAGGAAGTCGGCACCAACCGGCTGGTCACCTGCAACAAGAACGAGCTGCAGCAGGTGATGATCAACCTGCTCGCCAACGCGATCCAGGCCATGCCCGACGGCGGCCGTCTGCGCCTGCGCGCCGAGGAGTGGGACGAGGCCGACATGCCGATCGGTCTGCGCCTGAGCGTCGCCGACTCCGGTCCGGGCATCCCCGAAGCCGAGCGCGAACACCTGTTCGAGCCCTTCTTCACCGCCCACAAGCCGGGCGGCCACGGTCTCGGCCTGTGGGTCAGCAAGTCGCTGGTCGAACGCTACGACGGCCGCATCACCGTCGACTGCCCGGACAGCGGCGGCGCCGTGTTCACCGTCTGGCTGCGCTGCGAGCCGCTGGGCTGAGCGAGCACAGATCAGGATAAAGCGCCGACCACGCTCCTGAAGCTGGCCAGCCCGGCTTCCAGATTCTCGATGATCTCGCCGGCCAGTTCATCCGGCTCCGGCAGATTGTCGAGATCGGCCAGACTCTTGTCCTTCAACCAGAAAATATCCAGGCTGGTCTTGTCGCGGGCAAAAATCTGCTCGACGCTGAAGCGGCGCCAGCGGCCTTCCGGGTTGTTCGTCTCGTGCCAGGTTTCGCTGCGCTCGAAACGGTTCAAGGGGCTGTAGCAGGCGACGAAATCCTGCAAATCCTCGTAGCGCAGCGGCTTCTTCTTCAGCGTGTGGTGGATGTTGGTGCGGTAGTCGTACACCCAGACTTCCTTCGTCCACGCCTCGGCGCGCGCCGGCTGGTTGTCGAAGAACAGCACGTTGGCCTTGACGCCGTTGGCGTAGAAGATCCCTGTCGGCAAGCGCAGGATGGTGTGCAGGTCGGTGGTTTCCAGCAACTTGCGGCGCACCGTCTCGCCCGCCCCGCCCTCGAACAGCACGTTGTCCGGCACCACCACGGCGGCGCGCCCCGTCGTCTTCAGCAGGCTGCGGATGTGCTGCACGAAATTGAGCTGCTTGTTCGAGGTCGTCGCCCAGAAATCCTGGCGGTTGTAGGTCAGGTCGTCGCGGTCCAGCTCGCCGTCCTCGTTGGTGAACACCATGCTGCTCTTCTTGCCGAAGGGCGGGTTGGCCAGCACGTAGTCGTAGCTTTCCGGCGGCGGCGCGATCAACGCGTCGTTCGGCGAAATCGGGCTGTTGCCGTCGATCTCGCCGATGTTGTGCAGGAACATGTTCATCAGCGCCAGCCGGCGCGTCCCGGCGACGATCTCGTTGCCGAAGAAAGTGTCGTGTTTGAGGAAAGCCCGCTGCTCGCTGTCCATGCCGGGATAGGTATCGACCAGGAAATCGTAAGCAGCGAGGAAGAAACCGCCGGTGCCGCAGGCCGGATCAGCAATCGTCTTGTTCGGCAACGGCCGCACGCACTCGACCATTGCCCGGATCAGCGGCCGCGGCGTGAAATACTGCCCGGCGCCCGACTTCGTATCCTCGGCGTTGCGCTCCAGCAGGCCTTCGTAAATATCGCCCTTGACGTCCGCCCCCAGCGTCACCCAGTTGGTCTCATCGACCATGTCGATCAGCCTTGAGAGCTTGGCCGGGTCCTGGATCTTGTTCTGCGCCTTGGTGAAAATCTGCCCGAGCAGCCCCGGCTTGTTGCCGAGTTCGCGCAGCACCGTCACGTAATGCACCTCCAGCGCCGCCCCGCGCGCGCCCTTCAGGCTCGGCCAGGCAAGCTCTGCGGGAATGCCGATCTTGCGGTTATGTGGCGGCCGGCTGTACTCGTCGGCCATCTTCAGGAAGATCAGGTAAGTCAGCTGTTCGAGGTAATCACCATAGCCGACCCCGTCGTCGCGCAGCGTGGTACAGAAGCTCCAGACACGGGAGACGATGGATGCGGTTGCGTTCATTTCGGTGAATCTTTCAAGCGAATTCGGTGTGTAAGCCCCTGGGGCACGGTGTCAAACCACCGGAGTTAAAAGAGCTTAGGTGGTTAGCTCCGGTGGTATACAGACAAGCTCCGGTGATATGACGTTGGCTAAAGCGCATAAATTTATGCGCCAAGGCGCATAAATCAACGCAAGACATACCGCGAAGCCTTTCTATCGCCTTGTTTTTCAATGTAATTTTCATCAACAAGGCGTTTCAGCAGTTTATACGCCTGATCCGACGTTAAACGGCATAAGCGCATTACGTCCTTGCGGGTAATCAACCCGTTTCTGGCGATAAAGCCACGAACCAGTTGCTCCTGTTGCAAGCTGTCGAACCCGGCTTGCTGGATGTATTCGGCATCCTGACCCAGCAGATGGTACAAGGCCGGGGAAAGTGTGTAATTTCGGCCCCGCCCTGCACCATGCGCCTGCAACATGCCCAGTTCAACCAGCGTCTCGATACTGGCAACAACCCGCGAAACATCTTTCTGCACCCAAGCTGCCAATTGTTCGCTGCTCGCCCTCCGCTGCTCCCGCAACGCCGCCAGGATGATCAGGCTATCGACCGGCAACTCCTTGTGACCCCGTGCCTCTTCCTCGAGAATCACCTTCAGAAAAGCCTCGTCGGCCGCGGCAAGACTCAAGGACAAGAGCACGGAATGGCTATCGGACTGGCTGAAATCCGGCACATGCCGGCCATAACGCAGCAAACCACGATAAATCAGATCGACCCCGCGCCCGGTGCGCTCAACCAGCCCGATGCGCTTCAAGGCATCGGCCAGCGCCGGGTTGCGCGGGCGCGGCTCGGTCACCAGCAGGTTGTTCAGCGTCACCCCTTCGACAAAGCCGCCGGGGTTGCTGATCGTCAGCGACTCGCCGGAAAGCCGCACATGCACCGCCCCGCGCAGCGCGTAATCGCGGTGCGTGATGGCATTGGCGATAGCCTCGCGGAAGGCCCGCTGATCGAGACGCGGCACCGGCACGCGGAACAAGCCGGACTGGAATTCCCGCTCCGTATTGAGCGGCTTGAACAAGGTTTCCACCCACTCGAAGGCGCGCAGCAACGGCGCCCGGCTGAACTCGTTGAAGCGCACCTCTTCGCCTTCAAGAATCTGGAAGGCGATTTCATGCGTCGGCACCAGCGCCCGTAGCGAAGCCTCGTTGCCGATCAGCAGCAAGCCGGTCAAGGAGGGCAGATAACCGGCCGGTGTGCGTACCGACAGCCCGAGCGCCGCATCGAGTTGCGCATCGTCCAGTTCCAGCAAGGCCCGGTCGCCGTTGAAACGCTCGATGAACTGACGCAGGCGCGCCCGCTCAATCGGATCGAGATCGCTCGCCAAGGCCCCGGCCACGGCCTGCGCACTGACATCAAGCAGCCCGAAACTCGCCTGCCGGCTGGCAAACTCATGCGGCAGATAAGGCACGCACTCGGGCTGCCCGTTCGCCTGCAAGCGACGGCGCTTCAACAGGCCATCGCTGGTCGCCACCGGCTGACCGCATTTCGGCACCGAGATACGGGCCACGGCAAGACCATCGACTTCAAGCTGCTCGACGCTGACGCGCAACATCGGTTGCGTCCGATTGGCAATCAGCGCCGCCATGCCATCGAGAAAACGGTGATCCTTGTGCAAGCCGGTGACCCGGCCATCGTCCTCGACGCCGAGATAGATTTCCCCGCCCTCGCCATTCGCCATGCACACCACGGCCTCGATCAGTTCGCGGTCCGGCAGGCATTTGCGGTCGCTCTTGAATTCGCAGGTCAGGGTTTCGGTGGTGGGAATCGAGCGCAAGGTGGAGTCCTCAACAATTGGTCAGCGACTTGCTGACCAATTTTGCCTGCCGCCCCTTGGCCGGGGAAGCGGCCCACGCGGCGCGGATGCGTTCGAGCAGGGCGGTGGCGGGTTCTTCGTTTTTGTCCTGTTTTACCAGTTGACCGCAGAAAGCCTTTTTCAGGATGGACTGGCGCAGCGCGTCGGCCTGTTGCAGTGCGGTGGCGAGGGTTTGGTCGAGTTGGTCGGCTTCGGAGAGTTTGGATTCGAGTTCTTGGACGATTTCGAGTTGCTCAGCCAGTGAACAAACCGGAAAAGCCAATGGTTCAACGTTTCGATTGTTAATTTGGGGAACATTAGATCCGTCGGATATTGATGCCAAATCCACGCTAAGCACCCAATTCCACAGGTAATCAAGACCTATCCCATTCGGAAGATTGGTTAGCCCCATCAAGTTCAAATCAAAGCACGCGGGAACTAACAAACGGCGCTTCTTGTTAGTGGCAATCGCGCCACCCCGCTTAGGAAATAAAATTGTGCCAGCAGGATAAATAGCCAAGCCAAGACCTTTAGCCTCCGCTTTGCTGAGGTAGGTAGCCGAGCTATTCATATAACGCTCGTTCCCTTCTCGATTCATATCCGAGACACGATAAAAGGGGACTTCTTTCCCGGAAGTTTGTTCAATGCCTTTGGGGGTATTTCCTGAAACCGCATCAAGCGCACAGCCTAAGCGCAACCACACCCAGCCCTCCGGCAATTCAGGCAACTCGGCGAGTTCTTCGGCGGTGAGCGGTGGCAGGGGCTTGGGGGGTTTGGGTTTGGGGCCTGGTTGGCCGGCGGTTTGCCAGTCGGCGAGTTGTTGCTGGTAGCGGGCCTGGCGTTCGCGGGCGATGCGTTGTTGCAGGGCAGCGGCGGTTTCGAGCTGGTCGCGGTGGGCGGCGCGCCAGGCGGCGGTCAACTTGCCTTCGAAGGCATTTTTGAGCAGCGACTGGCGATAGACCTTGAGCTGTTCTCGGGCGGTTTTCAGGCTGGCCACGCCCTGATCGAGTTCGGAAAACAGTTCCTCGATCTTGGCGACGATGCGGTGTTGTTCGGCGAGGGGCGCAAGACAAAACTCAACAGAAGACAATGTTTTTGCATTCACATTACCCTGTAACCCCCCCTTCTTTAGCCCAATTTGCTCCCAATACTCGGTCGACTGAAAAAAGTAATACAGATACTTGGGATCAACCTCTTTGCTGGGCGAGAGGCGTATCAAATAGGAGGCAAATACAGCCGGTTCGGGAAGATGACCAATCAGAAAACTCTTACCAACAGTTCCCCCCGTTCTCGCAAAAACCAAATCCCCGGAACGCAGCAAATATTTGTCTAGCTGCTGACTATCGATCTGACAAAAAGGAACAGATGGCCAAGCAACCAGACCATCCTGGATATCAGTAATTCTAAGAAAGCGCGGCCCATTCGGCTCACTGGATGAAGATGCCGTGTATCCGTATTGAAGGTTAGAACACACCTCCCCAACGCTAGTTGATACCCAACCCGCCGGCAATTCCCCTGCTTCCATCACGCCACCAACGCCTCATTCAACTCATCCAGCAACGGGTCCATGCCCTCGCCGAACAGTTGCCACATTTTCCCCAGTCCGCCCTGGGCGTCGAAGGGGCTGTAGTCCAGATCGCTGCGGTCGACGTGGAAAGAGTGGCAAATATGGTCGCGGAGCATGCGTAGCCAGTTCATTTGTTCTTCGTTGAATTTGTCGGTGCCGCCGGCGTGGTGTTGCATGATCCAGGTCTGGAAGTTCTTGCGCACGGTATCGGCAAACGGGGTGATCTTTTCATCCAGGCCGCAGACGCGGCGGATCAGGGCGAGCAGCGCAGTCAGTTCCTGTTCCGGCGGGGCGCCATTGTAGCTGTCCAACTGGCCGTAGGCTTGCCAGACGCGCAGCGGGGCGAGCTTGGGTTTGTCGGCCTTGAGCTTGTCGAGCACCTGGCGCACCAGCTTCAGCGTGACTTCGCGCCGCCGCCAGGGTTGGGCGAAGAAGATGGTCAGGGCTTCGATCTCGTCTCGGTTTGCCACCAGCCAGTCGGCGAACTCGACGGTCAAGGCTGCTGCCTGCGCCGCGCTGTCCTGGCTCCAGCCGGCGTAGATGACGGTATCCAGGGTGTCGTGGTCGATGGTCTGTTCTTTTTCGCGGCGGATGGTGTCGATCAGTTCGATGAATTCGCCGTTCAGCAGCGCCGCGGCTTCGCCGACCAGTTGTTGCTGGGCTTGGTCGCGCAGGGTGTCGCCGGGGTCGTTGCCGATGGGCAGGCCAGCCAGTTCGAGGGCGCGGGCTTCGATGAGGTCGCCGTCGATGGCGTTGAACAGTTTGCTGACCAAGTGGCTCAATTCGACGCCGCCGGCCGCTTCGCGCAGACGGCGCTGGTCGTCGGCGTCGAGCTGCTTGTTGAGGCGGGCGAGGCGGCCGGCCAGCGAGGAAACGCTGTCGGTGTCGCAGGCGCCCATCAGGATGCCCATGGCGAGGTCTTTGAGCGGCACGCCGGGTTTGGTGATCAGCGGCTGGCTGGCGGTTTTGAGCGATTTGGTGACGCCGATGGCATCGACGATGACGTAGTGGGTCTTGGCGGTTTTGGCGCTGGGCGTGACTTTGCGCAGTTCGTCCATGTCCAGCGTGCGGGTGCCGCGGCCTTTCATCTGCTCGAAGTAGTTGCGGCTTTTGACGTCGCGCATGAAGAGCAGGCATTCGAGCGGCTTGACGTCGGTGCCGGTGGCGATCATGTCGACGGTGACGGCGATGCGCGGGTGATATTCGTTGCGGAACTGGGCGAGGATGGATTTTGGGTCTTCGCCACGGTCGACCGTGCCATCGGGCAATTTTCTGTCTTGCGCGGCGCGATAGGTGACTTTCTTGCAGAAGGCGTTGCCCTCGCCGAATTCCTCACGCACGGTGTTGATGATGTCGTCGGCGTGGCTGTCGGTCTTGGCGAAGATCAGGGTCTTGGGCACTTCCTCGCGGCCGGGGAAGATGGCCGGCAGATTGTCGCGGAAGGCGCGGATGACGGTGCGGATCTGGTCAGGGTTGACGATGTCGCGGTCGAGCTGAGTGGCGGTGTAGGCGGCGTCTTCGTCCTGCTGTTCCCAACGCTTTTTGCGCGTCAGGCGTTCGCGCTTTTCGACCTGCTGCCGGGCAGCGATGACGCCGCCTTGCTGGGTGACCTGGGTGTCGATCAGGTAGATTTCATTGCCGACGTTCACCCCGTCGGCAACGGCTTTTTCATGGCTGTAGTCGCTGACGACGTTTTTCCTGAAGAAGCCGTAGGTGCGGTTGTCGGGCGTGGCGGTGAGGCCGATCAGGCTGGCGTCGAAGTAGTCGAGTACCTGCTGCCAGAGGTTGTAGATGCTGCGGTGGCATTCGTCGATGAAGATGAAATCGAAGAATTCGGGCGGGATCTTGGCGTTGTAGGCGACGGGCGGCGGGGCTTTCGGCTGCGTTAGCTCAGCCGGGTTGATTTCCTCGGCCGCTTCGTCGAGCTCCTTGTCCTGCAGCAGCGAGTAGAGGCGCTGGATGGTGGAAATGCAGACGTCGGCGCCCTTGTCGACGAAGCTGCTCTTCAGGCGCTGAACGCTGTAAAGCTCGGTGAATTTGCGGTTATCGTCGATCGGCACGTAGGCCATCATTTCCTGCTCGGCCTGTTCGCCGAGGTTTTTGGTATCGACGAGAAAGAGCACGCGTTTGGCGTCGGCGTGTTTCAACAGACGGTAGATGCTGGTGATCGCCGTGTAGGTCTTGCCGGCGCCGGTGGCCATCTGGATCAGCGCGCGCGGCCGGGCTTCGCGGAAGGATTGTTCGAGGTTGGTGATCGCCGTTTCCTGGCAATCGCGCAGGCGGAGTTCTTTCGCCGGCCGGTGCTCGGGGTTGAGCGGCGGCAGGTCGGCGAGGCGGGCGCGCAGGCTGCTGTTCTGGCTCAACCAGTCGCACAGGGTTTCCGGGCGGTGAAAGCTGAACACTTCGCGCGAGCGCGGCTTGGGGTCGCGGGCATCGGTGAAGCGGGTAATCGCGCCGGTGGCTTCGTAAAGAAAAGGCAGCGGTGCCTTGTTGCTCACCCACTTCAGTTTGGCCGCCGCGTAGCCTTCGGTCTGGCTTTCGTGCGCGGTGAGGTGCTGGCCCTCCTCCTCGCGCTTGGCTTCGATAACGCCGACCGCCTGCTTGTCGATGAAGAGCACGTAGTCTGCGGGACCGACGTCGGTTTGCCATTCGCGCACGGCCACCCCGCTGGCAGCGCCAAAATTGACCTTGTTCTTCGCCTGCACGACCCAGCCGGCGGCGCGCAGTTGCGCGTCGATACGGTCGCGTGCCTGTTGTTCGGGGTTCTGGTTTTCGGTCATGCCCGGGCCGGAAATTGCAATCAGTCGGACATCATAAGCGAAGAATCAGTGACTTGGCTTGGCAGGCAGCCCGCCAGCCGGTACACTTCACAGCCTGCCGAGGAGCGCTGCGACCTATCTGACGAGGGCCAGGCTCGGCAACGATCAACGGCGCTCGCAAACCCTGTTCCACTCGCCGGTTTGCTGCGCCGTTCGCTTTTGGCGGCGTCACCGGTGCTTTGCCGAGGTATTCCATGATCCAGCCCGACCGCTCCACCGAACTCCACGCCCTGCTCGAACAACGCCTGCTCGTCCTCGACGGCGCCATGGGCACGATGATCCAGCGCCACGGCCTGCAGGAGAAGGACTACCGCGGCGAACGTTTCAAGGATCACCCGCACGACCTCAAGGGCAACAACGACCTCCTGGTGCTGACCCGGCCCGACGTCATCGGCGGCATCCACCGCGAATACCTCGAAGCCGGCGCCGACATCCTGGAAACCTGCACCTTCAACTCGACCGCCGTCTCGCAGGCCGACTACAACCTGACCGAAATTGTCTACGAGCTGAACTTCGAAGGCGCCGCGCTCGCCCGCAAGCTCTGCGACGAGTTCACCGCCCAGAACCCGGCCAAGCCGCGCTTCGTCGCCGGCGTGCTCGGCCCGACCTCGCGCACCGCGTCGATCTCGCCCGACGTCAACGACCCCGGCTACCGCAACGTCACTTTCGACGAACTGGTCGCCAACTACGTCGAAGCGACGACCGGCCTGATCGAGGGCGGCGCCGACATCCTGCTCGTCGAAACCGTCTTCGACACGCTCAATGCCAAGGCCGCGCTGTTCGCCATCGAGAAGTACTTCGACATCGCCGGCCGCCGCTGGCCGGTGATGATCTCGGGCACGATCACCGACGCTTCCGGGCGCACGCTGTCCGGGCAGACCGCCGAGGCCTTCTGGAATTCACTGCGCCATGTCCAGCCCTTGAGCTTCGGCCTCAACTGCGCGCTCGGTGCCGGCGAACTGCGCCAGTACGTCGAGGAACTGTCGCGCGTCTGCGACTGCTACGTCTCGGCCCACCCCAATGCCGGCCTGCCCAATGCCTTCGGCGGCTACGACGAAACTCCGGAACAGCTGGCCGACGAAATCGCCGGCTGGGCCGAGCGCGGCATCGTCAATATCGTCGGCGGCTGCTGCGGCACCTCGCCCGAGCACATCCGCGCCATTGCCGAGCGGGTGGCTGCGGTCAACCCGCGTAAAACGCCAAAAATCGAACCGGCGCTGCGCCTCTCCGGGCTGGAAGCCTTCAACGTCACCGCCGACTCGCTCTATGTGAACGTCGGCGAGCGCACCAACGTCACCGGCTCGCGCGCCTTCGCCCGCATGATCCTCGAAGGCCGCTTCGACGACGCGCTGGCCGTCGCCCGCCAGCAGGTCGAGAACGGCGCCCAGGTGATCGACATCAACATGGACGAGGCGATGCTCGATTCGCTCGCCGCGATGGACAAGTTCTTGAAGCTGATCGCCTCGGAACCGGACATCTCGCGCGTGCCGATCATGATCGACTCGTCGAAGTGGGAAGTCATCGAGGCCGGCCTCAAGTGCATCCAGGGCAAGGGCATCGTCAATTCGATCTCGATGAAGGAAGGCGAAGCCAAGTTCCTGGAACAGGCCAAGCTCGCCCGCCGCTACGGCGCCGCGGTGATCGTCATGGCCTTCGACGAGAAGGGCCAGGCCGACACCTTCGCGCGCAAGATCGAGATCTGCGCCAAGGCCTACGAACTGCTGACTGGCATGGATTTCCCAGCCGAAGACATCATCTTCGACCCGAACATCTTCGCCATCGCCACCGGCATTCCCGAGCACGACAACTACGCCGTCGATTTCATCGAGTCGGTGCGCTGGATCAAGCAGAACCTGCCGCACGCGCACATTTCCGGCGGCGTTTCCAACGTGTCCTTCAGCTTCCGCGGCAACGACCCGGTGCGCGAGGCGATCCACACCGTCTTCCTCTACCACGCGATCAAGAACGGCATGACCATGGGCATCGTCAACGCCGGCATGCTCGGCGTGTACGACGACCTGGAACCGGAGTTGCGGACCAAGGTCGAGGATGTCGTCCTCAACCGCCACCCCGGTGCCGGCGAGGCGCTGGTCGATTTCGCGCAGACGGTCAAGGAAGGCAAGGCCAAGGACGCCGGCCCGGACCTCTCCTGGCGCGAGCAGTCGGTCGAGAAGCGCCTCGAACACGCGCTGATCAAGGGCATCACCGATTTCGTCGTGGCCGACACCGAGGAAGTCCGCGTCAAGCTGGAAAGCGAAGGCAAGCCGCCGCTGGCGGTCATCGAAGGGCCGCTGATGAGCGGCATGAACGTCGTCGGCGACCTGTTCGGCGCCGGCAAGATGTTCCTGCCGCAGGTGGTCAAGTCGGCGCGCGTGATGAAACAGGCGGTGGCCCACCTGCTGCCCTACATCGAAGCCGAAAAGGCCCGCACCGGCCTCGGCTCCAAGGGCAAGATTCTGATGGCAACCGTTAAAGGCGATGTGCACGACATCGGCAAGAACATCGTCGGCGTCGTCCTCGGCTGCAACGGCTACGACGTCATCGACCTCGGCGTCATGGTGCCTTGCGACAACATCCTCAAGGCGGCGCTCGAACACAAGGTGGACATCATCGGCCTGTCCGGCCTGATCACCCCGTCGCTGGAAGAAATGGCCCACGTCGCCGGCGAGATGAAGCGCCTCGGCATGAACCAGCCGCTGCTGATCGGCGGCGCGACGACCAGCCGCGCCCACACCGCGATCAAGATCGCCACCAACACCGACAGCCCGGTGGTCTACGTACCGGACGCCTCGCGCGCCGTCGGCGTCGCCACCAAGCTGCTGTCGACCGACCAGAAGGCCGGCTACGTCGCCGAAATCGCCGCCGAATACGAAACCGTGCGCGCCGAACACGCCGGCCGCAAGGGCGCGACGCTGGTCAGCCTGGCCGACGCCCGCGCCAACCGTTTCACATGGAACGAGCAGTACACGCCGGTCAAACCGGCGCAACTCGGCCGTCAGACGCTGGACATCCCGCTCGCCGACCTCGTCCCCTATATCGACTGGTCGCCCTTCTTCCAGAGTTGGGACCTGGCCGGCCGCTACCCGGCCATCCTCAACAACGATGTGGTCGGCGAAACCGCCCGCCAGTTGTTCCACGATGCGCAGGCGATGCTGGCGAAAATCGTCGCCGAAAAATGGCTGACCGCCAGAGCCGTGTTCGGCCTCTACCCGGCCCGCGGCGAGAACGAGGACATCGTGCTTTACACCGACGAGTCGCGCCGCGTCGAAGCCACCCGCTGGATCGGCCTGCGCCAGCAGATCAAGCAACCGGCCGGCCGTTTCAACACCGCGCTCGCCGATTTCGTCGGTGAAAACGACTACGCCGGCGCCTTCGCCGTCACCGCCGGCCTCGGCATCGACAATCGCGTCGCCGCCTTCGAAGCCGCCCACGACGACTACTCGGCAATCATGCTGAAGGCGCTGGCCGACCGCTTCGCCGAAGCCGCCGCCGAATGGCTGCACGCGCAAGTACGCACTCACTACTGGGGCTACGCCAAGGACGAAAAGCTCGACAACGACGCGCTGATCGCCGAGGCCTACTCCGGCATCCGCCCCGCCCCCGGCTACCCGGCCTGCCCCGACCACACCGCCAAGCGCGAACTGTTCGCTCTGCTCGACGCGCCGGCGATCGGCATGGGCCTGACCGAATCCTGCGCCATGACCCCGGCAGCGGCCGTCTCCGGCTTCTACATCGGCCACCCGGGCGCCAGGTACTTCGCCATCCCGAAGATCGGCCGCGATCAACTGGAAGACTGGGCGCAACGCAAGGGCATGGCGCTCGGCGAAGCCGAACGCTGGCTGGCGCCGCTGCTCTGACACCCCTGGCGTCGACGCCCCGAAGCGCCGACGCCAGGCTGATTTCCGGCAATTCGCACTAGAATCACGCCCTTCCGAAAATAACAAAGCACTCATCCATGCGCTCTATCGATTGGCGCGGCCTCGCCCGCGCCTTTGTCTTTTTCTGGTATTTCTCGGCAGTCACCCACGCACTGCTCTTCTTCAGCGGCGCCACCGGCTTCCTCCCGCTGCGCCAGGGCTTCGTCTTCAGCCTGCTCTGGCTGGTCCCGCTGCTCCTCTTCCCCCAGCGCGCGCGGCCGATCAGCGCCGGCATCGGCCTCGTCCTCTGGCTGGGCGCGCTGATCAACCTCGGCTACTTCTCGATCTACGGCCAGGAGTTCTCGCAGAGCGTCCTTTTCATCGTCTTCGAATCCAATCCGGCGGAAGCCAGCGAATACGTCGACCAGTACCTGAAATGGTGGATGTTCCCCGGGTTGATCGCCTTCAGCGCTGGCGCCTATGGCCTTTGGCGCGGCATCCGGCCGCTGGCGATGGCGCCGGCCGGACGCTACCTGACGATCGCCGTGATCCTCGCCGGCCTGTTTCTACAGCCGACGTACAAGGTTTTGCGCAAACGTGGCCTGAACCCGGCGAAATATGTGGAAGCGATCGGCAACCGCATGGAACCGGCGGTGCCCTGGCAGTTCGTCATCGGCTACGCGCGTTACCGCGAGCAACTGGCCGGCATGGCGGCACTGCGCGAACACACCGAGCGCATCCCGCCGATCGAGAACCTGGTCGACCAGCGCGCCGGCCAGCCGGGAACCATCGTCCTGCTGATCGGCGAATCGACCAGCCGCCAGCACATGAGCCTCTACGGCTACGCCCGCCAGACGAACCCGAAACTGGAAGCGATGCGCGACCAGCTGACGATCTTCGACCAGGTCTATGCCGCCCGCCCCTACACCATCGAAGCGCTGCAGCAGATCCTGACTTTCGCCGACCAGCAGAACCCGGACCTTTACCTGACCCGGCCGTCGCTGATGAGCATCATGAAACAGGCCGGCTACCGCACCTACTGGATCACCAACCAGCAGACGCTGACCAAGCGCAACACGATGCTGACCAACTTCTCCGAGCAGATGGACGAACAGGTCTACCTCAACCACCAGCGCTCGCAGAATTCCTACAGCTTCGACACCAACGTCCTCGAACCGCTGCAGAACATCCTCAAGGACGGCGCCGAGCGGCGTTTCATCGTCGTCCACCTGCTCGGCACGCACATGCGCTACAAGTACCGCTTCCCGCCCGAGTTCGCCGTCTTCCGCGACGGCAGCGGCCTGCCCGAATGGGCTAGCGGCGAGCACGCGGAGATGATCGACGAGTACGACAACGCGGTCCGCTACAACGACCACGTCGTCGCGTCGGTGATCGGCACCCTCGCCGCCGCCGACAAGGCATCGCTGCTGGTCTATTTCTCCGACCACGGCGAGGACGTCTATGACACGCCGCCGCACGACTTCATCGGCCGTAACGAGGCGAAGCCGACGCCGCCGATGTACACCGTCCCCTTCTTCCTGTGGACCTCGCCGCAGTGGCGCGCCGCGACGCCGGTCGATCTGGCGGCCGCCCGCAGCCGCCCCTACCAGCTCTCGCACTTCATCCACACCTGGGCCGACCTCACCGGTCTGCGCTTTGCCGGCTACGAGCCGGAAAAGAGCCTGATCAACCCGGCCTTCCGCGAAAGGGAAATCCTGGTCGGCAACCCGGCCGACCAGAAATCGCTGCTCGATCTGCGCCAGCGATTGAACCCCCCCGCTAGCACAAGCCCCTGAGCCAGACAGCCGCGCCACCTTGGCGCGGGCTGGCGGGCAGAACGGGCGGCTTCCACGGCGCCCGGAGCGCCGTGCGCTCCGGGAAAACGAAGCTTGCGGAAGCTATCGCTCAGAAACCGTAGGCGAATCCCAGCGAGACCATGTTCGAGTCCATCTTGCCGGTCTTGTGCGAGTCGCCAAGTCCGCTGACATGATCGAAATCGGCGCGCAGGTCGAGATGCTCGGTAAGCTTGTAGTTCGCGCCTATCCCCAGCAGCGGCCGCACCACGTTGCTATTGCTGGAGTCACTGGCGAGCCCCGCAGGCGCGCCGGCGGCAAGGCTGGACTGGACATGGGCGAAGACAAGACCCGCCTTGCCGAACACGGAGAAATCTTGATTGACGGGCAAAGAGGCCAACGCCACCAGGTCGGCACCGCCGGCCTTGAGCTTGCCGCGGGCGGAACCTCCCGCATAGCTGGCCTTGTAGTCAGCCTGACCAAAATCGATGTAGCCCGCTTCGACGGCCAGATATTGGTTGAAACGATAGCCGCCCTGTAAGCGCCACTGGTAGCCGGAACCATCGGTGCTGCTGGACAACCCCGTCGCGCCGGCGCCAGCCAGTTGGCCGTTGAAATAATTTTTTTCCAGGGATGCCTGCGACCGGGTCACCTGTCCGACCCCATAGAATCCGGCGGCAAATCCCACCTGGGAGAACGCAATCAAACCTAGTGAAACAAGAAAACGGGCTTTCATCGGGGACTCCTGCATATTTGATTTGGCGATTGTTTCGACCTGCCGCCGGCGCGAAGAAAGGCCAGGAATGAGCTTGTGCCCGATCATGGAAGCGGTTTTCCGCGCAGCGTCTGGGCGCATCGTGCGAGTCGATTCTTAAGCGCGACTTAATTGCGCTCGCCCCCGGGCAAACGTCGAACACGAAGCAACGCAAGCGTCGGATTGCCAGGGAAAAGGATATCCTTCCTCCCCTGTCCTTCTCACTGCTCCGCTTCATGCCCCGTTACCCGCACATCCTCTTCGACCTCGACGGCACGCTGATCGATTCGGCGCCGGCCATCCTCGCCAGCTTCCGCGACGCTTTCGCGCAGACCGGCATCGCGCCAGCACGAGCGATTGACGACAGCGTGGTCGGGCCGCCGCTCAACGAGACCCTGCAACTGCTCGCCGGCAGCGCCGATCCGGCGCTGATCGCCCGCTTGGCCGAGGCTTTCAAGGCCAGCTACGACAGCGAGGGTTACAAGGCGACCGCCGCCTACGCCGGCGTCGGCGAACTGCTCGCCGCACTGGCCGGCGCCGGGCTGACGCTGTCGATCGCCACCAACAAGCGCCTTCACCCGACCCGGCTGATTCTCGATCACCTCGGCTGGGGCGGCTATTTCGCGCATGTTTACGCGCTCGACCTGTTTTCGCCGCGCCTGCCCGACAAGGCGGCGATGATCGGCCGCCTGCTCGCCGACCAGGGCATCGCCAGGGAAGACGCCATCTACATCGGCGACCGCAGCGAGGACGGCGAATCGGCCGACGCCAACGGCCTGCCCTTCGTCGCCGTGACCTGGGGCTACGGCAGCCTGAACGCCGACGAGATGCGCGCCGGCTGGCGTGCTGCAGCACAGCCGGCCGCCCTGTTGGCACTGCTGCTCGCCGACTGAAAGCGCAGCGCCGACGGTGCGGAATTCCGCACCTGGCGCGGTGGCGATTCCGGAATTCCGCACTGGCGGCCGTCGCCGGCCACCCGGCGGCCAGCGCTTAATCCCTTTAAATCAGTCGTTTGGCTGCGCAAGCCGGCAACTGGCACAGCTTCTGCAAACGTTTCTCCGCAGCCGCCCAGCGGCGCATTCCAATTTACGGAGGAGAAACCATGAAACTGCGCAAGCAACTGCGTTCCCTGATCGTCGCCAGCACGCTGGCCATCGGCGCCAGCGCCGGCCAGGCGGCCGAATTCATCAACGTCCTGACCGGCGGCACGAGCGGCGTCTATTACCCGCTCGGCGTCTCGCTGACCCAGATCTACGGCAAGGTGCTGCCCGATGCCAAGATGTCGGTGCAGGCGACCAAGGCCTCGGCCGAAAACCTCAACCTGCTGCAGGCCGGCAAGGGCGAAATCGCCTTCACCCTGGGTGACACGCTGTCCGAAGCCTGGAAGGGCAATCCTGAAGTCGGCTTCAAGGCGCCGCTGAACAAGCTGCGCACGGTCGCCGCGATCTACCCGAACTACATCCACTTCCTCGCCTCCGCCGACTCCGGCATCAAGTCGCTGGCCGACCTCAAGGGCAAGCGGGTTTCGGTCGGCGCCCCGAAGAGCGGCACCGAACTGAACAGCCGCGACATTCTCAAGGCGGTCGGCATGGGCTACCAGGATTTCGCCAAGGTCGAATACCTCGGCTACTCGGAGTCGGTCGAACTGATGAAGAACCGCCAGCTCGACGCCACCCTGCTCTCCTCCGGCCTCGGCGTCGCCGCCGTGCGCGACCTGGCAACGGCGCTGAAGATCGTCGTCATCCCGATCCCGGCCGAGGTCGTGGCCAAGATTGGCGACGCCGCCTACCAGTCCGGCACCATCCCGGCCAACACCTACAACGGCCAGACCACCGACGTGAATACCGTGCTCGTCCCGAACTACCTGGTCACCCACGCCGGCGTTTCCGAGGAGATGGTCTACAAGATGACCAAGTCGATGGCCGAAAACCTCGACACCATGGCCACCGCGCACGCCGCCGCCAAGGCGATCAAGAAGGAGAAGATGGCCAACGGTTCGCCGGTGCCGCTGCACCCGGGCGCCGAAAAGTACTACCGCGAAGCCGGCCTGCTCAAGTAAGTCATCATGTCGGCCCACGTCTCCCCGCCGAACATCGAGCAGGAGACGTTCTCCGAGCACGGCGCCCAGCGCCGGCTCGGGGGCGTCGCGCTCCTTGTCCTGACCGGCACCGCGCTGGCGTTCTCGCTCTACCAGCTCGGCATCGCCGCCTTCCATCCGCTGTCCAGCCTGGTCATGCGGGCGCTGCACGTCGGCTTCCTGCTCACGCTGACCTTCCTGCTCTTCCCGATCCGCAAGAGCGGCCGCCTCGACCGCGTCGCCCCGCTCGACTGGCTGCTCGCCAGCGGCGCCTTCGCGCTCGCCTGCTACCAATGGATCTTCGAGGTAGACCTGATCCAGCGCGCCGGCGACCCAAGCACGCTCGACCTCGTCGTCGGCACGGCGATGATCGCCCTCGTCTTCGAGGCTGCCCGCCGCATCCTCGGCCTGGCGCTGCCGACCATCTGCGCGCTGTTCCTGCTCTACGGCCTGTTCGGCCAGCACCTGCCGGGCGACCTCGCCCATCGCGGCTATGATTTCGCGCAGATCGTCGACCAGCTCGGCTTCGGCACCGAAGGCATCTTCGGCATCCCGACCCTGGTGTCGACCAACTACATCTTCCTCTTCGTGCTGTTCGGCGCCTTCCTCGAACACGCCGGCATGATCAACCTGTTCAACTCGGTGGCGCTCGGCTTCGTCGGCCACGCCAAGGGCGGCGCCGCCAAGGTGGCGGTGGTGTCGTCCGGCCTGATGGGGTCGATTTCCGGTTCCGGTGTCGCCAACGTGCTGACCACCGGCCAGTTCACCATCCCGCTGATGAAGCGCTTCGGCTACTCCGGGGTTTTCGCCGGCGCGGTCGAGGCCACCGCCTCGATGGGCGGCCAGATCATGCCGCCGGTGATGGGCGCCGTCGCCTTCATCATGGCCGAGAACCTCAACGTGCCTTACGTCGAGATCGTCAAGGCGGCGCTGATTCCGGCCATCCTCTACTACCTCACCGTGTTCTGGATGGTTCACCTGGAAGCCGGCCGACGCAAGCTCGGCGGCCTGGCCAAGGAAGACTGCCCGAACCCCTGGCAGGCGATCCGCAGCCAGTGGTACCTGGTGCTGCCGCTGGTCGGCCTGGTCGGCATGCTGTTCAACGGTTTCACGCCGATGTACTCGGGCATGGTCGGTCTCGCCCTGTGCGCCATCCTGATCCTCGGCGCCGCCGTCGCCGCGCGCCTCTCCGGCACCGCCTTCCGCTTCGTCTTCTGGCTGGCGGTCGGGCTGGGCGCCTCGCTGCTGGTCAAGTGGGGCGTCTATCCGGTGCTTGCCGTGATCGCCCTGCTGGTCGTCCTCTGCCTGTTCGTCCAAGGCGGCCGCGAGACGCTGCGCGTCATGCGCAACAGCCTGGTCGACGGCGCCCGCCAGGCGCTGCCGGTCGGCGTGGCTTGTGCCATCGTCGGCGTCATCATCGGCGTCCTGACGCTGACCGGGGCGGCGACCAACTTCGCCGGCTTCATCCTCAAGGTCGGCGCCGATCACCTGTTCCTGTCGCTGCTCCTCACCATGCTGATCTGCCTGGTGCTTGGCATGGGCATCCCGACCATCCCCAACTACATCATCACCAGCTCGATCGCCGCCCCGGCGCTGCTCGATCTTGGCGTGCCGCTCATCGTCAGCCACATGTTCGTCTTCTACTTCGGCATCATGGCCGACCTGACGCCACCGGTGGCACTGGCCGCCTTCGCCGCCAGTTCGGTGGCCAAGGAGCCGGCGATGAAGATCGGCGTCAAGGCGGTGCAGATTGCCATCGCCGGCTTCGTCGTGCCGTTCATGGCGGTCTACGACAATGCGCTGATGCTGCAGGGTGACCCGTCGGTGATCGCCGTCGTCTATATCGTCGGCAAGGCCTTGCTGGCGATCACGCTGTGGGGCGCTGCCAGCATCGGCTACCTGCGCACCCCGCTGGCCGCCTGGGAACGGGTCTGGGCGGCGGCGGCAGCCTTCCTCCTGGTGGCGGCACTGCCGCTCACCGACGAGATCGGCTTTGCCGCCTGTGCCGCCTTCATCGGCTGGCACCTGCTGCACAGCCGTCGCCTGCAGGCGGCATGAGCGCGATCTGCCTCGTCGCCGGCCTCCTCGTGGCGCCGCTCGGCGAGGCGGTGACGCTGCAATGGACGCATTCGATCCAGAAAACCCTGTGGGCGGAAGACTACCGCCTGCAGGGCGACGCGCTCCGCCTGACCTCTGCCCGCGTCCTCGGCACCGGCGCCGGCATGGAACCGCCGACCGACGCCGTCTACCGTGACGGCGCCTGGCACTACACCCCGGCCCTGCCGGCGCTGCCCAAGGTCACGCTGCGCCATTCGCCCTACGTTGCCCCGTATACGGTCTGCGTCGGCGCCGACTGCCGGCCGCTGCCGGCCTGGCTGCCCGGCCTGCCCGGCGATACGACGGTCGACCTGCAACCATGCCCGCCCCAGCCCTGAGCCTGCCGGCCGGCGATAAAACTGGTTACGATGCAGCCATGCCCGGATCGTCGCCGTCCCTCTCCCGCGTCTGGCTGCTCACCGCGGCAGCGGCGGCAAGTTGCCTGCTGGTCGGCCTGATCGCCTACCGTCTGCTGCTCGGCAGTTATCTGGCGCACGAACAGCAGGTGGCCAGCCAGCGCCTCGACGCTTTCGCGCTGTCGCTGGAAGCGACGCTCAACCGCCACGAATCGCTGCCCGGCCTGCTCGCCCTCGAACCGTCGCTCGCCGCGCTGCTGCGCGAGCCGGACAACGGGCAGCGGATCGCCGCCGCCAACGCCTACCTGGAAGCGGCCCAGCAGGGCGCGGCGGTCGCCGCCACCTACCTGATCGACGCCGACGGCCTGACGCTGGCCGCCAGCAACTGGCGCCAACCGCGCAGTTTCGTCGGGCACAACTACGCCTTCCGGCCCTATTTCACCGATGCCGTGGCGCAGGGCTTGGGGCGCTTCTACGGGGTCGGCGTGACCACCGGCGAACCGGGCTATTTCCTCGCCGCGCCGGTGCGCAGCGCCGGCCGCGTGCTCGGCGTCGTCGTCCTCAAGGTCGGCCTGGAGGCGATGGAGCAGGCCATGGCCGAATCCGGCGACACGCTGCTGCTGGCCGACGCCGACGGCATCGTCTTCCTCTCCTCGCAACGGCGCCTGCGCTATCGCACGCTGGCCCCGCTGCCGGCCGCGGTCAGCGCCCGCCTGGCGGAAACCCGGCAATACGGCAACCAGACGATCCAGCCGCTGGCCGACCGCCCGCTGGCGCTCGACGGCTCGCCGCCACAGCGTCTGGCCCTGGCCGGCGAGCCGATCCGCGACCTGCTGACGCTGAGCCGCCCGGTCGGCAATCTTGGCTGGCGCGTCGTCCAGCTCGGCCGCCCCGACGAGGCCCGCGGCGCCGCCTTTTCCGGCGCGATGGCGGCGGCGCTGGCTGCCGCTTTCGGCCTCGGCGTCGCCGCCCACCTGCGCCACCGCCGGCGGCGGCGCGAGGAACTGCGCCGCATCCACGGCGAACTGGAACAGCGTATCGCCGAGCGCACCGCCGACCTGACCGGGAAAGTCGCCGAGCTGCAACGCACCGAGGCGATCCTGCACGAAACGCGCGACGCCGCGGTGCAGGCCGGCAAGCTCGCCGTCCTCGGCCAGTTGTCGGCCGGCATCAGCCACGAACTGAACCAGCCGCTGGCGGCGCTACGCACCTTCGCCGACAACGCCAGCGCCCTGCTCGCCCGCGGCCGCTACGACGAGGTCGGCGAAAACCTGCAGATGATCGGCGAACTGGTCGGCCGCACCGGGCGCATCGTCCGCCAGTTGAAGAGCTTCGCGCGCAAGGAGGCAGCCACGCCGCAGGCGGTCACCGTGACCAGTGCGATCGAACACGCGCTGCTGCTGGTCGAACCGCGCCGCCGCGACAGCGCCGCCACCATCGCCGTCAGCCAGGACGATCCGGCGCTGTGCGTCGTCGCCGAAGCCGGGCGTTTCGAGCAGGTGCTGGTCAACCTGATGCTCAACGGCCTCGACGCCATGCACGGACAACCGGCACCGCGGCTCGAAATCGACGTCTCCCGGCGCGGCGCCAACGTCCGCCTGGCGGTACGCGACCATGGGCCGGGCATCGCCGACGACGTGCGCAACCACCTGTTCGAGCCCTTCTACACCACCAAGCCGGCCGGCGAAGGCCTCGGCCTCGGGCTGGCCATCTCGCTCGCCATCGTCGAGAGCTACGGTGGCACACTACGCACCGAGAACGCGGCCGACGGCGGCGCCGTGTTCGTGCTGACGCTGCCCGCCGCCGGAGACGACCATGCCGCACCTGACGCTTGAATACACCGCCAACCTCGCCCTCGCCCCGGCTGCCGCGCTGGGCGCGATCAACGCGGCAGCCTTCGACACGGGGCTGTTCGGCGAGGCCGACATCAAGAGCCGGGCGTACTGCGTCGACGATTTCCGCATCGGCATCCAGCCGCTCGCCCGCGCTTTCGCGCATGTCCGCATCGCCTTGCTTGGCGGGCGCTCGCCGGAAGAACGCAAGGCCCTGGCCGACGCCGTGCTCGCCGCCATGAGCGCAACACTGCAGGCACCGCCCGGCCACGAACTGCAACTGAGCGTCGAGACCGTCGACCTCGACCGCGCCAGCTACGCCAAGGCGGTCGTCCATGGCTGAGGCGCCGGTCTTCCTGATCGAGGACGACGCCGCCGTGCGCAAGGGCTGCGAGCAGGCGCTGGCAATTGCCGACATCCCGGTGCGCGGCTTCGCCGACGCCGAAAGCATGCTCGCCGCGCTGGCCACGACGCGCCCGGCGGCCGTCGTCAGCGACATCCGCCTGCCCGGCCGCGACGGCCTGACGCTGCTGCGCGACTTGCGCCAGTTCGACCGCGAGCTGCCGGTTCTGCTCGTCACCGGCCACGGCGACGTGGCCATGGCGGTCGAAGCGATGCGCGACGGCGCGCACGACTTCATCGAGAAACCCTTCCCGTCCGAGCGGCTGATCGCGGCGGTCAGGAGCGCCCTCGACAAGCGCGCCCTGCTGCTCGAAAACCGCCAGCTCAAGGCACAACTGCACGCCGCCGGCGGCAGCGCGCTGATCGGTGAAACGCCGGCGATCCAGGCCATCCGCCAGTTGATCGGCACGCTGGCGCCGACCGGCGTGGACATCCTGATCAACGGCGAAACGGGCAGCGGCAAGGAAGTCGTCGCCCGCGCCATCCACGACGCCAGCGGCCGGCGCGGGCCGTTTGTTGCGGTCAATTGCTCGGCGCTGCCGGAAAGCGTCTTCGAGAGCGAACTTTTCGGCCACGAAGCGGGTGCCTTCACCGGCGCCGGCAAGCGGCGCGTCGGCCGCATCGAACACGCCGACGGCGGCACGCTCTTCCTCGACGAAATCGAATCGATGCCGCTCGCCCTCCAGGTCAAGCTGCTGCGCGTGCTGCAGGAACGCAGCGTCGAACGCCTGGGCAGCAACCAGAGCATCGCCGTCGATTGCCGCGTCGTCGCCGCCAGCAAGGCCGACCTCAAGGCGCTGGCCGACGCCGGCCAGTTCCGCGCCGACATCTACTACCGCCTCAACGTCGTCAGCATCGACCTGCCGCCGCTGCGCGAACGGCGCGACGACATTCCGCTGCTCATCGCCGCCTTCCTGCAGGAAGCCGCCCAGCGCTACCAGCGCCCACCGGCTAGCTGGACGCCGGCCGACCTGGCGCGCTGGCAGGCGCACGACTGGCCGGGCAACGTGCGCGAACTGAAGAACGTCGCCAACCGCTGGGCGCTCGGCCTGCCCGACGGCCTCGCCCCGCCCGTCGCCGGCCCGGCGGCCAGTTCGCTCGGCGCCCAGGTCGACGCCGCCGAGCGACGCGCCATCGAAGCGGCACTGCAGGCCAACGCCGGCAACGTCGCCCAGGCCGCCGAAACCCTGCAGGTGCCGAAGAAAACACTCTACGACAAACTCACCCGCCACGGCATCAGCGCGGAAAACTTTCGGGCGCACTGACTAGGGCGTGTTCACAGCAAGCAGCGGGCGGCAGATTGCTGGAACACGCCCTAACAGATGTCATCTGCTCTGCTACCATCATCGCTTCCTGGATGAGATGGCACGATGAGCACCAACCGTTCAACAGATTATTTGACCGGCCTGATAAGGGAGTTGTGCAAACTGCCACGTGAAACCGAATGGGCTGAGTTCAAGGAAAATGATGCAGAGCCGGAAACCATCGGTGAGTATTTGTCTGCCCTTGCCAATTCGGCCGCACTGGCGGGCAAGGCCTTTGCCTACCTGATCTGGGGCGTTCGCGACAGTGACCATGCCATCGTGGGAACCCGCTTCTCCCCCCTGGCGAGAAAAGTGGGCAACGAGGAACTCGAAAACTGGCTGCTACGCGTCCTTCTCCCGAAAATCCATTTCCGCTTTTTCAGCGTCGAGATTGATGGCTTCTCCTTGGTGATCCTGGAGGTCGAACGAGCGTTTCGCCAACCCGTGCAATTCCAGGGGCGAGAATTTGTCCGCGTTGGCACGTACAAGAAGCCGCTCAAGGATTTTCCGGAAAAAGAACGCGCCCTGTGGCGGCTGTTCGACAAGACACCAAGAGAACGCTTTGGCATAGAAGCCAGGAACAGTGCGACAGCTTCACGTCTGATAAAAGAAGCGGTAGCCGTTGGCGCAATCCTTCCCTACGACACCGAAGCAGCCCCCAAGCTGATGCGCTACCTGCCATTCTGGGCAGCTCAAACACGACAGGGTGGCGCTACTTGATGGGTACTTGACAGACATAGACCACCGTACGGATAGAAAAAATTTTTCCAATAAAAAACATATAGATAGAGCATCCATATTATTTGATAGCGGGTTGACTCGCCCATGCGGAAAGCGACTTTCCTGGTCAATGAAATCCGCTCCCTGAAATTCGAATCCATTCAATGTCTCCGAATACCCACATCGACCTCACCCCCTTCAACACCCTCGCCCTGCCCGGACGCGCCGCGCGCTACCTACGAGTTACCGATCCCGGACAGCTGGCGGCGGTACCTGCCGGCGAGCGCCGCTTCGTCCTCGGCGGCGGCAGCAACCTGGTGCTCACCGGCGATTTCCCCGGCCTTGTCCTGCACATGGCGATCGCCGGCAAACGTCTGCTGCGCGAGGACGACGAGGCCTTCTATATCGAGGCCGGCGCCGGCGAGAACTGGCACGACTTCGTGCAATGGACGCTGGCGCAGGGCTGTCCGGGGCTGGAAAACCTGTCGCTGATCCCCGGCACGGTGGGTGCCGCACCGGTGCAGAACATCGGCGCTTACGGGCTGGAAGTCGGCGAGCGCCTGCACACGGTAACGGCCTGGGATTTTGAGAAACAGGCGATGTTCACGCTCGACCGTGAGGCCTGCCGCTTCGCCTACCGCGACAGCCTGTTCAAGCAACGGGGCTGGCACCTTGACGGGCGGATCGCCATCGTCTCGGTTGTCTTCCGCCTGCCCAAGGCCTGGCAGCCGAATATCGGCTACGCCGACCTGCGCCAGGAACTCGCCGCCCGCGGCTGCGCCGAACCGGACGCCAGCGACATCGCCGACGCGGTGATCGCCGTGCGCCAGCGCAAGCTGCCCGATCCGGCGCTGACGCCGAACGCCGGCAGCTTCTTCCACAATCCGGTGGTCGACCAGCAGACTGCCGACGCGCTGAAAGCGCAGCATCCGGCGCTGCCCTGCTACGCGCAGCCGGACGGCCGGGTCAAGCTGGCCGCTGGCTGGCTGATCGAGCAGGCCGGCTGGAAGGGCAAGGCACTGGGGCCGGTCGGCATGTACGAGAAGCAGGCGCTGGTCCTGGTCAATCGCGGCGGCGCGACCGGCGCCGACGTGCAGCAGACGATGGCCGCGGTGCAGGCGGCGGTGCGCGAGAAATTCGCTATCGAACTCAGTCCGGAGCCGGTATTTCTTTGACTTGCAGGCAGGCGGCCAACCCGGTCGCCAAGGCGTCGGCCATGCGCGCCTGACGCGCCGGATCGAGCAGTTCCAGCTCCTCGTCCTTGTGCTTGATGACGCCGGCCTCGAACAGCACGGCCGGCAGCGTCGTGCGGTAAAGGACGACCAGGTTGTCGTAGTACCAAACGCCGTTCCGCGCATCGGCCGCGACGTGCCGGCGGCCATGCCAGTCGCTCGGCACGAAGCCAGCGCGACGCAGCATCGCCCCCATCGTCGAGGCGCAGAGCAGGCTGGTCGGCAGATCCGGATTGGCCGCCGAGATGAACAGGCCGTAGCCGCGCTTGGCCTCGGTGTGGGTGCGCTCGACGCCTTCCCAGGTCCACGGCAGCAGCCAGGCCTCGCCGATCGAATCGTGGTGGATGGAGATGAAGAAGTCGCTGCCGGCGGCCGCCTCGGGACGCGCCGCCAGGCTGCCGATGGCGCCGTCGAAATTGACCCGGCGTACCTGCTGGCCGCCGGCTTCGAGACGGTCGGCAAGGACACCGGCGAAATCGCGGTTGAAGTCGAATTCGGCGCGACCGCGCGCCGAGATGGCGCCGGTATCGCGCACGCCGTGGCCGACATCGACGGCGATCGCAGCGGCAAAGGCGTTTGCGGTGGACAACAGGAACAAGCAGAGAATCGGCAGGCGCATGCGCCGATTATCGCGGCAAATCGCCCGCCGGCCCAGCCCGCGACGACACCCTTGGCTTAAAAT
>CAZFXO010000017.1:0-61901 GCA_964523045.1 uncultured Dechloromonas sp. | reverse complement strand
GATCATGGCGGTGGCCGCGCGCGACATGGCGATGATCGTGCCGACGCCGGCCGGCGACATCGCGCCGCCACCAGTCGAACGCCCTGCCGCGCCGAGCCTCGACGACGATTACCGGGTCATGCTGAGTTCCGCCCGGGCCCGGGTCAGCGGGGCGATGCCGCCCGCGCAGCCGCAACCGGCAGCGCGGCAGCAGGCGCCTGCGCCGCAGCCAAGGCAGGCGGCTCAGGTCAATGCCGGCATTCCGCGCACTGGCGCCCTGCGTCAGGCCGAAGTGCCGTCGCGCCCGGTCGCGCCGCCGCCGCAACGTCCCCAGCCGCAAGTCGCGCCGGCGCAGACGCAAGCCGCGCCAGCCCGCCGCCCGGAAGCCGAAGTCGTGCCGCAGGCGGTGATGGATGAAATCCGCTCGCTGCGCAAGATCGTCGAGCAGCACCTGGCCGGCTTCGCCTGGGGCGAGACCGCGCGCTCCGAACCGGTGAAGACCGAAGTCCTGCGGCAGATGCTCGACGCCGGGTTTTCGCCGCAGATGGCGCGCGACCTGCTGACCGACCTGCCGCCGGAAATGGATGCCGGGCAGGCGATGGCCTGGGTCAAGGGGGCGGCCGATCGTTCTCTGACCATCGTCGGCAGCGACGGCGATATCGTCGACCGCGGCGGCGTCTATGCGCTGGTCGGGCCGACCGGCGTCGGCAAGACGACGACCACGGCAAAACTTGCCGCCCGTTGCGTGCTGCGCCACGGACCGAGCAAGGTGGCGCTGGTGACCACCGACGGTTACCGGATCGGCGCCCATGAACAACTGCGCATCTACGGCCGGATTCTCGGCGTTGCCGTCTATCTGGTGAAAGACGCGCTGGAACTGCGCCAGACCCTGATCGAGCTGCAGCACAAGCACATGGTGCTGATCGACACGATGGGGATGAGCCAGAAGGACAAGCTGGTTCCCGAGATGAACGACATGCTGGCCGGCTGCGACGTGCAGCGCCTGCTGCTGCTGTCGTCGACCTCGCGCGGCGATACGCTGGACGACGTGATCCGTGCCTACGCCGGTTACAACCTGGCCGGCTGTATCCTGACCAAGATCGACGAAGCGGCGAGTCTGGCCGCGCCGCTCGACGTCATCATGCGCCACGGCCTGCCGCTCTACTATGTCTCCAACGGCCAGCGCGTGCCGGAAGACCTCTATTTGCCCAACCGCAGCTACCTGCTGCACCGGGCCTTCAAGGATGTGCCGGAAACCTCGCCGCACAAGTACAACGGCGTCGAACCCGGCCTGATCATGGCCAATGCCGGCATGATGGCGGTGGGAGGACGTCGTGGCTGATTTCCGCGTAGACCAGGCGGCCGGCCTGCGCCGCCTGTTCGGCAGCCACGGGCTGCAGGTGGTGACTTTCGTCGCCGGTTGCGAAGGCGTCGGGCGCAGCGTCACCGTTGCCAATCTGGGCGTCGCCCTGGCCCGTCTGGGCAAGGAAGTGCTGATCATCGACGAACATGCGCCGGGTGACGACATTGCCGCGACCTTCGGCATGCAGGGCGCTTACGACCTGCTCAACGTCGTGCAGCGCGAGCTGCCGTTGCAGCAGGTTCTGCTGCGGCCGATGAGCGGCCTTTCCATCCTGCCGGCGGCGAAGGCGGTGCGCAAGCTGGGGCGGCTGTCCTTGCACCAGCAGCAGACGCTGGTCGATGCGATGTCCGGCCTCGAACGCTCGGTGGACGTCATCCTGGTCGATGCGACGATTGCCCATCCGGCGGGCTTCTCTCCTTTCGGTCTGGTCTCCCAGGAAACCGTGGTCGTCCTCTCCGGCAACAGCGCGTCGATCACCGAAGCTTACGCGCTCATCAAGAAAGTCAGCCACGCCTTCTCGCGGCGGCATTTCCGCATCCTGGTCAACAAGGTGCGCAGTCTCGACGACGCCCGCTCGATCTACCAGAACATCGCCCAGGTGGCGACGCAGCGCGGTGTCGCGACGCTCGACTACGCCGGCGCCATTCCCTACGACGAGGCGCTGCGCACCGCCAGCCAGCTCTGCCGGCCGGTCCTCTTCCAGGTGCCGGACTCGCCGGCGGCCAACGCTTTCCGCGATCTGGCGGCGGACATGCAGTACTGGCAGCAAGGCGATGCCGGCCAGGGCGGGGTCGAACAATTCCTCCAGCAACTGTTACACTTGAGCCAACGCATAACACCGAACGTCTTACGAGCCTGATGTACACCGCCGCGGGGCAGCCAGACCGGAACGAGTTGGTTCAGCGCTTCGTGCCGCTGGTGAAGCGTGTCGCCTATCACTTGCTGGCGCGCCTGCCGGCAAACGTGCAGTTCGAGGATCTGGTGCAGAACGGCATGATCGGCCTGCTCGATGCGATCGATCGTTTCCAGGAAGGATTCGGCGCCCAGTTCGAGACCTATGCCACCCAGCGCGTGCGCGGTGCGATGCTCGACGGTCTGCGTGCCAACGACTGGTTGCCGCGCAACCTGCGGCGCGAACTGCGGCGCATCGAGCAGGCGATCAATCAACTCGAACACCAGCACGGTCGCGCGCCTTCCGAACAGGAACTGGCTGATACGCTGGGCATGGCGCTGGGCGAATACCAGAAGCTGTTGCAGGATGCTCGCGGCCATCAACTCGTCTATTACGAGGATTTCGGCGATGAGGAAGACGCCGACTTTCTCGAGCGCCATTTCGTCGACAGCGACGGCGACCCGGCCGGTATCCTGGAGGACAAGGATATCCGGGAGAACCTGGTGAAGGCGATCGCCCGCCTGCCCGAACGCGAAAAGCTGATGATGGCGCTCTACTACGAGCAGGATCTCAACTTGCGCGAAATCGGTGAGGTCATGGGCGTTACCGAGTCGCGGGTCTGTCAGTTGCATAGCCAGGCAATCGCCCGTTTGCGCGGGCAGTTGGTCGGCGAGGTCAAGCAGGCCGTCGGGCGTCGACGCAAGGAGAAGTCGCTTGGATAAGCTCAGCCTGGCCGGGCTGGCGATTGGCTTGGTGGCGATCGTCGGCGGACAACTGCTTGAGGGCGGTCATGTCGGCTCGCTGGTACAGCCGACGGCATTGTTGATCGTCTTTGGCGGCACGTTGGGCGCAGTGTTGCTGCAGAATCCGTTTCCCGTTTTCAGGCGGGGAGTGCAGATGGCGCGCTGGGTCTGGTTCCCGCCGACCTTCGACCAGAAGCGGAGCATCGAGCAAATTCTGCAGTGGAGCCAGCTTTCGCGGCGCGAGGGTCTGCTGGCGCTGGAGAATCACCTCCCCGGCGTTAAGGATGAATTCACTCGCAAGGGTTTACAGCTTCTGGTCGACGGCGCCGATCCCGAACGCATCCGTGAGTTGCTGGAAGTCGATATCGACAGCTACGAGCAGGAGTGGCGGCAGGCCGCCAAGGTCTGGGAATCGGCCGGCGGTTACTCGCCGACCATCGGCATCCTCGGCGCCGTGATGGGCTTGATCCACGTCATGGAAAATCTCTCCGACCCGACCAAGCTCGGTTCCGGGATCGCCGTTGCTTTCGTCGCCACCATCTACGGCGTCGGCTTGGCCAACCTGATTTATCTGCCGATCGCCGGCAAGCTCAAGTACTACATCGCTCGCCAGGTCTCGATCCGTGAAATGCTGATCGACGGCCTGGTCGGCATTGCCGTCGGTGACAACCCGCGCATCATCGAAAGCCGCCTGAAGGGCTATCTGCACTGATGGCGCGGCGGCGACAACGCGAAGAGGACCAAGAGAACCACGAACGCTGGCTGGTTTCCTACGCCGATTTCATTACCCTGTTGTTTGCCTTCTTCGTCGTCATGTACGCGATTTCCTCGGTGAATGAAGGCAAGTACCGCGTCCTGTCGGACTCGCTGGTCAATGCTTTCAAGAACACCACCGGATCGCCCGGCGGTCAGCCCATGGTGGTGATCCAGGGGGCGCCGGTGATGCCGCCGAAGCCGGTGACCAAGCCTGATCGGGTCGCGGCGGCGAAGGTCGAGGCGGCCCGGGTGGCACAGCGGGAGACGATGCGCGACGTGGCGGGGGAAATCATGCGCGCCCTGCAGCCACTCGTTGCTCAGGGCAAGGTCCGGCTACTCGAGACCAGTCGCGGCGTCACCATCGAAATCAACGACAGCATCCTTTTCGCTCTTGGCCAGGCCAACCTGCAGCCGGCGTCGATCAGTGCCTTGCAGGCGGTGGCCGCCGTGCTGGCGGATTCGGATTTTCCGATCACCATCGAGGGCCATACCGACAACGTGCCGATCGCGACGCCGCAGTTCCCCTCCAACTGGGAATTGTCGGCGATGCGGGCAACCACCGTGCTGCGCCTGTTCAACGATGCCGGGGTTGGCGCCGAGCGGCTGACGGCAATCGGTTACGGCGATACCCGGCCGGTCGAAACGAATACGACCGTGGAAGGGCGGGCGAGAAACCGCCGCGTGAGCATCCTGATCGATTCGGAGCGTCCGGAGCGCCCGACCGAGTTGTCGGCGCAGCCGCTGCAGTAAATGGGGAAGTAGTGTGCCGGAAGCGGCGTCAGGCCGAGTCGACGATACGGCAGCCGGTGCTGCCGGTGCTTTGCCCGTCGCTGCCATAAAGTGGTTTGTCGCGCAGCCGTTGAGAGAGGATCTCGATGGCTTCGCTGGTCTTGCTCAGGTGCATGGCGATCAATTCGCCATTCAGGTTGTGCAGCCGCTTGGCCTCGGTGGCCAGGGCGAGGACTTCATTCCACAACGCGTTGCTTGCCGCTTCCTCGGGATGGCGGCTCAGCCATTGCTGCATCGCGGCACGTCCCGTGGCCTTGCCGGGGGTAGTGGTCAGCGCGTTGCGCCGACTTTCGACGGCGTCGAGTTGTTGGGTCAGTGCCAGTTTCGACTGGCCGATACCGTCCAGCGCCTCCGGACGGATTTCCTTGAGGGCCGAGGCTTCCTCGTGTAAACAGGTGATGAACCGGTCAAGCAGTTCCTTTTCCTGTAGCAGGAGCTCGCGCAGCGCGGACATCAGGCCTTGCGCTGGCTGTTGACCAGATCGCGTGCGGTTTCGAGCAGACCGTCGGCAATGGCTTCGGGATTGATCTCGAAACGCCCCTGAGCGATGGCTTGCTTGATTTCCTGAATCTTCGCGGCATTGACCGGCGGCGCCTGCGGCGAATCCAGTGGCGCGGTCGAGGCGGCGCTGAGGCTGACTGCGTCTCCGCTGCGGTTGGCGCTGCCGGATTTTGCCGGCGAGCCTCCCGAGCGCACGGAGGCAGCGCTGAAGGTCGAGGTGTCGATTTTCATGATGAAACCCGGTGTGCTTTTGATCTTGTTCGTGATTACGGATGCTCTGGCCTGAACTTTAGCCTAATTCGACAAAAGAATGGAGCCATCTTCCTGTACAACGCCGCCGAGGGTCTTTCCTGAACCCATCCGGACCCGCACCACCTCGCCAGCGGCGGCATTGTTGAGGGCCTTGCCTTCGGCCTTGGCTTCGAAACCCTCGCCTCGCGCAATGACCCTTACCGCCTGTCCCTGGCGGACCATCAACGGCGAGCGCAATTGGTTGGCGCGCAACGGATGACCGGCGCCGATCGAATTGCGCAGGGTCTTGCCCAGCGCTTGTTCGGGCTTGAGTAGGGTGCCAGGCGGAAGGGCGGCAAGATCGCCGCGGTTGAACGCCAGGTCGTCGCTCTGAATGCTCCTGCCGGCGAGAAGCGCCTTACGCGTGACCACATAGTCGGCGATCACCGAAATCTGTACCGGCACCAGGATGCTCCATTCGACCGGCGCCAGACAGCGCACGCCGACGTGGATGCGTCCCAGGTTGCGCGGGGCGGCGGGCGGGTTGGTTTCCAGCGCGTTGCAGGCCGGGAGCTGGCTGCTGTCGATCGGTCCGGCGACCACCTGAACTTCTCCAGGTTGGCCGGCAGCCAGTTTGCGGGCGAGGTCTTCCGCCGCTTTGAGGATCGCTTGCGGTTCGCTGGCGGCGAGCGGTGGTGTCACCAGCAGCAACAGGGTCAGGAGCAGGAATGCAGGCATGCCGTCATTGTGCCCCAGCCGGATGCACGGGTGAAGCCGATATCTGGCACGTTATCTGCTTTTATTCCCGCAAATCTTCGGAGATAAGGCAGATGGCCAATCTTGAAAGTCACCTTGGGGTCTATAGCAAAGCGCTCGATCTGCGGGCGCAGCGCCAGCAGGTGCTTGCCTCGAATATCGCGAACGCCGATACGCCGAACTACAAGGCTCGCGACTTCGATTTCAGCCAGGCGATGGCGCAGGCGATGGCCGGCCAGCCGACGGATGGCGCGTTGCCGCTGGCGCGGACTTCTGCCGGGCATCTCGGCGCTGGCAACGGCGCCGGCGGCGTTCGCCTGCAGTACCGCGGCGAGGCGCAATCGGCGGTCGATGGCAATACCGTCGATATGGACGTCGAGCGCGCGCAGATCGCCGACAACGCGATCCAATACCAGATACTGACCCAGCTGATCAGCGACAAGTTCAGCGGTCTGCGTACCGCGATGAGCGGCACTCAGGGCTAAACAGGAGAATACGGATGAGCCTGTTCAACATCTTCCAGGTTTCCTCGAGCGCCATGACGGCGCAGTCGATGCGCCTCAACACGGTGGCGTCAAATCTCGCCAACGCCGACAGCATCGTCACCTCGGACGGCAAGGCCTATCGCTCCAAGCAGGTGGTTTTCGAAGCGACGCCGATGGGGGGCGACGCCTCGGTATCCACCGGGGTCCGCGTCCGCCAGGTGGTGGAGAGCGCGGCCCCGGCGCGCATGGTCTACGACCCGAAGAATCCGGCGGCGGACGCCAAGGGCTATGTGTCCTATTCGAATGTGAATGTCGTCGAGGAAATGACCAACATGATTTCGGCTTCCCGTTCCTACCAGGCCAACGTGGAAGTGATGAATACCGCCAAGAGTCTGATGATGCGGACTTTGCAGATCGGCCAGGGGCAATAACCGGAGTTTGACATGAGCACTGAAAGCGTAACCTCTTCCACGACACATCCCCTGTACAAGGAAAAGACGACGACCACGACGACGTCGGCCGCCGATGACATGCAGACCCGGTTCCTGACGCTGCTGACGACGCAGTTGAAAAATCAGGACCCGTTGAATCCGACCGATGCCAACCAGATGACGGCGCAGCTATCGCAGATCAGCACGGTCAGCGGCATCGAGAAGTTGAACACGACGATGGAAAAGCTGCTGAGCAGCTACAGCGCCGTCCAGAACATGCAGGCGGCAGCAATGATCGGCAAAACGGTATTTATTGCCGGCAACGAAATGGAACTTGGCAGCGAAGGGGCGATTGCCGGCTTCAACCTCGAAAGTGCCGCCGAAAGCGTCACCGTGAAGATCCGTGACAGCGACGGAAATCTGGTGACGACCCAGGACATCGGCGCCATGCCGGCCGGCATCGGCAGCTTCTACTGGGACGGCACGAAGGCAGACGGGACCAAGGCGGCAGAGGGGACCTACAACTTCACTTTCGAAGCGACCAAGGGGACGACCAAGGTAAAAGGCGAATCCCTGCAGGCTGGCACGATTAGTGCTGTAACGATGTTGTCCTCCGGTGCTGCGCTGGTGCTCAACGGCAACAAGAACGTCAGCTACACAGACATCCGGCAAATACTGAACTGAGTGGAGAAAGATCATGGCATTTCAACAAGGACTTAGCGGGCTGAACTCGTCGGCGCGGGCGCTTGACGTGATCTCCAGCAACGTGGCCAATGCCGCGACGGCGGGGTTCAAGGCAAGCAGCACCGTGTTCGCGGATGCATTCGCGTCGGCCATGGGCGGTGGTTCCACCTCCGCTCAGGTCGGCATGGGTAGCGTCAATCAGGCGGTACGGCAAAGCTTCACGCAAGGCGCGGTCACTGCAACGAGCAATCCGCTGGACATGGCGATCGGCGGCAATGGCTTCTTCGTCATCCAGCGTGGCAACGACACGGTTGCCTATACGCGTAACGGCCAGTTCGACCTCGACAAGAACGGCTACGTCGTCACGGCGCTCGGCGAGCGCCTGATGGGCTACCAGAGCGTCGGTTCCGACGGCATGGTTTCTTACATCGGTTCGACCACCCCGCGCCCGCTCTACGTGCCGCCGCAGGGGATCGCCGCCAAGGCGACCGGCAATAGCGGCGCCGCGGTGACGGTGCGCGCCAACCTCGACTCGCAACTCGAAGTGCCGACGACCTCGCCCTTCGATGTCAACGACCCGGATTCCTACAGTTTCGCAACCTCGGTTGCAGTCTACGACAGTCTCGGCAACCAGCATTCCCTGAACATGTATTTCGTTCGCGAGGCACCGACGACGTCGAATACCTGGGGGGTTTACACCACCTTCGACAACAGCGCGCCGACCATGCAGAGCGACATCGTCTTCAATTCGACGACGGGCGCCTGGGAGTCGGGTGGTACCGGGACGATCAGCATTCCCTCGGCTACTCTGGGTACTGGTGCTGCTGACCTGACCTTCGATTACGACCTGTCGCAATTCACGCAGCGGCGTGCCGATTCCGCGGTTTATGAGACGACCCAGGATGGTTCGCCGCCGGGAGAAGTGGCCAGCGTGTCGATCTCGGCCGACGGCATCATGCAGGCGAGCTACACCAACGGTCAGACCCGCGAACTCGGTCGCGTCATCCTCGCCACCTTCCGCAATCCGAACGGTCTTTCCTCGCTGGGCGACAACCTCTGGGGCGAGACGATCGATTCCGGCAGTCCGGCAGTCGCAGCGCCGGGCGAGGGCTTGAACGGCACGATCAGCTCGGGGCGGATCGAGGAATCGAACGTCGATATGAGTCAGGAACTGGTCCAGATGATCATCCAGCAACGGAATTACCAGGCCAACGCGCAGTCGATCAAGACCCAGGATCAGTTGCTGCAGACGCTGATCAGCATGCGCTGATCGAGCGGACTGATAGTGCATTGACGGAATTGCCATGGACCGCCTGATCTATACCGCGATGACCGGCGCCAAGCATGTCTTCATGCAACAGGCCGGTACCGCGAACAATTTGGCGAATGCCAGCACGATCGGCTTCAAGGCGCAGGAGCACCGCTTCCGCGCCGTCGAGGTCCAGGGCAAAACCATGCCGACTCGTGCCTTCGTCGTCGATGCCTCGGTGGCCGACGTCTTCGACGCCGGTCCGCTGATGTTCACCGGGCGCAGTCTCGATGTCGCGGTGCAGGGCAGCGGCTGGCTGGCGGTCCGCTTGCCGGACGGCAGTGAAGCCTATACCCGGGCCGGCAGCCTGGACGTCAACGTCAATGGCGAACTGCAGACCAAGTCAGGTCATACCGTGATGGGCGATGGCGGTCCGATCGCCATCCCGCCCGACAACAACATCGAGATCGCGCCCGACGGCACGGTTTCGATCATTTCCACCTTCGGCACGCCGAACAACGTCAACCCGGTCGGTCGCCTGAAGCTGGTCAATCCGGGTGACGGCGAACTGGTACGCGGTGAGGACGGTCTGTTCCGTCTGCGCAGCGGCCAGCCGGCACCGGCCGACGAGAACGTCCGGGTCGCTTCCGGAACGCTCGAAGGCAGCAACGTCAACGTCACCGACGCGATGGTCAACCTGATCAGCCTTTCCCGGCAATTCGAACTGCAGATCAAGATGATGCAGACCGCAGACCAGAACGCACAGCGCGCCGACCAGTTGCTGTCGCTCAGCGCTTGATAGGAAAACCAGATGATTCGCTCCCTGTGGATAGCCCGAACCGGTCTCGACGCCCAGCAGACCCAGCTCGACGTGATCGCCAACAACCTGGCCAACGTCAGCACCAACGGTTTCAAGCGCGCCCGCGCGGTATTCGAGGACTTGCTCTATCAAAACATCCGCCAACCGGGGGCGCAGAGTTCGCAGCAGACGCAGATTCCCACCGGCCTGCAGCTCGGTACCGGGGCTCGCACGGTTTCCACGGCGCGCATCTTCACCCAGGGCAACCTGCAGAAAACTGAAAACACGCTCGATGTCTCGATCAACGGCGCCGGTTTCTTCCAGATCCAGTTGCCCGACGGCACCACCGGTTACACCCGCGACGGTTCCTTCCAGAAGGATAACCAGGGGCAGATCGTTACCTCCGAGGGCTATCCGCTGCAGCCGAACATCACCATTCCGGCCGACGCCACCTCGCTGACGATCAGCAATGACGGGATCGTCAGCATCACCCAGTCGGGGAGCTCGGCGACTACCGAACTCGGCACGATACAAGTGGCCACCTTCATCAATCCGGGCGGCCTGCAGAGCATCGGCCAGAATCTCTTCCTGGAAACCGCCGCCAGTGGCGCGCCGACGCCGAATACGCCGGGCAGCAATGGCGCCGGCGTCGTCAGCCAGGGCTATGTCGAAACCTCGAACGTCAACGTGGCGGAAGAACTGGTGACGATGATCCAGACCCAGCGGGCCTACGAACTCAACTCCAAGGTGATTTCCACTTCCGATGCCATGCTGGGACGCCTGACGCAGTTGTGAGGTGCAATCATGAAAGTCCTTGTTTCGCTTGCCTGTCTCCTGCTCGCCGCCTGTTCCAGCGTGCCGCCGACCAACGTGCACCAGCCGATGACGGTGCGTCCGGAAGTGCGGCAACTGGCGCCGGCCGCCAACGGTGCCATCTATCAGGCCGCTGCCGCCCGGCCGCTGTTCGAGGACCGGCGGGCGCGCTTCGTCGGCGACACGATCACCGTTCGCATCACCGAAAACACCTCGGCGTCGAAGAAAGCCAGCAACAAGCTTGACCGCAGCAACAGCCAGAAGGCCGGGATCACCGCCTTCGCCGGCATGCCGGTCAGCGGTCTGAGCGGCCTCGACATGGCCGCCACCAGTTCGACCAACTTCAACGGCAAGGGCGAGGCGGCAAACAATGCCGTTTTCACCGGCAATCTGACGGTCACCGTGATCGACGTACTGCCTAACGGCAACTTGCTGGTATCCGGCGAAAAGCAGATTGCGATCGGTGCCGAGCAGGAATTCATCCGCATCTCCGGCGTCGTCAATCCGTCTTTCGTCGATTTCTCCAACACCGTCGATTCGGCGAAGATCGCCGACGCACGGATCGAGTACAAGTCGTCCGGGCAGGTCGCCGATGGCCAGGTCATGGGCTGGCTGGCACGTTTCTTTCTTAGTGTCTTGCCGTTCTAGTCCGTCCGCCGGGGAAAACCGCTCATGAAACTGCTCTCTGCTGCTACCAGGAATCTGCGCGTGGCGCTGCTCGCCTGTTGCCTGGGACCGCTCTTCGCCATGCCGGCGCAGGCCGAGCGGGTCAAGGATCTGGCGGCCTTGCAGGGCGTGCGCAACAACCAGTTGATCGGCTACGGGTTGGTGGTCGGTCTCGACGGAACCGGCGACCAGACGACACAGACACCATTCACGACGCAGGCCATCGGCAACATGCTGTCGCAGATGGGGGTCAATCTGACCGCCGATCAGACCAGCAAGCTGCAACTGAAGAACGTCGCCGCGGTGATGGTCACCGCCAATCTCGCGCCCTTTGCCAAGCCTGGGCAGACGATCGATGTCACGGTGTCGTCGATGGGCAATGCCAAGAGCCTGCGCGGTGGCACCTTGCTGCTGACCCCGCTCAAGGGCGCCGACGGCCAGATTTACGGGATGGCCCAGGGCAGCGTCATGGTCGGCGGCGTCGGCGCCGGTGCCGGCGGTGCCAGCGTTACGGTCAACCATCTGTCGGCGGGCCGGATTCCCGCTGGCGCAACGGTCGAACGCGCGGTGGCAACGGCGCTCGGCCAGGGTGGTTTCGTTTACTACGAACTGACGGAAAGCGACTTCGGCACGGCGATGAGTATGGTCGAAGCGATCAACAAGGCGATGGGGGCGGGGACGGCGCAGGCCATTGACGGTCGGCGGATCGCCCTGCGCGCCCCGGAATCTGCCGATGCGCGGGTGGCTTTCCTCGGTCGCGTGGAAAATCTCGAAGTGCGCGCGGCAACGGCGCAGGCCAAGGTCGTCGTCAATCCGCGCACCGGTTCGGTGGTCATGAATCAGCGCGTCGCCCTGCTGCCTTGCGCGGTGGCGCACGGCAACCTGTCGGTGGTGGTCGATGGCGCCGGCGGCGGCAGTCCGGATATTCAGGTCAATCAGGATGCGGGCAGCCTGGTCAGCGTCAAGGCCGGCACCAGTCTCGCCGACGTGGTCAAGGCGCTCAACGCCTTGGGGGCAAACCCGATGGATCTGCTGGCCATCCTTCAGGCGATGAAGGCCGCCGGCGCCTTGCGCGCCGAACTGGAAGTGATCTGAGTCGCCGCCATGTCGATCAAGGTTCAGAACACGCCCAACCGTGCGGTTTTCGATGCGGCTGCCACGCAGGATCTGCGCGATCAGTTGCGCAAGGATCCGCAGGCCGGGCTGAAGGCTGCGGCGCAGCAGTTCGAGACCTTGTTCCTGCAGATGGTCCTGAAGAGCATGCGCGATACCGTACCCAGCGACGGCTTGCTGCAAAGTGACCAGACGCGTTTCTACAACAGCCTGCTTGATCAGCAGATGGCCCAGAACATGGCGTCGTCCGGCAATGGTGTTGGTTTCGCGCGGCTGATCGAACAGCAACTGGGTCGGCAGTACGCGCCGACTGACGGCACGGCTACCGGCGAAGACCTGTCGGCAATCCTTGCCGGCAAGGACTTGCCGGCGGCGACGAATCTGCAGTATCTCGAAGTGCCGAGCAGCCTGCCGACCTCGGCGGCCTATCCGGCGCCCGCTGCCAGCAGCGTGGCCGCGGCCGGCAGCAAGGCGACGGCGGCGACGACGCCCAAGGAATTCGCCAGTCAGGTCTGGCCGCATGCGGTCGAGGCTTCCCGGGCCACCGGCATTCCGCCGCAGTTCCTGGTCGCCCAGTCGGCGCTCGAGAGCGGCTGGGGCAAGAACGAGATCCGCAAGGCGGACGGGACTTCCTCGTACAACCTCTTCGGCATCAAGGCAGGGCCGGGCTGGACCGGCGATAGCGTGGCGGTGACGACGACCGAGTACGTTGACGGCAAGCCGCAACAGGTCGTCGAAAATTTCCGGGCTTATTCGTCCTACGCCGAGGCTTTCCGCGATTACGCCGGCCTGCTGCGCAATTCTTCGCGTTACGGTGGTGTCATTGGTACCCAGGATGGCACGGAGTTTGCGAGAAGGTTGCAGGCGGCAGGCTATGCCACCGATCCCAAATACGCCGAGAAGCTGGCCAGCATCATCAACGGTCCGACGCTCCGGCAAGCACTGATCGGTTGATACCCGCCTTAACTTTCTGGTCGGGAGGCCGTAGACCTTCCTAGAGGTGAAAGATGGCAACAGGACTTTTCAGTATCGGCGTCAGCGGCATCAAGGTGTCGCAAATGGGTCTGCTGGCGACCGAGCACAATATCGTCAACGCGAATACCGCCGGCTACTCGCGCCAGATGACGGTGCAGTCGACGAGCGGTGCGGTATATACCGGCCAGGGCGCCGTCGGCCAGGGCGTCGAGATCAACACGGTCAAGCGAATGTATGACAATTACCTGTCGGGTCATGTCAATACCGCGCAGTCCAGTGTCGGCGAACTCGAAGCACTACATACGCAACTGTCGCAGATCGACAACCTGTTTGCCGATAGCAGCGCCGGCCTGACGCCGGCCTTGCAGAGCTTCTTCACCGGTGTGCAAGCGGTGGCTTCCGATCCGTCGTCGGCACCTGCCCGGCAGTCGATGGTCAGTTCCGCCCAGACCCTGGTTTCCCGTTTCGACCTGCTGAACACCCGTCTGTCGGACATGTCCGAGCAGATCAACAGCCGGATCGAGAATGCGGTTACGACGATCAATAGCTACGCCAAGGAAATCGCCTCCTTCAACCAGCGCATCGTCGCGGCGCAAGGCGCCTACGGGCAGCCGGCCAACGATTTGCTGGACCAGCGCGACCAGGTGATCAACGAACTGAACAAGCTGATCAAGGTCACCCCGACCGACAATGGCGATGGTTCGGTCAACCTCTTTTTCGGCAACGGTCAGCAACTGGTGGTTGGCACCAGCGCGATGACCTTGACCGCACAGCCTTCACAGGCGGATGCGTCGCGGACCGTGGTCGGTCTGCAGGGCAAGAACGTCTCGCTGGAGCTGCCCGAGTCGTCGATCGTCGGCGGTGAACTCGGCGGCCTGCTGGAATTCCGCAGTGGTTCGCTCGACAAGACGAAGGCGGAACTGGGCATGATCGCCACTTCGCTGGCGCTGACTTTCAATGCCCAGCACGCGCTGGGCCAGGACATGCTGGGTAACATCGCCGCCGACGGTGGCAGCCTGCAAAGCGACTTCTTCACGCTGGGCACGCCGAGTGTGCTGGCCAATGCCAAGAATACCGGCAGTGGCGCTATCGCCGTCAGTTTCCTGGCGCCGCAGGCGAATGCCAGCACGGCCAATGACGGCGGTTTTTACACCAATCTCAAACTGTCCGATTACCAGGTGAAATTCGGCGCCGCCGGCGCATATACGATCACCCGCCTGAGCGACAACGAGGTCGTCGCCACCGGCAGTGGCAGCGGTACGGTTTCCCTGCCCGACGAAGGGCTCAGCTTCGACATCAACGCGGTTGGCGCCGAAGGCGATCGTTTCGTCGTCAAGCCTTACAGCAACAGCATCGACAGTCTTGCCGTCAACAGCAAGATCGTTGCCGATCCCAAGCTGATCGCGGCGGCGGCACCGGTGCGGGTCAGTCAGGCGCAGGCCAATACCGGCAACATGCTGATCGGTCAGGGCAGTGTCGGCGTCGGCTACTCGGCCGCTTCGCTGCCGCAGACGCTGACGGCGTCGGCCAGTTCGCTGGACGGAGCAACCGGTAGCTGGACCGCAACTTATGCGGACGGTACGGCAGTCACCGGCAGCGGCAGCATTCCCTTGAGCAACGCGGGGAAGGCGCTCGACAACATCGAGTTTTCCGGGATGTCGTTTTCCGTCAGCGGTACGCCGGCGGTCGGCGACCAGTTCACCATCGCGCGCAACACCAATGGTGTGCAGGACGGCCGCAACGTGCTGCAGCTCGCCAACCTGCAGACGACGAAGACGATGTCCGGCGGCACCGCCAGCTATCAGTCGACCTATTCCAAACTCGTCGCCGACAACGGGATCCAGACCAGCGAGGCGAAAATCCGCATGGATGCGCAAACCGCCGTTCTCGATCAGGCAACGGCGTCGCGCGATTCACTGTCGGCGGTCAATCTCGACGAGGAAGCGGCCAACCTGATCAAGTACCAGCAGGCTTACCAGGCGGCAGCCAAGATTCTGTCGGTTGGCAGCACCCTGTTCGACACCTTGCTGTCGCTCAAATCCTAAGGGAGAGCAAAATGCGCATAAGTACCTCGATGCTCTTCGGCACCGGAACACAGGGGCTGCAGGATTTGCAGTCCGACTTGTTCAAGCTGCAGAACCAGATGTCGACCGGGCGTCGCATCCTGACCCCGTCCGACGACCCGATCGGCGCCTGGGAAGCCCAGCAGGTCAGCCAGTCGCAGTCGATCAACAACCAGTACATCACCAACCAGGACACGGCGGTCTCGCGACTGTCGTACATGGAAGCCAACCTCACCAACCTCGAGGATGGCCTGGCCCGGATCTACGAGCTCGCCGCCACCGGCAAGGGCAAGGGGGACGAGCAACGGGCGGCGCTGGTTCCCGAACTCGAGGAGCTGTTGCAGAACGTTCTGACCTTGGCCAACGCCAAGGACGGTACGGGAAATTACATCTACAGCGGGACCATGTCGTCGACCAAGCCGTTTACGGCCTCCGGTAGCGGTATCGCCTATGCCGGCGACCAGGGGCAGCAGCAGCTACGGGTGTCGTCGTCGAACGTCATGGAGATGGGGCACAACGGTTTCGATGTCTTCATGCAGGTCAAGGATGCCCAGGGCAACCAGACCGGCAGTTCGATCTTCGAGACCGTCCAGAACCTGATCAATATCTTCGATCCGACCAGCGGTGTTCCTTTCGACGAAACGACGCGGGCGCAGTTGCAGGATCAATTGAGTGTTTCCATCGACCACGTGGCGAACCGCATCGCCTCGGTCGGCACCCGGCTCAACACGCTCGATGACCTGAAGGTGGCGAGCAAGGATTTCGACCTGCAGTACGCAACCCGCCTCCAGGATTTGCAGGAAGTCGATTACACCGCGGCCATTTCCCAGTTCTCGCAACTGCAGTTCCAGTTGCAGGCGGCGCAGTTGACCTTCAAGCAATCCAGCCAGATGAGCCTGTTCAGCATCCTGTGAAACGTTCAATCCTTCTCGTGGCAGCCTGCTGCGTCGCCCTCGGCGGCTGCAGCACGGCAGGCACCGGCACCTTTTCGCTGGCCGCCAACACCAACATCAAACTCGGCATGGCGCTGGCCGCCGCCGCCGCGGTTTACCTCATCTACGACCCGCTGGCGCCGAACTGGGAGATAGAAGAAGCCAAGCTCGCCGATGACAGTTACCGGCTGTCGATGAAGATGAAACGCTTCCACACCGGTGGTTCGGGCGAGGCCTTGCAGGTGCTCAAGCGACGGGCGCGGCAGTTGCAGGAAGAGAATGGCTTTGTCGCTTACCAGATTGCCAGCTATAGCGAAGGCATCGAATCGCAGACGCCGATCGCCCAGCGCGTCGCCGAGGGAACGATCCGCCTGGTCAAGGGCGAAACCGCCGACTCCTTTGCGTTGAACGGCGCCTACTGAAGCGCCGGTTGGGCGAATTCCAGCATCGCCCGGATCGCGAAGTCGTAGAGTTCCTGGAACGGAACGGCAAGGTAGCGCAGGCTCAAGCCAATCACCACGAAACCGCCGATCAGCGTCAGCGGGAAACCGAGAGCCAGCAGGTTGAGTTGCGGCGCAGCCTTGCTCAGGACGCCGAGGGCGATGTTGGTGATCATCAGCGCGATCAGGACCGGCAGGCAGAGCAGCAGGCCGGCAGAAAAGATCTTGCCGCCGAGTTCGGCCAGGTTGCGCCAGCTATTGGGTGACAAGGCTTCCGGCGCCACCGGGATCAGCTCGAAACTGCGGGCGAGGGTGGAAACGAACAGCAGGTGGCCGTCCAGTGCCATGAACAGGAGCAGCGACAGCAGCCCGATGAATTCCGACAGCACGGGCGTCTGGGCACCCTCCAGCGGGTCATAGAAGGTGGCGAAGCCAAGACCCATCTGGAAACCCATGTAAGTGCCGGCCATGTCCACGGCGGCAAAGACGACGCGGGCGGCAAAGCCCATGGCGATGCCGATCAGCATCTGCTGCGCCAGTATCCACAGGCCGGCGAGCGAGCCGGGGGCGACCACCGGCATCGCTGGCAGCACCGGGGCGATGGCGACGGCGATGGCCAGCCCGAGGATCAGGCGCGTCCGGCGTGGGATGCCGGCGGTACTCCACAAGGGGACGGTGGCGATCAGGCCGAGCGTGCGGGCCAGCGGGTAGGCGTAGAAAACGATCCAGGCATCGATCTGCGCCGTGCTCAGGCTCAGCATGATCAGCCGATTAGCTGCGGGATGCTGCCGAACAGGCGCTGGATGTAATCGACCATGTACTGCAACATCCAGGGGCCGAACAGGATCAGGACGAGGAAAATCGCCACCAGCTTAGGAACGAACTGCAGCGTTGCCTCGTTGATCTGGGTGGCTGCCTGGAAAATGCTGATGATCAGACCGACCGCCAACGCTGCCAGGAGCAGCGGTGCCGACAGCATCAGTGCCGCCTCGATGGCCTGACGGCCGATTTCCATCACGGTGCCCGGCGTCATGGGTTGAAGCTCTGGACCAGGGAGCCGATGACCAGATGCCAGCCATCGACGAGGACGAACAGCATCAGCTTGAACGGCAGGGCGACCATGATCGGCGACATCATCATCATCCCCATCGACATCAGGATGCTGGCGACGACCATGTCGATGACCAGGAAGGGGATGAAGAGAATGAAGCCGATCTGGAAGGCAGTCTTCAGTTCGCTGATGACGAAGGAGGGCACCAGGATGCGGAACGGCACGTCTTCCGGCTTCTCGATCTTGTCGATGCGGGCGATGCCGGCGAACAGCGCGATATCCGCCTCTCGCGTCTGCTTGAGCATGAAGGCGCGCAGGGGAACGGCGGCGCGTTCGCCGGCCTGCATGATGTCGATGCGGTTTTCGGCGAGCGGTACGTAGGCTTCCTGGTAGATGCGGTCGAGCGTCGGCGCCATGATGAAGAAGGTCAGAAACAGCGACAGGCCGACCAGGACCTGGTTGGGCGGCGCAGTCTGGGTGCCCATCGCGTGGCGCAGCAAGGAGAGGACGATGACGATGCGGGTGAAGCTGGTCATCATCAGTACGGCGGCGGGGATGAAGGTCAGTGCCGTCAGCAGGACCAGCGTCTGGATGGTCAGGCTATAGGTCGTTCCGCCGCCGCCCGTCGGTGTGCTGTTGATCGCCGGCAGGCCAGTGGCCTGGGCAAACACCGGGCCGGCGACGGCCAGCGCGAGCAGGGCCAGGGGCAGTTTATTCCGCATGGTCGCGTCGCTCGCGGATGCGTTGCAGCCAGTCGGCGAAGGGCGGCATCGCTGCCGGCTGGCCTTCGCCCGGGAGATTTTCGGCCTGCCCCTTGGGTAGCGTGTGCAAGGTCCGGATCTGGCCGGGAACGATGCCGATCACCAGCCACTGTTCCTCGACCTCGACCAGGACGATGCGCTCCTTCGGGCCGAGCGCGATGCCGCTGATCACCTTCATGTTGCCCTGGCCGAAGCGTTTGCCGCCGGAGACCTTGCGCGCCGCCCAGGTGGCGAGGAAGAGCAGGCCGACGATGAAGAGCAACGCCAGCGTGGCCTGCACGTAAGTCGCGCCGGAGATGCCGGGGGCGGCAGCTTCCGACGCCAGTACCGGCAATGGCAGGAGAGCGGAAATCAGGGGAAGGCGCGGCACGGCAAGGCTGCAGGTGAGGAAAGTGCGCTATCTTAAACCCAAAATCCCGCTCGCTGGCCTTCGGCCGGCGCAGCCGGGGCGCGCCGGCTCAGCGGTTGATCTTGCGCATGCGCTCCGAGGGCGTGATGATGTCGGTCAGCCGGATGCCGAACTTGTCATTGACCACCACCACTTCGCCCTGGGCGATCAGCGTGCCGTTGACCAGAACGTCCATCGGTTCGCCTGCCATCGCGTCGAGTTCGACGACCGAGCCATGGGCGAGCTGCAGCAGGTTCTTGATGGTGATCTTGGTGCGGCCGAGTTCGACGGTGATCTGGACCGGGATGTCCAGGATCATGTCGAGTTCGTTCATGACGCCGCCGGTCGCCGGCGGCGCGGCGAAGGAAGGGAAAATGTCGGCTGGTTGCGCCGCCGGCTGGGCGGCTGCCCCGTTGGCATCGATGGTGGCCTGTTCGGCCATGGCGGCGGCCCAGTCGTCGTCGCTGATCTGATCGTCGGCCATGCCGGGGTCCTGCATTTCTTCAGACATTCTTATCTCCCTTGGCGGGGTCGCCGCCCAATTCGGGGGGTGAGGCTATGAATTTTTCGACCTTCAGCGCGTATTGCCCGTTCTGCTGGCCGTAACTGCATTCCATCAACGGCACGTTGTCCACCAGCGCTTCGATGCTGGTCGGGATGGTGATGGGAATGACGTCGCCCGGTTTCAGTCGCAGGATCTCGCGCAGCGAAACCTTACCCGAGCCGAGCTGGGCGACGATTTCCACTTCGGCGCCCTGCAGTTGCTTGCGCAGGGTGCTGATCCAGCGTTTGTCGGTCGATAGCTGGTCGCTCTGCATCGTGCTGTAGAGCAGGTCGCGGATCGGTTCGAGCATCGAATACGGGAAGCAGATGTGCATGTCGGCGGTGGCGCCGCCGAATTCCAGTGTGAACGAGGTCGAAACGACGATTTCCGATGGCGTCGCGATATTGGCGAACTGCGAGTTCATCTCCGAGCGGATGTACTCGAACTGGATGGTGTGCACCGGTTTCCACGCCTTGGAGTATTCGGCGAAGACCACCCCCAGCAGGCCCTGAATGATGCGTTGCTCGGTGGCGGTGAAATCGCGCCCCTCGACCCGGGTATGGAAACGGCCGTCGCCGCCGAACATGTTGTCGACAACCAGGAAGACCAGGTTGGGGTCGAAGACGAACAGTGCCGTACCGCGCAGCGGCTTGGCGGCGACCAGGTTCAGGTTGGTCGGGACGACCAGGTTGCGGATGAACTCGCTGTATTTCTGCACGCGGATCGGACCGACCGAGATTTCCGCGTTGCGGTGCATGTAGTTGAAGAGGCCGATACGCAGGTAACGGGCGAAACGCTCGTTGACCAGTTCCAGCGTCGGCATCCGGCCGCGGACGATGCGCTCCTGGGTGCCCAGGTTGTAGGCGCGAATCCCGGATTCGTCGCCGCCGCCTTCTTCCGGATCGTCGGTTTCCCCAGTGACGCCCTTGAGCAGGGCGTCAACTTCGTCCTGGGAGAGAAAGTCGCCGGCCATGGCTCCTTACTGGATGATGAACGAGGTGAACAGCACCGAGACGACCGGGCCTTCGGCGTGAACGACTTCGCCCTTCTTGTTCTTGGCCGGCGGTTCGATCGCCGAGTTGATTTCGTTCATGATCTCACCGGCCAGCTTTTCCTTGCCTTCCTTGGGCAGCAGTTCGGAAGCCTTCTTGCTCGACAGCAGCAGGGTCACGTTGTTACGGATGCGCGGCATCAGTTGCGTCAGTTGCGCTTGCGCTTCCGGATTGTCGAGTTCCAGAGAGAGGACGACCTGCAGGTACTGGTCGCCGGTTTCCGGAACCAGATTGACGGTGAAGGCGTCGAGATTGACGAAGACCGGCGGCGCGCCGTGATCCTTTTTCTTGGCCGCCTTCTTCGCCGGCTTGTCGGTTTCTTCCGCCACTTCCTCGTCACCTGCTTCGGCGTCGGCATTCTTCTTCAGCAGAAGCGCCGCGGCGCCGCCAGCGATGACCAGCAGCAAAACGACCGCCACGATGATGATGATCAGTTTCTTGCTTTTCTTCGGTGGGGCTTCGTTGCCCTCTTCGGCTGGCTTTGCATCCTTCGCCATGATTCTCCCTCTCCTTTTACCCTCGGGCCATCCTCTTTAAGCGAACAGGTCGACCATCCCTCGTCCGCTCTGGATCAAGCGGCCGGAGGATTGCGCCTCCAGCGGCGATTCAGCGGGAAGTATAGCGCCTTCGCCCGGGGAACGGGGCGAGGGCGTCGATTGGGCAAAGGCCTCGCGCGGCGTTTGCTGCGATTGCGAGCCGACGTTGGCCTGGCCAAGCTGGATGCCCGAGTTCGCCAGTTGTTCGCGCAGGCGCGGCAAGGCGTCTTCCAATACCTGGCGGACTTCCGACGAGGCGCTGGAGAACTGCACCGAGACCTGGTCGCCGCTCATGTCGATCTTGACCCGGATCGGGCCGAGCTGGGCCGGGTTGATATCGATTTGCGCCGAGTTCTTTTCTCCCTGGGCCAGGACCACGACTCGTTCGCCAAGCTGCTCGCCCCAGCGGGGATCGCGCAGGTGGGTCGCGAGCTGGATGGTGGTTTCGGGATGCTGTGCCGCGCTCGCTTCACCACTCACGGCAAGTCCTGCCGGGGGCGCGGTATTTGCCGCCGCTGCCGGCATGGCGGCAAGTTTTGCCGAGTCCGTCGGGACGCTGGAGGCGTCCGTGCTTTCCGGCTTGGCGTCGGTCGTTGCCGCGATCGTTGCGTTTTGTGGCTGGTTTGCGGCTACCGGCGATGCGCCGGCGGCGCTACGGATCGCTGGTCCGGTTTGGGGTACGGCGAAGGCTTCATCGCTACCGTCACTCGCCGCAGCAAGCGGGGGCAGGGTCGTGCCGCGACTTTCCTGAACGCTGTTGCGCGTCGTCGGCCGGCGCCCGGACAGGGATTCGCTTGCGGCAGCGCTCACGACGGCCGGCGCAGGCATCTCGGTGCTGATTGGGACGTTCGTGGCGTTCGGCAGCGGTGCAGGCGTTGTCTGGAGATTGCCTGGCGTGGCCCTGGCGAGAACGGCGGGCGTTTCTTCCGGGGCGCTATCGGCGTCCGGCGTCGGCTGCGTGCCGACGCCTGGCTGGGCGCTCGGGAGCGGGCGCGGTGCGGGGCGCTGCGCGGATTCCAGTTCGAATGCTGGCGGCGAAGTGTTCGGTGTGTCTGACACGCGCTCGAGCCCAGCGGCGATGCCTCCCGTCTGGTTGCTTGCAGGCAAGGGGGGGACGCTGCCGGTCGTCGTCGGCGGGGCCGGATTTGCCGCGCTGGTGGCCGGTGTCGACAGCTTGGCCGGTGCGTTTGCCGACGCGCTGGCGAGATTTTGCCGGTCGCTGGTGAAAGCCTGGGCAATAGCCTTGCGTTGGGCTGGCGGCAGCTTCTCCGCGTTGTTTTGCGGCACCGACGAGGTGCCAGGCTGCGTGGCGGGCGTCACGGCGGCTGGCTGCCGTTCAATGCCTCGGCTGCTGTTGCCGTCGATCACGGTCGGCGCTGCGGCATTCGTTGCGGCGGGCATCTCGGTTGTCGGTGTCTGCTCGCTGCTGGCTTGGCGGTTTGCCTGGAGGTCGCTTTGTGCCCTGGTCGGGGCGGCAGTGCGGGGCGTCGCCCGGGCGAGTTGGTCGGTGAAGCGCCCGCTATCGACAATCGGCGTTGACGGGGCGGCAGGGGTGCGGGGAGCGTTGCTCGAAGGCGCGATGCGCGTCGTGCTTTCGGCCGCGCCGTCGATCGGCGCAGCGTTTCTCGGCGCGATGGCGTCGAGGGCGGAGGCGGCGGCAGCCAGGGTGTCTTGCGGGGTGCTCCGCGGTGCGCTGGTGCTTGTCGTCGGCGCAAGTTGGTCGTTTGCCACGGGCGCATTTTCATCGACGGGCCGGGACGGGCGAGGCTCCGCGCTAACGGTTGCCGGAATGATGGTGGCGAGTAGGGCGGGGTCGCTAAGCGACGTGTCGGCGAGTCGTGATGTCGACTGGTCGTCGATCAGCAGCGGCGAGGACTTGTCATCTGCGGCTTCGCTTGGACCCAGGGTACTGCTCAGGTGGCCTTGCAACAGCCCGGCAAAACCACCGGCCAGGGATTCCCCGCCGGCGCTCTGGGAATTGCCTGTATTTTTGCCGTGGCGGCCGTGGATGGTCGAGTGCAGTAAGGCTTCGATGCCCATGATGATTCCTGGTTTATGCTTGCACCGGGAATCAGCAATTAACGTGCCGGGTCGTGGCCGGGCACCGCTGTGCCGCGTTTTCCGCCGCCGATCGGGAGCGCCCGCTACTCTTGCGTTCCGTCTTTCGTCCGGGTGGCGAATTTCCGGGTGGTGAATTCGTCCAGCAGCTTTTGTTCCTTCTTGTCTTCCTTGCGCCGCTCGCGTTCGTCGTGGCGGTCCGAGAGAGTGCCGATCGCCTTCAGGCGGGTGTTCTTTTCCTGCCAGTCCTGCTGGCCGCGGGCCGTGTTGTTTTCCGACTGGCTGACGATCTTCCGTTGTTGCAGGATGGCGTCGTCGATGCGGGCCAGGAAATCCTGGTAGTTGGCCAGCACCTGCCGGGTCACGCCTTCCGAGATGGCCTGGCGCAGCCGCTCCGCGTATTCGGCGCGGTAGTTTTCGAGCATCTGCAGGCGACTGCGGGCGTTCTGCTCGGCGGCGATGAGCTGGCCGAGGCGGCGGGTGGCTTCGTCGGTCTTTTCCTGCATCAGTTCGAGCAGGGGCTGCAGGGAGAAGGTGGAACTCATGGCTTACATGAAAAGCTGGGCGAGGTGGGCGACCGCGGTCTGGAAGTCGGACTTTTCGTCGATCCGCTGCTGCAGGAAGGCTTCCATGTTCGGATAGTTGGCCACGGCCTGATCGAGCACCGGGTCAGAGCCGGGAACGTAGGCGCCGACCGCGATCAGGTCGCGCGAGCGCTGGTAGCGCGAGAACAGGACCTTGAAGCGGCGGATGTTGTCGAGCTGGTGGTTGTCGATCAGGTTGACCATGGCGCGGCTGATCGACTGTTCGATGTCGATTGCCGGGTAGTGGCCGGCGTCGGCCAGGCTGCGGGTGAGCACGATGTGGCCGTCGAGGATGGCGCGCGCCGAGTCGGCGATCGGGTCCTGCTGGTCGTCGCCTTCGGCGAGTACGGTGTAGAAGGCGGTGATCGACCCGCCGCCTTCCGGCCCGTTGCCGGCGCGCTCGACCAGTTGCGGCAGGCGGGCGAAGACCGACGGCGGATAGCCGCGGGTGGCCGGCGGCTCGCCGATGGCCAGGGCGATTTCCCGTTGCGCCATCGCGTAGCGGGTGAGCGAGTCCATGATCAGCAGGACCTGCCGGCCCTGGTCGCGGAAATATTCGGCGATCGTCGTTGCGTAGGCGGCGCCCTGCAGGCGCATCAGCGGTCCGGTATCGGCCGGGGCGGCGACGACGACGGAACGGCGCCGACCCTCTTCGCCGAGGATCTGCTCGATGAATTCCTTGACTTCGCGACCGCGCTCGCCGATCAGGCCGACGACGATCACTTCGGCTTCGGTGTAGCGCGCCATCATGCCGAGCAGCACCGACTTGCCGACGCCGGAGCCGGCGAACAGGCCCATGCGCTGGCCGCGGCCGACGGTGAGCAAGGCGTTGATGGCGCGGATGCCGACGTCGAGCGGGTGTTCGATCGCGGCCCGGCTCATCGGGTTGATCGGTCGGCTCTGTAGCGGGCGGGCCTGGGCGGCGTGCAGCGGCCCCTGGCCGTCGAGTGGGCGGCCGACGCCGTCGACGACGCGGCCGAGCAGTTCGTCGCCGACCGGCACCTGCTTGGCGCGGTCGATGGCGCGTCGTTTCAGGTGGCCGGGCTGGTCGATCTGCGGGGCCGGGCTAGGGGTGTCGAAGGGAACGACGCGGGCGCCGGGGGCGAGGCCGAAGACCTCGTCGGACGGCATCAGGTAGAGTTTTTCGCCGGCAAAGCCGACGACTTCGGCTTCCACCGGGGCGCCGATGGTCGGATAGATGCGGCAGGTGCTGCCGAGCGGCAGCTTGAGCCCGGAGGCCTCCATGACCAGGCCGTTGATCCGGGTCAGGCGACCGCTTGGCCAGAGTGGCTGCGCATTGCCGGCGGCGAGCCGGCAACCGTCGAGGAATTTCTGCCAGCGTCCGCTGTGGTCGACCGAAGCGTCTTTCAACGGAGCAGCCATTTGTCGGGATCGACGCCGATCGCTTCGAGCACCCGTTTCCAGCGCGTCGCCAGGCTGGCATCGACTTCGCTGTGACCGGCCTTGAGCAGGCAGCCGCCGGGGGCGATGCCGCTATCCGGCACCAGCTTCAGGTTGCTCTGGGCGACCAGCTCGTCGAGCGCGTCGCGCAGGTGGTCCAGGTCGTCCGGGTTGGCGTGCAGGGCGATGCTGCCGTGATGCAGCGGCAGTGCCTGCAGCGCTTCGCGGATCACCGGCAGGAGCAGTTCGCGCTGGGTTTTCAGGCTGCTGCCGACGACCTGCGCGGCTACTTCCAGTGCCAGGTCGAGCAATTGTTCGGCGACTTCCTGGTCGAGCCGGTTCAGAGCATCGCGCAGGGCGCCAGTCATTGCCGCGAGGCGGGCGATTTCCTGCTCGCGCGCGGCAATCGTCTCTGCCTGGGCGGCTTGCAGGCCTTCTTCATAGCCGGCGCGGTAGCCCTCATTGTGGGCTTGTTCGTGCATCTGCTCGATTTCGTCGGCAGTCGGCAGGGCGAACGCGGTGGCGTTGACGCTTTCGCTTTCCGCTTCCGGTAGCGCCGTGCCCGGCGCCGCTTCGACCTCGAGCACGGGGGGCGCCGTCGGCGCTGCCGGAGCGTCGAAGGCGTTGGCCTGCCAGCGCTGGTACGCCGCCAGCTGTTCCTTGGGAATGACGCCGGCCATGCCTTAGATCATCTGCTCGCCGCCGGCGCCGCCGAGGACGATCTGTCCTTCGTCGGCCAGTCGGCGGACCACCTTGAGGATTTCCTTCTGTTCCGCCTCGACTTCGGAGAGGCGGACCGGACCCTTCGATTCGAGATCCTCGCGCAGCATTTCGGCGGCGCGCTGCGACATGTTCTTGAAGATCTTTTCGCGCAGTTCCGGCGAGGCGCCCTTCAGCGCCAGCACCAGCGAGTCGGACTGGACTTCGCGCAGGATCATCTGGATCGAGCGGTCGTCGATGTCCATCAGGTTTTCGAAGACGAACATCTCGTCGAGGATCTTCTGGGCCAGGTCGGGGTCGTACTCGCGGATCGCGTCGACCACCGAGGTTTCGTTGGCGGTGCCGATGAAGTTGAGGATTTCGGCAACGGTACGCACGCCGCCCATCGCCGTCCGCTTGATGCTGGTCGAGCCGGAGAGGATGCGCAGCATCGCCTCGTTCAACTCGCGCAGCGCCGAAGGCTGGATACCTTCCAGGGTGGCGATGCGCAGCACCACGTCGTTACGCAGGCGCTCGGTGAAGTGGTTGAGGATTTCGCTGGCGTGATCGTGTTCGAGGTGCACAAGGATGGTGGCGATGATCTGCGGATGCTCGTTCTTGATCAGGTCGGCAACGGTCTGTGCGTCCATCCACTTCAGACCTTCGATGCCCGAGGTCTCGCCGCCCTGCAGGATGCGCGAGATCAGGTTGGAGGCCTTGTCGTCGCCGAGCGCCTTGGTCAGCACCGAGCGGATGTAGTTGTCGGTATCGACGTGGACGGCGGAATGCTCCTCGATGTCCTTGTGGAAATTGTCGAGGACGGCTTCGACCGTGGTTCGCGGCACCGATTTGAGGGCGGCCATCGCATGGCCGAGCTTTTGCACCTCGCGCGGGCCGAGGTGCTTGAGCACTTCGGCGGCGTGGTCCTCGCCCAGCGCGATGAGCAGGGTCGCGCTCTTTTCCAGTCCGTCGTCAGCTGGCATTGGCGCCCATCCATTCCTTGATGATGTTGGCTACCGCCTTGGCGTCGTTCTGCGCCAGGTCGCGGGCCTTCTGTACCTTGATCGCGTAGTGGTCGATTTCCACGTTTTCCTCTTCCTCGCCTGTCTCGCCAGCGGCGCCCAGGTGGCCGGCCGCGCCAGCGCTGGCGGCGGCTTCGGCGGCCTTCGGCGGGGGCGGGAACATGGTCTGGAGCGCCGGCTGGATGATCTTGAAGTAGAGGAAGGCGATGATGCCGACGATCAGCAGGTACTGCAGCACTTCCTTGCCGGCGCCCAGCATTTCCGGATCCTTCCAGACCGGCAGGCTGATTTCTTCCTTCTCGACGGCGGTAAACGGCGCGTTGGCGACCGAGATCGAATCGCCGCGTTCCTGGCTGAAGCCCATCGCTTCCCGGACCAGGTCGTTGATCTGCTTCATTTCGTTGTCGGCGAGCGGCTTGGTGATGTCCTTGCCGGTCTTGGCGTCGACATCCTTGCGGTGGTTGACGACGACGGCCGCGGTCAGGCGGCGCACCGCGCCCATGCCCTGCTTGGTGTGGCGGATGGTGCGGTCGAGTTCGAAATTGACGGTCGAGTTCTTGGCCGTGCTGATCGGCTGGCCGGCGGCGTTGATCGGCGCCGTGATGCCGGCGGCGTCGATGTTGCCCGGGATATTGCCGGGACGCTGGCCGGCGGCGGCAGTGTTGCCAGTGGCCGGGGCGGTCAGCGGCGCGGTGGCGGGGACCGGCGGCTGGTTGGTCAGCGCGCCGGGCACGCCGCCGGTGGCTTCGTTGACGCTGGCGGTCTCGTTGTTCTGCCGGCTGCGGATCGCGGTCGTCTCCGGCGTCGCGTTCGGGCGGTAGGTTTCGGCGGTCTGTTCGCTCTGCGAGAAGTCGATGTCGGCCGCTACCTGCACCTTGAAGTTGTCGGGGCCGAGCACCGGCTTCAGGATCTCCTCGATGCGGGCGACGATGCCGTTCTCGACTTCGCGGACATACTTCAGTTGGGTGGCGTCGAGTCCGGCCTCGGTCAGCTTGTTCTTCAGCGTCGATAGCAGGCTGCCGTTCTGGTCGAGGATGCTGACGTTGCCCGGCTGCAGTTGCGGCACGCTCGACGAAACGAGATGCGTGATGCCGGCGACCTGGGCGCTGTCGAGGGTGCGGCCGGGGTAGAGGCTGAGCATTACCGAGGCGGTTGGCTTCTGCTCCTCGCGGACGAAAACCGAGGGCTTGGGGATGGCCAGGTGCACGCGCGCCGCCTGCACCGAGCCGATCGACATGATGGTGCGCGCCAGTTCGCCTTCCAGTCCGCGTTGGTAATTGACCTGCTCGGCAAACTGGCTGATGCCGAACTTCTGGTTTTCCATCAGCTCGAAGCCGATCATGCCGCCGCGCGGCAGGCCTTGCGAGGCGAGCTTCAGGCGCACTTCGTGCACGCGCTCGGCCGGCACCATGATGGCGCCGGTGCTCGACATGCGGTGCGGGATGTTCTGCTGTTCCAGCGAGGCGACAATGTTGCCGCCGTCGCGCTCGTCGAGGTTGGAGAAGAGAACCTTGTAATCCGGCTGCCGGCTCCACAGGATGGAGCCGACGATCAGCGCGACGATCGCCGCGATGGCGACGGCCAACCCGATCTTCTGACGCTCGCTGAGGCGGTTGAAGGCCTCGCGCAGGCGCTGCACCTGGTTTTCAGGGGGTGCATTTCCTGCGGTGGTATCGGTGGTTGCTGCCATCAAGTGCCGGGTCGATCAAAGAGAAACAGAAGAAGAATCAATCGGGAAGCCAAATTTTCCTAGAAATATTCTACTATTACCGGCGCCGAATGCACCCGATCATTTTAATGACAAACCCTCCGAGCCAGGCCGCCGAACCCGTTGTGGCCGATAAAGCCGCTGAATTGCAGCGGGCATTCGCCATGTTCAACCAGGTCTCGGCCGAGCTGACCCAGGCCTATGAGGCGCTGCAGGCCAGGGTCACTTCGCTGACCGAGGAACTGGCGGTTGCCAACGGCGAATTGCGTCGCCAGTACCGCGAAAAGGAGGCCTTGTCGGAGCGCTTGTCCTCGCTGCTCGACGCCCTGCCGGCGGGAGTCGTGCTGCTCGATCAGGGCGCCCGGGTCACCGCCGTCAATCCCGCCGCCATCGCCATGTTCGGCGAGGCGGTGGTGGGGCAGCACTGGGGCGACGTGGTCGGCCAGTCGCTGGCGCCGACGCTGACCGTCGGCGAGTGGCTGCTCGGCGAGGCGCGGGTGTCGATCGCCGAAAGCACGCTGCCCTCCGGCGACGGCAAATTGCTGCTGATCCACGACATCACCTCGGCGCAGCGGATGAAGGAAGAGCTCGAGCGCAGCCAGCGCCTGGCGGCGATGGGCGAAATGGCGGCCTCGCTGGCGCACCAGTTGCGCACGCCGCTGGCGGCGGCGCTGCTCCATGCTTCCAACCTGGGGCAGCCGGGGATCAGCGACGAGGCTCGCAGCCGTTTTTCGGAGAAGGCGACCGGCCAGTTGCGGCGACTCGAACGGCTGATCCAGGATGTCCTGCTCTTCGCGCGCGGCGAGAGCATCGGTCACGACGTCATCCCGGCCGGCGAACTGCTGGCCGACGCGGCGCAGACCATGGACGCCCTGATGCGCGAACATGGCATCGAATTTGTATTGGTCGACGAATGTGGTGATGCGAAAATCGTCGGCAGCCGCAAGGCGCTGTTCGGCGCCCTGGTCAACCTGCTGGAAAACGCGCTGCAGGCAACGCCGGCGGGCGGCAAAATTTGCCTGGCCGGCAATTTTTGCAAGGACTGGCTGAGCTTGTCGGTGCGCGATACCGGGCCGGGTATAGCGCCGGAGAAGCGGGGGCGCATCTTCGAGCCGTTCTATACGACCAAGGGCCAAGGTACCGGTCTTGGCCTGGCCATCGCCCTCGGTGTGGCGCGCGCACATGGCGGGACGATAGAGATCGCGCCGGCGAGCGGCGAGGGCGCCGAGTTCGTGATGACCTTGCCGGTGGCGGCAGACTGAAATGAAAGTGGAGCAATGAGCGAACATAACTTGCCAGTTCTCGTCGTCGAGGACGATCCCAGCCTGCGCGAGGCGATCGGCGACACGCTGGAACTCGCCGGCCGCGGCTATCGTGCCGTCGATGGCGGCGAGGCGGCCTTGCGTGCGCTCGACGAGCAGGCCTTCTCGATCGTCGTCAGCGACGTGCGCATGATGCCGATGGACGGCATCACCCTGCTCAAGGAAATCCGCGCCCGCCTGCCGCACCTGCCAGTGCTGCTGATGACCGCCTACGCGGAAGTGGACAAGGCGGTCGATGCGATGCGCTCGGGTGCCTGCGATTTCCTGCTCAAGCCTTTCGAGCCGCAAGCGCTGCTCGCGCATATCAACAAATACGAGTTGGCAGCGGCCCGTGGCGATGCCGGGGTGATCGCCGAGGACCCGGCCAGCCGCGATCTGTTCGCCATCGCCGGACGCGTCGCCCAAACCGATGCGACGGTTTTGCTCACCGGAGAATCGGGGGTTGGCAAGGAAGTGGTCGCTCGCTTCATCCATCGGAACTCGGCCCGGCGCGACGGGCCTTTCGTTGCCATCAACTGTGCGGCGATCCCCGACAGCCTGCTCGAAGCGACCTTGTTCGGCTACGAGAAAGGCGCCTTTACCGGGGCGCAGCAGGCGCAGGCCGGCAAGTTCGAGCAGGCACAGGATGGCACCCTGCTGCTCGATGAAGTCACGGAAATGCCGATGGGGCTGCAGGCCAAGCTGCTGCGCGTCCTGCAGGAAAGAGAAGTCGAGCGGGTCGGTGGCAAGAAGCCAGTGGCGCTCAACATCCGCATCGTCGCCACCTCCAACCGCGACATGGCGGAAGCAGTTGCCCGCGGGGGCTTTCGCGAGGACCTCTACTACCGGCTCAACGTTTTTCCGGTGGCGATCCCGGCCCTGCGTCAGCGGCCGCTCGACATCGTGCCGATTGCCCGCCATTTCATCGCCGAGCACGGCGGTCGTTTCGGGCGCACCGGCATGCGCCTGTCGTTAGCGGCGGAGCAGGCGCTCACCGTGCATGCCTGGCCGGGTAATGTCCGGGAACTGGAAAACGTCATCCAGCGCGCCCTGATCCTGGCACCGGGGCAGGAAATCGCGGCGGAACATTTGAACTTGCCGGCTAACGCGGTGGTGCCGGCGACGACGACGGCGTCGGTGCTTGGCGCCGGGCAGCCAGTCGCCGCGAAAAACGGCGATAATAGGAACATCAAGGATCTCGAGCGCGAGCATATCCTGCAGACGCTCGCCGAAGTCGGCGGTTCGCGCAAGCTGGCGATCGAGCGTCTGGGGATTTCCGAGCGGACCTTGCGTTACAAGCTGCAGCAGTATCGCGAGGAAGGGCATTATCAGGACTGATGTTGGCCTGCTTCTTGCTCTGAATTGCCTGCGAAAAGGAGTGACAGATGGACACCAAGGGTATCGAACAAATGTTGAGCACGTTGCGGGCGACCGCAGCGCAGGCCTCAGGCCTGCCCGCTGCCGGGAATTCCGGCACGACGGCCGGCGTTACCGATTTTGCCGAGGTGCTGAAAAACTCCATCGACAAGGTCAACGAGGCCCAGAAATCGGCCAACCAGATGGCGGAAAAACTTGCCGCCGGTGACAGCAACCAGAATCTGCACGAAGTCATGATCGCCCTGCAGAGCGCCAGCGTTTCGTTCCAGGAAATGGTTCAGGTCCGCAACAAACTCGTCACGGCCTATCAGGACGTGATGAACATGCAGATCTGAGAGATCTGAGCCTACGCCGATCAATAGCCGTTCATTCGAGCCTTGTTCTCGCGTTCCAGCCGGGTGATGTAACGTTCGATCAGGCTCAGCCGGGTGCCCGGCAGGTTGAAGAACTCGCAACCCAGCCTTAGCTGCAGTTGGCCGTCGTGCATTTCGAGTTGGGCCAGTTCGCGCACCCGGAGATTGACGGAAAGCACGCTTTCGCCGGGAATGTCCAGGCGGCAGTCGGCAAACAGTTCGCCCAGGGAAAATTTCTCCGCCATCTCGATCGGCGCCACCAGGCAGACGCCGCCGCCACTGATGTCGTGCAGCGGAAAATCGAAAATCTCGCTGCGGCCATCGCCATGTTGGCGAATCAGGCGGCAACGCAGGGGGTTTAGCAGCGGTGTCTGGATACGGAAGAATTCGCGGCGCTGCAGTCGCAGCATGTTTTCTGGCAGGGGGCTGCGCAGGGCTTCGCGTCCTTCCCAGGTTTCTGGCTGCAAACGCTGCAGGTGAAACTGGATCTTGATCCGTTCCAGGTTGGCGCACAGGGTGGCGATGTCGGCTTGCAGCGCTTGCTGCAGGACTTCCGCCTGGCGCGGGGCGTCGATCACGATGCTGCGCCGGTTTTCGTCGACCGCCAGGATCGTGCTCAGGAAAAACTTTTCGCCTTGATCGAAATAAACGCTGACGACCCCTCCCTGTTTGGTCAGCGCATGCAGATTGCGCAGAATCTCCAGAGGGTTGCTCTGGATGAACTGGCCGAACTGGTCGGGCTGGTCGATTTCAAATAAGGTCGTGGAGGCGGTGTTGCTGACGGTGGGCATGGTGGCGCTTTGCTCGATCGGTTTAGACCTTGGGTGGTTCCGGATGTTCGCCTTGTTCGATCCGGTACAGCCAGGCCAGTAGTTCGGCGACGGCCATGTATAACTGCGGCGGGATGTGTTCGTCAATATCGACCTGGGTCAGCAGGGCGACCAGTTCGGCCGATTCATGGACGTAAACCCCGTGTTCCCTGGCTTTGGCGATGATCTGTTCGGCAATCAGCCCCTTGCCCTTGGCGACGACGCGGGGCGCGGCTTCAGTCTGGCTGTAGGCCAGGGCAACCGCTTCACGCAGCGGATTCGGCTTGGGGGAGTGGCTCATGATCCACACGCATCTGGCCGGTCGACAACCCGGCCGCTTCAAATTGCTGGCGTAGTTCGGCGAGGCCTTCCTGCAACTGCGTCGCGCTGGCCGCATCGCTGGCGACGACACGCAAGCTGATTTGCCCCGAGCCCTGCAGCGAGATCCTGGCATCGACGTCGCCGAGCATGGGCAACGACAGTTTCAGGCGGGTTTGCCAGCGCTTGCCATCCTCGTCACCGGCGCGACGGCTTTCCGGATCTTCGCCAATTTCCCACCACAGGTTCTGTCCCGGCCAGATCTGGCCTTGCCAGGCGTAGTTCTGATTGGCCAGACCATCGAGTTGTTGCTGGACGAGCGGCGCGATGTCACGCGGAATACCGCTCGGGCCGGGTGCCAGTCCCGGCGCTTGGCTCTTTTCTGCTGTTCCCGTCGAAGTTGGGGCAGCTATTGCCAAGGCCTGGCTGCGTCCGTTGTCCCGAGTACTCTCGGCGAGGTTCAACGGTCCGCCGGGGCCGGGTTTCGCGCTTACCGCCTGCTCTCGGGAAGGTTCGGGCGGCAGCGTCAGGTTGGGCTGCCCAGGCTGTTCCCGAGGGGCGTTGGCGAGCAGCGACGGCGGTGCGGAAGAAGGTGAGGCAGGAGCGGCGGCTGTGCCCTGAAGTTCTCCGTTCTGGGCTGTCCAGGCGTTTCGCGGGGGAAACGCTTCATAGACCAGATTGCCCTGCCTGAGTAGCGGTGGAGAGAAGCCGCCGGTGGTTTGTCGGGCGGCTTCCGGCGAGGCCGTTGGCGCATTTTGCGGGGATGGATTTTGGGAGGTTGGACCTGTCGGCGATGCTTGGGGGCCAATGGCTTGCGCTGAGGCTCCCGGCGTGCCTTGCGGCAGCGTTGCGACATTGGCCGGGGCTGGTCCGGCAGGCGTGGCGGTATTGGCCGAGGCGGAAGGCGTCGCGGCCGGGTTCTGTGGCGACGTTTGCATGCCGGCGGGCTGTGGGCTAGGCGTCGTGCTCTGGCCGGGAAGCGATTGGGCGGGCGAGTTGCCCGCGGATTGTGGTGTCATGCCTGGCGTCGAGTTGGGCTGGGGCGGACTGGATTCGTTGACGCTAGCGGGGGGCAGCGTGTTGCCAGGTTGCGGGTTCGGCATCCCGGCGCTGCTTGGGGAATTGGCCAGGGGCTGGGCTGTGTTAGCTGGCGTCGATGGCGCAGTTCCCCCAGCGAGCATGGCATTGCTACCAGTGGCCGCCGCCGCTCCGGGGAGGGGGGCTGCTGCGGCCGTTGCCGGGGACTGTCCCGGGGTGCTCTGGGCGCTCTGGGCAGTCTGGGCAGCGCCCTGCCCGGGATGGTTTGTTGCCCCCGGCGGCGTCGCCGGGGCGGGGAGCCTGCCTTGTGGTTCCTGACGTAGCTGTTCGGTCGGTAGCCGGCCGGCTGCCCAGCGTGCCTGGTGGGCTTCGTAGAACATGCCGCTTTGCGTCAAGGCCTGTTTCAATACCGGGACCAGTTGCGCGGCATCCTTGGGCATGTTCTGCACCAGCGCCTGGTTGCCGTTGAGCGGCGCGGCCGGTGCCCGCTTACCATCTACCGTCAGTTCCTGCAGCAGGTCGCCGATCATGCGGCCGGTGTTGCTCAACGAGGTGGCGACCGAGACAGGCTGTCCCTTGCTCGCAGGTTCGCCGCGGTTGGCGACGAAGGCGAGGGTCAGCTTACCGTCGGATTCGGTGACTTCGAGCTCCAGACTGTCGCCGGTTTTGGCCGAAAACGGCAGGGAAAGGGTGATTTCTCGCTGGCCAACCGTCGCTCGATAAGTGCCGTTGGCCTGCATGCCCTGGATTTCCGCCATGATCCGCTGCCCCGGAACGAGGTTGCCGAGGACATCGGCAATGCGCTGGGTGGCTGCGACGGGCTGGGTTTGCTGCGGCTGCTGGGTCGCGCTCTGCGACTCGGTCAGTACCGAGCGTAGCGAACTGGCGACATCCGGCGGAATCATGAGCTAGATTGCGGCGGGCGGTTTTTAGTGAAGGCTTCTACTAGAGGCGCGATTTGCGCCTGGCGTTCGCGGCATTCGCCGATGGTTTTGTGAAGCTTCTCCTGCAGACTGGCCAATTGCGCGGGAGAGATGGCTTTGTCCCGAACCAGTGTCGGATTTCTGACGGCTTCGATTGCCGACAAGAGAACTGCCTGCTGGTCGGCGATAGCTTCCCAGTTGCCTTCGCGCAGCAGGCTGAGCAGGGCATCTAGCGCTGCCGACAGATCGCTGAAAGCGCTGCTTCCTTGCGAGGTTTCTCCGTTCAGGGCTTGGGTCCTCCAGCCGCTGCCTGCTTTCTCAGGTTGTCGCCCATTTCGCGCCAGGCACCGCCGATTTCTCCAAGCAGCTTCTGTACCTCGGTAATGGCGCGCTCGTCCTGGTGGATGTTGGCATAAATCAGGCGGCTGACCATGTATTCGTAAAGCGCGCTGAGGTTCTTGGCGAGATCGCCGCCTTGTTCGAGATTCAGGCTATGTGCCAAGCCGTGGGAAATGATGTCGATGGCCTTGATCAGTGCGTCGGAGCGGCCGCGAATATCTTTCTGTTCGAGACAGACTTTTGCCTTGAGCAAGGCGGCATCGGCGCCGTCAAACAGCAGGACGATCAGCCGATGCGGATCGGCGCCCAGAATGTCGGCGTCCTGCCCGATCTGTTTGTAGGCGTTGGGGGAACTGGCGAACATGGATTACTGGCTCATTGAAGCAGGGTTGCAACAGTATAGCGAGAGTTAGCTGCTCGATGAACCTAGGGCCGCGAATGTTTGAGTCAGATAGCTGCTGGTCGTCGACATCGACGAGACCAGGGTATCCAGCGCAGTGAATTGCGCGCGGTAGCGTTTCTCGATCAGTTCGAGGCGCAGCTCCATGGCTTCCTTGTCGTCGGCGAATTTTGCCGAGGCGGAGGTAAGGCCGTTGACTCGGTTGCTGACGATGCCGTCGCTTCCCTGGAAATCGGAGAGAACATCGCCAAAGGCGTTGCCGTAGGCGTTCAGTGTCTTGATGACGTCGCCGGAATTCTCACTCAGGGCTTCCTGCAGCGCTGCGCTATCCAGCGACAGCTTGCCGTTCGACTGGATGGAAATGCCGAGATCGGAGAGCGCCTTGAAGCTGCTGTCGGCAACCCCGGCCGGTTCGTTGGTCCTGGCCTCGTTCAGACTGGACAGAATGCCGCGCGCCGCGCTATCTCCGGAAAATGCACCACCGACCTTGGTCGTCGCATCGTAGGTGGAGTTGCCCTTGATGTCGTCTACGACCGCGTTGAATGCATCGACAAAAGACTGGACCGAGGAAACGATGCTGTCCTTGTTGGTGGCCACGGTCAGCGTCGTGCTGCCGACCTTGGTGGCATTGATGGTCAATCCGGTAATCGAACTGGAGAAGCTGTTGGTGCTCGAACTGACATCGATGCCGTCGATTTTCATCAGTGCATCTTGGGCGTCGGCGCGGGCCAGACCGACGGTACTCGTATCGAAGCTGCCGAGGGAGGACTGACCGCCTGACGCTGTCATTGTCGAGTCCAGGCTGAAGGCGTTGCTGGTGCCAGTGCTGTCGCCGCTGAGCACCATGCGCTGCGTGCCGGAGGCGGTGGTAATGACGGTCGCCGTTACGCCGATCTTGTTCTCGTTGATCTGGGTGGCAACTTCCTCGAGGGTGTAGCTTGATTGGCCGGTCAGGCTGATCGATTTGGCTTGGCCGGCGATCGTGAAGTTGAGATCGCCTTGGCCGAAGGTCGTTCCGGCGGCATACTCGTTGGTAAAGCTTTTCTGGGCGCTGGCAAGTTGCGTGACCTCGATCCCGTAACTGCCCACGGCAGCGTTGTAGGAGGCGTTGGCCGAGGCGATCGAGGTGTCGGCCGCTGTGGCCGAGCGGCGTTGCAGGCTGGACTCGAAACTGAGCGTGGTGCTGTTGGTTTGCAGCGTCGATAGTTTCGACTTCAGCGTTCCCCACGCCGAAAGCTTGCTTTCGGTCGTCGTGATCTTGCTTTGCAGCATGTTCAGCGGAATTCTTTCCGCGTCCATGTACTTGGTCAGCATGCTTTGCAGGTCAACCCCTGCGCCGATACCGAGTGAGCTGTAGCTTGCCATGATGTTTTACTCCGAAAAGATCGGACGGATCAGGCTTTTTCGCGAACGAAGAGGCCTTGCAGCTTGTCCAGAGCCTGGGCCAGCTGGATCGCTTCCTCGGAGGGGATTTGCCGGATCACTTCCTTGGACTGGCTGTCGAGAACCTTGACTACGCGCGTTCCCGAGGCTTCGTCTACCGAGAAGCTGATCTCCGAGTGGATGGTCGAAACGAAGTCGGTGAGTTTCTTCACGGCGTCTTCGAGCGGCGTGTCGCTGAGACTCTGCGGTTTGCGATCCTGTGCTTGCGCAACACTCTGCGTCGTCTGGCTACTGGCATTTGCCGTTTGCGCCGACCGGGTCTGGGCGCTTGTACTCGACGTCTGCGCGGGCGCCTGCCTGGCGGCTGCGCCAGCACCGCCCATCGCTCCGGAGATGGGGGGCGCCGCGACGTTGGTACTGATGGATTCGATCGTCATTTCATGCTCCCGAGTTAAAGCACAAAGAGGTGTGGGGCTTTTGCAAGCCACCACACCTCAAAATTACTGACCCGAACTAGTTAGCGGAGCAGGGAAAGTACGTTTTGCGGGAGCGCGTTGGCTTGAGCGATCATCGCCGTACCAGCCTGTTGCAGCACCTGGAAGCGGGACAGACGCGAGGTTTCTTCGGCGAAGTCGGCATCCATGATCCGGCTACGGGCGGCCTGCTGATTTTCGTAGGCTGCGCGCTTGGCCTGGATGGCGAATTCGGCGTTGTTCATCGTCGCACCGTGATTGGTCCGTTCCGACGAAACAGCGGTCAGTGCCGAGGCTGCCGTTTCCGTACCGGCCACGCCAACCGTCGTGAAGGTGGTGCCACCGAAGGTCTGGATGGCGGCGTTGGCGTCGCTCTGGATGGTGGCTGCCTGTGCGGTCAGCTTGGCGATTTCCGCTCCGCCGCCACCCATCTTGTTCAGTTCGATGACGCGGGCCATGATGTCGCCGACTACCGACAGCGCGCCGTCAGCGATCTGGGCGGACGAAATGGTGTCGGACTGCTGGCGGATTTCAACGGCGGTCAGACGGGCCGAGGCATCGATCTTCATGCCGGAGGCCAGACCCGTCGCGTCGTCCTTGGCGGAATTGACGCGCAGACCGGAGGAGAGACGCTCGAGGGCGGAAGCCAGACCACGCGAATTGTTGGCCAGGTTCTTCTGGGCATTGAGCGAGTAGGTGTTGGTGTTGATTTGCGACATTTTCTTTCTCCTGAAAAATTGATCTTCTGGGTCGGCCCGATTTCTATTTGGCCTTTAACACCCCGCCGATGCGGAGATCGTTCCGCTGACAGGTTGATTAACGACGTGGCTCGGAACTTCTTTAGTGCATTTTCAAAAAAACTTTCGATGTCGGGAAATCAGTCCGGAAGATGGGCGGCCAGCCAGTCATTCACGCGATTCTCCAGCAGGTAATTCTGACAGACCCAGTCGCGCATGGCGACCCCTTCGCGTTCGCGCGCATCGGCATCGTGGATGCGGGTGCGCAGGGCTTCGACCCAGGCATCGGCGATGTTGGGGACGCGGCAGGCCGGGCTGTCGCGGTAGGGGTCGATGTCGGTACACACCACCGGGATGCCGAGAATGCCGTATTCGAGCAGGCGCAGGTTGCTCTTGCCGCGGTTGAACTCGGTCTGCGCCAGCGGCGCGACGGCGATGTCGAAATTCAGCGACGCGAGATAGCCCGGGTAGTCCTCGAAAGCGATGGTGTCGTGGAACTCGGCGAGCAGCGGCAGGACTTCGCGCGGGCACATGCCGAAGAAGACCCAGTCAGCTTCGTGGCGGGTACGTTCGATGATTTCCCGGAGCAGCAGCAGGTCGGCGTGGTGCGTCGAACCGCCGGCCCAGCCGATGCGTGGTCGTTTGCCGGTGCGCTTCTGGCTGCGTAGCGGCAGCCAGATTTCCTGTTCGAGGCAGTTGGGGGCGACGCGGATGTCGCGGATGAAGCTGCTGTAGCGGTCGGCCAGGAAATCGGTGGAGACGACCATCCGGTCGCAGCGGTCGAGCGCGTATTGCAGGCGCGCGCGGGCGTTGGCCGGAATGTTCTTGAAGAACGGATTGCTCGGGTCGAGGCCAGTGATCAGGTCGTCCAGCGCGTAGACGGTGAACGGCCGGCCGGGCACCCGGTGCCAGCGATCGAGCGCGGCGAGCGGACGGTCGAAGATGTAGTTCTGGACGATCGCCGTGTCCGGTGCAAGACGAAGCAATTCGGGAACGGTCAGGTAGTTCGGGTTCTTGGTGCTCTGCATCCACACGCACTGGCTCGCCAGGCCGAGTTTGCGGGCGGCTTTCAGGGGCGAGGTGATGCGGTAGTCGCCCTGGCCGTTGGGGATCGGGCAGGCAAAGATGCGTGGCCGGTCGCTGGGCAGGAACTGCCATTGCGCCCGGTACTTGGTTTCCGGCAGCAGGCTTGCGGTGGTCAGCGACAGGTTGGGATTCCACAAAGGGTCGACGGCGACGGCATGGCCCCAGCGTGCATTGAGTTCGTGTTCCGCCCGTTCGCCGGCGATCACCGCCTGTGCCTTGTAGGCAGGGTCGTAATCGAGCGTCGGACTTTCCGGGCCGTTGAAGACGACCACCGAAGCCGGCTGAAAGAGCAGCCGGCGTTGTCTGGCGCGCAGCTTGAGGAAGATGTCGGCATCGGCCTGATGGTCGCCGAACACCGCCTCGTCCATGCCGCCGGCTTCGAGGTAGTCGGCGCGCCGCCACAGCACGCAGCCGGAAGACAGGGTGCTGGTATCGCGCGGCGCACTGGCGTGTTCGAGATAACCCGGCTGGCCGAGCGTGATCTTCTGTTGCTCGGGATAGCCGCGGCTGCCCATCAGGCCCAGCACGCAGCCGGCGGCCCAGATTTCCGCCTTGCCGGGGGTGATCAGCAGCGGCGCGACGGCGGCGACGCCGGGCTGGAGCAGCGGGCGCAGCAACTCGTCGAGCCATTGTTCCTGGACGACGGCGGCCTCCTCGCGCAGCAGCACGACGTAGTCGGCGTCGCTCGCCGCCATCGCCTGGTTGCAGCGCGTCGCGTGGTTGCCTTGCGGCGACGGGCGGTGGACGCGGATTCGTCCTGGTGCGGCGGCTGGGGCGTCGGTGGTCAGCCATTCGTCCAGTTCGTTGTCGCCAGTTTTTGGATCGACGACGAGAAGGACTTCGAAGTCCGGGTAATGCGTCAGTTTCAGGAGGGTGTTCAGGCAGCGCGCGAGCAGGTCGAGCTGCCCCTGCGAGAGCAGGGCGATGCACAGCTTGGGCGCGGGCGAGGGCAGCGGATAGCGGATGTTCCAGGCCTGGCCGGTGACCGGCACGATTTCCGCGCCAGGCGCTTGCCGGCCGAGGAAATCGAGCAGGGCGTGCAGGCAGGCCGCGGTGTCACTCGGGAAAGCCTGCGGATAGGTCAGCAGGACGTCGGCAACGTGGCCGATGCTTGCCCAGCCGTGCTGTTCGGCAATGGCGAGCAGCTGCCTGAACCAGGGGGGGCCGGCCGGTGCTGCACCGGCTGCGCTGGCGAGATAGGCCGGGCGGCGCACGCAGAGCGGGCCGGCGAGGTCGCTGGCGAGCAGCCGCGACGGGTTGCAGCCCGGTTTGAAACGCGGCGCCTGGCGCTGGCCTGCCGGGTCGGTGCAGTCGTCATCGACGAAAAAGGCCTGGATGGCGGGCGAGCGGGCGGCTTCCGTGGCGATGCGCCACAGGTACAGGGGATCGAGGCGTGCGCCGGGCGGGAGTTCCAGGACCCAGTCGGCGGCGGCCGCCTCCACCAATGCTGCCATATCGACCGGCTGGCCAGCGGCCACTTCGTGCCAGCCGATGTTGGGCAGTTCGGCGAGGCCGTCCGGCGCCGGCAGCGGGGTGACGATGTCGAGGCGCCAGGCGTCGAGATATTGTTCACCGAGGCTGTCCAGCGTGTCGGCGAGATGCGCCTCGGCGCCCGCCGGCAGGCGGAGCAGGATCTGGAAGCTCGGCCAGGCCGCTTCGCCGGCGCGGGGCAGCAGTTGCTGCAGGTCGACGGGGGCGAGACTGCGGGCGGCGAGCCAGTTCCGGTAGGCCTCGTCGGGCGGGCTTTCCGGGATGGGGGCCGGCGCTGTGGTCGGGGCATCGTCGGTTTCCTCGTCGCGTTCCTGGGCCTGAACGGCGTGAGACGCTTCCGGCAGGGAGGCGACTGCCGGCGGTACGGGCAGTCCGGCCTTGCGGAAGATCGCGATGCTGCTGCGTCGCAGCGTGTTTTCCTGCCAGGTGCGCAGGACGGCCTGATCGTCGGCGAAGGCCGCAGTCGTCCAGGTGTGGCCGGGCGGCCGGGCAAATTCCTGGGAATCCAGATAAGGGCCGTGCTTCTCCAGGAAACGGTCGGCGTAATGCTGCTGGCGGCTGTCGAATTTTCCCGCCGAGTGGTGGATCAGCGGGATGTCGCAGCAGATGCCGATCCGGTAGCCGGCGCGGTAGGCGGCAAAACTGAAATCGAGGTCGTAGAGGTGGAAGCCGTCGAAGGTCACGGCGTCGAACCCGACCTGCCGCGCCACGTCGGCGCGGGCGATCATGCACAGGCCGTCGATCGCCTTGATCTCGCCGGCGACCGGCCACTGCAGCGCGCCGAAGACATCGAGGGTGATTTGCCGCGATTGCGCCGGGGCGTGCGCGATCACGCCGTGCAGGAAGGGCAGGTCGGCGCCCGCCCACAGGTCGCTGACCAGCTTGCTGGCGCCGGCAAAGCCGAGGAGGTCGAAATGCGTCAGGCGGTGCACGACCTTGGCGGCGAAATCCGGGTCGAGGATCAGGATGTCGTCGTGGGAGAAGATCAGGATGTCGCCGCTCGCCTGCTGGATGCCGCGGTTGTAACCTGCGGCCAGCGAAGCGGCGTCGTGGATGCCGATGATCTCGCAGCGGTGGCCGGCGAGCAGGCGCCGGTATGCGGCGCTGATCTGGGCGAATTTGCCTGCATCGATGCTGCAGACGATGACGGAGAAGCTCGGGGTCGGATTCATGATGCGCGGAAAGCCTGCAGGATGCGTTCGGAGAAATCGGCGACGAAGGATTCGGCGCAGCAGGCCGGGGATGCGCGCAGGGCGCTACGGCCAGTTACCAGTTCCCGGGCGGCGCCGAGTTGCCGGGCGCGGGTGGGATAGTCGGTGGCGCTGGCGGCAACGCAATGCGCCAGGCCGGCCAGGCGCAGCAGCGCGGCCGGGCGTCTCGACCAGGGCAGCGGCGAGTCGATCGCCACGTAGGGGCGGTTCATCCACAGACAGGTCGGCAGCGCTTGATCGCCGTCGCCATGCAGCGGCGCGAGGCCGACATCGACGTCGTTCCACGCCTGGCACAGCGTTTTCGCGTCGCCGGCGCGGACGAAGTGCAGCCGTTGCGGCGCTATCTGGTAAGCGGCGAAGTCGGCGACCACCCGCTGCCCGGCTGCGTCGTCCAGTTCGCCCAGGTTGAGGGTCAGCGAGGCTGCGGGGTCGTCGTTCAGCAGTTGGGCGAAGAGTGCCCAGGCTTCGCAGTTCAGCCTGGCGACCGGCGTCAGGCAGGCGAAGCGGGGGCCGCCCGGCGGCGGCTGCCGGACGTCGACGTCCGGCAGGTCGAGGTATTCGCCCAGGCCGGCCAGCGTCAACGCGCCGGCCTCCCCGCCGTCCGCTGCCGGCGCGGCGAGGGCTGCGCCGTACATGCTCAGGATCTCGCCCGCCGGATCGAGCGGCAGTTCGCTCCACGACAGCTTCAGCGGCGTCGACGAGGCGAACAGCAGGCTCGCCCGCTGGGCCGCGCCGTGGCCGTCCAGGCTGACCAGGATGTCGGTGTCGAGTTGTTCGAGCAGCGCCTCGACCGTCGCATCGTCGCGGTCGAAGGCCTGCAGGTAGGCGTCGCCGAGCAGCGAACAACGCTCGGCCAGCTCGTTACCGGCGCTGTAGGGGTCGTTGTTGACCAGGATGGTGCGAAATTCGCTCGCCGGCAGCAGGCGGAACAGGGCTTCGAGCTGCCTGGCCGCCGTCGGCTGACCGAAATCGCTGATCAGGAAGGCAATGGCAAGCGTTTCTCCGGCAGCGCGCCGGCGGCGGGGGCGACGCATCGGCGGCGCCGGGAAATGCTGGCGGAAGCTGGCGATCTCCTGGCCGATTTCGCCGGGGGAAGCGTCGCTGCGGCTGAGCATCCGGATCAGCAGGCTCTGGTAGGGGGCGACCCGGCGGCCGCGCCGGCAGGCCTGGATGATGTCTTCCAGCTTGCCCTGGCGGGAGGCGAGCTCGATCAGCTTGGCGAGGATTTCCGGCTGCCGGCTGGTTGCCGAAGCTGCGCTCAGCATCCACAGCGCGTCCTGCGCCTGACCGTTGCGGTAGAGGGCTTCGGCCAGTTCGGGATAGGTCGACGGATCGGAGGGATCGCGTTGCTGGTATTCCTGGAAGTAGCGGATGGCGTCGCGCGGGTTGCCGCAACGCAGCAGGTGGCGCGCCAGTTCGGCGAGGTAGTCGGCGCGTTGCGGTTCCAGCAGCATCGCCTCGGCGACGAAGGAAGCGCTGTGCTCGAACATGCCGAGATCGGCGCTGACCAGCGCGAGATGGAAGAAGGCCTCGCCGTCGTCCGGAAAGTTGGAGACGTAGCGCGACAGCAGCAGCAGGGCGCCCTCGAGGTTGCCGGCCTGGCGCTGGGCGATGCCGGCATTCAGGTCGTTGCGCGGCAGGCCGGCGATGTTGCGGCTGCTCTTGCTGTAACAGCTTTCCATGCTCGCCGCCGCAGCGGCTTTCTGGGTGAGCTCGACGAAGGCCTCGAACTGGGGTTCGAATCGCTGGTAGATGGCCAGTGCCTGGCGATGGATTTCGTGCACCGTCGCCTTGGCGCGCCGGATTTCGTCTTCGCTGTCGCCCCAGGCAATCCCGTCATTGCTGAAATCGCTGACCGGCATCGCCGGAAGCCAGTGCTCGTTGGGGAGATAGACGATCGGACAGCCGCACATCCGGGCTTCGACGGTGATCGCTCCCTCTTCGTAGCAGTACAGCAGTTCGGCAGTCTTGAAGATATCGCTGAGTTCCTGCAGGCTGCGCGGCTGCCGCGGCGAGATTTCGATGGCACCGTCGGTGACGGGCAGCAGTTCGCCGCCCGAACTGAGCAGGCGGTTGAAGAAGAAATACCTGCCCGAACGCTCTGCCTCGGGAAGCCCCGGTCCGAACAGGCGGGGATCGGAGGCCGGGACGGTCAGCAACGGAATCTCGGGGTGATCGACAAATGCCTCGCGATAGCCGATCGTGATTTCCCCTTCGGCAAAGTCGGCATGGCCGGAGATCTTGCCCGGCGGCGCCAGCAGCCAGCGCACCGGAACGCCGACGCCGAGCGGGGTACCGCGGGTGATTTCGGGGTAGATGACGATCGGCTTGAGGTCGAGCGCGAAATGGCGATTGATGACGGCTTCGGTCAGGCACGGGGTCCACAGTTCGGGCGAAGTCTTAGGCGTGACGACATAGGCTTCGTAACCGTGCAGGTTCAGGATGTGACACAGGTAGTGCATCACCCGGATGCCGCAGGAAAGTTCGGTGAAGTCCGGCGCGTACAGGTAATAGGGGTGCCGGTACTGCCGGTGGTGTTCTTTGATCGAGATCTGCATTGCGGCCTGGGCGGTAGGGAAGAGCGGGAGGACGGGGGCGGGAGGTGTCGGTTCAGGCGGCCGGGGCAAGGCGCCGGTAGCGTTCGCCGATCCGGGCCGCCAGTTTGCCGGGCGTCAGCCCGTAGTGGTCGAGCAGGAAAGCGTATTCCCCGCTCTTGCCGAATGCGTCGGGCAGCGCGATCGGCAACAGCGGCGGATGCGCGTCCATGGCGCAGAGATGCTCGGCGACGGCGCTCCCCAGCCCGCCGATCCGGCTGTGTTCCTCGATCGTCACGAGCAGCCGGGCGCTGCCGGCGAGATGGTCGAGGTGCGCGGTGTCCAGCGGCTTCAGGGTGTGCATGTCGGTGACGCTGCAGGCGATGCCTTCCTGCGCCAGGAGGTCGGCGGCAGCCAGCGCTGCGTGCACCATCGAACCGCAGGCGACGAGCGCGACGTCGCCGCCTTCGCGCAAGGGGATCGCCCGTCCGAGCAGGAACGGGAAATCCTCGCGATAGACGATCGGCGTGTTGGGGGCGCCGGTCAGCCGGATGTACATCGGCCCGGGATGGCTGGCCGCGGCGAACACGGTCTTGGCGATGGCGCCGCAATCGGCGGGGCTGACCACGGTCAGGTTGGGGATGCTGCGCATGATGGCGGCGTCTTCCAGCCCGTAGTGCGAGTTGCCCAGAAAGCCCATGCCCAGTCCGCTGCCGATGCCGACTGCCTTGACGTTGAAGCGCATGTAGCCGAGGTTCATGCGGATCTGCTCGGCGGCGCGCATGGTGATGAAGGGGGCGAACGAGGTGGCGAAGACGGTGAAGCCTTCCTTGGCCAGGCCGCCGGCGACGCCGATCAGGTTCTGTTCGGCGATGCCGACGTTGAGGTAGCGCTCGGGATAGGTCTGCTTGAAGCGGTCAAGGCCGGACGAATTGCCGAGGTCGGCGGAAAGGACCAGCAGTTCGGGGCAGCTCTCGGCCAGCGCCAGGATGGCCTGTCCGAACATGCCTCGCGGTCCCAGTCTCGACCAGAGGCGAACATTTCCAGTAGAAAACTCCATCGGCGATCTTTCGGCGTAAGGGTTGGGCGCGGGCTCAGATCAGGCTGAACGCGAACTTCCGCAGTGTACGGTGCTGGCGGCCGATGATCGACATCAGCGTCGTCCGGTTGTTGTGCAGCAGCCCGGCCAGTACCGAAAAACCGGAGTAGCCGCCTTGCGGCGCTTCCTTGTTGATCTTCAGCGGCAGCGTCACCAGGTAGGTGGAGAAGGCCAGCAGCAGCAGGTCGACGATGGCATCCAGGTTGCGCTGGCGGGCGAGGCTGTCGTCGGTGAAGAAATGGATGCGCTTGTCCTCGCCGGTCTCCAGGTTCGAGAACGAGATGACGCGGTCCTCGCCGATGATCGCGCGGGCGTCGTCGAGCACCGCCTGGGAGTCGGTGCACACCAGGATGGGTGTGTTCTCGAAGGTCTTCAGTTCGTGCAGGCTGTTGTGGTAGTCGGTCTCGTAGTCGGTGTTGCGGATGTGGATGCCGACGTAATCGCGGCCGATCGCTTCCAGACGCTCGATCAGCAGGTCGACCACGCTGTCGTGCAGGCGCATGCGCTGCAGGGCGCAGATCGAATGCTGGCCGCTGCCGCCGGTGTGGTGCAGCAGGTATTTGGTCGGGTAGTGCTTGTGGGTTTCGAAGGTCAGCGGGGTCAGGGTGGAAGATTCGACGTAGAGCCGCTTGTCCCACGAGAAATGGAAATCGTAGTCGCGCACCTTGCCCATGACGCAGTAGGGGAAGATCGAATTGTTGGCCGCCTCGATATCGTCTTCCGTCGCGTCCAGGATCAGCCCCTGCTGCTGGCTGACGAAATAATTGGAAATGCGGTCGCGGAAATGGATGGCCTTCTCGTATTTGGTATCGACGATGACGGTGCGGCTGAATTTCTCGGCGTAGCGGCAGCAGTGCTCGATCTGGCACAGCATGTCATTGAGGCCGCCTTGCGGGCGGCAGAGGATGTATCCGTTGGTGTTCATCTGGGCTATGGCGCGGGTGGCGGAGGGAGTGATGGGAGGCGACGGGTTGGCCGGGCTTAGCGGCAGGGCGCCGAGAGTTCTTCAACGGCGCTATCGTAGCTGGCCTTGGTCAGCCGGTTGTGGTGCCATTCGTTGTTGTTTTCCATGAACGAGATGCCCTTGCCCTTGACCGTGCGGGCGATCAGCGCGCGCGGCCGGTCCGGCGAGGGAGCGGTGAGCGCCGCGTGCAGCGCCGGGATGTCGTGGCCGTCGACCGTGACGGCGTTCCAGCCGAAGGCGGCGAACTTTGCCGCGAGGTCGCCGAGATCGATGATCTGACTGCTTTCGCCATCGCTCTGCAGACCGTTGTAGTCGACGATCGCCACCAGGTTGTCTAGCCTGAGCTGGGCAGCGAGCATCACGCCCTCCCAGATGGCGCCCTCGTTGCATTCGCCGTCGCCGAGCAGCACGTAGGTCTTGTGTGCCTGGCCCTTCTTGCGGGCGGCGAGGGCGATGCCGATCGCCAGCGAGAGGCCGTGCCCGAGGCTGCCGTTCGACGACTCGATGCCGAGCGCCGGGTTCATCACCGGGTGGGCAATCAGGTCGCTGCCGTTGGTCTGGAAGGAAGCGAAGGTTTCCTCGGAAATTATTCCAGCAGCCAGCAGCGCGCTGTAGTAGCCGAGGACGCCGTGCCCCTTGCTCAGGATGAAGCGGTCGCGTTCCGGCCACAGCGGATCGTCGCGGTCGAAACGCAGCACGCTGCCGTAGAGGGTGGCGGTGATGTCGACCATCGACAGGCCGCCGCCGAGGTGGGCGCTCAGATTGCAGGCGTGGCTGATGTCGAGGATCTTGCGCCGCATGAAGCGCGCCATTTCTGCCAGTTCGTCGAAATTCATCGCGGGGGTGCTCCTACAGAATGCCGCCGTCGGCGCGGATGACCTGGCCGGTAATGTAGCTGGAAAGGTCGCTGGCCAGGAACAGGGCGACGTTGGCAATCTCTTCCGGCCGGGCGGCGCGCTTCAGCGCCGAGGCGGCGATCAGCCGCTCGCGGGCGGCCGGGTCCATCTGCTCGTACATGTCGGTATGGGTGATGCTGGGGGCGATGGCATTGACCCGGATGCCGGCGCCGCCGAGTTCGCTGGCCAGGGTGCGGGTGGCCTGGATCAGCGCCGCCTTGCTGGCGCCGTAGGCGGTCATCCCCGGTTCGCCGATGAGGCCGGCGACCGAGGCCAGGTTGATGATGCTGCCCGAACGCTGGCGCGTCATCAGGCGCGAGATCGACTGCGTGAACTGCAGTTGGGCGAAAAAGTTGATTTCGAAAATCTGCCGCAGGTCCCGCTGCGTGGTCATCTGGAACAGCGCGCCGCTGGCCGCGCCGGCGTTGTTGACCAGGATGTCGATCCGGCGCCGCAGGCCGACGATGCGGGCGACGGCTTCCTTGGTCGCGTCGGCCGAGGTCAGGTCGAAGGGCAGGATGTCGATGCTCACGCCATGCTTGGCCGCGAGTTCCTGGCAGTGCTGCGCGAATTCCGGGTTCTCGCTGCGGATGCAGGCGATCGCGCTGGCGCCCTGGGCCACGAAGGCGTTCAGGGTGGCCAGGCCGATGCCGCGGTTGCAGCCGGTGATGATGGCGAGTTTGTCTTTCAGGAGCATGAATCGTTATGCCGTGATGGGAGGTCCGGGATGCCTGGCGCCGAAGCGGACGGCAGGGCGGCTAGCCAGGGCGCCGGAAGACGCAGTTGTTTTCGCCGAAATAGTTCTGCACCCGCTTCTTTTTTGCCAGATGGAAGCCGGCGCCTTCGATGATGCGGCGGCAAGCTTCCGACTGTTCGTTATTTTCCTCCAGTTCGATGAAAATCGAACGCAGTCCGGCGTCGGCCAGGGTTTCGGACATTCCCCGCATGACCTCGAGTTCGCAGCCGTCCACGTCGATCTTCAGATGGTTGGGGCGGGGAATGCCGCTGACGCCGATGAAGTCGTCGAGCCGATACTTCATCACCGCCTGCACGTATTCGGGCTCGAATGCCTCGAAGCCCCGCTCGACCGGGCGGTCGAGTATCTTCAGGTGGCCGCCGGCCTCGAAACGCTTGATGAACAGCCGGCCCAGCGTCGTCTGGCTGGAAAGGGCGATGTTGAACGAACTCATGCCGGCGGCGATGCGCTGGCGGTTGAGGTAGGTGTTGCGGTTGAGCAGCGCGAAGTTCTCGATTTCCGGTTCGAAGCCGATCACCTGCTTGCCGGTCACCGCGGCGTAGAGGGCAAAGATGCCGTTGCTGGCGCCGATGTCGTAGAAGACCGAGCCGCCTTCCATGTCGTCGATGTAGTCGAGCAGCTCGGGCTCGATGTATTCCTGGCCGAGGGCTTGCCAGAGCAGCCGCCTGGACGGGGTGTGGAACACCAGCGGCTGGCCGCGCAAGCAGGTCTCGCTGTTCTGGTCGATCTGCTCGAGTTCGCTGATGCGCCGGTAGTGTTCGCTGCCGGCCAGTTCTTCGAGGTCGATCCGTGCCACCAGCGGCGCCGGATTTTCTCCGGCCGCCAGTCGCCTTTCGTATTCCGCACGCTGCCTGAGGGCGCGGCGCTGGCTGTCTTCCATGGCTTCTCCGGTGGCGGATGGTGAGGGGCTCATAGCAGTCTCAGGTCCAAACGATGCAGGCCGGCATCCTGACAGGTGCGGCAGTGCGGGTTGAATTTCCGGGCGTCGATGATTTCTGCCAGCGATACGGCGAGCGGCGTCCGGCTCAACAGCGCCGCGCTGTAGAGGTGGCAGGTGGCGAGCGAACCGTCTGCGTTGAAGACCGGAAAGACCCGTTCGCACATGCAGTTCTTCTCGCGCTGCAGCCGGGCTTTGGCGAGCGCTGCATCGACCTCGAAGCCGCAGCATTGCTCGAGGTCGTGCCGGGCGGCGGCCGTCGGGTGGCTGGCGTAGTGCAGCAGCGCCGTGTAGTCCCAGGGATAGGACAGATCGTCGGCGTAGATGATGTTTGCCCGTTCGGGCAGCCGGGGCGCGGGGCCGGTAAAGCCGGTCCTGACGACCTGGGTCGGCAGGTTGCCGGGGATCCGCTCGAGGAAGGCGGCGATTTCCCGCTCCGCCCTCGGCCAGGCGGTGTCGGGAAAAAGGCTGCGGAATTCTGCTTCCCGCGCCAGTGCAAACAGGCGCAGGCGCAGCGGGTGGCGGGTGCGGGGCGCCAGCAGCCCGTCCGCCGGCATGTAGGTGCTGATGGTGAGCGGGCCCAAGGCGTCGAGTCCGGCCAGCAGGTCGTCGATGCCGGCAAAGGCCAGCGGGTCGGGAAACCCGGCGACTTCGACGCAACTGCCGGCGAGCGCCTGGCGGTGCCTGGCGACGAAATCGAGAATGTCGTCGACCACGATCTTGTAGCCGGCGCCGGGCGCGAGACGGACCAGCAGCTTCGGCCGGAACAGCGCGTGGTGGAAGAGGTAGTCCCGGTCCTTGAGGAATCCGCGCGCCGTCAGTTGCTCGACGATTTGCCGCCGGTACGAGAGCGAGGCGACGACGACGCAGTGGGATTGTGGATCGATAGCGTGTTCGGCGAGGTACTGCCCAGGATCGGCGAGCACGGCGGCGTCGCCGAAACGCTCGAAGCCGACGTGCTGCATGGTCAGGACGACGATCGGCCCGGCGACGCGGTAATGCTCGCGCAGACTCGCCAGCGTCTCGACGCAGGCTTCGTTGCCGCCCCAGACGATCAGTTGCCGGGTGCCGACCAGGCTCGCGAGTTGCTCCGGCGCCAGGCCGGCGAAGCTGCGGATTTCACGCATCGAGACGCTGGATCGTCCGGCGCAGCACCTCGCCGACGTCTTCCTTCGCCACGCCCTTCTGTTGCCAGAAGGCGTCCCGCTCGTCGAGGAAGGCGGCGATTTCCGTTTCGCCGATCGGCGCTCGGCCGCCAGCGGCCGGCTGGCCGAGGATGCCGCTTTCCGCGATATGGCGGCGCAGGTCGAAATCGGCGATCACGGATTCGCCGTGGAAGGCATTGAGCGCCGTCACCGAGCGTGCCATCAACTGCTCGAAACGCGCGCGTTTGCCGGCATTGGCCGGATGCGCGAGATACTCCGGCAGGACGCGGGCCAGGGTTTCGCCATGCGCCATCGGGAAATGCGCCGACAGGAAGACGGCGATTTCGTGGGTCACGGCATCCACCGTGACGCCCCGGCCTAGCGTCGCGCCATCGATGATGAACGACGAAATGCGCGAGAAACGCAGCAGGTCCTCGTCGGCGAATTCGCCGTTCACCAGGCGGCGATGCAGGTCGAGGATGGTCGACAAGGCGGTGATGCAGAGACCGTCGTTGACCAGGCAGACGGGGTCGGGCCGGATGCACTGTTCCAGGACGTGCATGTAGGCATCGAACATGCTCAGGTGCAGTTGCCGGCGGGGCAGCGTCGCCGCGAATCGCGGGTCGAAGGCCATGACCCGCGGGAAGCAGTGGATTTTCGAAATGGCGCGCTTGTTCCGGCGGGCATCCTTGACCACGAAGGTGCTGTTCGATTCCGAGGAGGTGCCGGGCAGGCTGCTGATGACGGCGATCGGCAGGGCCGGCGTGTCGAAGGGCGAGGCCAGGAGTTGCGCCCATTTTTCCTCGGCATTGCCGGGGAAATGGGCGCAGACCGCCGCCGCCTTGGCCAGGTCGATCACCGAGGCGCCGCCGACGCACAGCAGCAGCGTCACCTGTTGCTCGCGCAGGGTGTCGGCGAGGGCGCCGGCGCCGAGGTAATCCGGTTCGCCGGCGGCATGGGAGATCTGGCGCAGGCAGATTCTGGCGTCGAGCGGGGCGAGCGCTTCCGCCAGTCCCGGCGCGCTCATGGCGCTGGCGCTGGCGATCAGGGCGATTCTGCTGGCGTCGCCGATTTCCCGGGCGAGCGCCGGGACCGCGTTGTCGCCGAAGATTTTCTTGGTCGGGCAGTAACTGAAGTACATGGTCAGGCTTTGGGCGAGTCGTTCTTGCTGCTGGCGATGGCGATCGTGGTCATTCTCTTGTCCTCGCGCCCGTTGACGTCGAATACCCGGTGCATGCCGTGTGCCATGCAGCGCTGGCAGAAGCCGGACGATTCGCGCAGTTCGAGCAGTTCGGACATGCTGGTTTCGAGATAGGTCGCGTCGCCGACGAAGGGCTGGGTCATGTTGCAGCACTGCATGACCCGACCGTCCCAGCGGATCGTCGGAAAGGCCTTGATCACCGGGCAGTGCTTGTCGCGCTGGGCTTGCGCCCACTGGATCTGGTCGTGGATGTCGTAGAGCAGGTACTTGTTGGCTTCCAGCATCACCTCGGGCAGCGGGGTGCCGAGCACCACGTAGTCGTGCACCTTGCCGGGGAAGATGTTGGCGAGGATGGGCACGAACTGGAAGTTCAGCGATTCGGCGAAGCGGCGGGCGGCGAGCATTTCCTCGCCCTGGTTGTTGTTATAGACGCAGTAGTGATACTTCACGAAGGTCTCGGCGCCGTGCTTGTCGATCATTTGCCGCAGCTCGATGCAGTTGTTCCTGAACTTCTCGAAGTCGCCGCCGGTGTGGGTGATTTCGTAGTTGTCGCCGAAACCGGAGCTGGTGACGATCAGGATGTCCGGGTCGGCGGCGATGAAGGAATCGAGATGGCGGATATTGTTCAGGTTCGAGGAGAACTCGGTGGCGATGCCCCGCGCGTGGCAGGCGCGAACCATTTCGCCGACCTCGGGATGGAGCAGCGGCTCGCCCCACAGATACAGCGCCAGCGAGTTGAGGAAGGGGATTTCCGCCTTCAGCTTGTCGAGGATGGCGCTGAAGGTTTCCAGGCGCATCATCTTCTGGTTGTGGTTCGCGCCGGGAATCCCCATGTCGCAGGTGATGCAGCGCAGGTTGCAGATGCCGACCGTCTCGATGGTCGGGAAATAGCGGCAGAGCGCCGAATTGAAAACGAAATCCCGTCCCTCGACATAGCCGCGTTCGAGGCAGAATTTTTTCGCCAGCGCGCGGGTTTCCCGGTGCTTGGTGCAGATGACGATGAAGGCGGCGGCCGGGGTGTCGCTGAATGCCGCCGGATGCACCACCGGCACGCCGCGCAGGAAGCCGTGGTTGAACTGCCGGGTGTCGATGAAGCCGCGGGTCGGCCGGTAGTGGCTGGAGATCATCCGCGACACGCCGACGCCCTCAACGTTGCCGCCATAGATGTAAACCTCGCGGCCGTTCAGCAGCTTCTGGAAGGCCGGCCAGTCTGGAATATTGTGCATCGTCGTGTCTTCGGCTGAAGCGTCGCGGTCAGGCCGCTAAACGCTGATGTTCTGGAACGGTGGCGCCGCCGCGCCCGCAAGCTTGGCTGGGTGAATCCGTTTCAGCATGATATACGAGCGCCGACGCCAGGTCGGCGTCTTCATGTCCGGCCATAACGGTCTTCCAGCCTGACGATGTCGTCTTCGCCCAGGTAGGAGCCCGACTGCACCTCGATCAGTTCGAGCGGAATCTTGCCCGGGTTTTCCAGGGCGTGCAGTTCGCCGACCGGAATGTAGGTGGACTGGTTCTCCGTCAGCAGGTAGGTCTGCTCGCCTTTGGTGATCCGGGCGGTGCCGCTGACGACGATCCAGTGTTCGGCGCGGTGGTGGTGCATCTGCACCGACAGTTTGGCGCCCGGCCGCACCGTGATCCGTTTGACCTGGTAGCGGACGCCGTTCTCGATGCTGTCGTAGATGCCCCAGGGACGATAGACCTCGCGGTGCTTGTCGTGCTCCGGGCGGCCGTCGGCCTTGAGCCGTTCGACCACCTGCTTCACCTCCTGCACGCGGTCCTTGCTGGCAACCAGGACTGCATCCTTGGTCTCGATCACGATCAGGTCCCTGACGCCCACCGCCGCCACCAGGCGGTTGCTGGCATGGACGTAGGAGCCGACGCAGTCCTGCAGGATGACGTCGCCGAGAACGGCGTTGCCGGCGGCGTCCTTGGCGCTCAGGTCCCACAGCGCCGACCAGCAGCCGACGTCGCTCCAGCCGGCGTCGAGGGCGACGACCGCGGCGTCGGCGGTTTTTTCCATGACCGCGTAGTCGATCGAATCCGCCGGGCAGGCCTCGAACGCCGCCTTGTCTACGCGCAGGAAGGTCAGATCCGCCTGCGCGCCGGCGACCGCTTTCCGGCAGGCGGCGACGATCTCCGGCGCGAACTGCGTCAGTTCCTGGACATAGCGGTCGGCCGTGAACAGGAACATGCCGCTGTTCCACAGGAAGCGGCCGCTGTCTAGGTAGGCCTGGGCCGTTTCGAGGTCCGGCTTCTCGACGAAGCGGCGGATGGCGAAGCCGCCGTCCATGGCTTCGCCGCGCTCGATGTAGCCGTAGCCGGTCTCGGCATGGGTCGGCGTGACGCCGAACGCCACCAGCTTGCCGGCTGCCGCCAGCGGCAGGGCCGCCTGCACGCAACGCTGGAAGGTGGCGACATCGCCGATCACGTGGTCGGCGGCGAGGACCAGCAGGAGCACTTCGCCATCGCTCGCCGCGCTGCCGGCGAGCAGCGCCGCCAGGGCGACGGCCGGCGCCGTGTTGCGGCCGGCCGGTTCGAGCAGGATGCGCGCATCCTCGCGGCCGATGGCGCGCAGTTGTTCAGCCGCCAGGAAACGGTGTTCCTCGTTGCAGATCAGCAGCGGCGGCGCCAGGTCCAGCCCGTCCAGCCGCTGCACGGTGGCCTGCAGCATGGTCTGGCCGCCGGGCGCCAGCGGCAGGAACTGCTTCGGGTACTGCAGCCGCGACAGCGGCCAGAGCCGGGTGCCGGAGCCGCCGGCCATGATGACGGGTTGAATGCGCATGGTCAGGTAGGAAATGAAAGACGGGCCTTGCAAGGGATACCGGCATGCCGCCGGCGCCAGCGACGATTTCCGGCAGCATAGCAGTTGTCTCAGCGGAGCAAGGAATGCAGGTAGTCGATCTGTTCGCGCAGGGGGTAATGATGGTTGCCGACGAAGAAGCCGGCGCGGTCGATGTGGTCGGCATTTTCCAGGGTGCCGTGGATGCTGTAGTCGAACCACTTCAGCACCTCGTTCTTGGCGAAATTGCCGGCGACGATCGGCCGCACGTCGACGCCGGCGGCGCTCAGCCGGTCCACCAGCGTCGCCCGGTCGACCGGGGCGTCCTCGGTCAGGCGCAGCGCGAAGCCGAACCAGCTGCTTTGCCCGGTTTCCCGCTGCAGGCGCAGCCAGGGGTGGTTGGCGAAGCGCTCGGCGAAATGCCGGGCGTTGTCGCGGCGGGCGGCGATCATGGCGTCCAGTTTCTGCAGTTGCGCCTGGCCGATCGCCCCGCTCATTTCCAGCGGGCGCAGGTTGTAGCCGGGGAGGACGAAGCGGAAGGATTCTTCGAAGGGGTTGTCGCTCTTCTCGCCGCACACCCGGTTGTGCTTGGGCAGGTTGCGCGTCCAGCCGTGGGCGCGCAGGCAGAGCAGGATGTGGTGGAGTTCCTCGTCGTCGGTGACGACCAGGCCGCCTTCCATGGTCGAGATATGGTGGCTGAAGAAACAGCTGAAGCTGCCCATCAGGCCGTGCGTGCCGGCCTGCTTGCCGGCGCAGCTGGCGCCCAGCGATTCGCAGTTGTCCTCGAGCAGGATGATGTCGCGCTCGCCGATGATCCGCAGGATCGCCGCGAAATCGTTCGGGTTGCCCAGCAGGTTGACGGCCAGGATGGCCCGGGTGTCGTCGCTGATCGCGGCGGCCAGTTGCTGCAGGTCGATGTTCAGGGTGTCGCGGTCGATATCGACGAACTTCAGCTTCAGGCCGTGCTGCTGCAGCGGCGCATAGGTCGTGCTCCAGGAGACCGCCGGGACGATCACCTCGGCACCTTTTTGCAGGGCGCCCTGCTGGCGGAACATGAGGGCGGCAATCATCGCCAGGTTGGCCGACGAGCCGGAATTCACCATCACCGCATGGCGGCTGCCCACCCACTCGGCGAACGCCTGCTCGAAGCGGGCGACTTCCTGGCCCATCGAAAACATGCCCGATTTGACCACGCGGTCGATCGCGGCGTATTCGGCCTCATCCCAGGTCGAGCTGGCGAGCGGGTAGTGCATGTCAGGTTCCTTGCCGTTGCTGCAGATAATAGTCGTAGGTTTTGGCCAGGCCCTGCGCCAGCGTATGCGCGGGTTGCCAGCCCCAGCGCGTGGCCAGGCTGGTGTCGCTCAGCTTGCGTTCCATGCCGGTGGGCCGGGAAAGATCGTGGTGGAAGCCGCCGCGATAGCCGACGACCTCGGCGGCGATCGCGTAGTACTCGTTGACGGTGTAGTCGTGGCCGAGGCCGATGTTCATCAGCGCCGGCAGGGCGGCAAAATCCTCGACGGCGCGCAGGACCGCGGCGGCGAGGTCGCCGGCGTAGAGGAATTCGCGGCGCGCTTCGCCGTTGCCCCAGATTTCGACGCTGTCGTGGCCGGCGGTCTTTGCGCGGTGCAGCTTGTCGATGATCGCCGGAATCATGTGCGACCAGCGCGGGTCGAACTTGTCGTGAGGGCCGTAGAGGTTGCAGGGGATCAGGGTCTTGTACTGCAGTTGCGGATTTTCCCGGGCCAGGTAAGCGGCCAGCCGCGCCACCGTGATCTTGGCCAGCGCATAGCACTCGTTGGTCGGTTCCAGTTCGCCGCTCAGCACGTCGTCTTCGCGCAGCGCCTGCTGCCGGCCGCGCGGATACATGCAGGTGCTGCCGAAGTTGAGTAGCCGGGTGATGCCGGTTTCGGCGGCGGCGAGCAACACGTTGCGTCCCATGTCGAGGTTGTCGACGAGGAAGCGCACCGGCTCGCGCAGATTGGCCTGGATGCCGCCGACCCGGCCGGCGGCGTGGATCACCAGGTCCGGTTGGCTGGCCTGCAGGTAGCGTCGGACGGCGGCGAAATCCAGCAGGTCCAGCTCGCCGCTGCCCGGCGTCAGCCATGCGTGCCGTGCCGCCGCCGGGTGCTCCAGGAGGTTGCGCCCGACCATGCCGGAGGCGCCGGTCAGCAGGATCTTCATGCGCCGCGCCCTACTCGAAGTGCCAGGCCGAGGCCTGGTAGCCATGTTGCTTGAGCAAGGCGTGCTGGCGGGCCTGCGCCAGGTCGTGGGCGACCATTTCGGCGCACATTTCCCGGGCCGTGATCTCCGGTTCCCAGCCCAGCTTGGCCTTGGCCTTGGACGGGTCGCCGAGCAGCGTCGATACTTCGGCCGGCCGGAAATAGCGGGGGTCGATGGCGACCACGATGTCGCCCGGCCGCACGGCCGGCGCCTTGTCGCCGTCGATGGCGACCACTCGCCCCTTCTCCTCGACGCCTTCGCCTTCGAAGGCGAGGGTGATGCCCAGTTCGGCGGCGCTCCATTCGATGAACTGGCGCACGCTGTGCTGGCTGCCGGTGGCGATGACGAAATCGTCCGGTTGCGCCTGCTGCAGCATCATCCACTGCATGCGCACGTAGTCCTTGGCGTGGCCCCAGTCGCGCAGCGCGTCGAGATTGCCCATGTACAGGCATTTCTCCAGCCCCTGGGCGATGTTGGCGAGGCCGCGCGTGATCTTGCGGGTGACGAAGGTTTCGCCGCGGCGCGGCGATTCGTGGTTGAACAGGATGCCGTTGCAGGCGTACATGCCGTAGGCCTCGCGGTAATTGACGGTGATCCAGTAGGCGTACATCTTCGCCACGGCGTAGGGGCTGCGGGGATGGAAGGGCGTCGTTTCGCGCTGCGGGGTTTCCTGCACCAGACCGAAGAGTTCGGAAGTGGACGCCTGGTAGAAGCGGGTCTTCTTTTCCAGGCCGAGGAAACGGATTGCCTCCAGGAGGCGCAGGGTGCCGATCGCGTCGACGTCGGCGGTGTACTCGGGCGCTTCGAAGCTGACCGCGACGTGGCTCTGGGCGCCGAGGTTGTAGACCTCGTCGGGCTGAACCTCCGCCAGGATGCGCGTCAGGTTCGAGGAATCGGTGAGGTCGCCGTAGTGCAGTTCGAAACGGGCGTTCTCGACGTGCGGGTCTTCGTAGATGTGATCGATGCGCTGGGTGTTGAAGGACGACGCCCGGCGCTTGATGCCATGCACCTTGTAGCCCTTGGCGAGCAGGAACTCCGCCAGGTAGGAACCGTCCTGACCGGTGACGCCGGTGATCAGGGCTTTTTTCATGGAGTCTGCTCCTTGTCGGTCAAAGCGTGAGGATCGCGGAATAGGGGGCCGCGTTCGTAGACGGCTTCCAGCAGTTCGAGATCGCCGTCCGGGAGGCTGCGCCCGTTCGGGAAGGGGGCGGCCGGATCGTCGCCGAAGGCCTGGCGGACCGCCGGATCGAGACAGTAGCATTGGATGGCGAGCAGGAAGAAGTCGGCGAAGGCCGCCAGATGCTGGCGGCGGATGCGGCTCAGCAGCGCGGCGCGCGCCGCCGCGTCGTGATCGGCGAAGGGCGTCTCGGGCGATGCCGCGGCGACGATATCCAGCAGCGTGACGAGTGGCGCGCTGCGGCTGTGCCGCGCCGCGAACTCGGCAAGCCGGGGGGCGTCGATCGTCGGCACGCCGGCAGCCGGCGGCAGCAGGTCGTCGAGGAGGACGGCGAGCGTCCGGTCGCCGGTTTCCGGAAGCTTGGTCATGCGGCATTCCTTCTGGCAACGATGCCGTCGGCGATGTGCAGGGCGATGGCCTGCATCGTCGAGGCCGGGTTGACGCCGCTTGAGGTGACGAAGACGCTGCTGTCGACGATGTAGAGATTGTCCACATCGTGGCAACGGCCCCGGGCGTCGACCACGGCGCGGGCCGGGTCGTTGCCCATGCGCGCGGTGCCCATCAGGTGCCAGCCGGTGTGGCGTACCGGGCCGAAGGCCGCTGTGCGTCGGGCGCCGGCGGCGCGCATGACTTCCTTGCCGCGCTCGAGCCCGTGGGCGAGCATGCGCCGGCTGTTGTCGCCCAGCGTGTAATGGATTTTCGGCGCCGGGATGCCGTGGCTGTCGGTGAGTTCGCCGTCCAGCGTCACGCGGTTGTCCGGGTCCGGCAGGTCTTCGACGATGATGCCCATGGCGGCGAGATGGCCGAAGCGTTCGCGCAGCGCCGCAGCGAAGCCGGGGCCGGGCGGGATTTCGCGGCGCAGGAAGCCGCTCGTGGCGGTCTCCAGCAGCCCCGGGCCGCGCAGCACCTGCATCGTGTAGCCGCGCAGGAAGCCGCGGGCGCCATCGGTTTCGTAGAACTGGTGGCTGTAGATCGAGCAGCCCTGCGGGCCGAGCTGGCTGTCGAGCGCTTCGTCGAACAGGCCTTCGACGTAACCCAGCGGGTGCAGCATGAGGTTTCTGCCGACCAGCCCCGAGCGGTTGGCCAGGCCGTCGGGAAAGGCCGGGCAGGCGGAATTGAGCAGCAGGCGCGGGGTGCCGACGCCGTTGCAGGCGAGGACGACGAGCCGTGCCGGCTGCTGCCATTCGTTGCCGGCGGCGTCGAAATAGAGGACGCCGCTGGCTTTCCCCTGCGCATCGAGGGTGACGCGGCTGACCCGGGCGCCGGTCTGGAGGCGGACGCCGGATTGCCTGGCTGCTGGCCAGTAGCTGACGTCGGTGCTGGCCTTGGCGCCCTGGGCGCAGCCGGTGTTGCACGGGCCGAGATTGATGCAGGGCGGGCGGCCGTGGTGCGGACGCGTGGCGATTGCCGCGTAGGCCGGCCACCAGTGCCAGCCGAGCTGGTTGAAGCCGCGCCCGAGGCATTCGCCGAGGCGGCCCATCGGCACCGGCGGCAGCAGGCCGTCGATCGGCGGGTAGGCGGGATCGCCGCCGAGCCCGGAAACCCCCATCATGCGATCGTTGAGGGCGAAGTAGGGGGCGAGTTGCGGATAGTCGATGGGCCAGTCGTCGGCGACGCCGTCGAGGCTGCGGACCCGGAAATCCGATGGGTGAAAGCGCGGGAAGTGGCCGGAAAAGAGGATCGTGCTGCCGCCCACGGCATTGAAATTGGCGATGGCGATCGGCGAATCGCTGTCGTTGATCGGGTAGTCGGCTTCCCGGCGGCGGACGTTGGGGCTGACGTGGAAGTCCTGCAGGCGGGCCAGCTCCCAGTCCGGGCGGGTGCTCGGGTAACGGGCCGGGTCCATGTGCTCGCCCTGCTCCAGGCACAGCACGTCCAGCCCGGCCTGGCCGAGGCGCCAGGCGACCGCGGCGCCGGTGGCGCCGGCGCCGACGATCAGGATGTCTACGGGCGGCAGTCCGGCCATCGTCAGGCTTGCGGTTTCTTCGGCAGGTACTGTTCGAGGATTTCCGGAATGGTGATCATCATTTCAGCCTCGCAGGCGACTTCGCCGTTGGTGTAGCCGGTGGCGGTGCCCTTGGCGATGCCGCGCTTCCAGGACAGCACCTTGGCCTCGATGAGCAGTTGCTGCCCCGGCAGGACTTCCTTGCGGAAGCGGACCAGGTGCTGCAGCGCATGCGTGACCTTGCCCTTGTTGCCGGGCAGGGTGGTGATCGCCACCGTCAGCATCTGCGCCATCGCTTCCAGTTGCAGGGCGCCGGGCATGTTCGGGGCGCCCGGGAAATGCACCGGAAAATACCATTCGTTCATCGTCAGGTTCTTGTAGCCGCGGGCGCTGACGCCGGGGATGACTTCCTCGACGTGGTCGATCATCAGGAAGGGGTAGCGGTTGGGCTGGTATTCGAGGAGTTCGACGCAATTCAGGCTGAAGGCTTCCATAGCGGCTTTCCAGTGTGTCATTGGGTGGCGACGATGCGCGACAGCGCGCCGACGACATCGTAACCGTCCCAGACGGGACCGATGTCGAGTGCGCGGCCGACGGGAACGATGCGGTCGATGCCGCGCAGGCCGCGGTCGACGATCGTCTGGGCAAGCTGTTCGCGGTCGACGCCGTAACAGGTCAGGGTCTGGGTTTTCTCGTCGACGATGGCGTCGAGGCAGTTGGTGTCCGGGCTGACGTATTCGAGGAACAGGCCGTGCCGGCCGCGTACGCGTTCGATGTCCGGGGGCAGCGCGGCCAGCCGGATGCGGTAGATGGCGTTGCCGTGCCGCGTGCTGGCGACGGCGGCGGGCAGTTCGAGGGCGATCCGGCAGAGGTCGCTCAGCTTGTCCACCGCCTGCACCGCGCTCAGCGGGTACTTGTCCCGGACGACCTCGGCCAGCGCCGGCCAGAAAACCGCCTGGGCGCGCGCGGCGCTTGCCTCGTCGCCAAGCCAGAGCACCAGGTGCGGCGACGAGCAGGCGTTCTGGTCGAGCAGGTAGGCGTCGTTGTAGAAATCGCCGGCCAGTTTTGCCAAGGCTGCCGCGTCGCTCGCCGCGACGCTCGCCGCGTCGAGCAGGCACAGCGAGTAGCGGTCGGCGAAGGCGATCTCGACGCAGCGCGGCGGCACCGGCAGTTGCCGCAGCTGGGCGATGCTGCGGTCGCCGCCCCACAGCACGCGGGCGTCGCAGCAGGCCGACAGGGCGGCGGTGATGGCGTCGTCGCGCGGGTAGCCGACGACGCGGTTCATCGCCGCGAGGCGGGCATGCACCGGTTGGGCGAACAGCTCGCGCAGCGCGGCGCACAGGATCAAGGTCTGCTCCTTGGGCGCGGCCGGTACCCGCACAATGTTGGCGTTGCCGGCGAGCATGCCGAAGGCGAGGCTGAAGGCGAAGTTGACCGGGACGTTGGCGGGCGCGATGTGCAGCGCCAGTCCGCGGCCGAGGCGCCGTTGCGGGCCGGCGGCCGCGGCGGCCAGACGGGCCAGGTTGGCCGGCCGGCACCAGTAGCCGAAGGCGGCGATGTCGGGGAAGGTCCGGCAGGCGCTGTCGGCGAGCAGGCGGCGCGAAAGGTCGGCGAGGAAGGCCAGCGTCGGCGGCGCGTAGGGCGGCAGCGGGCGGCAGTCGATGTCAGCGATGCCGGTGCCGGCGTGGTACACCAGCGGCAGGTCGGCGGGCAGCGGGCGTTTACTCATGGCTCGCCCGGACATCGCTGCAGCCGCGCAGTTCGGCGCTCGGCGCGCGGCCGGTCACGGTGAAGTACTTGCCCCGCCAGCCGCAGGGGCAATCGTCCTCGCCGAGCAGAACGCCGATATCCTCGGTGAGCAGGGCGTGTCCCGGGTAGCTGAAGGGCAGGAGCGAGAGGGTTTCGATCAGTCCGCTCTGGCCCGCCGGCAGGACCGAGAAGTCGGCCGGGTTGCGGATCAGGACGTCGGAAAACAGCGAGGCGTGGAGGTGGCCGGCCGGGCATTCGAGATAGATCGAGCCGGTCTGCTCGACCATGCCGTAGTAGTTGACGACGCGCTCGATGCCGGTCTGCGCCTTGAGCCCGGCCTTGAACTCGGCGTTGCCGACGGCCTGCTCCTGCAGCTTTTTCCAGCCGCCGCCGTGCAGGAGCAGCGCGTTGTCGAGCGCCAGCCGCCGGCCCCGGGCGCGCAGACCGAGGTAGAGGTGCTGCCAGACCAGGAAGGTGAAACCGAAGACCAGGATCGGCGCGCCGGCGTGGCGGGTGAGGAAGGCTTCGATCGCCGGCAGGTCGGGCTGCAGGTCGTCGTCCAGCGCATAGGTGAGGTCGCGGCCGAACAGCGAGAAGCCGAGGATCGCCGCACCGCGCGCCGAGAAGCGCTGGCGGTCCTTGAGCACGCCGGGCGCGTCGACGATCAGCATGGGCAGCCGCTGGCGGCCGATCAGTTCGGCCATCAGCCGGGCCAGCACCTTGCTCTGCCCGGCTGCCGTCGCGCGGTCGAGGAAGATCCGGGAAACCGCCTGGCCGCTGGTGCCGGACGAGGTC
>CAZFXO010000016.1:0-65243 GCA_964523045.1 uncultured Dechloromonas sp. | reverse complement strand
CTCGCCGGCGGCGAGCAGACGGTCGTGATGGAGGACGAAGCCGGCGCCGGCTTCGCCGAGCGGCGGGTAATTGGGCGAGTCGAAGGCGGCGAGGCGGGTGGCGGCGAGCTTGCGGCAGCGGTTGCCGCGTAGCAGGCGCCCGCCGAAGTAGATGCTCACTTCGCGCAGCGCCGGGCTGGCGGCGAAATGCAGCGCGCCGCGCACGTTGTCGAGGGCATCGCTGCCCACTTCGTCGAGCGGGATCTGGGCGCCGGTGAGGATCACCGGCTTGTCGCCGCCGCGCAGCATGAAGGAGAGCGCCGAGGCGCTCCAGGCCATGGTGTCGGTACCGTGCAGGACGACGAAGCCGGCGTGGCTGTCCCAGTGCGCGAGCAGGGCGTCGGCGATGGCCGGCCAGTGGCCGGGGCGCAGGTCGGCGCTGTCGATCGGCGGCAGTTCGACGATGTCGTAGTCGGTCGTGGCGTCGGTCAGGCGTTGTCGCAGGCGTTCCGGGAAGCCGGCGAGCGGCCGGTAGCCGTCGGCAGCGGCGGCCATGCCGATGGTGCCGCCGGTGTGCAGGATCAGGATGCGGCCGGTGCTGCTCATGGCTGGCACCGCCGACGCCGGGGCGGGCGGGTGAAGGTTGCGCTGGTTGGCATGGGAATTCCGGGTGGGTGTTGCCGCTAAGTTAGCCGCTATCGCCGGCGCGCGCCAGCCTCTCGCATACAATGCCGGCTTTTGCTGCGAGGAGTTTGCCGTGCCGATGTTCGTCGATACTTCACCCGCCGGTCAGTGCATCTTCTGCCGCCTGATCGCCGGCGAGATTCCGGCATCCGTGGTGTTCGAGGATGCGCAGACGATCGCTTTCCTCGACCTCGGACAGCTCAACCCGGGACATACGCTGGTGGCGGTGAAACGTCACGCGGCGACCTTGCTCGACCTGACGCCGGACGAGGCGGCGGCGGCGATGCGTACCGCGCATCGGGTGGCGCAAGCGGCGCAGACCGCCTTCGCGCCGGCCGGGCTGACGCTGCTGCAATGCAACGGCGAGGCGGGCGGACAGACCGTCGGCCATTTCCACATCCACGTCGTGCCGCGCCACGCCGACGACGGCGTCGGTCTGCTCTGGCCGCGCAAGGACCCGCCGCGCGAAGTGCTCGAAGCCTACGCGGCGCAGTTGCGCCAGGCGCTGGCGGCCTGAGCATGCGGGTCGTCGTGCAACGGGTGAAGTCGGCGGCGGTGAGCGTCGACGGTGCGGTGACCGGGGAGATCGGCAGCGGCCTGTTGGTTCTGGCCGGTTTCGAGGAAGGCGACACGCCGGCCGACCTCGCCTGGATGGCGGGCAAGCTGGTCCGCCTGCGCTTGTTTGCGGATGCTGAGGGAGTGATGAACCGCAGCGTCGTCGAGGCTGGCGGCGAGATTCTGGCGGTGTCGCAATTCACGCTCTACGCGTCGGTGAAAAAGGGCAACCGGCCGTCCTGGGGGCGGGCGGCGCGCGGCGACGTGTCCGGGCCGCTGTTCGCCGCCTTTGTCGATCAACTGGCGGCGGCGCTGGGCAAACCGGTGCCGACCGGCGTTTTCGGCGCCGACATGGAAGTGGCGCTGATCAACGACGGTCCGGTGACGCTGGCCATCGATTCGCGGCAGCCGGAATAGCCGGGCTCAGGTAGCGAAGACGCCAGCCAGCGGCCGCGCCGGCGAGGCCACCGATTGCCAGCGCAGCAGGCGCGCTGCGTCGCGGTTGCGGTAGCTGAGCAGCGGCATCAGGCCGCGCGCCAGCATGGCGATCGCCGCCGTTTCACCGAGCAGGACTTCGGCGCCGGGTTGCTGGCGGGCGTCGCCGCGCGCGTCGCGGACGATGTAGCTGGGCAGCGCATCGATTTCCACGTAAGCCGAGATATCCATCGCCTCGCCGTCCTCGGCGTAGGCCTCGCCGAGCAGGCGGGCTTGCGCGTAGACCGGGTTTTCCCAGGCGAAATCCTCGTGCGCCGCGCCATCGGCCAGTTCCTCGAAGGCAAAGGCGCTGACCGGGTCGGTGTTGCGGCCGTAGGGCAGGCGGCCGAGCAGGCGCGGCAGCGTCAGGCCCAGCCAGGCGGCGGCCTGGCTGCGGCGCAGCGCCTGCCAGCGTTCGGCGAGTGGCGCCGGTAGCGGCTGCCATTGCGCGGGGTCGGCGAGTTCTTCGACCGAGGCGCAGCCGAGCAGCGCGGGGCTCGCTGCGGCCAGACAGGGAGCGTCGGCGGCCATCGCCAGGCGGGCCAGCGCGTCGAGCGTGTCGAGATCGGCCGCTTCGGCGGTGAAGGAAAAATCGGCGACGAGCAGCGACAGCGGGCCGTCCTCGCCGACGCTATCGGCGAGCGCGGCGCGCAGGCCGTTGCCGCCGGCGAGCAGGTCGGCCTGCAGTTCGTCGCGCGAAAGATCGAGCAGATCGACCTGAATCCCGTCGTCGCCGGACAGTTCGCTGACCAGATGCGAGATGCCGCGCCACGCCGATTCGAGGCGGCGGAAATCCGGGTGACGCAGGATAGCGCGCATGTGCCGGGCGATGCGCTGGTCGAATTCGGCCAGCGCGCGCTGGCTTAGCGCCCGGTCGTCGCTGCTGACGTGCTTGGCGACGACGTCGCGCACCAGGCGATTGACGATGTCGGCGGTGACCGGCCGGGCGTGCGCGGCGCTGCCGCCGAGCAGGCGGTTCAGGGTGTCGGTGTCGCTTTCCGGGCGCGCCGGTGCTTCGATCGAGAGACCGAGGTCGGCGGCGGTCATCGCGCTGCGTTGCGGGTCGGCGAGGGCGTTGCGGCTGGCGCGCAGCGCGGCAAAGGCCGGTGTGCCGTAGATGGCGTCAGGATGGAAGTCGTCGAGGCGGCCAAAGCGCAGGGTGCCGGCCGGCGCGGCGCGGTCGTCGCTGGCAGTCAGCGTCAGGGTCGGGGCGAAGGCGGCCAGCGTCGCCGCCAGGTTGTCGATGTCCACCATCTGCGGCAAGCGCTGCGCCAGCGGCTGACGCCGGGCCGCTGCACCGGCCAGGTCGGCCAGCACCAGGATGCGGAACGACGGTCGGGGACGTGCCCCCGGCTTCGTTTTGCCGAAACGGAATTCGAATTCCAGTGTGCCACTCACCTTGTTCTCCCGAGGGTTTTGCCAAGGTCGTTACTGTACCCGAGCTTGCCCCGGATATGCTCGCGGAATCGACGGGCTGGCGTCGTCGTCTCAGGGATCGTTGCGCTGGTCGTAGATTTCCTGGATATGGAATTCGAGGTCGGTCAGGGCGCCGTTCTCGTCGGCGTAGATTTCGCGGATGCGCAGGATGTCGGGCAGGGCCTGGCGGAAGGCCTGCATCAACTGCGGGTCGAAGTGGTTGCCGGTCTGCTGTTCCATCAGGCGCAGCGCCTCGTCGAGCGGGAAGGCGGGTTTGTAGGGACGGACCGAGACCAGCGCGTCGAAGACGTCGGCGATGGCGACGATACGCCCTGCGAGCGGGATGTCGGTGCCACGCAAACCGAGCGGGTAGCCGCTGCCGTCCCACTTCTCGTGATGGCTGAGGGCGATGACGCGGGCGGTTTCGAGCAGTTCGTTGTCGTGCTTGCCGATGATCTCGGCGCCCATCACCGGATGCTGGTGCATGATCTTCCATTCCTCGGCGTCGAGCTTGCCGGGCTTCAACAGGATGGCGTCGGGGATGCCGATCTTGCCGATGTCGTGCATCGGCGCCGTCTGGAAGATGATGCCGGCGGCTTCCGCGCCGAGGCCGTGGGCTTCGCCGATCAGGCGGGCGTAGTGGCTCATGCGCAGGACGTGGTTGCCGGTCTCGTTGTCCTTGAATTCGGCGGCGCGGCCGAGGCGGCGGATGATCTGCTGGCGCGTGGTGAGCAGTTCCTGGGTGCGCTGGCGGACCATCCGTTCGAGTTCGCGCGCCTGGTCGTAGAGGGCGAGGTGGGTACGGACGCGCGCCTTGACGATCGGCGGGCTGATCGGCTTGGTGATGTAGTCGACGGCGCCGAGTGCCAGGCCGCGCTCCTCGTCCTCGATGCTGCTCATCGCGGTGACGAAGATCACCGGGATGCGCCGGCGGTCCGGGTTGGCCTTGAGGCGGCGGCAGATTTCCAGGCCGGAGAGGCCGGGCATCATGATGTCGAGCAGGATCAGATCGGGCGGTTCGTCGGAGTAGATGATCTTCAGCGCCTTCTCGCCACTGGTGGCGACCCGGATGCGGTAATCCTCGGCCAGGATGTTACGCAGCACGTCGATGTTTTCCGGCGTGTCGTCGACGACGAGGATGCTTTGCTTGGGCAGCAGGGGAACCATGGTGGCGGGACTCACTGGAGAAGGGTATCGGCGATCCGGTCGAGGATGTCGATGGCAGTTTCGAAATCGTAGGAGGCGATGGCACGGGCCAGCGGCTCGAAGACCTTGGCGTCGAGGCGCTGCCGCAAGGCGTCTTCGATGTCCTCGAAGACGCGCACGGCGGCGGCATCGTCGTCGGCCAGCAATTGCCGCAACTGGCCCAGGCTTTCTGCCGGCAGCGGTGTCCGTGGGCTGGCCGGAGTGCTCGCTTCGGCAGCACCGCCAGTGACGGCGAGGACGGCGGTCAGTGCGTCGAGCAGGCGGACGATCAGGCTGTCGATACGGTTGCCGTCTTCCGGCGTCTGGCGCAGGCAGTGTTCGAGTTCGGCGGCGAGGCTGACCAGGTGGCTGGCGCCGATGTTGCCGGCGAGGCCGCGCAGGGTATGAACGAGGAGGATGGCCTGGGTGTCGTCGCGCCCGGCGCGGGCAGCGCGCAGGCGTTCCGGGAAATCGGCCTGGTCTTCGCCGAAGCGCTTGAGCAGGCGCTGGTAGAGTTGCTGGTTGCCACCCAGGCGAGCCAGCGCCGTGGCTTCGTCGAGTTCGCCTGCGGCGGCTGGCGCGCCGCTGTCGCCGGCGATGATCGGCTGCGCCGGCAGGCCGTTCAGCCAGTGGGCGAGGGTGGCCTGCAGATGGGCGACGTCGATCGGCTTGGCGACGTGGTCGTCCATGCCGGCGGCCAGACAGCGCTCGCGGTCGGGGGCGAGCGCGTTGGCGGTCATCGCGATCACCGGCAGGTCCTTGCGCCCGAGATCCTCGCGGATGCGCCGGGTGGCCTCGTAGCCGTCCATGACCGGCATCTGGCAGTCCATCAGGACCAGGTCGAAAGCGCCGTCGCGCACGCGCTCGACGGCGATCGCGCCGTTTGCGGCGGTACTGACGACCAGTCCGAAGTTGCGCAGCATCTCCTCGGCCAGTTCCCGGTTGACTTCGTTGTCCTCGACCAGCAGCACATGACGCCCGCTCGGAATGGTGCTGGCTGCGACGTTGGTCGGCGCTTCGGGGACGCTGGGCGCGCGGTGCAGGGCGAGCATGATGCTGTCGAACAGCGACGACGGCGTCACCGGTTTGCCGAGGATGGCGCAGACACTGTACGGTTCGAGCAGTTCGTGCAATTCGTCCTGGTCGAAGGCGGTGATTATCACCACCGCCGGCGCCTGTGCGCCGGGGAAGTCGCGACGCACGGCGGCGAGCAGTTCGGCGCCGTCCATGCCCGGCATCTTCCAGTCGAGCAGGAGCAGTTGGTAGGGCTGGCCGGCGTTCCTCGCGGTCTGCAGTTCGACCAGGGCGTCGTTGCCGCTGCCGACAGCGCGGTTTTCGATGCCGAGCCCGGCCAGCATGTGGGCGAAGATTTCGCGGGCGCCGGGGCTGTCGTCGACGACCAGGGTCCGCAGGTGTTCGGGCAGACCGAGGCGGCGCGGCGTTTCCGCTTCGCGGCTGGCGAGCTCGAAGGGTAGTTCGAAGACGAAGCTGCTGCCGACGCCGGGCTCGCTGCTGGCGCCGATGCGGCCGCCGAGCTGGTCGACGATGCGTTTGCAGATCGACAGCCCGAGGCCGGTGCCGCCGTACTTGCGGGTGGTCGAGCTGTCGGCCTGGGTGAAGGCGGTGAACAGGCTGGCCAGTTGTTCCGGCGTCATGCCGATGCCGGTGTCGCGGACTTCGAAGCGGATGCGCGCCTTGTCGGCATCGGCTTCGAGCAGGCGGACTTCGACGCGGACTTCGCCCTGCTCGGTGAATTTGATGGCGTTGCCGACCAGGTTGAGCAGCACCTGGCCAAGGCGCAGCGGGTCGCCGAGCAGGCGGTCGGGGACGTCCGGGGCGAGGTCGAAGAGCAGTTCCAGCCCGCGTTCGCGGGCGCGCAGCGCGCTCAGGTCGCCGAGGTGCTGCAGCGTTGCGTCGAGGCTGAACGGCGTGCGCTCGAAGCGCATCATGCCGGCTTCGATCTTCGACAGGTCGAGGATGTCGTTGATGATGCCGAGCAGGCCCTTGGCGGCGGCGTCGACCTTGTTCAGGTAGTTGCGCTGGCGGACGTCGAGCGGCGTCTGCAGCGCCAGGTGGGTCATGCCGATGATGGCGTTCATCGGGGTGCGGATTTCGTGGCTCATGTTGGCCAGGAAATCGGCCTTGGCGGCGGCTGCGGATTCGGCGGCGGCGCGCGCTTTTTCCGCCTCGCGCTCGGCATCCTTCTGGGCGGTGATGTCGACGATGGCGCCGATCAGCCCGCCCGGCGCGCCGTCCGGCGAGCGGAAGCCGCTCACCGCGTAGAGCGTGTCGCGCAGGCTGCCGTCGGCGCGGCGCATGGTGACGACGCGGCTGTGGCGGCTGCATTCGGCGATCACCCGTTCATCCTCTTCCTGGTAGGCGCGCCGCTCGTCTTCCGGCAGGTAATCGAGGTCGAGGACGCGCTTGCCGATGAAGTGGCCGCGGTCGACGCCAAAAAACTCCTCGTAGGCGCGGTTGCAACCGAGGAAGCGGGTGTGCTCGCCCTTGTAGAAGATCGGATTGGGAATGGTGTCAAGGAGGGCGCGCAGGAAGGCGAACTGGCGGATCAGCTCGCGCTCGATCTCGCGGCGGTCGGAAATGTCGAGAACGGTGAGCAGCAGCGAGGTGAGCTTGCCCTGATCGTCGCGCATGGCGCTGACCTGGACGTCGCCCCAGCGACGGTTGCCGTCGGCGTCGATGAACTCCAGTTCGTTGCGCAGGTTCGCCTCGCCATCGGCGACCCGCCTGAGCATCTGCTGCATGCGTTCGTTGTCGGCTTCTGCCAGGCAGAGGCCGTGTTCCTGGCGCAGGCTGTCTTCGCTGCGGGCGATAAAGCTGGCGAAGGCGCGGTTGATCTCGTTCGGCTGGCCGTCGGGTTCCAGGTTGACGATGCCGACCGCTGCGTTGTCGAAGACGGCGCGGAAGAAGGCTTCGCGCTGGCGCAGCGCTTCCTGGCTCTGGCGCAGGGCGCCGGTACGCATGGCCACCGTATGCTCGAGGTCGGCGATGATGTCCTGCATGGCCTGGCGGCCGCCCTGCAGTTGCTGGCGCATGTTTTCCAGGGCGCCGGCGAGTTCCTGCACCTCCTGCCAGGGCGCGGTGGCGATCACCGGCGTGTCGAGGTCGAGGCGGCCAATGCGGTGGCTTTCCTCGGTCAGTTCGGCGAGCGGTTCGCCGAACTGGCGGGCCATGCGGACGGCGACGGCGACGCCCAGGCCGAGCGCGGCGAGCAGGATGGCGGCAAGCACCAGCAGGTCGTTGCCGGAAACCGGCACGAAATCGCGGTGCGGCGCGAGCAGCGCCAGCCAGATCCCGGTGCGACCGGTGTCAAGTTGGCGGAACAGGCTGTACCAGCGGCCGTCGGGACGGTCGACGCGGTCGATGCCGGTCGCCGGCATGGGGTTGTCCAGCCACTGGCGGCGGGCCTGGGCAAGTTCGCCGAGTTCGAGTTCCTCGGCACTCTTCAGCATCGCCTGCTGGCCCGCTTCCGGGCTGGCGAAACGCGGCAGGCCGGGCGGCGCCAGCAGGCGGCCGTCGTCGAGCAGCAGGCTGGCCTGGCCGTCGCGACCGATGGTCTTGCCGGTGGTCGCCTGGGCGATGTCGCGCAGGCGGACGTCGTGGGCGATCACGTGGTAGCTGCCGTCGCGTCCGCGCCAGCGCATCGCCGCGGTCAGCCCGGGCGCCTTGTTGGTGAAGAAGATGTAGGGCTGCGTCCAGTGGATCTGCCGGTTGTCGGTGAGCGCCATGGCGCCCTTGAACCAGGGGCGCTGGCGCGGGTCGCAATCGCTTTCACGGACGCTGACGCCGGTGATGCGGCGCTCGGCGTCCCAGGTGATCCAGTAGCTGACCCGGCCCCATTCGGCCGGGAAGCTGATGCGGTTGGTCCAGCCGCCATCCTTGTCGAGCAGCAGGAAGAACTCGCGTCCCGATTCGTGGGCGTAGATCACCGAGTTGATTTCGGTGTTGTTGGCCAGCACCGGGAAGAAGAATTCGTTGAAGCGCAGCAGGTCGCCGTGGTCGAAACTGCCGTTGGCGCCCCAGGCATGGCTGTTGCGCAGGGCAATCTCGACTGAATCAAGGAGGCGGGTGTAGCGCGCTTCCAGTTGTTCGGCGGCGAGGTGCAGTTGTGAGTTGGCCAGCCGGTCGATGGTCGGTTCGCCGATCAGGCGGACGATGCCGACGGTGAAGGCGGCCAGCGCAAGCAGGATGAGCAGCCCGGTGCGTAGCACCAGGCTGTGGGCGAAGCCCGATTTTCGTAAAGAAATCTCGCCCACGGCGTTTTCCCCCGACCTGCTTTTGTTCGATGGCTGGTGCCCGGCCGTTCTGCTTGCGGCAGCTCCCCGCCAGCATAGCCAAGCGGGTCGGGGCGATCAAGGCACAACGTTGATATTTGTGCGGTCGCCGAGATATTCGAGGCGACGGTCGAGGGCGGCGGTGACGGAGATGCGGCCGTCGCTGGCGACGCGCAGGACGAGCGGCGTGCCCATTTGGTCGGCCATCGCCCGCCAGTGCTCCGGGCCGGCGATGAAGATCGGCTTCGATGCGGCATCCGACAGCGTGCCGGCCTTCGGCCCGGCAGGGATGAGGACGGTGACCGCCTGCGTGTGCTCAACCGGGGTGGCGGTGCGCGGGTCGATCAGGTGCGAGTAGCGACGGCCGTCGAGTTCGAAGTAGCGCTGGTAATCGCCGGAAGTGCCGATCGCCTCGCCGTCGTCGAGCTGCACCGTGGCCAGCGGGCCGGGCTGGCGCGGATGCTGGATGCCGACCCGCCACTTGCGGCCTTCCTTGCTGCCGAGCGCCATGACGTTGCCGCCGATGTTGATCAGCGCGTTGTCGATGCCCTGGCCGCGCAGGATGGCGGCGGCGCGGTCGAGCGCGACGCCCTTCAGGTAGCCGCCGAAATCCAGTGCCAGCGCGCGCTTGCGGCTGGAAACCGTGGTCCCGTCGATGACCAGGTCGGCGATCGACGGCTTCTCCTTGAGCCAGTCGGCGAGTGCCTGCGGCTCGGGCAGGCGGGCGACGAATTCGTCGGCGTGGAAGCCCCAGAGCTTGATCAGGGCGCCGATGCCGGGGTCGAACAGGTGATCGCCCTGCGCCGAGAGCGCCTGCGCCTCGCGCATGAAAGCGGCCATTTCCGGCGTTACCGTGGCCTTCTTGCCGGCGGCGATGGCTTCGTTCACGGCGGTCAGCTCCGACGGCTGCCAGGCGTGGTAGGTCCGGTGCATGCGGTCGAATTCGCGCAGCACGGCGGCGATCGCCTGGCGGCCGAGATCCGGGTTTTCGCCGACGACGACGACCTCGACCCGGGTGCCGAAGACGTAGGCCTGCTGCTCCTGCAGCGGGGCCTTGCCGCAGGCGGCGAGGAGGGTGGCGAAGAGGAGGATCAGGAGACGGCGCATGCGTGTTCGATCGCGGTGATGGTCGCGCCGGCGGCGTCGAAGCCGCTCTGCTGGCGAATTTCGACCATGCCGGTGGGGCTGGTGACGTTGATCCCGGTGAGCCGCTCGCCGATCAGGTCGAGGCCGACCAGCAGCAGGCCGCGTTTGAGCAGCAGCGGGCCGAGGGCGTCGGCGATGTGGCGTTCGCCGGGAGTCAGTTCCTGGACCACGCCGGTGCCGCCGGCGCTCAGGTTGCCGCGCGTCTCGCCGGCCTTGGGGATGCGCGCCAGGCACCAGGGTACCGCCTTGCCGGCGATGAGCAGGACGCGCTTGTCGCCCTGGGCGATGGCCTGCACGTACTGCTGCGCCATCACGGTATGGCGGCCGTTGCCGGTCAGCGTCTCGAGGATGACGTTGCGGTTGGGATCGTTGCGGTGCAGGCGGAAGATGCGGCTGCCGCTGTTGCTGTCGAGCGGCTTGACGATGACGTCGCGCTGTTCGTCGATGAATTGCTGCAGGCGGCCAAGGTCGCGGCTGACCTTGGTGGACGGGATGAACTGCGGGAATTCGAGGATCGCCAGCTTTGCCGCATGGTCGCGCAGTGCCCGCGGCCGGTTGAAGACGCGCACGCCGTCGGCTTCGGCGCGTTCGAGCAGGCTGCTGGCGGCGAGGTATTCGCCGTCCACCGGCGGGTCCTTGCGCATCAGCACGGCGTCGAAGGCCTTCAGCGGCAGCCATTCGCGCTGTGTCTCGCGGTACCAGTCGTGGTCGTCGGGGCGCAGGTGGAGGTGGATCGCTTCGCCGAAGGTGCCGCCCGGATGGTCGGCCTCCGGCTTGCGCCAGCCGAGCGTCGGCGCCTCGACCGCGAAGACGTCGTGGCCGTGGCTCTGCGCCGCCCGCATCAGCGCCACCGAGGAGTCCTTCCAGGCCTTCAGGCGATCCAGCGGATCGATGATGAAGGCCAGTCGCAGCGGTCTTTCGCTGCCGCCAAGCAGATGCCGTTCGAAGTGCAGCTGCTGGGTCATCGGCGTCAGGCCGGGAGGTCGACCGGCGGTGCCGTCCGTTCGAGTTCGACGGCGGCGGCGAGGCAGGCCAGGCGGGCGACGACGCCGTAGGCGTAGAAGCGGTTGGGCGCCGAGTCGGGGTTGCCGCAGCGGTAGTCGGGCAGGTTGCAGCCGGTTTCGAAGGCCAGCGGTTCGAAATGCATGCCCGGCGCGTTGAGGTTCTCGTCCTTGCCGCGGCCGGTGTGTACCCGGTAGAAGCCGCCGACAACATAGCGGTCGATCATGTAGACGACCGGCTCGGCGACCGCGTCCTTGACCGTCTCGAAGGAATGCACGCCTTCCTGGATCAGCACTTCGGAGACTTCCAGGCCTTCCTTGACCACGCTCATCTTGTTGCGCTGCTTGCGGTTGAGGGCGATCAGTTCGTCGGCGTCGCGCACCGTCATGACGCCCATGCCGTAGGTACCGGCGTCAGCCTTGACGACCACGTAGGGGGTCTCGGCGATGCCGTATTCGCGGTACTTCTCGCGCACCAGGTCGAGCACCGCGGAAACGTTGGCGACCAGGCATTCCTCGCCCTGGCGCTCGTGGAAGTTGATGCTGCGGCAGACCGAGAAGGCCGGGTTGATGCGCCAGGGGTCGATGCCGATGGCGCTGGCGAAATCGTTGGCGACCTGGTCGTAGGCGGCGAAATGGTTGGACTTGCGGCGCACCGCCCAGCCGGCGTGCAGCGGCGGCAGCACGTACTGTTCGTCGAGGTCGCTGAGGATCTCGGGAATGCCGGCCGAGAGGTCGTTGTTGAGCAGGATCGCGCAGGGCTCGAAGCCGGCGACGCCGATCCGGTTGCCGTCGCGGCGCAGCGGTTCGAGCAGCAGTTGCTGACCGTTGGTCAAGTCGACCGGGGTCGGTCCGGCGAGGTCGGGGATCAGCGAGCCGATCCGTACTTCCAGCCCGGTCTGCTTGAGGACGGCGGCGATCTGGGCGACGTTCTGCAGGTAGAACTGGTTGCGCGTGTGGTTTTCCGGGATCAGCAGCAGGCGCTTGGCTTCCGGGCAGAACTTCTCGATCGCGCTCATCGCCGCCTGCACGCAGAGCGGCAGGAAGGCCGGGTTGAGGTTGTTGAAGCCGCCCGGGAAAAGGTTGGTATCGACCGGCGCCAGCTTGAAGCCGGAGTTGCGCAGGTCGACCGACGAATAGAAGGGTGGCGTCGATTCCTGCCACTGGGCGCGCAGCCACTGTTCGATCTGCGGACTGGCTTCGAGGAAGCGGTGTTCCAGTTCTAGCAGCGGGCCGCTCAGGGCCGTGGTGAGATGGGGGACCATGGGCTGTCTCCTGGGTTCTGGCGCATTATTGTCGGCCGCGATGTTACACCGCGGTGCACAAAATGGGGCCGGCGGCCGCGGCCAGCCGCGCAAAAAGGGTAAAATCCCGCCTTTATTGAAATACTTGCCGGATCGGAAAACGTCGTGCTCGTTGCTGCCAACATCACCATGCAATTCGGGGCCAAGCCCCTCTTTGAAAACGTCAATGTCAAGTTTGGCGAAGGCTACCGTTACGGCCTGATCGGCGCCAACGGCGCCGGCAAATCGACCTTCATGAAGATCCTGTGCGGGGCGCTCGAACCGTCCGCCGGCAACGTCTCCAAGGACGTCAACGAGCGCATGGCCTACCTGCGCCAGGACCAGTTCGCCTACGAGGAAATGCGCGTCCTCGACGTCGTCATGATGGGCCACGAGGAATTGTGGAGCGCGATCCAGGAACGCGACGCGATCTACGCCAACCCGGAAGCGAGCGAAGACGACTACATGCGTGCCGCCGAACTGGAAGGCAAGGTCGGCGAATATGACGGCTACACCGCCGAATCGCGCGCCGGCGAACTGCTGCTCGGCGTCGGCATCCCGACCAGCCAGCACAACGGCCCGATGAGCGAGGTCGCCCCCGGCTGGAAGCTGCGCGTGCTGCTCTGCCAGGCGCTGTTCGCCAACCCGGACATCCTGCTCCTCGACGAACCGACCAACAACCTCGACATCAACACCATCCGCTGGCTGGAGGAAGTGCTCAACAACCGCGATTCGACGATGATCATCATCTCCCACGATCGCCACTTCCTGAACCAGGTCTGCACCCACATGGCCGACCTCGACTACGGCAAGATCACCACCTACGCCGGCAACTACGACGATTTCATGGAAGCCGCCCAGCAGGCGCGCGAGCGCCAGTCGCAGGCGAACGCCAAGGCCAAGGAACGGATCGCCGAACTGCAGACCTTCGTCCGCCGCTTCTCGGCCAACGCCTCCAAGGCCAAGCAGGCAACCTCCCGTCTCAAGCTGATCGACAAGCTGAAGCCGGAAGACGTCAAGCCGTCGTCGCGCCAGTATCCGTGGATCCGCTTCGACTACGACGAGAAGCAGAAGCTGCACCGCCAGGCGGTCGAGATCGAGAACCTGACGTTTGCCTACGAAGGCGGCGAGCGCAAGATCTTCGACAACCTGACGCTGACCATCAACGGCGGCGAGAAGATCGCCGTGATCGGCGAGAACGGCGTCGGCAAGACGACTTTCCTCAAGCTGCTGATGGGCGAACTGCAGCCGCAGTACGGCACGCTGAAATGGGCGGAAAAGGCCAAGCCCGGCTACTACGCGCAGGACCACAGCGCCGAATTCGCCGGCGGCCAGAGCCTGACCGACTGGATCGTCGGCTACGCCCGCGCCTCGATCGAGGAAGGCGGCGACCTGGAAACCCTGGTCCGCGGCACCCTCGGCCGCCTGCTGTTTTCCGGCGACGAGCAGAAGAAGTCGGTCAACGTGATTTCCGGCGGCGAGCAGGGCCGCATGCTGTTCGGCCGCTTGATGCTGCAGAAGCCGAACGTGCTGGTGCTCGACGAACCGACCAACCACCTCGACATGGAATCGATCGAGGCGCTCAACAGCGGCCTGGAAAAGTTCAACGGTACCCTGGTCTTCGTCTCGCACGACCGCGAATTCGTCTCCTCGCTCGCCACCCGCGTGCTGGAAGTCAAGGGCGACGGCCGCATTGTCGATTACCTCGGCGGCTACGAGGACTACCTGGCTACGCAGGGCGTCGAATAGGCTGCCAACTAGGCGGAGAAAGGCTGGGACGGCGTCTGGTCCAGCCCTTGTTCGTTGATCCAGCTGTCTGCCGGTTGCGGCCTGCCGAACAGGTAGCCCTGCAGCAGTCGGCAGCCCATCTGGCGTAGCAGTTCTTGTTGCTCGGGGGTCTCGACCCCTTCGGTGACGACGCTCAGCTCCAGGTCGGCCGCCATCGACACGATTGCGCGCACGATCTTCTGGTCCGATGAGCTGTCGGTCAGGTGGCGGATGAAGGATTGGTCGATCTTGATGATGTTCACCATGAAGCTGGAGAGGTAGCTCATCGACGAGTAGCCGGTGCCGAAATCGTCGATGGCGATACGCAGTCCAAGCGCCCGCAGGCGCCCCAGCACCTGGGCGACGTTGCCGCTGTCACCCAGCAGCATGTCCTCGGTGACTTCCAGGATCAAGCGCTCGGCCGGCATGCCTTCTTCGGCCAGAATGGCGGCGACGCGCTCGGGAAAGTCCTCGGCGTTGATATCGCTGACCGAGACGTTGACGCCCAGGTAGGGACGGGAAGCTGCCCTCAGGTAGGGCATGAAGGCCCGGCTGGCGGCGCGTAGCATGCCCAGTGTCAGTTCGCGGATGCAGCCGGTTTCGATGGCGGCGCGGATGAACTCGGGCGGCGGTACCCAGCCCAGCTCGGCGTGCTGCCAGCGCGCCAGGGCTTCGAAACCGGCGATACTGCCGTTACCGTTTTCGACGATGGGCTGGAAGTAGACCTGGATCTCGCCGTTGGCGACGGCATTCGGCAGCCAGGCCTCGAGGCGGAACTGGCGCAGCGCGCGTTCGTGGATGTTGTTGTCGAAGCGCACCACCTGATTGCCCCGCTCCCGTTTGGCTTCGTGCATCGCGGTGTCCGCCTCACGCAGCAGACGGTCGCGGTCGATCTCGCCGGGGGCGGCCAGGGTTACGCCGAATGCCGCCGATACCGAAAGACGGTGCCCGGCGACGTGAAACGGTTCGTTCAGGATACGCTGGCATTGGGCGCACAGGGTTTCCAGTTGTTGCGCATCGGTGAGTCGGCGCAGGATGACGAAAGCGTCGCCGCTGAAGCGGATGAGTTGGGTCTGGCCGTCCTGGATGCCGACCAGGCGTTCGGCGACACAGGAGACGACCTCGTCGCCGAAGGAGTGTCCGTAGGTATCGTTGATCAACTGGAAGCGGTTGATGTCGGCCATCACCAGGGCGACGCTGCGCCCGGCCCCCCATTTTCCATGCAGGAGCTGTTCGTTGAGCCAGGCGCGGTTGGGCAGACCGGTCAGATCGTCGTGGGTTGCCTGGTAGTGGAGAGCCGCATGGCGCGAGGCGAGAATGCGGCCGCGGACCAGCACGCCGGCGAGCACCAGGAGCAGCGCGCCGACGATGGCGGCGAAAGTGAGCAGGGCGCCGCGGTATTCCGGGTCAAAGATCGATGGTGGCCGGTAGCGTAGCTGGCTACCCGGCGGCAGGTCGCTGGCGGCAATGCCGAAGCGTTTCAGCTCGCGGTAATCGAAGACCAGGGCTTGTGGCGTCTCATAGACGATGGGGATTTCCTCCGGACGTTCGCCGGCGAGCACGCGCTGCGCCATGCGCGCCAGCAGGCGACCGTTCTCCAGGCCGCTGTTCATGTAGCCGCCGAGGGCGCCGCGTCCGACGGTGGCATCGAGGTCGGAATAGACGGGGCGGTTGGTTCGGGAATGGAGGTGGGCGACCAGTTCCTCGGGGCCAAGAGGCCGTCCGCCGGCAACCAGGGGTTGGGGGCCAAGGGCGAACAGCAGGGTATCTTCGCCAAGGAGCGGCAGGCGTCCGTCGACTTCGGCAAGGTTGTGCGTCACCCAGTGCTCGACCGCAATTCCCGTCCCCAGGCGCGTCAGGGCGTCGTTGATGTGTACCCGTATGCCGGCGCCCGATTCGTCTGCTGCCGTCAGGAATACCAGCCGCTTGGCTTCGGGGTGCAAGCGTTGGGCCAAGAGGAGGGTGCGCGTGAGATCAAACCGTTCGGCTACGCCGGTGACGCCGCCGCGCTTGCCGATGAGTTGGCGTGGGTCATTGTTGATGCCGGCAAAGACGATCGGTGCGCCGCTGAACATCTTGTGCTGGAGAGCCAATTCCAGCGCGTTGTCATCGACGGCGACCAGCAGGTCGAAACTTCGCCCGGCATATTTTTCCTCCAGGTAAGCGGCAAAGCGTTGGCGCGCTGCCGGATCCGGATGGCGCTTGGTATCCATCCACTCGATGAACAGCACCGGGCGACCGGCCATGACCCCGCCCCATTCCTCGAAGCCGTCGAGGATGCGGTCTTCCCAGGTGTAGCCATGGTGGTAGGAGAGGAGTACGAGTACCCGAGGCGATTCCTGGGCCGCAACCAGTCCGCCAAGCAAAGCGAACTGCAACAGGCAGACCTTCAGCCAGCGCCGCCAGGCGGCGGATTTCCCCTTTCCCGTCATCTCTCGCTCCCTGTCCCTTATGCCTGAGGCCTCAGGTGAATCGGGCTGCTGTTTGTGAGCGCATTCCCGGCAAGCGCGAAATGGTGGCTCCAAACCGTTTCAACAACGATACCCGGTCGGCCAGCGTTTCGCTACCGAGGCGTTGTTGGGGAATACCCTGATGATTCAGTTCGTAAGCCGCTTGCCGGCTTCCAGGCTGCGCAGCAGGAGCAGGTAGAGCTGTTCGGGGTCTACCGGTTTGCCGATGTGGTCGTTCATGCCCGCATCCAGGCAGCGTTGGCGGTCTTCGCTGAAGGCGTTGGCGGTCATCGCCAGGACCGGCGTGTTCCGGTTGGGGCCGTCGGCGCGGATCGCCCGGGTGGCGTCGAGGCCGTTCAGCAGCGGCATCTGCATGTCCATCAGGATCAGGTCGTAACGTTGTTCGCTGGCCATGCGGACGGCCATTTCGCCGTTTTCCGCGAGGTCGACGACGAGGGCGACCTGTTCGAGGAGTTCCCGGGTGACTTCCTGATTGATCGGTTCATCCTCGGCGAGCAGGATGCGGGCGCCGGCGTGGTGCTGGCGCAGGCGGATTTCGTGGTCGTCGGCGCTGGCCGGGAGCGCTGGTGGTTCGTGCGCCGTGCGCCCGAGGCGGATGGTGAACCAGAAGGTGCTGCCGACGCCGGGCTTGCTGTCGACGCCGATCTCGCCGCCCATCATGGCGACCAGTCGCTTGCAGATGGCGAGGCCGAGACCGGTGCCGCCGTATTTGCGGGTGGTCGAGCTGTCGGCCTGCTCGAAGGCGTTGAACAGGCGCCGCTGGACGTCGGGGGCGATGCCGATGCCGGTGTCGCGGATGGAAAAGCGGAGCAGGGCGTCGTCGGCACCTGTGTCGACGATGTCGACGGCAACATCAATGCTGCCTTGTTCGGTGAATTTGACGGCGTTGCCGGCCAGGTTGATGAGGACCTGGCCAAGACGCAGCGCGTCGCCGACGAAGGTCTGCCCGGCGCCGGCGGGCAATGGGCGGATTGCGAGACGGAGCCCCTTGTCCGCCGCCTTGCTGGCGAGCAGCGCGGCGACGTTGTCGAGCACCGGTGCCAGCTTGAATTCGACCCGGTCGAGGGTCAGGCGGTCGGCTTCGATCTTCGACAGGTCGAGGATTTCGTTGAGGATCAGGAGCAGCCGGCTGGCGGCTTCCATGGCGCGGTCGAGCTGGTGTTGCAGCTTGGGCTCGCTGACCCGGGCGCGGACCAGCGACACCATGCCCATGATGCCGTGCATCGGCGTGCGCAGTTCGTGGCTCATGTTGGCGAGGAAGGCCGATTTGGCCTTGTTCGCCGAATCGGCGGCTTCCTTGGCGAGGAGCAGGGTCTGGTTGGCGATTTCGAGGTCGACGTTGAGTGCCTGGATGTGCGCTTCCGATTTCATCCGTTCGGCGACTTCGGCCTGCAGGCGTTCGTTGCCGGTGCGCAGTTCGGCCGCCTGGCGTTCGAGGTGTTCGGTGTGGCGCTGCAACTGGCGGGCCATGTCGGCGAGTGCCGAGGACAGCGTGCGGACTTCGCGGATCGGCGTTTCCGGCGGCGCTACCGCCTGCCAGTCGCCGGCGGCCATGCGCGAGGCCTTGCGGGCGAGTCGGGCGAGCGGGCGGGAAACCCAATCGGTGGCGAGCAGACCGACGACGATGCCGAAGACGGCGATGACCAGGCCGAGATAGGCGAGGTTGCGCAGCATGCCGGCGGTCAGCGGGTCGAAACGCGATTGCGGCAGGATCACGCCGATGCTCAGGGCGGGGCCGTTTTCCAGGGCGATGGTGTGCCAGTCGAGCAGGTGACGGGCGCCGTCGCTGGTGAAGAAGCGGGAGCCTTCCGGGCGGTTGTCGTGCAGCATCAGTTCGCTGGCGGCCTGCAGCAGGGGAGTGTTGCTGTCGGCGAGCTGCAAGCGCTGGCCGGAGGCGGCGATGGTGGTCAGCGTCGAGCTGGCGAGCAGTTTTTTCTCGCCATCGACGAGAAAGGCGACGCCGCCGCTTTCGTCGGTCAGTTCGCGGAGCAGGCTGGAGAGTTGGGAGAGCGCGACATCGGCGGTGGTGACGCCGATGAAGCGGCCGGCGGGATCGTAGAGCGGCGCCGACATGCCGATGCCCATGGTGTCGTAGGCGCCTTGTGGGTCGTTGATCACGTAGTGGTATGGGGCGTACCAGGCCATGTGTCCGGAATCGCGCGCGGCGATGAACCAGGGACGGGTGCGGGCGTCGAACTCGTCGTTGCCGTTGCCGACCAGCGAGGTGCGGCGGGCGGCGTCGTCAACGCGGTAGATCTGCATGACGCGCTGTTCGGCGAGGCGCGCGTGGAGCAGGCGTAGCCCCTTGTCGTTGCCGAGCGGCGGCCGGCTGCCGGCGTAGTATTCGCCGTCCGGCATGCCGGCGGAGATGAAGGTGAGCAGGGGTTGTTGCCGGATCTGCAAGAGGAAATCCTGCATCATCCGTGGTCGATCGCCGATATCGAGGAGTCCGGCACGGGCCCGTTCGACGTTGAAGGCGACGACCCGCCGGGGGACTTCGAAGAAGTTGCTGATGCGGTTGTGGGCGCGCTGGCTCAGGGTTTCCGCGGCGCTGCGAGTGAACTGGTCGGCGGCGTCGCCGGCGTTACGGTAGGCGATCCAGCCGCTGATGCCGATGATCGGCAGGAGGACCAGGAAGAGGGCGCCGAGCAGGAAGCCGCGCAGTCCGATCTGCTGCTTTCCCGGCAGCCGGATGGCCACGCCCGGCAGGCTGCCGTTGCCGGCCCCGAGGCGGACGGCGAGGATCAGCGTCAAGAGGGCAATGATGCCGCGGATCGTCCAGTTGCGTAGCGGGTTGGCCTCGCTCGTCGGCACCGCGGCCAGTCGCCACTGGCCGCCTGGCAGGTCGAGGTCGATCGCCACGTGCGCTTGTTTGAACAGCGCCGGATCGCCGAAGAAGGGATCGCCCTGGGCGCCGCTGCCGTCGCGGCCGCGCATGGCCAGGGAAAACCTGTTTGCGGGGGCGAGCAGGCCGGCGTCGGCGAGGACGCCCTCGAAATCGATGGCGCAGGAAACGATGCCCTGGAATACCTGCTGTTTGCCGTCGCCGGCGGCGAAATAGACGGGGGTGCGGCCGACCAGCCCGAGCCGCTGGTTCTGGACCAGTTTGACCGGGCCGGTGAGGACGGTGTCGCGGGTGGCCAGCGCCCGTTCGACGCCGGCCATGATGTATGGCCGGTTGGCGTAATTCATGCCGAAAACGGCTTCGTTGCCGGCAAAGGGATGGACGAAGACGACCTCCATCTGGCGCGACAGCGTGATGTTGATGAGCCGTCGGTGGCTGGCCACCAGCCTTTCGGCGAGCGGTCGCAGACGGGCTTCATCGATGCTGAAATCGGCGGGCAAGGCGGCGGCGAAGTCGTAATTGACCTGCAGCATCTGCTTGAGCGTTTTCTCCAGGCGCAACGCAGCGCCCTGCAGGCGGACCTCGGTGGCGCGCATGGCGGTCTGTTCGCGCTGGCGTTGGTCGAAATGCTCGATGGCACTGGCCAGCAGCCAGCCGCCGAGGAGGACGAGCAGTATCCGCAGCCAGGAGGCGCTGCTGGGCGAACGCAGGGTGGGCATCGTCAGTTGCCGCGCGGGGAGGAGTCCATGCGGCCATGTTCCCGGATTCGTCTCCGGCAAGCAACAGGCAACGGCAGCCGGATGTTCAGGTCCGGCGTCGCGACAACTGGCAGCGTTTTTCCAGTTCCATGCCGAGGAAGATGAAGAGGCCGATCGCCAGCGGGGCGAGCCAGTGACGCAGGGCGAGCGGCGTCGTGGCGAAGGCGGCGTTCATCAACGGCAGGTAGACGAAACCGAGTTGCAGTAGCAACAGCACGCCAATGGCCAGCCAGGCGGCGCGATTGGTGAACAGCAGATCGCGGCGCAGGCTGGAGGTGGTCAGGAAGCGGGCGTTGAACAGGTAGAAGGCCTGGGCGATGACCAGCGTGTTGACGGCTACCGTGCGTGCCAGGTCGAGCGGCATGCCGAGCGCCAGTTCGCTTTCGAACATGGCGATGGTGGCGCCGCCGATCAGCAGCGAAACGAGGACCAGTCGCCACAGGAAGGCGGCATTGAGGATCGGGGTTCCCGGTTGTCGCGGCGGGCGTCGCATGATGCCCGGTTCGGCCGGTTCGAAGGCGAGCGCCAGCGCCAGCGTGATGGCGATGATCATGTTCACCCACAGGATCTGTACCGGGGTCAGCGGCAGGGTGAGGCCGAAGACTACCGCCGCCAGCATCACGACACCCTGGCCGCCGTTGGTCGGCAGAATGAACAGGATGGCTTTCTTCAGGTTGTCGTAGATGGTGCGGCCTTCCTCGACGGCGCGCTCGATCGACGAGAAATTGTCGTCGGCGAGGACGATGTCGGCGGCCTCCTTGGTCGCCTCGGTGCCCTTGATCCCCATCGCCACGCCGACATCGGCGCGCTTCAGCGCCGGCGCGTCGTTGACGCCGTCGCCGGTCATCGCGACGACCTCGCCGTTGGCCTGCAGCGCAGTGACGATGCGCAGCTTGTGCTCGGGGCTGGTGCGGGCAAAGATGTCGCAGTCGCCGACGATGCGCCGCAGTTGTTCGTCGTCGGCGGCTTCCAACTCGGCGCCGCTGACCACCTTGAGCGATCCGGCGCTGCCAAGGCCCATCTCGATGCCGATGGCGCGGGCGGTGCCGGCGTGGTCGCCGGTGATCATCTTGACCCGGATCCCGGCGGCGTGACAGGAAGCGATCGCCTTTACGGCTTCCGGGCGCGGCGGGTCGATGATGCCGACCAGGCCAAGGAAGACCATGCCGGATTCGAGATCGTCGAGCCCCAGGTCATGTTGCGCGGCATCGACGCGACGGGCAGCGGCGGCGAGGATGCGCAGCCCTTCCTGGCTGAGGCGATCGATCTCGCGTTCCCACCAGGCCCGGTCGAGCGGCACCGGCTGGCCGTCGGCGCCGAGTTCCTCGATACAGCGGTCGAGCAGGCGGTCGGGCGCGCCCTTGAGCAGGATGCGGCGCAGGCCGGCCGGCGTACTGGCCAGCGTTGCCATGAATTTGTTGGCCGATTCGAAGGGGATCGTCGCGTGCCGGGTGTGCTTGTCGCTGGCAAACCTGGCCTTGTGCGCCAGCGTGCGCAAGGCGCCCTCGGTCGGCTCGCCGGTGACGCACCACTGGCCGTCGTTTTGCGCGACATGGGTGTCGTTGGCGACGGCAACGACTTCGATCAGCGCCTGCAGGTGGGCGTGTTCGGCCAGTTCGACGAGTTGCCCGTCGAGCGTGATTTCGCCCTCCGGCGCGTAGCCGCTGCCGCTGACCAGGTAGTTGCCGGCACGGGTGATGACGTGACGGGCGGTCATCTCGTTCTTGGTCAGCGTGCCGGTCTTGTCCGAGCAGACGACGGTGACCGAACCCAGCGTCTCGACCGCGGTCAGCTTGCGGGTGATTGCGTTGCGCTGCGCCATGCGCTGCACGCCGAGTGCCAGCGTGATGGTGAGGATCGCCGGCAGGCCTTCGGGAATGGCGGCGACGGCAAAGCCGATGGCGGCGAGCAGGACTTCGCCGAGCGGGAGGCCGTGGAGACCGATACCGACCACCAGCATCAGCCCGGCCAGGCCGACGATGAGCACCGACAGTTGCTTGCCGAATTGCGCCATCTGCCGGGTCAGCGGTGTCTGCAGGGTTTCCACTTCGGCGATCAGGCGGTTGATGCGACCGATCTCGGTGTTGGCGCCGGTGGCGATGACGACGCCGAGTGCCCGGCCGGCGGCAACCAGGGTGCCGGAATAGGCCATGCAGAAGCGGTCGCCGATGCCGGCATCGGCAGGCACCGGATCGACGTGCTTGTCGCTGGGTACCGATTCGCCGGTCAATGCCGATTCCTCGAGGCGCAGGTTGGTTGCCTCGAGCAGGCGAAGGTCGGCCGGGACGCGATCGCCGGAACGCAGGCGGACAACGTCGCCGGGTACCAGTTCGGCGGCGTCGATCTGCCGCCATTTGCCCTGGCGTCTGACCTGGGCGGCGGCCGACAACATCTTGCGAATACCGGCCAGCGCCGCCTCGGCCTTGCCTTCCTGGAGGAAGCCGATGATTGCGTTGATGACGACGACGCCGAGAATGACGCCAGTGTCGATCCAGTGGCCGAGCACGGCGGTGATCGCCGCGGCGCCGATCAGGATGAGGATCAGGATGTCCCGGAAGTGTTTGCCGAAGCGCTTGATCAGGCTGTCGCGAGGTGGCACGGGCAGGCGGTTGGGGCCGTGCGTGGCGAGTCGGCGGACCGCTTCTTCGTCGTCCAGGCCGGCGCGCGTGGCCCGCATGCCGGCCAGCACCTGGTCGGCGGTCAGGGCATGGAAGTCGGGGGAAGCGGGCGCCGGCACGGGCCTTCCTGTGGCGCTGGCCTACTGGCGTGGGCCGTCGGCGGCCAGGGTGCGGATGATCTGCACGCAGTCGATGTCGGACTGCTGGTAAGCCGATTTGATGTATTCGATGTAGGCCTGGTCTTCGGCGGCAACGGCGGTGGCGTAGATGAACCGCAGGCAGAGTTGCTCCGGCGCCGGTTCCTCGATGCGGATGGTCAGGCTGCCACCGGGATGCTGTTCGCCCGGCTCGATCTCGAAAAGCACCCATTCCTCGACCGCCATGCTGACGCGGTCGCGAATGCGGGCGGCGCCGAAATCGAGTTCGCGCCGCAGGTATTTTTCGTCGCCCTGGTGCAGGGTGCAGGATTCCAGGCCCGGCAGGAAGGGCAGCGGGTGATAGACCCGTTGCAATAGTCCTTCCCAGACCTGGCGGCGGTTCAGCGGAACGATCAGCGGGTTGCCGGGATCGTTGATGACGATCAGGTGTTCGAAGTTCATGCCCAGATGGTAGCATCGTCACATGCAACTTGAACGTATCCTGCAAAAGCACGGCTTTGGTACGCGCAAGGCCTGCCGGGCAATGATCCGCGACGAGCGGGTGGCGATTGCCGGCAATCTCCTGGCCGACCCCTTTGCCGATATCCCCACTGACGGACTGGTGTTCACGGTCGACGATGTCGACTGGCCGTTCTGCGAATTCGCCAGTGTCCTGCTGCACAAGCCGGCCGGCTACGAGTGCTCGCGCAAGCCGCAATATCACCCTTCGGTGCTCGAGCTGCTGCCGCTGCCGCTGCGCGAGCGCGGCGTCCAGCCGATCGGTCGTCTCGACGAGGACACCACCGGCCTGCTGCTGGTCACCGACGACGGCCAATTGAATCATCAGTTATCGTCAGGCAAGCGCAAGGTGCCCAAGGTTTACCTGGCGACGGTGAAACATCCGCTCGATGCCGGACAGATCGGGCAACTGCTTGCCGGCGTATTGCTCCACGACGAGCCGGAAGCGGTGGCCGCCGCCGCCGCCGAAATCGTCGACGACCACCATCTGCGCCTGACGGTGACCGAAGGCAAGTATCACCAGGTCAAGCGCATGGTCGCCGCGGTCGGCAACCGGGTCGAGGCGCTGCACCGCGAGGCGCTGGCCGAACTGCTCCTGCCGCAGGACTTGGCGCCCGGACAGTGGCGCTGGCTGACGGCGGAGGATTACCGAAAACTGGGAGTTGCGCGATGACCCTGACCGAGATGCGCTACATCGTTGCCCTGGCCCGCGAACGCCATTTCGGCCGGGCTGCCGAGGCCTGTCATGTCAGCCAGCCGACGTTGTCGGTGGCGTTGAAGAAGGTCGAAGGGCAGATCGGCGCCGCGCTGTTCGAGCGCACCGCGACCGATGTTCGCATCACCACGCTGGGCGAGCGCATTGTCGACCAGGCGACGCGCGTACTCGCCGAAGCGGTCAAGCTGGAAGAAATCGCCGAGGCGACCGGCGACCCGATGAGCGGCCAGTTGCGCGTCGGCATCATCTACACCATTGCCCCCTACCTGCTGCCGCAACTTATTCCGGCGCTCAGCCGGCAGGCGCCGAAGATGCCGCTATTCCTCAAGGAGGATTTCACCGCCAACCTGATTCCGGCGCTGAAGTCCGGCGAACTCGACGTCATCATCATTGCCCTGCCGTTCGCCGAGCCGGGCCTGGTGGCGCAGGCGGTCTACGAGGAACCGTTCCGCGTCGTCGTCCCGGCCAACCATCCCTGGGCCGGCTACGAAGCCATCGATGCCGATGAACTCGACGGTCAGAATCTGCTGCTGCTCGGCCAGGGCAACTGTTTCCGCGACCAGGTGCTGGAGTCCTGTCCGCGACTCAACGGCCAGGATGCGCTGGCTCATTCGCTCGAAGGCAGTTCGCTGGAGACCATTCGCTACATGGTGGCGAGCGGCGCCGGCGTCGCCGTGATGCCCAGTTCGGCGGCCGATCCGCTGCTCGACAAGGAGCCGATGGTGCGCGTCCTGCCCTTCGTCGGCACGCCGCCGTCGCGCACCGTCGGTCTGGTCTGGCGGGTGACCTATCCCCGCTCGCAGGCGATCGACGCCCTGCGCGCGGCAGTCCTTTCCTGCCAGTTGCCCGGCGCCACCGCCCGACGCTGAGGTTTCACATGAAACCGCGCAGACTCCTCCTGGCCCTCCTTTTTTGCCTGGCCGGGAGCCAGTCGGCGAGTGCTGCGCCGGAGCGGCTCAGGGTGGTCAGCGACGAGAATTACCCGCCCTACATCTTCCGCGGTGCCGACGGCGCGCCGGAGGGCTACCTGGTCGATCTCTGGAAGCTCTGGGAGAAGCAGACTGGCATCCGGGTCGAGTTGACGGCGACCGCCTGGGCCGAGGCGCAGGCGATGATCGGTCGCGGCGACGCCGATGTCATCGAGGCGATCTACCGGACGCCAGGGCGCGAGGGCAGCTACGAATTCTCGCCGCCCTATTCGACCCAGCACATCTACATCTTTGCCGACCGCTCGATCAGCGGCATCAGCGGACCGAACACGCTGAAGGGATTCCAGATCGGTGTCGAACAGGGTGATGCCTGCATCGAGATGCTGGAACGTCAGGGAATCACCAGCCTGCAGCGCTATCGCGACTATTCGCAGATGATCCAGGCGGCGATCGACCAGGAGGTCAAGCTGTTCTGTCTCGATGAGGCACCGGCAAATTTCTATCTCTACCGGATGCATGTGCAGGAGCGTTTCCAGAAAACCTTCCTGCTATACACTGGGCAGATGCATCGGGCGGTGCGCAAAGGCGACAAGGAACTGCTGGCGATGGTCGAGGCCGGCATGGCGGCGATCAATCCGGCCGATATCGAAGCCCTGCGCGAGAAATGGATGGGCCAGCCACTTCGTTTGGCGCCCTACGCGCGTTATTTTACCCTGGCGATCATTGGTTTGCTGCTGCTCGGCGGATTGCTGTTGCTCTGGGTCCGCACCCTGCGTCGGCAGGTGCGGCAACGCACCGTCGAACTGGACATGCGGCGCGCCCAACTGGCAACGCTGGTCGATACGATTCCCGATCTGGTCTGGCTGAAGGACGCCAAGGGCGTCTATCTGGCCTGCAACCGGCGTTTCGAGAAATTGTACGGGCATCCCGAGTCGGCGATCGTCGATCACACCGATTACGATTTCGTCGATCGTGAAACCGCCGACTTCTTCCTGGCCCAGGATCAGAAGGCGATTGCTGCCGGGGCTCCGGTGAGCAACGAGGAATGGCTCACTTTTGCCGACGGCGGCGAGCGCCAGCTATTCGAGACCATCAAGACCCCGATGCTCGACAACGATGGCAAGCTCATCGGCGTGCTCGGCATTTCCCGCGAGATCACCCATCGTCGGCGGACCGAGGATGCGCTGCGGGCGAGCGAGGAAAAGCTGCGTATCGCCCAGTCGAGCGCGGCGCTCGGTATCTGGGAAGTCGACCTGATGGCGGGCACGATCTACTGGTCGCCGGAGGTCGAGGCGATGTACGGTATCGCCACCGGCAGTTTCGATGGCCGCCAGGCTAGCTGGCTGGCCCGCGTGCATCCCGATGATCGCCCCGTGGTGCAGCAGGCCGTGGCTGACTACATGCGGCGTGACGCAGCCTTCGATTTCGCCTTCCGCATTGTCCGTCCGGATGGCGAAGTGCGCTGGATCGCCTCGCGCGGGCAAGTGCATCATTCGCCACAGGGGGGCGCCGAACGGGTCGTCGGCGTCAATTTCGACATCACCGAGAAAAAGCGGACCGATGAGGAGCTGCAGCACTATCGGGATCAGCTCGAGGAACTGGTCGACGAGCGGACGCGCCAGCTAGCCCAGGCGCGTGACGCGGCGGAGGCGGCAAATAGGGCGAAAAGCGCTTTCCTCGCCAACATGAGCCATGAAATCCGGACGCCGATGAACGCCATCATCGGCATGTCGCATGTGCTGCGGCAGAAGCTCGATTCACCCGAACTGCTCGACAAGCTTTCCCGCATTTCCGCCTCGGCCGATCATCTGCTCGCCATCATCAACGATCTGCTCGATTTCTCGAAGATCGAGGCCGATCGTCTGCTGCTTGAGAGCAAACCCTTGCATCCCCTGCAGGTACTCGACAGCGTCGTCTCGATGATCAACGAGCAGGCGCAGGTCAAGGGGCTGGAGGTGAACTACCGGTGCGCGGATTTCCCGGAAACCCTGCGCGGCGATGCCGGGCGCCTGATCCAGGCGCTGCTCAACCTGGCAAGCAACGCCGTGAAGTTCACCCGTGAGGGCGAGGTCGAATTGCTGGTCGAGCGCCTGGCGGAGGATGCCGAAAGCGTCCTGGTCCGTTTTTCGGTCCGCGACACCGGGATCGGCATCCCGCCGGAAGTGATCGACAAGCTGTTTTCACCTTTCCAGCAGGCCGACGATTCCACCGCTCGGCGTTACGGTGGCACCGGCCTCGGGCTGGCGATCACCCGGCGTCTGGCCCGGCTGATGGGGGGCGACGCTGGCGTAAACAGTGTGCCGGGGGAGGGGAGCAGCTTCTGGTTCACCGCTCGCCTGCAACGGGAAGGGGGCGAGATTCACCAGCCGTTGGACAAGTTGCCCGGCGAGCACCCCGAGCGTCTGTTGCGGGAAGCTTTCACCGCCTCGCGCATTCTGCTGGTCGAGGATGATCCGATCAACCAGGAGGTGGCGGCGGAGCTTCTCGAGAATGTCGGGCTGATCGTCGAACTGGCGGCCGATGGCCGGGTTGCAGTGGACAAGGTCAGGCAGGCGCCTCGGCCGTTCGCCCTGATCCTGATGGATCTGCAGATGCCACGACTCGGCGGACTGGAGGCGATGGCGGAACTGCGCGAGATAGCGGGCTTTGCAACGCCGGTGATCGCCATGACGGCAAATGCCTTCGCCGAGGATCAGGCGCGCTGCCGTGCCGCCGGCATGGTCGATTTCATCGCCAAGCCGGTCGATCCCATCCTGCTCTACGAAACCCTTCTCGAGTGGCTGCGCCGCGGGCGCCAGACCGCCTGATCAGCCGGCGGCCTTTTTCTTCGCGGGTGCCTTCGCCGACGGTGCCTTCTTCTCGAACTCGAAACCGACCTTGCCTTCGTTGACCACCAGATAGGCCGAGAACTTGCGTTTCGTCCGGTTGGAAACGAATTCCTTCAACAGCTCGGTCTTGCCGGTTTCCAGCATCTTTCTCATCTGTACCGGTTCGACCGGTTGCTGCAGGATGATCTTGCCGGAGCGGAAATCGCAGGTCTTGTCGGGGCCGACCGACTTTTCGCAGACGTAGCTGCTGCCGTGATCGAAGACGCCGGCGGCACACTTAGGACATTTGCCGAGGCTTTCCTGGCTCGAGAAGTCGACTGGTTCGCTGGCCGCCTCGTCGGCCTTGTCCTGACCGAAATCGAATTCCGGCAGGTGTTCGGCATTGAGCTTGATTGCCGCCGCGAAGCTGCGCCCCATCTTGTTGCGGAAACCGGTCAGCGGGCCGACCTGGCCTTCGGTGAGCAGGGTCTCGACTTCGGCCAGTTCGTACTGGCGGCCGGCAACGATCTTCCAGAGAGAATAGTCGCAGCCGCTGCACTGGAACTTCTTGTAAGTCTCGCGGATGATTCCGCCGCACTTCGGGCAGGGTGCCTTGAGTACGCCGAAATCGCCGGGAATGGTGTCGCTGTCGTAGGACTTGGCGCGTTCGACGATGTGGCGGGTCATTTCGGCGATCTCGCGCATGAATTCATCGCGCGTGAATTCGCCTTTCTCGATGCGGCCGAGCTTCCATTCCCAGTCGCCGGTCAGTTCCGGTTGCGTCAGTTCCTCGACGCCGAGGCCGTTCAGCAGGGTCATCAGGTTGAAGGCCTTGGCGGTCGGGATCAGCTCGCGACCTTCGCGCAGCATGTACTGTTCGCCGATCAGGTTCTCGATGATCTGGGCGCGCGTCGCCGGCGTGCCGAGGCCGCGGCCGGCCATTGCCGCCTTCAGTTCCTCGTCGTCGACCATCTTGCCAGCGCCTTCCATGGCTGACAGCAGGGTGGCTTCCGAGTAGCGCGGTGGTGGCTTGGTGGCGCTGGCCTTGACCGTGACTTCTTCGGTCTTGACCTTCTCGTCCTTGTCGACTGCGACCAGATTGCCTTCGTCACCGGTCTGGCCTTCCTTGCCGTGCACGGCAAGCCAGCCCGGATTGACCAGGACCTTACCTTCGGTCTTGAACGGATGTCCCTCGACGCGGGTGATGCGGGTAGTGACCAGGTATTCGGCGGCCGGGAAGAACACCGACAGGAAGCGGCGGACGACGAAGTCGTAGAGCTTCTGTTCGGCTTCGTTGAGGTTCTTCGGCGCCTGTGGCGTAGGGATGATGGCGAAGTGATCGCTCACCTTCGCGTTGTTGAAGATGCGTTTGTTCGGCAATACCCAGTTGCGCGCTAGAATCTGGTGCGCGAACGGCGAATAGCGAGCGAGCAGGACCTCATCGTGACCCTTGCCGGCACCTTCTCCGGTCAGCACGCGCATCGTTTCCTTGACCGTGGCGATGTAGTCCTCGGGCAGGCAGCGCGAGTCGGTCCGCGGGTAGGTCAGGACCTTGTGCTTTTCGTAGAGTGCCTGGGCCAGGCCGAGGGTGGTCTTGGCCGAGAAGCCGAAACGGCTGTTGGCCTCGCGCTGCAGGCTGGTCAGGTCGAACAGCAGCGGCGACAGGCGGGTTTCCGGCTTGGCTTCCTCGCTGACGACGCCGGGCTTGCCCGAGGTCGCCGCCTTGATCGCTTCGGCACGGGTGACTTCCCAGAGGCGGTCGGCGCGGGCGTGCTCGTCGTCCTGCTTGCCCTTGAAGCCTTCATCGAACCATTTGCCGGTGTAGCCGCCGGCCTTGGCGGCGAACTCGGCCTCGACTTCCCAGTAATCGCGCGGCACGAAGTCGCGGATCTTGCGTTCACGCTCGACGACGATCGCCAGCGTCGGCGTCTGCACGCGACCGACCGTGGTCAGGTGGAAACCGCCGGTCTTCGAGTTGAAGGCGGTCATCGCCCGGGTGCCGTTGATGCCGACCAGCCAGTCGGACTCGGAGCGGCAGACGGCAGCATCGGCCAGGCCCTGCATTTCGCTGCCCGGGCGGAGCCGCGCGAAGCCGTCGCGGATCGCCTGCGGCGTCATCGACTGCAGCCACAGCCGCTGCACCGGCTTGCCGGCCTTGGCGTGCTGGACGATGTAATTGAAGATCAACTCGCCCTCGCGTCCCGCGTCACAGGCATTGATCAGGCCGGTCACATCCTTGCGCTTGATCAGCTTGTTGAGGACGCGCAGGCGCGGTGCGCTCTTCTCGATCGGATTCAGCGCGAAATGCGGCGGGATCACCGGCAGGTGCGCGAACGACCACTTGCCGCGTTTGACCTCGAATTCTTCCGGACAGGCCAGTTCGAGCAGATGGCCGACGGCCGACGAGACGACGTACTCGTCGTTTTCGAAGTATTCGTCGTGCTTGGCGAATCCACCCAGCGCCTTGGCGATGTCGCTGGCGACGGAGGGTTTCTCGGCGATGATCAGTTTTTTGCTCATGGGGTCTGCCTGTCAGGTGCCGGGCATGATAAGTGGGCGCCGGACGGATTGGCAAGGGCGGTTACGATTCAGCGCCGGATCAGTCAATGCGCTGGTAACGGTTGCCCGGCAGGATGCCGATGCGCCCCGCCAGCTCCAGCGTCAGCAGTGCGCCGTGCAAAGCGTCGGCGGGCATGCCGCTGCGCTCGACCAGTTCATCGAAGCTGCACGGATCGTGGCCGATGGCGGCGAGCAATGCCGGTTCGTGTCTGTCTGCGGGCGGCGCAGCGTTTTTGCCGGTCGGGTTACCCAGTTCCTCGAGAATGTCGTTGGCCGTCTCGACCAGTTTGGCACCTTCGCGGATCAGGCGATGGCAGCCGCGTGACTGCGGCGCATGGATCGAGCCCGGGATGGCGAAGACTTCGCGCCCCTGTTCGCCGGCCTGGCGGGCGGTGATCAGGGAACCGCTTTCGACGGCGGCTTCGACCACCAGGACGCCGAGCGAGAGGCCGGCGATGATGCGGTTGCGGCGTGGAAAATTGGCGGCGATCGGCGGTGTTCCGAGCGGGAACTCGGAAACGATGGCACCGCGCTCGACAATGCTCAATGCCAGGTCCCGATTGCGTGCCGGGTAGACGCGGTCGGCACCGGTACCGATGACGGCGATGGTGGCGCCTCCCGCGCTAAGCGCGCCGTGGTGCGCGGCGGTGTCGATGCCCAGCGCAAGGCCGCTGACGATGCAAAGTCCGTTTTCGGCCAGCGCGGCGGAAAACTGCTTTGCGTTGCGCAGCCCCTGCGGGGTCGCGTTGCGACTGCCGACGACGCCGATGGCAGGGCGTTCGAGCAGGGCTGGGTCACCGCGAACGAACAACAGGCTTGGTGGGTCGGCGATGTTGAGTAGTTTTTGTGGGTAGCCAGGATCGGCCAGGGTCAGGATATGGTGATTGGCTTGTCCTGCCCAGTCGAGGTGGCGTTCGATGGCGTCGCCAAGCGGGTAATCCAGAAGCAGTTCGAGCTTGCTGCCGATGACGCTACGCAGTTCGCTTGGGCGGGCAGCGAAAACAGCCTCGGGTAAACCGAAAGCAGCGAGAAGCTTGCGTTGCGTCTCGCTGCCTATGTCAGGAATCAGGGTCAGCCGCAACCAGGCGGCCAGTCCCTGAGTGTCGATCACGGATTGCGGGCTGCGTCGCCGACGATTACCGATTTCGAGGATTCGATGACCAGTGCGTAGGCGACATGGTCGAAAGTGCGGAAGACGAAGGCCAGGCCGTAACGTTCTTCCGGAATCGTGGTTTCCTCCCGCTTGATATCGGCGTCCAGGTGCAAGGCGGTACGTTTGCGATACAGGGCAACGACATGGCCGTGCTCGATACCGTCGGCTTCACCGCGATTGATCGTGACCACCGAACCGGCGCCGCCTTCGTTGATGGCGCCGTAGATCGACATGATCTGGGCGCGCACTTCAACTTCCGGCGGGTGTGGGACGTAAGCGACGATGTTCTGCTCGGGGGCCGGCTTCAGCCAGTCGCCACGGGTGACTTCTTCCTTGGCCATGGTGATGCGCACCGTTGCCGGCTCACCCGGACGAGTCAGGCGCGCATTGCCGAGGAAGAAGGCTTCGTGGGCGACGACCTTGCCGGTTTCCGGGTCGGTCAGCGGCTTGCCCGGGCGGAAGACATGCCACCGTTCGATGCTGGCGTCGGGGATGCCACTGACGTAGGCAGTGTCACCATTACCGAGGACGACGCGGTCTTCTTCGGTGGCGACGATGCGGGCGGCGCCCTTTTCGTCCTCTTCCGAGATGATCAGCGGTTGCGAGATGAAGGGCTCGATGGCATTTGCCGGAATGCTGGAAATGTTGCCGCTGGCTGCACTTTCATAAACCTTGGGCTGGAGCTTGCCGGAAAGCGGCTTGCCCAGGCGCAGACGGGGATTGCCATCGGACAGATCAAGCCAGACGACGTCACCGGGATAAATCAGGTGCGGATTCTTGATCTGGTCCTTGTTGAGACGCCAGATTTCCGGCCAGCGCCAGGGTTTTTTCAGGAATTTCCCGGAAATGGCCCACAAGGTGTCGCCTTTGACTACAACATGGCGGTCCGGCGGGTTGGCAACCAGTTCCAGCGGCTCGGCGGCCGTTGCACAGATAGCTGTCACAGCCAGGATCAGCGCGGATATAATGCGAAGCATGGGTAATCCCTCACGTACCGGTGGAACGCACTGCAGATTCGTAGGTCCAAATGGCATCTGCAAGTCACGTTCATATCTCGAGAATTGCTTTAGATTCTGCATGTAATCATCTAAGCAAGCAAGCATTTTCACCCTGTTTTCCATGGCACTCTTACCCATTTTGCGTTTTCCCGATACCCGCTTGCGTAAAGTCGCAGCGCCGGTCACGAAAATTGACGATCGCATTCGCCGGCTTGCTGCCGACATGGCGGAGACCATGTACGAGGCGCCGGGCATCGGACTGGCCGCAACGCAGGTTGATGTGCATGTGCGCCTGGTGGTGATCGATATCTCCGAAGACAAGAGCCAGCTACGCGTTTTCGTCAATCCCGAGATCGAGAACGTTGAAGGTTTCGTCCTTGGCGAGGAGGGGTGTCTTTCGGTCCCCGGGATCTACGACAAGGTCGAACGTGCCGAGCGGGTCAGCGTCCGTTATCTGGATCTTGATGGCAACGCCCAGGTGCTGACCGCCGAGGGGTTGCTTGCGGTGTGCATTCAGCACGAAATCGACCATCTTGATGGCAAGGTGTTTGTCGACCATCTGTCTCAACTCAAGCAGACGCGGATCAAGAGCAAGCTTGCCAAACAGGCGCGCGTTACCGCATGAAGCTGATTTTCGCGGGAACGCCGGAATTCGCGGCACGGGCGCTACAGGCTATCGTCGACGCCGGGCATGAGGTGGCATTGGTCCTTACCCAGCCTGATCGACCGGCCGGGCGCGGCATGGCCTTGCAGCCGTCGGCGGTGAAGCGGGTGGCGTTGGCGCACGGCATCGAGGTCTTCCAGCCGGCGACCTTGAGGGATGCCGATGCCCAGGCGCGCTTGGCGGCGTGCGCGGCGGAAGCGATGGTCGTCGCGGCCTACGGGCTGATCCTGCCGCAAGTGGTGCTCGACCTGCCGCGCCACGGCTGCCTCAACATCCATGCCTCGCTGCTGCCGCGCTGGCGCGGCGCGGCGCCGATCCAGCGCGCCCTGCTGGCGGGTGACGCGCAGACCGGGGTCTGCATCATGCAGATGGAAGCCGGACTTGATACTGGCCCGGTGTTGCTGCGCGAAGCTTTTCCGATTGCTGGCGACGATACGACGGCAACCCTGCACGACAAGCTCGCCGCTTGCGGCGCCCGGCTGGTCGTCGAAGCGCTCGGCCGTCTGCCCTTGCCGGCGGCGCCGCAGCCAGAGGATGGCGTCACCTATGCGCACAAGATAGAAAAGGCGGAAGCCGCGATCGACTGGACGAAGCCGGCCGTCGAGCTGGATCGCCACATTCGCGCTTTCAATCCCTTCCCCGGCGCCCATGCCCAATTCGCCGGGCAGACCGTCAAGCTGTGGGCGGCCAGTCCGCTTGCCGCCAGCGGTCGACCCGGTGAAATCCTGGCGATCGATCGTCAGGCGTTGGTCGTTGCCTGCGGCGAGGGCGCGCTGGCAATCCGGGAACTGCAAAAGGCCGGTGGCAAGCGTCTGCCGGTACAGCAATTCCTGGCTGGCAATCCTTTGCGCGTGGGCGACTTTTTTACTGCCGCTGTCTGAATTCCACCGGCGTTCCATGTGAAACCCGCTGCCACAGGATGGCGTCGAGCAGGCCGGCGAGACGCCAGCCGGCTTCGGTGATCCGGCGCTCGGCGATGCTTCTGGCCCGCTCCCGATAGGCGGCATCGATCAGCAGCGCCACACTGCCGGCGGTTTCCGGGTAGAGCGCAGGCAGCAGGTTGCGGCTTTCATCCAGCCAGAGTTCGACTGAGCCCTGTTGTGGTGGCATCTGCTCGGCGAGCAGGGCATCAAGTTTTCGGCGCAGGCGTTTGCCGCGCAAGGTGGATTTTCCGGCCAGGTCATCCCACCAGGTGTGCAGGCTGACGAAGGGGCGACGCGCATCCTCGGGGTCTTCGACCAACAAGCTGTTAGCGCCACGGTCTTCCGGATAGCCGACATGCAAAGGCTGGTGCAGGTCGGCGACGAGATGCGCCAGCCAGGGCAGGGCCCAGGCGATTCTTTCGACGTCCGCCGTCGTTTTCAGGGTTTCGCTCAAGGCGACGATTTGCCGATCGAGTTGGCCGCGACCGCGTTTTCCCCGGCGATCGAAATCGACGTAATGCCAGTCGTGATGCCGCTGCATGTCGGGAAAGCCAGGCAGTGGCGGGGTACCGTCATCGGCGAGGCGCGGATCGTGGCGAATGCTGTCGGGCCAGGTGCTGGCCTCGGCGAAAATCAATGCGGCATCGTCGGCGCCAGCTTTTTCCTGCCAGCGTTTGTGATCCGGGTGATGCCGCAGTGCTTCGGCGATGAAGACGCGGCTGTCCGGCGCCATCTGCTGCCAGGCGATGAGTGCGCTCAGACGGTGGCCGGCGGCGTTCCAGGCCAGCGCATCGGCGCTGGCGAGTACGGTGAGCAGGAAGATGAGCAAAGGACGCATGCCGGAATTATGCACCGTGCGATAATCCGGCCCATGTCACGTCTGCCTTCCACCTCACTGGCCTACGCCTTGCGCCAGGCGGCCCGCATCAATGCTGCGGTTTTTGCCGGTCAAAGCCTGGCTGACAACCTGCTCGGCCGGGTCGAGGCAGTGGCGCGTCCAGCCGTTCAGGATCTGGTTTACGGTAGCCTGCGCGCCTTCGGTCGCGGCGACTTCTTCCTTGCCCGTTTGCTCGAGCGTCCGCTCGCGGTGGACGAGGTGCGCGCCTTGCTGCTGGTTGCCCTCTATCGCCTCGAGACGCGTCCGGAAGCCGCGCATACCGTCGTCGATCAGGCGGTTTCAGCCGCCGGTGAACTTGTTCATGGCAAGTTCCGTGCTCTGGTCAATGCCGTGCTGCGTAGTTTTTTGCGCCAGCGGACGGCGCTGGAAGAGGCGTTGCAGGCCGATCCGGTGGCCCGGACGCAGCATCCGGCATGGTGGCTGGAGGAACTGCAGGCGGCCTGGCCGGAGCAGTGGCCGGCCATTGTCGCCGCCGGTAACATGGCGCCGCCGATGGCATTGCGGGTCAATCGTCGGCATGGCAGCCGCGCCGACTACCTGGCGCAACTCGCGGCGGCGGGAATCGCCGCCAACCCGCTCGGCGAGGACGGGCTGGCGCTGGCGCAAGCGGTGCCGGTTGATCGTCTGCCCGGTTTTTTCGACGGCCTGGTGTCGGTTCAGGACCCCGGCGCCCAGCGTGCCGCCGAACTGCTGGCGCCAGCGCCGGGCAGTCGGGTGCTTGATGCCTGCGCCGCCCCCGGCGGCAAGACGGCGCATCTGCTGGAACGCGCCGATCTCGACCTGCTGGCGCTCGATCTCAAGCCGGCGCGCTGCCGCCGTATCGAGGATGGGCTTGGCCGTCTGCACCTGTCGGCGAAGGTGCTCGTGGCCGATTGCACCCGGCTCGATCAATGGTGGGACGGCGTTCCCTTCGATGCCGTGCTGGCCGACGTGCCTTGTACCGCCAGCGGAGTCGTGCGGCGTAATCCGGACGCCAAGTGGTTGCGGCGCCCCGAGGACATTGCCAGTTTTGCCGCGACACAATCGCGGATTCTCGATGCCCTGTGGCGGGTGCTCAGGCCGGGCGGTAAACTGCTCTATGCGACCTGCTCGGTCTTCCCCCGGGAAAACCAGCGGCAGATCAGGGGGTTCCTCGCTCGCCAGCTGGCAGCGGGGATCATTCACGAAGAACAGATAATTCCCGATGCGGAGCGCGATGGTTTTTTCTACTGCCTGCTCGAAAAGCGTTCTTGAGCGCTGTCGTACCTGGCTGCTGCTGCTGTTTTTCCTGCCGGCGTTCGCCTGGGCGGCCGATATCGAGGTGCGCGATCAGCGGCTGACAGCGGGCGACGATGCCTACGTGCTGGCCGCCGATTTTCGTTTCGAACTCAATCCGCGGTTGGAGGAGGCGGTCAATCGCGGCGTCGTCCTCTACTTTGTCGCCGAGTTCGAGCTTGCCCGCGAGCGCTGGTACTGGTTCGACCAGAAACTGGTCAGCAAGCAGCAGACCTACCGCCTTTCCTATCATGCGCTGACCCGCCAGTATCGCCTGAGCACCGGTGGCCTGCACCAGTCCTTTGCGACACTCGGCGAGGCCCTCGGCATGCTGCGTCGCTTGCGTAACTGGCAGGTGATCGAGCGCAACGATCCGGCCGCGGTTCCCGGCAATACCTACCAGGCGGCCTTGCGCCTGCGACTGGATATCGCCCAGTTGCCGCGCCCCTTCCAGATCAGCGCATTGGGCAGCAAGGACTGGAATCTCGACTCGGACTGGAAGATCTGGTCGACGACCTTGCCCGCGCTGCCCGTGCCGGAGGATAAGTGAAGCGATTCCTCGCTGCTGCCGGGGCTCTGGCTGCCGCCATCGGCGGCATCCTGTGGTTCTTGCTGCTGATGGCGACGGAAGCCGACACCGTCGTCTTCTCGCGCAACTATCCGCTGCTGGTCGGGCTCAACGTCGTGCTCGCGCTGGCCATGCTGGCGCTGGTCGGCTGGCAGTTGAGCACCTTGTGGCGCGATTACCGGGCACAGGTTTTCGGTGCCCGTCTCAAATTGCGCCTGATGCTGATGTTCGGCGTCATCGCGGTGCTGCCGGGGGCGCTGGTGTATGGCGTTTCGGTGCAGTTCGTGACGCGTTCGATCGAAAGCTGGTTCGACGTGCGGGTCGAAAAAGCGCTCGAATCCGGGCTGCAGCTTGGTCGCTCCTCGCTCGATTCGCTGCTCGAGAATCTTTCCCAACGGGCGCGCGACATGGCCGACGAATTGTCGGTAGTGCCGGAAACCGCCCAGCGTTCGGCGCTGTTCCGCCTGCGCGAGGACCGCGGCGTTCACACGGCGGCGCTTTTTTCCCTGGGCGGCCAGTTGCTGTCCAGCGCCACCGGCGATCTCGGCAACCAGTTGCCGAACTCGCCGACCCAGGCCCAGTTGCGGCAGGCCCGGGCGACGCAGGGACTGAGCGGGGTCGAGGGGGAGAACGAGCGGATGTTCATGCGCGTGCTGGTGCCGGTGACTTCGCTTGAGCTATTCGCCGAGCCGCGCATCCTGCAGGTGACCCAGCGGGTGCCGGCAACGCTGGCGCTCGATGCGGAAGCGGTCCAGGACGTCTACCGCGATTATCAGGAGTTGCAACTGGCGCGCCAGGGCCTGACCGGAATCTATGCGCTGACCTTGACCCTGACCGTGCTGGTTGCGCTGTTCAGCGCCTTTGCACTGGCCTTCTGGATGGCCCGCCGGCTGGTGGCGCCGATGTACATCCTGGCCGAGGGCACGCAGGCCGTGGCGCAGGGCGATTTCTCGCAACGCCAGGCGATCTACAGCGGCGACGAACTCGGCGTGCTGACCCAGTCCTTCAACCGGATGACCCGGCAACTGGCCGACGTCCGGCGCGAAAACGACCGCCATCGGGCCTATCTGGAATCGATCCTGGCCAATCTTTCGGCCGGCGTCCTGGTTTTCGACCGCGACTTCCTGTTGCGCACGGTCAACGGTGGCGCGGCCAGCATCCTGGCCGACGATTTTTCCGGCCTGATCGGTCTGGCGCCTGCCGCCTGGCCGCGCCAGCAGGTTCTTGCCGCCTTCATCGACCAGCATTTCGTCGCCACCGACGAGCCCGAATGGCGGGCGCAACTGGAAATCGAGCGGCCGAACAGCGCGCCGCAGGTGCTGCTGCTGCGTGCCTCGCGCCTGCCGGAAAGCAGCGGCGGCGGCGACGTCGTCGTCTTCGATGACGTCACCAACCTGATCGCCGCCCAGCGCACTGCCGCCTGGGGCGAAGTGGCGCGGCGTCTGGCGCACGAGATCAAGAATCCGCTGACGCCGATCCAGCTTTCCGCCGAGCGCCTGCAGTTCAAGCTGGCCGAGCGTCTGAGCAACGGCGACGCCGAGATGCTGGCGCGCGGCACGCAGACGATCATCGCCCAGGTGCAGGCGATGAAGCGCATGGTCGACGATTTCCGCGATTACGCGCGCAAGCCGGTGCTGGAAGTCGCGCCGCTCGACCTCAATGGTCTGCTGCGCGAGGTGCTCGGGCTGTACGAAAGCTCGTCGGTACATTTCGACAGCCGGCTGGGCGAGGAGCTGCCGCAGGTATGCGGCGATGCGACTCAACTGCGGCAGATCATCCACAACCTGCTGCGCAACGCCGAGGACGCCCTCGAAGGACGCGCCGACGGCCGTGTCGAGATCGTCACCGAAGTGGCCGGGCGTTGCGTCCGCCTGCGCATCACCGATAACGGTCCGGGGTTCCCGGTCGAGTTGCTGCCGCGCATCTTCGAGCCGTATGTGACGACCAAGGCCCGGGGTACCGGTCTCGGTCTGCCCATCGTCAGAAAAATCGTCGATGAGCACCAGGGTAGTATAGAAATCAGCAATGCGCCGGCCGGCGGTGCGCGGATCGATATCCGCCTGCCGCTGGTGCGGGACAAGGAGGCCAAGCATGGCAATCATTCTGGTCGTTGATGACGAAGTCGGCATCCGCGAACTGCTTTCCGAAATCCTCATCGACGAGGGCTACGACGTGCGCCTCGCCGAGAACGCCACGGCGGCGCGCCGCGTGCGCAGCGAGTTGCGTCCGGACCTGGTGCTGCTCGACATCTGGATGCCGGACACCGACGGCATCTCGCTGCTCAAGGAGTGGCATGCCGGCGGTCACCTCAACATGCCGGTGGTGATGATGTCCGGTCACGGGACGATCGATACCGCGGTCGAGGCGACGCGCTTTGGCGCCTTCGACTTCCTGGAAAAGCCGATTGCCCTGCAGAAGCTGCTCGGCAGCGTGCAGAAGGCACTCAAGCACGACGCGCCGCCAGCGCGTCCGCCGCTGACGCTGGAAGCCTTTTCCCGCCTGCCCTTCGTCAAGGAATTCCGGCGCCGGCTGGAGCAGGCGGCGGCCAAGGCCTCGCTGGTGCTGATCAAGGGCGCCACCGCCGGCATGGCGGAGATTGCCGCGCGCACCCTGCTGGCGCCGCGTGCGCCGTGGCTCGACCTGTCGACGACGAGCAGCGCGCTGAGCCAGGAAGTGCTGGAAAAGACCAGCGGCGGCATTCTCTTCGTTCCCGATCTTGCCGCGCTGGGCAAGATGCAGCAGATGAACCTGGCTTTTGCCGTCGACCGTGCCGACAAGCTCAACCTGCAACTGATCGCCGCTAGCACCACGCCGCTTTCGGTGCTCGCGGAACATGGCTGGGACAGCAAGCTGATCGCCCGCCTCGGCGAAATCTGGGTGGCCTTGCCGGCGCTGGCCGGTCATGTCGACGATTTGCCGGAAATCGCCAGCCTGCTGCTGGGAAATTTTGTCGAACGTGGCGAAGTGCCGCACCGGCGTTTCTCGACGGCGGCGCTCAACGCGCTGCGCACGCTGCCCTGGAAGCGCCACGCCGACGCCAGCTGGAACGTCCTCTACGGGCTGGTGCGCAATCTGGCGCTGACCGCACTGGACGACGAGATCGACGCCGACGACGTGGCCCGGGTGATGCCGGAGCAGGAAGAAGACGCGGGCACGGCGCCTTCCTTCCTGCCGCTGTTCGAGCAGCCGCTGCGCGAGGCGCGCGATGCCTTCGAGAAGCTCTACTTCGAACACCACCTGCGCCAGGAGGGTGGCAACATGACCCGGCTGGCGGAACGCTCCGGGCTCGAACGCACGCACCTCTACCGCAAGCTGAAGCAGCTCGACATCCGTCTCGGCAAACGCAACGACGAATGAGGACGGGGGAGGGGGCATGAAGATCGTCATTCTCGGCGCCGGCCAGGTCGGCGCCAGCGTTGCCGAAGGGCTGGTGTCGGAAGAGAACGACATCACCATCGTCGATCAGGATCCGCAACGCCTGGCGCAGTTGCAGGACCGGCTCGACCTGCGCACCGTCGTCGGCGACGCGGCGACGCCGTCGGTGCTGCGCAGCGCCGGCGCCGAGGACGCCGACATGGTGATCGCCGTCACCCAGAGCGATCAGTCCAACCTGGTTGCCTGCAAGCTGGCGCAATCCGTCTTCAATATCCCGACCCGCGTTGCCCGCCTGCGTTCGCGCGATTTCCTCGAAGACGAGGTGCTGCTTTCGGACGAGAACTTCGCGGTCGATTTCGCGCTCTGCCCGGAACAGGTGATCACCGACTACATCCGCCGCCTGATCGAGTTTCCGCGCGCCCTGCAGGTGCTCAACTTCGCCCGCGGCCGGGTCTGCCTGGTGGCGGTCCGCGCCTACGAGGGCGGCCTGCTCGTCGGCAAACCGATCAAGGCCATGCGCGATCTCCTGCCGCCCGAGATCGACGCCCGCATCGCCGCCATCTTCCGCGACAACCAGCCGGTCTTTCCGGAAGGCGAGACGGTGGTCAAGACCGGCGACGAAGTCTTCCTGCTTGCCGCCACCGAGAACATCCACCCGGTGCTCACCCAGTTGCGGCGCGAGGTCAGCCGGGTCGAGCGGATCATGATCGCCGGCGGCGGCAACATCGGCCTGCGCCTGGCCAAGTCGCTGGAAGGGCATTACGAGGTCAAGCTGATCGAAGGCCGGCGACCGCGCGCCGAACTGCTCGCCAACGAACTCAACGACACGCTGGTGCTGTGCGGCGACGCCACCGACGAGGAACTGCTGGAACAGGAAAACATCGGCGAGATGGACCTTTTCCTCGCCATGACCAACGACGACGAGGACAACATCATGGCCGGCAGCCTGGCCAAGCGCCTTGGCTGCAAGCGCGTCGTCGCCCTGATCAACCGCCGCGCCTACGCCGAGATGATCGAGGGCGGGCCGATCGACATCGGCATCTCGCCGGCCCAGGTCTCGATCGGCACCTTGCTTGCTTACGTTCGCCAGGGCGACGTCGCCGAAGTCCATTCGCTGCGCCGCGGTGCCGCCGAAGCGCTGGAAATCGTCGCCCACGGCGATCGCAACACCTCCAAGGTGGTCGGCCGTCGCATCGACGAAGTCGAATGGCCGCGCGGCGTCACCGTCGCCGCCATGGTGCGCAATTTCGACGAGCCGATGGTCGTCGGCCAGACCGACGACTGGACGGCAATCACCCGCTACGGCGAAGTGGTGATCGCCCACCACGATACGGTGATCGAGCCGGACGACCACGTGATTATTTTCTGTACGCGCAAGAAACTGGTGAAGAAGGTCGAGAAGCTGTTCCAGGTTGGCTTCCATTTCCTCTGAACCCCAGGTCATGACTCGTTTCGCCTCCGTTTATCGCGCCCTCGGCATGATCCTGATGCTGTTCGGCATGGCCTTGCTGGCGCCGTTGGGGCTTTCCCACGCCGCGGAGGATGGCGCTCAGCTCGCCTACCAGCAGGTATTCCTGCTCACCGAACTGTGCGGCACCTTCCTTTGGTACCGCTACCGCCGCAGTTCGCGCGACCTCAGCGTACGCGACGGCTTCCTGCTGGTGGTGCTGGTGTGGACGGTGCTGCCGGCCTTCTCCGCGCTGCCGTTCATGATCCAGCTCGGCATGAGTCACACCGACGCCTATTTCGAAGCGGTATCGGCCCTGACCGCGAGTGGCGGCACCGTCATCTCCGGGCTCGATGCCCTGCCGCGTTCGATCAATCTCTGGCGTCACCTGATGCAGTGGCTGGGCGGCATGGGGTTGATCGTCCTGGTCGTCGCCATCCTGCCCATGCTCGGCATCGGCGGCCGGCAGATGCTGGCCGCCGAAGTCCCCGGGCCGATGAAGGACAACCGCCTGACGCCGCGCGTCACCCAGACAGCGAAAGGCCTGTGGCTGATCTACGTGGCGATGACCCTGGCCTGCATCCTCGCTTACGCCTGGGCCGGCATGAGCTGGTTCGACGCTTTCTGCCACGCCTTCTCGACCATCTCGCTCGGCGGTTTCTCGACCCACGACGCCAGCCTCGGCTACTTCGCGTCGCCGACCATCGAGTGGATCTGCCTCATCTTCATGTTTTTCTCCGGGATCAACTACGCCACCCATTTCATGGCGTTGAGCGGTCGTTCGCTGTTTGCCTACGGTCGCGACCCGGAAGCCGGCTGGTTCGTCGGCATCCTGCTCGCCAGCGGCTTCGTCCTCGCCAATTACCTGTGGAAGGAAGGCAGCATCGCCGACATGGACGAAGCTTTCCGCCTTGCCCTGTTCAACGTCGTCTCGGTAGCCACCACGACCGGCTATTCGACCGTCGATTACGGTCAGTGGCCGATGTTCGTCGGGCTCTGGATGCTGTTCCTGTGCAGCTTTTCGACCAGCGCCGGGTCGACTGGCGGCGGCATCAAGATGATGCGCGCCCTGCTGCTCTACAAGCAGGTCTATCGCGAACTGGTGCGCGCCATGCACCCGGCGGCGGTCTACAACGTCCGCCTCGGCGGCGTCACCGCGCCGCAGTCGGTACTGTTCGCCGTCCTGGCGTTCGCTTTCGTCTACATGGTCAGCATCGTCACGATGACGCTGCTCCTGACTTTCAGCGGTCTCGACATTGTTACCGCCGTCAGCGCCGTCGTTGCCAGCATCAACAACACCGGCCCTGGGCTGGGGCAGGTCGGGCCGCACTCGAATTTTTCCGTTCTCGGCGATTTCCAGACCTGGGTGTGTATTTTTGCGATGCTGCTGGGGCGGTTGGAGATCTTCACCTTGTTGGTGGTTTTGACGCCGGCGTTCTGGAGGAAGTAGAGAGGCTGGGTTTCAGCGCCTGACTTGCGGGCACCTTGGGTTGATTGACCGCTGGGTTCCGCGCCTGACGGACGGGCGGTTGTGCTTGCTGAGCCACTGTTTTCCGCCGTTGACCGGCGGGCGTACTTTCTTCTTGTTTCGCCAAGAAGAAAGTAGCCAAAGAAGAAGGCGCCCCTAGGTCGGCGCCCGCTACGCGGGTACCCTGCGCTACTCGGTCCTGGCGGGGGCTGCGCAACTCGGGGCTTTGCCCCTCAGACAGTGCTCGCCCTTTATCCGCCAGGCCCTGCGTTGCTCGGCGCCTCCCAAGGGGCCCGGCAAACCGATCGCTGCTGAAAGCACAACGCTTTTTCAACCGCAAACTTTGGCTAACTGCTGTTTTTCGGGGGCCCCTTGAGTGGCGCAAGGGACCGGGCGTAGCCCGGCGCCGACCTGGGGGGGCTTTTTGCCTTCGGCAGCGATGAACCCCGCCTTTGGCTACTTTCTTTTTTCCAAAAAAAGAAAGTTCGCCCGCGCGTCAGGCGCGGAACCCAGCGGTTCAGCAACTACAAACGCCCGCGCGTCAGCCACGGAAAACAGCGCTTTAAAATACCCAAACCTCGCCCACACGTCAGTCGCCGCACCCCAGCACAGCCGGGATCAAAACCACCAAATCCCTCCCGCTCCGTGACCTTCCCCCCGGAAACCGGGATAATTCCCCCTTTCCAGATTTCAGGCGGAGTACACCGTGAGCCGACCCAAGAACGATACCTTCCTGCGCGCCCTGCTGAAGGAGCCCACCGAATACACGCCGCTCTGGCTGATGCGTCAGGCCGGTCGTTATCTCCCCGAGTACTGCGAGACGCGCAAGCGCGCCGGCAATTTCCTGAATCTGTGCAAGACGCCGTCGCTGGCCTGCGAGGTGACGCTGCAGCCGCTGGCCCGCTACGACCTCGACGCTGCAATCCTGTTCTCCGACATCCTCACCGTGCCCGACGCGATGGGTCTCGGCCTTTATTTCGCCGAGGGTGAGGGGCCGAAGTTCGAGCGGCCGTTGCGCGAGGAATGGGCGATCAACGACCTGAGTGCGCCCGATCCTTACGATCACCTCGGCTACGTGATGGACGCGGTATCGGAGATCCGCCGCGCGCTCGACAATTCGGTGCCGCTGATCGGTTTTTCCGGCAGCCCTTACACGCTCGCCTGCTACATGGTCGAAGGGCAGGGCTCGTCCGACTTCCGTCACATCAAGGGGATGATGTACAGCCGGCCGGACCTGCTGCACAAGATCCTGTCGGTGACCGCCGACGCGGTGACCAAGTACCTGAACGCGCAGATCGATTGTGGCGCCCAGGCGGTGATGATTTTTGACACTTGGGGCGGTTCGCTGTCGGCGGCGGCTTACCAGGAGTTTTCGCTGGCCTACATGCAGCGCATCGTCGCCGGCCTGAAGAAGGAAAAGGACGGCCAGCGCATTCCGAGCATCGTGTTCACCAAGAACGGCGGCCTGTGGCTGGAGAAGATCGCCGCCATCGGCTGCGATGCTGTCGGTCTCGACTGGACGATCGATATCGGCGAAGCCCGGCGCCGGGTCGGCGACCAGGTGACGCTGCAGGGCAACATCGACCCCAATGTGCTGTTCGGTACGCCGGAAACGATTGCCGCCGAGACGAAGAAGGTGCTCGACAGCTTCGGTTCGGGCAATACTGGTCACGTCTTCAATCTGGGGCATGGCATCTCGCAGTACACGCCGCCCGAGAACGTCTCGGTGCTGGTCGAGACGGTGCATGCCCATAGCCGTTCGCTGCGCAAGTGAGGACTCATCTCCCCGGCGCGGCTTGACTTATGCACAGAAATCCGCTCCCCGGGGAGCTAGCATCCGGGAAATTGGCTTGACATCCCGAAATTAATGCAAGTTGCTGAAAAATAAGGGTTTGTTGTTTTGCACATTATTTCGGCAAGATAACAAAAGCCTTACAAATCGCTGACTTAGCATTTTTTTCCGCCAGCGATCCACAAAGTTATCCACAGCTTTTGTGGACAAGCTTCCGCCAGGGTTTTCCTCCGAGTCTGCTGCATGCCCGTTCTGCGCGTCGCCCTCGATCTGCCGCTGCACCGCTTGTTCGAATACCGTGCCGAACAGGCCTCGGTCGACGACATTGGCCGCCGGGTGCGGGTGCCTTTCGGGCGCGGCGAGAAGATCGGCATCGTCGTCGCCGTCGTCGAGCAAGGCGAGTGGCCGCTCGATCAGTTGAAGGCAGCGACGGCGATCCTCGACGATCTGCCGCCCTTGCCGGACGATTTCTTCGCCCTCTGCGAATTTGCCAGCAACTACTACCAGGCGCCTTTCGGCGAAGTCCTGATGCAGGCGCTGCCGGTCGGCCTCAAGCGCCTGTCGGCGCCGCAGCGGCGCGCCGGACGGGCGGCCAGGGCGGTGGCGCCGCTGGCTCCGCCGGCGCTGACCGCCGAGCAGGCGACGGCGATCGACGCGGTGGCCATCAATGGCGGGTTTTCCGCGCACCTGCTGTTCGGCGTCACCGGCAGCGGCAAGACCGAGGTCTATCTGCGCCTGATCGAACGCACCCTGGCGCTTGGCGACCAAGTGCTGCTGCTGGTGCCGGAAATCAACCTGACGCCGCAGCTCGAAGCGCGCGTGCGCAGCCGCTTTCCCGGGCACAACGTGGTCGCGCTGCACAGCGAACTGGCCGAGGCGGCGCGCGAACGCAATTGGCGTGCCGCTTTCAGCGGCGAGGCGGCGATCGTTCTCGGCACCCGTCTCTCGGTGTTCACGCCGCTGCCGCGGCTTGGCCTGATCCTGGTCGATGAGGAGCACGATCCCTCGTTCAAGCAACAGGACGGCATGCGCTATTCGGCGCGCGATTTGGCGGTGGTCAGGGCGCGTCAGCAGGCAGTGCCGATCCTTCTCGGTTCGGCGACGCCGTCGCTGGAAACCTGGGCCAACGCGCAGGGCAGCCGCTATGCGCTGCTGACGCTGCGCGAGCGCGCCAACTCGCAGGCCAGGCTGCCGGCGGTGCGCCTGGTCGATACCCGGCGCATGGCGCTGCGCGAAGGCGTCAGCGACGCGCTGGTGAGCGCTATCCGCCAGCGTCTGGAGCGCGGCGAACAGAGCCTGGTCTTCCTCAACCGGCGCGGTTATGCGCCGGTGCTGGCGTGCCCGGCCTGCGGCTGGGTATCGCGCTGCCACCGCTGCGCCGCCAACCTGGTCCTGCACCTGGCCGACCGTCGCCTGCGCTGCCACCACTGCGGCCTGGAAGAGCGCATTCCGCGCGCCTGCCCGACCTGCGGTAACCAGGACATCCATCCCTTCGGTCGCGGCACGCAACGCGTCGAGGAATGGCTGCAGGGCGAGTTTCCGGAAGCGCGCATCCTGCGCGTCGACCGCGATTCGGTGAAGAGCCGCAAGCAGTGGGAAGCGATGCTCGAACGCATCCATGGCGGCGAGGCCGATATCCTGGTCGGGACGCAGATGCTGGCCAAGGGGCACGATTTTCCGAAGCTGACGCTGGTCGGCGTGCTCGGTGCCGATTCGGCGCTCTATGCCGCCGACTGGCGCGCGCCGGAGCGCCTGTTCGCCCAGCTGATGCAGGTTGCCGGCCGTGCCGGACGGGCCGAGCTGCAAGGCGAGGTGCTGATCCAGACCCAGTATCCCGAGCATCCGTTGTTCGCGGCGCTGGTCGCCCAGGATTACCCGGGTTTTGCTGCCACCCAGCTCGAGGAAAGGGAGCAGGCGGGGTTCCCGCCCTATGCCTTCCAGGCGGTGCTGCGCGCCGAGGCGCCGGCGATGGCCGACGCCATGGCTTTCCTGGCGCAGGCGGTGGCGCTGCCGCCTGTCGCCGAGCACGACCAAGTCATGCTCTACGACCCGGTGCCGATGCGCATGGCTCGCCTGGCCAATCTGGAACGCGCCCAATTGCTGGTCGAAGCCGGTTCACGTCCGGCGCTGCAGGCTTTCCTTCCGCTCTGGCGGGCGGCGATCGACAAGCTGAAACTGCCGACGCGCCTGCGCTGGCATCTCGAAGTCGATCCGTTGGAACTTTGAGTGCCGTTCAGCCGTGGTGTTGCGGTAGCCATTTGAGCAGCAGGCGGTAGAGCAGCTCGGGGTCGATCGGCTTGCTTGCGAAATCGTTCATGCCCGCCGCGAAACAACGCGCCTTGTCCTCGGCGAAGGCATTCGCGGTCATCGCCACGATCGGCAGGTTCTCCCGGCCAGGCAGACGGCGGATGCGGCGGGTCGCCTCAAGGCCGTCCATGCGCGGCATTTGCATGTCCATCAGTACCAACTGGTAGTCGTTGGCGCTAACCATGGCGACAGCCTGTTCGCCGTCCTCGGCGAAGTCGGCCTGGACGCCGGTTTCCGCCAGCAGTTCGAGGGCGATCTCGCGGTTGACCGGCTCGTCCTCGACCAGCAGGAGCCGGCTGTCCCGGCAGTACTGGCGGACGCTTTCTTCCGCTTGCTCGGCCGGGACGTGGTTTGCCGTAGCCGTGTCGGGCGCCTTGCGCAGGCGGGCGGTGAACCAGAAAGTGCTGCCTTTGTCGGGAGCGCTGTCCAGGCCCACCGCCCCCCCCATCGCTTCGGCGATCTTGGCGGTGATGGCGAGGCCCAGGCCGGTGCCGCCGAAGCGCCGGGTGGTCGAGCTGTCGGCTTGCTCGAAAGCGGAGAACAAACGGCTCTGGGCCTCCACCGGAATGCCGATGCCGGTGTCGCTGACCGCGAAGCGCAGTAGCGCGCGGCTCCCGGTCTGGTCGATGACGTCGGCGCGCAGGACGATGCTACCCCGCTCCGTGAACTTGATCGCGTTGCTGGCGTAATTGAGCAGGCACTGCTGCAGGCGGGTCGGGTCGCCCAACAGGCGTTCCGGCAGCACTGTGCGTTCGATGGAAAACGCCAGCTTCTTGCTGTCGGCTTTCTCCTGCAGCATCGAGCGGACGTTTTCGAGCAGGCTGACCGGATTGAAGACGATTTCCTCGAGCATCAGCTTGCCGGCCTCGATCTTCGACAGGTCGAGCACCGTGTTGATGGTTTCCAGCAGGTGGCGGCTGGCGGCATCGAGCTTGTCGAGACGTTCGAGCTGATCCGGCGGCAGGCCGCTGCGGCGGATCAGGTGGGCCATGCCGCCAATGGCATTGAGCGGGGTGCGGATTTCGTGGCTCATGTTGGCGAGAAAGGCGCTCTTCGCCCGGTTGGCCTGTTCGGCGGCGGCCTTCGCCTCGCCCAGTTCGCGGGTGCGCTGGGTGACCTGCTCTTCGAGGTGGTGGCGATGACGGTCGAGTTCGGCGGCCAGCCGCTTCTTTTCGGTGACGTCTTCCTGCACCGCGACGTAGTGGCTGACCTGCCCGTCGGGTTCGCGCAGCGGGGTGATGATTGCCGCCTGGATGAACTCGCTGCCGTCCTTGCGCCGGTTGTGGAATTCGCCCGACCAGGTTTCGCCGTAGGCCAGCGCGCGCCGCAGGCTGGCGTAGGTTTCCGGGGTGGTCTTGCCGGAATGCAGCAGACGCGGGTTTTCGCCCAGCACTTCGTCGCGGCGGAAGCCGGTGTTGCGGACAAAGGCCGCGTTGACGTACTCGATGCGCGAGTTGGTGTCGGTGATCAGGATGCTGGCCGGACTTTGTTCGACCGCCAGCGAGAACATGCGCAGACCTTCCTCGGCTTGCCGGCGCTCGGCGATTTCCTGGTCGAGCATGGCGTGGTGGTTCTGCAGTTCGCGGCGCATCCGTTCGAAACTCTCGATCAGCCGGCCGAGGTCATCGTCGCTGGCCGGCGGCAACGCCGCCTGGTAATTGCGCCGGGCGAGTTCCGCGGCAGCCTGGGAGAGGTGGCGCAGCGGCCGGTGCACGACCCGTTCGACCAGCATCCACAGCAACAGCACGCTGCCGGCCAGGACGCCAAGCAGGATCAGGCTCATCGTCCGGTGTTCGCGGCGCTGCAGGTTCATCTGCGGCGCCAGGTCGTAGAGCGCGTCGATGCGGGCCAGATTGCGACCGGCGAAGTCCAGCGGCAGCGAGATGCGGCGCAGGTCGGGGCTGTTGCCGCCCGGCGGCCCTTCGCGCTCGATCAACAACGGATAGAGTTGTCTTCCATCGGCGTCGTTCACGGTGATGGCCACCCACTCCGGGTTCTTTTCCAGCAGTCGGTCGAGATTCTCGTTGATGATGTCGAGCTGCTGTCCCATGATCAGCGGCAACAGGCTTTCGCCGACGCTGTCGAGATGGCGTTGCGCCGATTGCAGTTGTGCCTGCTCGACGTTGTCCAGGCTGCGCTGCAGCCAGAAGCGATCCATCAACAGGGCGACCAGCAGCGCCGCCAGCAGCAGCGGCAGGAGCAGTTTCCAGCGCAGCGAAAGTCTGCCGATCACGGTTGTTCCAGGTAGTTTTCCAGCTTCAGCGATTTGAGCACGTCGTAATCGCCGATCTGCGCCGCCACCGGCGACTGCATCGGCACCTTTTCGAGCAGGGCGCGGCCTTCCTCGCTGCTGGCCAGGTCGATGAAGGCCTGGCGCAGCTTTTCCCTGACCTCGACCGGCACCCGCCGGTGCGCGGCGAGAGGATGCGAGGGAACGGCCACGGTCCGGTGCAGCACGCGCAGGGCGCCCTGAATCCTGGCATCCTGTTCGCCCAGCGTCTTCTGGACCGAGCCGCCGGCATCGGCGAAGCCGTTGATGACGTGCAGGAAAACCGAACTGTGGGTCTTGGCGATGATGACCTTGGGCTGGACGCCGAATTGCCGGTCGAGCTCCGCGCGCAGCAGCAGGCTGGCGCCGAGCGCCGTCATCGACGGCACGGCCAGCGTCTTGCCTTGCAGGTCGCTGACCTTTTGCAGCGGGCTGTCCTTGCGCACGACCAGGATGCCGTGGATCGGCCGGGCGTCGCGGACCAGCGGAATGTAGCCGGGCGTTTCGGTGACCACCGGCATCATGTAGGGATTGAGGTAGATGAAGTCGTACTGCCCCTTCTGCACGTCGCTTTCGTAATCGCTGACCGACAGCGAGGTGACCAGGTGCAGGTGCAGGCCGGTGCGTTTTTCCAGTTGGTCGACGATGGGCTGCCAGATGCTGAACAGCATGCGCCGTTCGAACTGCGGGACGACCGAGAAACTGTAGCTTTCCGTGGCGGTGGCGGGGAGGAGGTTGCCAAGCAGCACGCAGGCTGCCAGGAATAATTGCCGGATGACCCGGTGGCTGAGGGGCTTCATGGCTACTGCCTTGTGGTGGTACCGATTCACTGCCGATTGTCCATCTGTCGGCGAGGGCTGTCCATCGGACTTTCGACGCTGCCCGGCACGTCCTTTGCAGGTGTGGTGACCCGAACACAGCCCGGAGGGTGATCATGAAAATCGAAACATCCGCCGTCAATCTGACGGCAAGCCATGAAGCCAGTTACGATCGTCGCCTCGAAGTCGCGTCGCAGAGCGGCTTCCGGCAGTTATTCGAGAGCATGGCGGCGAGTGGCGACGAAAGCGCCGCTGAGCTTAGGGAGCGGGTGCAGCGCATGCTCGACGCACTGGTCGGGGCGATCATGGCGGCAATGGATGGCCGGCAATGCCGGCAGGACGATGCCGCCTGGGAGCCCTTGCCGGCCAAGGCGGAAGAAGACCGCAGCGGACGTGAGTTCGCCTGGCAGAGCACGATCTGCGAGCGGGTCGAGGAAAGCGAGAGCACCCGCGTCTGCGCCAGCGGCAAAGTGAATACCTGCGACGGCCGCGAGCTGGCCTTCGACTTATCGCTCGACATGTCGCGTCATTACGAGAAAACCAGCGTGCTCTCGGAAAGCGGCAGCGTCCGCTTGCGTGACCCGTTGGTGCTGAACTTTTCCGGCCAGGCCTGCGAATTGTCGGAGAAGCGTTTCAGTTTCGACATCGACTGCGACGGTAAAGTCGAAAGCTTGCCCGAACTGGGTGGCGGTAGCTGCTTCCTGGTCTTCGACCGCAACGGCAACGGCCGGGCCGATGACGGCAGTGAGCTGTTCGGTGCCAGCAGTGGCGATGGCTTTGCCGATCTGGCGAACTACGACCTCGACGGCAACGGCTGGATCGATGAGGGCGATGCCGTGTTCGACAAGCTTGCCCTGTGGTCGGGCGGGCGCTACGAATCGCTCGCCGCGGCCGGCGTCGGCGCCCTGTACACCGGCTCGGTGGCGGCGCCGTTCTCGCTCAAGTCGCCGGACAACGCCTTGCTCGGTCAGATACGCGCGGCCGGCGTTTACCTGATGGAAAGCGGCCGCAGCGGGAGCATGCAGCAGGTCGACCTGGCGACATCAGCGCCGCCGGCCGAGCCAGAGGAAACTGCCCAGCGACAGGGCCTGCAGGCCTAGCAGGCCGAAGAAGGCGGTGCGGTAGGCGGTGACGGCGGCCAGGCCGCCCGCCTGCAAAGCGTCGACCAGGCCGCCGATGCCCCACTGCAGGCCGAAGGCGCCGGCGAAGACGAGCAGGTTCAGGGCGGTGTTGGCGCGTCCGGAAAGGCGGGTCGGGAAGGCCTGGGCGACCAGCGAATAGGCGATGTTGGAGAGCGAGAAACAGGCGCCGAGCAGCGGCCAGAGGAGGGCGCCCCAGCCCTGCGGGAAACAGCAGATCAGCGCGAAGGCGGCGAAGGCGGCAAGCATCGCGGCGCGGAACAGGTTGGCCAGTGGCAAGCCGCGGCGAACCAGGGTGCTTGCGAAGAAACCCATGAACAGGAAGCCGCCGAGCATCGCCAGGCTCATCCAGGTCAGCCGGTCGGCGACGGCGGCGGCGCTGAGTCCTTCGGTGACGTTCATCCAGCGCGACGCCCACAGGCCTTGCACTGCCATGAAGCCGCCGGTGAAAAAGAAGCCCATCGGCGCGTAGCGCCAGAAATGCCGGCTGGCGAAGATTTCCCGGACTCCGGCCAGTTGTTCGGCGAAGCCGCTGCCGCCGGCTTCTGCCGGACGGTCCGGAACGCTGCGCCAGATCAGGGTGGCGACCGCCAGCGTCAGCGCGGCGAGGGCGAGGACGATCTCGCGCCAGCCGGTGAAACCGAGCGCCAGTTCGAGCGGCTTGCTTGCCGCCAGCGCGCCCATGCCGCCGGAGGCCATGATCCAACCGGTCAGCGAGGCCTGGCGCTCGGGCGGGAACCATTGCGTGAAGGCCTTGAACGAGGCCATCAGGCAGGCCGAGACGCCGAGGCCGATCATCGCCCGGCCGAGGGTCAGCCCGCTCAGACCGTCGGCGCTGGCGAACAGCGCGGCGCCAGCGGCGGCGACGACGAGCAGCGCAGCTTCGACGCGGCGCGGTCCGAAACGGTCGAGCAGCATGCCGAGCGGTAGCTGGGCGGCGCCGAAGGCGAGGAAGTAGGTGCTGGTGAGCAGGCCGAGCGCGTTGTCGGGCAGGGCCAGTTCGCCGGCGATCACCGGGCCGAGCACGGCATTCACCGTGCGGTAGAGGTAGGACAGGAAATAGCCGGCGGCGAACGGCAGGAAAAGGTGCCGCATCAGGTTCTGCGGGGGGGCTTGAGTCATGGCTGTGGCGGTTTCACATGAAACCTGGTCGCTGTCGGAGGCGGCGTGTCGGGATTGCGTCGCAGCCAGTCGGCGCGCTGGACGATCTTCTGCCGCCAGTGGTCGGCGATACCCGGCGTTGCCGCCAGACGGTCGAGTTCGGTAAGTGGTGGGCGATGGCTTTGCCAGAGCAGCATCGCCTCGGCCAGCGTCATCGCGGTGGCGGCTTCCGCGAGCAGCAGCGGCTCACCGGGGGCGACCGTGCCCGGCGTCAGGACGCGCCAGTACCAGCCGGTCAGTCGCTGCTCGGCGATGAACTGGGCGATGCCGTCGCTGGCGAAGCGTTCGTCGATCTTCCAGCAGGGACTGCGCGGCTGGCAGACCTGCAGGCGGGCGCTGCCCAGGCGCCAGATGTCGCCGATGCGCACGCTGCTTTCGTCGAGCTCAGCTGTCGACAGGTTTTCGCCGAGGCTGCCGGGAACCAGTTGGCCGGCAATCTCGGGAAAACGCGCGGCGAGTCGCGCGTAGTGCGCCGCCGGGTAGAGATGGACGGCCTTCTCCGGGCCGCCATGTACGCGCAGGTCGGCCTGGCGGTCGCTGGTAAAGCCGTTGCTGCCGAGTTCGAGCGGGCCGCTGGCCGGTTGCTTGTAGATGCCGGTCGGGCGGCCGGATTCGGGCAGCGGCCGGATGCCGCCGACAAAGAGGGAGATCTGGGCCATGGATATTTCCGTCAGTCCCACAGCCAGGCCGCGCCGCGCACGCCCGACGAGTCGCCATGGACGGCCGGCAGGAAGCGGGTCCGGCAAGTGTCGGAAAAGACGTGCGGCAGGCAGGCTTCGGGCAGGCGCCGGTACAGTTGCCGGATGTTGGAGAGGCCGCCGCCGAGGACGACGACTTCCGGGTCGAGGAGGTTGATGACGCCGGCCAGGGCGCGGCCGAGGCGGGCGAGATGGCGGTCCAGCGTCGCCACGCTGGCGGTATCGCCGGCCGCCGCCTGCTCGGCGATCTGCGCCGCACTCAGGTCGTTGCCGGTAGCACGCCGGTGGTCTGCGGCGAGCCCGGGGCCGGACAGCCAGGTTTCGACGCAGCCCTGACGGCCGCAATAGCAGGGCAGGGCGGGCAGCGGGTCGGCCGCCGTCGGCGGCAGCGGGTTGTGTCCCCACTCGCCGGCGATCGCATTGGCACCGACCAGCACCTTGCCGTCGATGACGATGCCGCCGCCGACGCCGGTACCGAGGATGACGCCGAAGACGCAACGGGCGCCACGACCGGCGCCATCGACCGCTTCCGACAGGGCGAAGCAGTTGGCATCGTTGGCCAGGCGGATTTCCCGCTGCAACAGCGCCCGCAGGTCGGCGCGCAGCGGCTGGCCGTTGAGACAAGTCGAGTTGGCGTTCTTGATCCGCCCGTCGACCAGCGATTCGGCGCCGGGAATGCCGATGCCGACGCTGCCGAGTTGACCGGTTTCGTTCTCGGCACCGGCGACCAGGCCGGCGATCGCCTGCAGGGTTGCCTGGTAGTCGCCCTGCGGCGTCGCGATGCGGCGGCGCAGGCGCTCGCTGCCGTCGCTGGCGAGGGCGACGATTTCGATCTTGCTGCCGCCGAGGTCAATCCCCAGCCGCATCAGACGCGCACGGCGACGCCCTTGACGTTGCCCCAGGTGGTGGTCAGCGTGCGCAGCACGCTGGCGCCGGATTCGAGCAGCAACAAGAAGAGATCGCGCTCGGAATAGAGGCAGACTTCGTCGCGCACGTCGTACTTGCGCGCCATCGCCGGCGAAAGCTTGCCCCAGCGTTCGTAGATCGACTGCTCGCGGCCGGCATAGCCTTCGCCCAGTTCGGAATGCAGGCCGATGATGGAAAGGTAGAGCTTGCCGCCGATCTTCAACTGCTGCATCAGTTGCTGGATCAACTGCTTGCCGCGGGCGTAGGGCAGTTTGCACAGGCCGTGGCGGAAAACGATGATGTCGTAGGGCGCGGCCGGGTCCTGCGGCGGCGGCGAAGGCAGATCGGTGGCGGCGAAGCGGATGTGATCGGGATAGCCGGCGGCGAGGACGCGGCCTTCGATTTCCTGCTTGCGTTCGGCCCGGTCGGCCAGGGTGACCCGCGCGCCGAGCGCGGCGAAGCGGCTCGCCAGCTTGGCGCCGCCGGCCGGCAGGACGAGTACCGAGACCGCGTTGTCGAAGCGCTGACGCTTGACGCACTCTTCCAGCGCCAACTGCTGGATCGGGTCGTTCTCCTCCGCCCAGGGACTGGGCTGGATATTCTTTTGCATGGTCTCTCCCCCTTTCCAGCCATTGTGCACGAGGCGCCCGATCCCTGACAACTCGCGGCTTCGGCGACCGCACCGTCGGAAATCCGATGGCACGCCTGCGCGAAATATCGGGTTTCCGTTGGCGCAGCGCCCCGGCCTGCGAGCCGTTTCTCGATAAATCAATGGTTTGCCGAATGTCGGCCTAGCGACGGCGGCTGGCACGTGGCTTGCGATGTATTCTGCACCGAAGCCCGCTCGCGGCTTCCTCATTTTCAGGAGAAGACATGAAACGTATCGCCCTTGCCGCCGCCCTGGCCACCGTGTTTTCCGCTGCCGCCGTGACGCCGGCAGTTGCCCAGGAAGCTTCGACGCTGAAGAAGATCAAGGACACCGGCAGCATCACGCTCGGTCACCGCGAATCCTCGATCCCGTTCTCTTACTACGACGACAAGCAACAAGTCATCGGCTATTCGCACGAACTGATGTTGAAGGTCGTCGATGCGGTGAAGGCCGATCTCAAGCTGGCCAAGCTCGACACCAAACTGATGCCGGTCACCTCGGCCAACCGCATCACGCTGATCCAGAACGGCACCGTCGACATCGAATGCGGCTCGACGACGAACAATCTGGAACGCCAGAAGCAGGTCGGTTTCTCGACGACGATCTTCGTCATCGGCACCAAGCTGCTGACCAAGAAGACCTCGGGCATCAACGATTTCGCCGACCTCGCCGGCAAGAACGTAGTCACCACCGCCGGCACCACGTCCGAGCGCCTGATCCGGAAGATGAACGAAGAGAAGAAGATGGGCATGAACGTGATCTCGGCCAAGGATCACGGCGAAAGCTTTCTGACCCTGGAAACCGGCCGTGCCGTCGCCTTCATGATGGACGACGCGCTGCTCTACGGCGAAATGGCCAAGGCCAAGCGGCCGGGCGACTGGGCCGTGGTCGGTACCGCGCAGTCCAAGGAAGCCTACGGCTGCATGTTGCGCAAGGACGACGCCGAGTTCAAGAAGGTGGTCGATGCGGCGCTGACCAAGGCGATGACTTCCGGCGACGCCGAGAAGATCTACAACAAGTGGTTCATGAACCCGATCCCGCCCAAGGGCCTGAACCTCAACATGCCGCTGTCGGCCGAAATGAAGGCCTTGTACAAGGCGCCGAACGACAAAGCGTTCGAATAATTTCCTGAGAAATCCGTCGTGATCGAGGCACTCCCGGAACGGGGTGTCCGGCCCGGCTCATCCCCCAAAAAAGAGGAGTTCATCATGTTCAAGCGTATTTTCACCCGTTGCGCCGTCTTCGCTGCCGGCTGCGTCGCCTCGCTGGCGGTCATGGCCGCCCAACCCAATGTCGTCATCCTCGCCACCGGCGGCACCATCGCCGGGGCCGGTGCCGAAGCCACCAACAGCGCCACCTACCAGGCGGCGAAAGTGCCGGTCGACAAGCTGATCGCCGGCGTTCCCGAACTCGCCAAGGTTGCCGCCGTGCGCGGCGAGCAGGTCTTCCAGATCGCTTCCGAAAGCTTCACCAACGAGCACCTGCTGACCCTCGGCAAGCGCGTTTCGGCGCTGGCCAAGCAGGCCGACGTCGACGGCATCGTCATCACCCACGGCACCGACACGCTGGAAGAGACCGCTTACTTCCTCAACCTCGTCGTCCATACCGACAAGCCGATCGTCATCGTCGGTTCGATGCGTCCGGGCACCGCGATGTCGGCTGACGGCATGCTCAACCTGTACAACGCGGTTGCCGCCGCGTCGGCCAAGGATGCCCGCGGCAAGGGCGTGCTCGTGGCGATGAACGACGAACTGAACAGCGGTCGCGACGTCGCCAAGATGATCAACATCCAGACCAGCGCCTTCAAGAGCCCCTGGGGTCCGCTCGGCATGATCGTCGAAGGCAAGAACTACTGGTTCCGCCTGCCGGCCAAGCGCCACACCGTGAACTCCGAGTTCGACATCGACAAGATCGACAGCCTGCCGACGGTCGGCATCGCCTACGGTCACGGCAACGTCGCCGACACCGCCTACAAGGCACTCGCCGCCAGCGGCGCCAAGGCGATCATCCATGCCGGTACGGGCAACGGTTCGGTGGCCAAGAACGTCGTTCAGGCACTGCGCGAACTGCGTGCCCAGGGCGTGCAGATCATCCGCTCCTCGCACGTCAATGCCGGCGGCTTCGTCCTGCGCAACGCCGAGCAGCCGGACGACCAGTACGACTGGGTCGTCGCCCACGACCTCAACCCGCAGAAGGCCCGCATCCTGGCCACCGTTGCTCTGACCAAGACCAACGACAGCAAGGAACTGCAGCGCATCTTCTGGGAATACTGATCCCGTCCGCCGGGCGCGCGGGGCGCGCCCGGTTTCCCTGTTTCGACGAGGAAAAGTCATGAACTACCAATGGAACTGGCACGTCTTCCTGCAGCCGACGGCGGCGGGCGACGACATTTACCTGGGCTGGATGCTCTCCGGCCTGCAGATGACCGTGCTGCTCTCGCTGAGCGCCTGGTTGATCGCCCTCCTGCTCGGCGCCGTCATGGGGGTCCTGCGCACGGTGCCGAACAAGGTACTGAGCGGCCTGGCCACCGCCTACGTCGAGTTGTTCCGCAACATCCCGCTGCTCGTGCAATTGTTCATCTGGTACTTCGTGTTGCCGGAACTACTGCCGACCAGTATCGGTGACGCCTACAAGCAGTCGCATCCGGTGTTCCAGCAGTTCCTGGCGGCGATGGTCTGCCTCGGGCTGTTCACCAGCGCGCGGGTCGCCGAGCAGGTGCGTTCCGGCATCAACGCCTTGCCGAAAGGCCAGAAGAACGCCGGCCTGGCGCTCGGTTTCACGCTCGGCCAGACCTACCGTTTCGTCCTGCTGCCGATGGCTTTCCGGCTGATCGTGCCGCCGCTGACCTCGGAGTTCCTCAACATCTTCAAGAATTCCGCCGTCTGCTCGACCATCGGTCTTCTCGAACTCGCCGCGCAAGGCCGTCAATTGGTCGATTACACGGCGCAGCCCTACGAATCCTTCATCGCCGTCACCGTCGCCTATGTCGCGATCAACGTCATCGTCATGACACTGATGAAGAAGCTCGAAGACAAGGTCCGCGTGCCGGGCTACCTGGGAGGCAAGTGAGATGGCTTACGAATTCGACTGGTCTTCGATCCCCGGGGCGCTGCCCTTCCTCTGGGACGGCATGAAGATCTCGCTGGAAATCACGCTGACGGCGATCGTCGTCGGCATCGTCTGGGGCACGCTGCTGGCGATGATGCGGCTGTCGTCGGTGAAACCCCTGTCGCTGTTCGCCGCCGGCTACGTGAACCTGTTCCGCGCCGTGCCGCTGGTCATGGTGTTGCTCTGGTTCTTCCTGATCGTGCCCAAGTTCATCGAGCAACTGCTCAGCCTGCCGCCTGGCGCCGACTTGCGCCTGACTTCGGCGATGATCGGCTTCGCGCTGTTCGAGTCGGCCTACTACTCGGAGATCATCCGCGCCGGCATCCAGTCGGTGCCGAGGGGCCAGATGGCCGCCTGTCAGGCCTTGGGCATGACCTACGGCCAGGCGATGCGGCTGGTGATCCTGCCGCAGGCCTTCCGCAACATGATTCCGCTGCTGCTCACCCAGGCCATCATCCTGTTCCAGGACACCTCGCTGGTTTACGTGTCCGCGCTGGCCGACTTCTTCGGTGCCGCCTACAAGGTCGGCGACCGCGACGGGCGGCTGGTCGAACTGCTGCTGTTCGCCGGCGCCGTCTATTTCGTCCTCTGCTTTGCCGCGTCGATGCTGGTCAAGCATCTGCAGAAAAAATACCACCCGGCCTGAAGCCGCGTTCCCAGGAGATAGTCATGATCCAGATTTCCCATGTCAGCAAGAGCTACGGTTCGTTCGACGTGCTCAAGGATTGCAGCACCACCGTCAACAAGGGCGAGGTGATCGTCGTCTGCGGCCCCTCGGGTTCCGGCAAATCGACGCTGATCAAGTGCGTCAATGGCCTCGAACCCTTCCAGTCGGGCGAGATCATCGTCAACGGCACCTCGGTCGGCGATCCGAAAACCAATCTGTCGAAGCTGCGCGCGCACGTCGGCATGGTGTTCCAGAATTTCGAACTGTTTCCGCACATGAGCATCACCCAGAACCTGGCGATCGCCCAGGTCAAGGTGCTCGGCCGCGCGCAGGACGAAGCCATCGACAAGGGTCTCAAGCTGCTCGACCGGGTCGGCCTCAAGGCACACGCCCACAAGTTCCCCGGCCAGTTGTCCGGCGGCCAGCAGCAGCGGGTGGCGATCGCCCGGGCGCTGGCGATGGACCCGATCTGCATGCTGTTCGATGAGCCGACCTCGGCGCTCGACCCGGAAATGGTCAACGAAGTGCTCGACGTGATGACCGAGCTGGCCAGGGAAGGCATGACGATGATGTGCGTCACGCACGAAATGGGTTTTGCCAAACGCGTCGCCAACCGCGTCATCTTCATGGACCACGGCCAAATCGTCGAAGACGACAGCAAGGAAGCCTTCTTCGCCAACCCGCGCTCGGAACGGGCACAGCAGTTCCTGGCCAAGATCCTGCATCACTGAACCCGACCCCATACCCAAAAGCACAACGGAGACAACATGAGCACAAGACTCGAACACGACCTTCTCGGCGACGCCGAAGTACCGGCCGGCGCCTACTGGGGCGTGCATACCCTGCGGGCGATCGAGAACTACCCGATCACCGGCAAGAGCATCGGCAGCTACGGCGAGCTGGTGCGCGCCCTGGCGCTGACCAAGCAGGCGGCGGCGATGGCCAATTGCGAACTCGGCCAGCTCGACCGCACGCGCGCCGACGCGATCATCGCCGCCTGCCAGGAAATCGCCGGCGGCAAGCTGCACGATGAGTTCGTCGTCGACGTCATCCAGGGCGGCGCCGGCACCTCGACCAACATGAACGCCAACGAGGTGATCGCCAACCGGGCGCTCGAAATCCTCGGCCATGGCAAGGGCGACTACGCCCATCTGCACCCGCTCAACCACGTCAACATGTCGCAGAGCACCAACGACGTCTACCCGACGGCGCTGCGCGTCGCCGCCTGCTTCGCCATCCGCGGCTTGCTGTCGGCGATGGCCGGCCTGCGCGAGGCCTTCGCGGCCAAGGCCGAGGAGTTCAAGGACGTGCTCAAGATCGGCCGCACCCAGTTGCAGGACGCGGTGCCGATGACGCTCGGTCAGGAATTCTCGACCTACGCGGTGATGCTGCAGGAAGACGAGTTGCGCCTGGGCGAGGCGATCGCCCTGATCCGCGAGATCAACCTCGGCGCCACGGCGATCGGCACCGGCATCAACACCGACATGCGTTATTCCCGGCTGGCCATCGATCACCTGTCGCGGCTTTCCGGTTTCGCGCTGGAAGCGGCGCCCAACCTGATCGAAGCGACCCAGGACTGCGGCGCCTTCGTCCAGCTTTCCGGCGTCTTGAAGCGCGTTGCCGCCAAGCTCTCGAAGACCTGCAACGACCTGCGCCTGCTCTCTTCCGGCCCGCAGGCCGGCTTGAACGAAATCCGCCTGCCGGCGCGCGCCGCCGGTTCGTCGATCATGCCGGGCAAGGTCAATCCGGTGATCCCGGAAGTGGTCAACCAGATTGCCTTCGAGGTGATCGGCAACGACGTCACCATCACCATGGCGGCCGAGGGCGGCCAACTGCAGTTGAACGCCTTCGAACCGATCATCGCCCACAGCTTGTTCAAGAGCATCGAACACCTGGCCGCCGGCTGTCGCACGCTGACCGCCCATTGCGTGCGCGGCATCACCGCCAACCGCGAGCTGCTGGCGGAGCGAGTACGCACTTCGGCCGGTTTGGCCACGGCGCTGAACCCGCACATCGGCTACGAGAACGCCACCCGGGTCGCCCAGGAGGCGCTGCGCAGCGGTCGCGGTGTCGCCGAACTGGTCGAGGAGATGGGGCTGATGGACCAGGCGCACCTCGCCGTCGTACTGGCGCCCGAAGTGCTGACCGCGCCGCGCCGGCCAGGCTGAGCTCGATGCCGGCAACCGGCGCCGCCGTCGCCCGTTCCGCCGCCCGCCGCGGCGGGCGGGCGTTCGGCCGTACAATGAGTGCTCCCTGAGCCCGTCCCGTCATGCCGGATTCCGCCGCCCAACTGCCCACGCCCTTGCCCCGTCCGCACCGTCTGCTCGGACTGGCGGCGCTGCTGGTCGCTTTCCTGGCGCTCGCCTTCTTTTCCTACCGGCTGTCCGAGCACTACGGGGTGGCCGAAATGCGCGAGGCGGCTTCGCACCAGCTCGACATTCTCGGCGCCGCGATCGACAGCGAGGTCACCCGGCATGCCTCGATTCCCAGCGCTGTCGAACTGAACGCCGACATCGTCGCCCTGCTGCGCGGCCCGAGCGAGGGGCAGGACATCCTGCAGGCCGAGGCCAACCGTTTCCTGCAGAAGCTCAACGACCATCTCGGCGGCCCGGCGATCTTCGTCCTCGATACCAGCGGCACCGTCGTCGCCTCCAGCGACTGGATCTTCTCCGACAACCTGCTCGGCTCCGACCTCTCCTACATGCCTTTCTTCCGCGACGCGGTGCGCGGCACGCCGGCCCGCCATTACGCGGTCGACCACATCCGGCACGAGCCCGGCTACTACTTCGCGCTGCCGATCCGCGACGAGACGCAGGAGTGGAAGGTGATCGGCGTCGCCGTCGTCAAGTCCGGCATCCGCGAGGTCGAGCGGCGCTGGCTGGCGCAGGAGGCGCCGGCGCTGATCGTCGACCGCAACGACGTCGTGCTGCTCGCCTCGCCGCCGGAATGGCGCTACGCGACGCTGCGCCCGCAGCCGCGCGACGTCCTCGACCGTCTCGGCCGGCAGCAGTTCGCCGGCCAGCCGCTGGGCGAGATCAGCCTCGACATCGATCTTGACGGCGCCGACGAAGGGCGCATCGTCCGCCTGCCCAAGCACCTGCGCGACGACGTGGCGCCGGCGCAGGGCGCGCGCCCCTACCTGGCGATGTCGCGCCACCTGTCCGGCACCGCCTGGCGCATCGTCGTCTTTTCCGACCTGCGCCCGGTCGGCATCCAGGCGGCGACGCATGCCGCGCTCAGCGTTGCCGCTCTCGGCTGCCTGCTGCTCGGCGTCCTGTACACCCGCCAGCGCCGCCGCCTGGCGCGCGGCCGCGAGGAAGCGCGGGCGATGCTCGAACGCGCCAACCAGGAACTCGAACGCAAGGTCGAGGAGCGCACCGCCGACCTGTCGGAGGCGGTTGCCGGGCTGCAGCGTGAAGTGCAGGAGCGGCAACGCGCCGAACAGACCTTGCGCGCCGCCCAGGACGAACTGGTGCAGGCGGCCAAGCTCGCTGTCCTCGGCCAGATGGCGACCGGCGTCACCCACGAACTGAGCCAGCCGCTCGGCGCCATCCGCACGCTGTCGGCCAATGCCGCCGAATTCATGCGCCGCGGCGATAGCGCGACGGCCGAGCGCAATCTCGCCATCGTCGAACAACTGACCGAGCAGATGGGCAACATCATCGGGCCGCTCAAAACCTTCGCCCGCAAGTCGCCGGCGGTATCGAGCGCGGTCGACGTGGCGCAGGCGGTGGACAGCGCGTTGTTCCTCTTCGAGTCGCGGCTGAAGAAGGAGAACGTCAGCGTCACGCGCGGCATCGAAGCCGGTCGCAGCATCGCCTGGTGCGACCGCAACCGCCTGCAGCAGGTGCTGGTCAACCTGATCGGCAACGCCCTCGACGCGATGCGCGAGGAGCCGGTGCGCCGCTTGAGCTTCAGCGTCGATGTCGCCAGCTCGGGCATGCTGGCGCTGGCCGTCAGCGACAGCGGCTACGGTTTTTCGGAAGAGGCGCTGGCCCACCTGTTCGAGCCCTTTTTCACGACCAAGCAGCCGGGCGAAGGACTTGGCCTGGGGCTGACCATTTCGCGCGATATACTGCGCGACTTCGGCGGCGACCTGATGGCCGGCCCGGCGCCGGGCGGCGGTGCCCGCTTCGTCGTCATGCTGCCGCCGCTGCCGTCGCTCAACCGGGGAACGCCATGAAGACGACCTTGTCCGTCCTGCTCGTCGAAGACGATCCGCATGTCCGCCTGGGCTGCGAACAGGCCATGCAACTGGCCGGCATCCCGGTGCTTGCCGCCGCCTCCGCCGAAGCGGCGGAAATGTACCTGAGCGCCGAGTTCCCCGGCATCATCGTCACCGACATGCGGCTGCCCGGCGCCAGCGGCATGGACCTGCTGCGCAAGGTGCGCGGCCTCGACCCCGATCTGCCGGTGATCATCATCACCGGTCACGGCGACGTCACGCTGGCCGTCGAAGCGATGCGCAACGGCGCCTATGACTTCATGCAGAAGCCGTTCTCGACCGACGACCTGGTCGATGTCGTGCGCCGCGCGCTGGAAAAACGGGCGCTGGTCCTGGAAGTCGAAGCGCTGCGCCGCCGCCTCGACCAGCGCGACGACCTCGAAGCCCGGCTGATCGGCCGTTCGCCGCAGATGCAGAAGGTGCGCCGGCTGATCCTCGACGTCGCCGACGCCGGCGTCGACGTGCTGATCTACGGCGAAACCGGCACCGGCAAGGAAATGGTCGCCCGCTGCCTGCACGACCTGTCGCGCGCCGGCCAGGAAAACTACGTCGCGCTCAACTGCGGCGGCATGGCCGACAACCTGCTCGACAGCGAACTCTTCGGCCACGAGCCGGGCGCCTTCACCGGCGCCCAGAAGCGGCGCATCGGCAAGATCGAATACGCCAGCGGCGGCACGCTCTTCCTCGACGAGGTCGAGAGCATGCCGATGAGCATGCAGATCAAGCTGCTGCGCGTGCTGCAGGAGCGCGTCATCGAGCGTCTCGGCTCGAACCAGCAATTGCCGGTCAATTGCCGCGTCGTTGCGGCGAGCAAGGAAGATCTCAAGGCCTGGTCGGAGCAGGGCAAGTTCCGCGCCGACCTCTACTACCGGCTCAACGTCGTGCGCATCGAGCTGCCGCCGCTGCGCGAGCGGCGCGAGGATATTCCGGCGCTCTACGACGCCTTCCTGCTGCAGGCCGCCAAGCGCTACAACCGGCCGCCGCCGGCACTGACTACCGACACCCTGCACCGGCTGATGGCGCAGGACTGGCCGGGCAACATCCGCGAACTGAAGAACGCCGCCGAATGCCACGTCCTCGGCATCGGTGCCGCCGCCGCTGGCGGCGCGCCAGCCGTCGTGCCGTCGCTGACCGAGGCGGTCGAGAACTACGAACGCCTGCTCATCGCCGATGAATTCACGCGCCAGGGCGGCAACATCCAGCGCACCGCCGACGCGCTGAAGACGGCGCGCACCACGCTGCACGACAAGCTGAAGAAGTACGGTCTGCTATAGTGCCTCTCCCTCCAGACGACACGGACGAATGCGATGATCGTGACCTTCGAATCGAGCGAAACCGGCGAAGTGCTGATGTACGCCGAAACGGCCAAGACCCTGCTGGATATCGTCGGCAAGGCGACCACCGCGCGCGGCGTGTTCACGCCGCCGGAAATGCTGCCGGCGGCGGCGAAGCTGCAGGCGGCGGTAGCCGAGGCGCGGCGTCAGGCCGCCGCTTTGCCGGAAGAGGAAGACGAGGAAGACAAGAGCAAGCCCTTGCCGGTCAGCCTGCCGCAACGCGCCTGGCCGCTGATCGACATGCTTGAGCGCACCGCCAAGGCCGGGCCGCAGGCCCACATCATGTGGACGGCGGCGGCCGATTTCTGAGCCTCAGAACAGCTCGATATCGTCGTTCTTGTCCTTCATTTCGGCCATGAAGCGTTCGATCGCTTCCTGGACCGGGACGCCGTTCATCACCGCGTCGAACATGGCGACTTCCTCGCGCGTCGAGTACTTGCCCTTGATCCGGTTCTGCAGCGCCACCCACTCGCCCGGGTTGTAGAGACGGGCCGGTTCGCCGACCAGGTCGCTCAGTTCGCCCAGGCTGAGGCCGACGTGGGCGAGACGCTGGACCAGCTTGTCGTAGAACTGGAAGGCGATGATCGCCTGATGCATCATGCCGGACACGTTGGCGGCGGCATCCAGCAGTTCGTTGCGGGTTTCACCGGGCTGCCCGGTTTCCGGCAGGCCTTCGACCTTGCCGGCGATCTCCTGCATGCAGCCGGCCATCGCCGTGAAGGAGCGGGTCAGCACGTCGACCGAGGCATTGCTGTCCTTCATCGCGTGCTCGATCTGCACTGCGGCGAGTTCGAGCATGAGGACGGTCTCGCGGACCTGGCTCCAGTTCAGGTCGGGATTGTGGGCGGAGGTACCGCGCGGCGGGAGGGTCTTCTCGGTCATTGTTCTTTCCTGTCGGCCTGGCCGCCGACTATAGCGCAATTCAGTCAGCCCGTTCCAGCACCACGTAGTGCTTGCGCACGGCTTCGAGGACGGTGAAGCTGCCGGTGAATCCGGCCGGAATGACGCCCGCCTCGCCGGGTCCGAATTCGGCGCTGTTGCCTTCGTTGTCGGCGATCCGGATGCGCCCCTCGATGATGCAGAAGAACTCGTCCTTGTTCTCGCCGAAGGCGATGCGCCAGGCGCCCGGTTCGCAGGCCCAGACGCCGGCGGTCAGGTCGCCCCGCGGCGCCGCGAAATGCTCGTGCGTGGTGCGCAGCGGGTTGCCTTCGAGCAAGCGGTCGGGGCGCGGCCGGTCGTACTCCGGGGCGGGCGAGTGGCGGGAGAAGACGGTCAGTTGGGG
>CAZFXO010000015.1:0-67201 GCA_964523045.1 uncultured Dechloromonas sp. | reverse complement strand
TGGTCGCAATCGGCGGCGGCTCGCTGTCGGTGCCGTTCATGACCTGGTGCAACGTGAAAATGCAGAACGCCATCGGCACCTCGGCTGCCATCGGCCTGCCGATCGCGCTGGCCGGCGCCGCCGGTTACCTGATCAACGGCTGGGGCAGCAGTGGCTTGCCGCAGTGGTCGGTGGGCTACATCTACCTGCCGGCGCTGGTCGCAATCAGTCTGGTGTCGACCTTCACTGCTCCGGTCGGCGCGCGACTTGCCCACCGCCTGCCGGTAGCAACGCTGAAGAAGATCTTCGCCGCCGTGCTCGTTCTGCTCTCGGCGAAGATGCTGCACACCGTTCTGACCAATTGATCAGCGCGCCTTGAACTGCGGCTTGCGCTTCTCCAGGAAGGCAGCGAGCCCCTCGCGGTAGTCCTCGGTCTCGAGAAAGGCAAACGAGGCGGCCTTTTCCTCGTCGCTCAGCGGTCGACCGTCCTGCAGGCGGCGTATCCACTGCTTGTGCCAGCCGGCGACGAGCGGCGCGCCCTGGCAGATGCGACGGGCGCTGGCATAGGCTTCGTCGGCAACCTGGACGTCGGGAAGGACGCGCGTCAGCAATCCTTTTTCGTAAGCCTCGCGGGCGCCGAGGATGCGCCCTTCGAGCAGGATTTCCTTGACCACGGCGGCACCGGCCAAACGCAGCAGGCCTTCCATCTCCCCCGGATACATCGAGAAGCCGAGCTTATTGATCGGCGCGCCGAACTTCGCGCTTTCGCCGGCAATGCGCAGGTCGCAGGCGCCGGCGATTTCCAGCCCGCCGCCGATGCAGGCGCCCTGGATCAACGCCACCGTCGGATGCGGCGAATCGGCGATGGCATTCAGCGCCGCGGCGACCTCGCCGTGATAGAGCAGCGCCTGCTCCAGCGTGCTCCGGGCGCTGACGAATTCCTCGAGATCGCCGCCTGCGGCAAAGGCGGCTTCGCCGGCACCGCGCAGAACGATGCAACGGACGGAAGAATCGGCGGCAAGTGTCGCCATATGGCGGCTCAGGGCGCGCCACATCGCCAGGTTGATGGCGTTCAGCTTGCCGGGGTTGTTCAGGGTCAGGGTGGCGATTTCACCGTCAATTTTCAGGTCAATGCTGCTCATGTTCCATGTCCAAAATTACGCATGCGTAAACTTACATACACTGTAAGGTTATCGAGTCTTATATAAGATACAATGCGCACGCCGCTTAGCGGTAATTATTAATAAGGAGAACAACTATGAGCAGCGTGATGTACGAAAGGATGCGGGGAAATCCCAAATTCCAAGAGCTGGTCGCCAAGAGGGGACGTTTTGCCTGGACCCTGGCCGCGATCGTTTTGACCATGTTCTACGGCTTCGTGATGATCGTGGCGTTCGCGCCCGCGTCGCTGGGGCAACCGATCGCCGAAGGTTCGCGGTGGACCGTTGGCGTCGTCGCCGAACTTTTCATGTTCGTTTTCTTCTGGGTACTGACGGCGCTCTATGTCCGCCGCGCCAATACCGAATTCGACGCCCTTTCCCAAGAAGTGGTGCGTGAAGCCTGGAAGGAGAACAAATGATGTTGCGCAAGATCATTCCCGCGCTCTGCCTGCTCGGCCTGAGCACGCTGGCCTTTGCCGCTGGCGACGCCCTCGGCCCGACCGAAAAGCAAGCCACCAACTGGCACGCCATCATCATGTTCTGCCTGTTCGTCGCCATGACGATGGGCATCACCTATTGGGCGGCCAGCCGCACCAAGTCGGCTTCCGACTTCTACACCGCCGGCGGCGGCATCACCGGTTTCCAGAACGGCCTGGCGATTGCCGGTGACTACATGTCCGCCGCCACCCTGCTCGGTCTGACCGCCATGGTGTACAGCAAGGGCTACGATGGCTACATCTACATGCTGTGCTTCTTCGCCGGCTGGCCGATCATTCTCTTCCTGATGGCCGAACGCCTGCGCAACCTGGGCAAGTTCACCTTCTCCGACATCACCGCCTACCGCCTGGATCAAGGCAAGGTGCGGACCATGGCCGCGGTTTCCTCGCTGGTCGTCGTCTGCTTCTACCTGATCGCCCAGATGGTCGGCGCCGGTCAGTTGATCAAGCTGCTCTTCGGTCTCGAGTACAAGGTCGCGATCTTCGCCGTCGGCATCCTGATGATGGTCTATGTCACCTTCGGCGGCATGGTTGCCACGACCTGGGTGCAGATCATCAAGGCCTGCATGCTGCTCGCCGGTGGCACCTTGGTCATGGTTCTGGCAATGAGCCAGTTCGGCTTCTCGTTCAGCACCCTGGTTGATCAAGCGATGTCGGTCCATACCCTGGGCGAAAAGCTGATGCATCCGGGCAGCCTGCTCGCCGATCCGGTCACCGCGATCTCGCTCGGCCTCGGCCTGATGTTCGGTACCGCTGGTCTGCCGCACATCCTGATGCGCTTCTTCACCGTCACCGACGCCAAGGAAGCCCGCAAGTCGGTGCTCTACGCTTCCGGCTTCGTCGCCTACTTCTTCAACGTCATCTTCCTGATGGGCCTCGCCGGCATCATCATCGTCGGCCAGAACCCCGAGTTCTTCGAAGGCGGCGAGATTGGCAAGAAGCTGATCGGCGGCGGCAACATGGTCGCCATGCACCTGGCCAAGGCGGTCGGCGGCGACATGCTGCTCGGCTTCCTCGCCGCGGTCGCCTTCGCCACCATCCTGGCGGTCGTTTCCGGTCTGGCGCTGGCCGGTGCCTCGGCGATCTCGCACGACATCTACGCTCGCGTGATCAAGAAGGGTACGGCATCGGAAGCGGCTGAAATCCGCGTCTCCAAGATGGCTACCATCGCCCTCGGCTTCGTCGCCATCATCCTCGGCATCGCCTTCGAAAAGCAGAACATCGCCTTCATGGTCGGCCTCGCCTTCGGTGTTGCTGCTGCGGCCAACTTCCCGGTGCTCATCCTCTCCATGTACTGGAAGGGCCTGACCACCCGCGGCGCGCTGTTCGGCGGTTACGGCGGCCTGATCTCGGCGGTGCTGTTCGTGGTCTTCTCGAAGTCGGTGTGGGTCGATGTGCTGGGCAACGCTGCCCCGCTCTTCCCCTACACCCAGCCGGCGCTGTTTGCGATGCCGGTCGCCTTCCTGCTCGCCTTCATCTTCTCGAAGAGCGACTCGAGCGTCCGTGCCAAGAGCGAAATCGACGCCTTCGACGACCAGTACGTCCGAGCCCAGACCGGCTACGGCGCGGCTGGCGCAGCCAAGCACTAAACCCGCTGCGACTTCACCCGAAACCCCGACCGGTCCACCGGTCGGGGTTTTTTATTGCCTGCACGTCACACCCACGTCATGAATCACCGGCAAATGTCATATCATAGCGACATGCATTTCCCGACATAAAATGTCTTGACATTTTATGTCATCGCTTCTAGTCTGGATGCCACACGAACCATAACGAGGACAACATGGAAAACACACTGAAGGAAAAACTGGATGGACTGGATACGCTGGTCGGCGGCCTGATGGGCGGCCTCGCGGTACAGCTGCATCCGATTGCCGGACCGGTGCCAGTCGTCCAGGTCAGCATCGAGACACGCGAGGAACTCCCGATCTTCATCACCTGTTCGGATTCGCAAATCCTGTGCCTCTGCTACCTGTGGAGCGACAGCGAAGTCGTGCCGGAACGCCGTACCGAACTGCTCGAAACGCTGCTCGACCTCAACCCGTCGGTGCCGCTTTCGGCCTTCGGCCGCATCGGCGAGCGCTACGTGCTGTCCGGCGCCCTGGCGCGCGACGCGCGCAGTGAAGACATCGCCCAGGACGTCGCCGCCCTGAGCGACAACGCACTCGACGCGCTGGACGCCCTGTCCGAATTTCTGCACTGAAGGAGACGAACATGTCCGTGATCAAGAAAGTGGTAACCCTGTTGCGTGGCAGCGCCCGCGAACTGGCCGAGAACGTCGTCGATGCCAACGCCACGCGCATCTACGAACAGGAAATCATCGACGCCAAGCAAAGCATCCTCGAAGCGCGCAGCAGTCTGGCCGACGTGATGGCCAGGGAAATGCAGAGCGCCCGGGCGGTCACCCGCCTGGAAGGCGAGATGACGCGTTACGAAGGCCTGGCGCTGGAAGCCCTGGAAAAATCCCAGGAAACGCTGGCCGAAGAAGTCGCCGGCAAGGTGGCGGCGATCGAACTGGAGCTTGAGGAACAGCGCAAGGCGCAGACCTCGTTCGCCGCCCAGGTGAGCAAGCTGAAGGAACTGATCAAGGCTTCGGAAGCGAAGATCCGCGAGCACGAGCGCGAGATCGCCATCGCCAAGACCACCGAAAGCGTCTACAAGGCAACCCAGTCGATCTCCGACAACATCGGCAACAGCGGCTCGCGGCTGGCCAGCGCGCGCGAATCGCTGGAGCGGATCAAGCAGCGCCACGAGCACCTGGCCGACCGCATGCAGGCGGCCGACCAACTCGACCGCGAACTGGGCGAGAAGGCGTTGGCTACCAAGCTGGCCGAAGCCGGCATCGGCCAGGACGCCGACCGCCAGCGCAAGGTCATGGAACGCATCCGCGCCCGCCAGGCGAAACCGACCGAGAATTCATGAGCGTCACCCGCAAGCCGGCGCGCTGGCAAAGTTCGGACGCGGCGATCAAAGCCGTCCAGGTGGCTTTCGATGTCGAAGAGAGAGTGCTCGAAACGGTGCGCCGCACCGCTTTCGAGGCCAACCGCTCGACCTCCGACCAGATTCGTCACCTGCTTGGCCTGCCCACCGCCAGCCGCCCGAAACGCCCGCGTCTGACCGTTTCGCTGACCGCCGCCGATTACGCGCTGCTGGCCGAACGCTATGGCCTGGCGGTCGAGGACAGACTGGCGATCAAGGAACAAGTAACGCGGGTATTGATCGATTTCGCTGATTCGCAGACTGAGAGATAAGAACCATGGTCGGCTTCCTCGACGCAACGACCTCTTTTCCGAGCGTCATCTACACGGTCTTGCTCGGTGTCGTCCTGGTGTACTGGCTGCTATCGCTGGTCGGCATCGTCGATATCGACTCCGGCCCGGTCATCGAGGCCGAACTGCACACCGACGCCGACATCGACGAAATCGGCGATCTGGCCAGCTATCTGGTCGGCCTGGGGCTGAACGGCGTACCGTTCTCGGTCGTCCTCAGCCTGCTCGTGCTGGTTTCCTGGACCGTCACCTGTCTGGCGGCAATGTGGCTGCTGCCGCTGGTGCCGACCAGCCTGCTGCGCGGCGTCGCCGGACTGGCCGTCATGCTCGTCGCCCTGGCTCTGGCGATTCCTGTCACCGCCCGCCTGATCCGCCCGCTGCGCGGCCTCTTCGTCACCCACACCGCAATCTCCAACGCAGCGCTGGTCGGCCAGTCGTGCAAGGTGCTGACGGCAACGGTGGACGAGAAATTCGGCCGCGCCGAAGTCGCCACCCGTGGCGCACCGGTCAACATCCGGGTCTGGGCGGAAACGCCGAATCCGCTGGGAAAAGGGTCAATGGCCCGGATTCTCGAATACGACGCGGACGGCGCCCGCTACCTGATCGCCGCCGACGAAAACTTCGAATAAACACGCCACTTTTCATTCATTCCAACTCAAGCAAGGGGAAATCCATGGAGCCGGTAATAATCGCCGTCGCGGTGCTGGTATTGCTCAGCCTCGGCATGATCGCGCTGTTCGCCAAGTTCTATCACAAGGTCGAACAGGGCTACGCGATGATCGTCAACACGCTGCGCGCCGAACCCGAAGTCACCTTCACCGGCCGCATGGTCTATCCGATCATCCACAAGGCCGAACTGATGGAAATCTCGCTGAAGACGATCGAGATCGACCGCTCGGGCAGCGAAGGCCTGATCTGCCGGGACAACATCCGCGCCGACATCAAGGTCAAGTTCTTCGTCCGCGTGAACAAGACCGCCGAAGATGTCCTCAAGGTGGCCCAGGGGATCGGTTGCGAGCGCGCCTCCAGCCCGGAAATCCTCGAAGACCTGTTCTCGGCGAAGTTCTCCGAAGCGCTGAAGACGGTCGGCAAGGCGATGGACTTCATCGAGCTGTACCAGGCGCGCGACCGTTTCCGCGACGAGATCGTGCGCCAGATCGGCGACGATCTTTCCGGTTACGTGCTCGAAGATGCCGCCATCGACTACCTGGAACAAACCCCGCTGCAGAAGCTGGATACCAACAACATCCTCGACGCCCAGGGGATCAAGAAGATCACCGAACTGACCGCCGTCGAGCACGTGCGCACCAACGAGCTGCGCCGCAACGAGGAAATGCAGATCAAGAAGAAGGACGTCGAAACGCAGGAAGCGCTGCTCGAACTCGAACGTCAGCAGGCCGACGCCCAGTCGCGCCAGCAGCGCGAGGTCGCTTCGGTGCGCGCCCGCGAACAGGCGGAAACGGCCAAGATCCAGGCCGAGGAACACACCAAGGCCGAACTCGCTCGCCTGCTCGCCGAACAGGCGATCGCCGTGCAGCAGGAAAACGCGCAACGCGAGAAGGAAGTCGCCGAAAACAACCGCAAGCGGGCGGTCGCCGTCGAGGAAGAAAAGGTCACCCGCGCCCGCGAACTGGAAATCGTCGACCGCGAGAAGGAAGTCACCCTGCAGCGCATCGACAAGGACCGCGCGGTCGAAGTGCAGAAGAAGGCGATCGCCGACGTCATCCGCGAGCGGGTGATCGTCGAGCGCACGGTTGCCGAACAGGAAGAGGCGATCAAGGAAGTCCGCATCGTCGCCGAGGCCGACCGCACCAAGAAATCGGTCGTCATCCTGGCCGAGGGCCAGGCGGAAGAAAAACTGGTGCTCGAAGTCAAGGCGGCCGAAGCCCAGGAGCGCAAGGCGCGGCACAAGGCGGCCGAGGAACAGACGCTGGCCGAAGCCCACCTCAAAGTGGCCGAGAAGGAAGCCGAAGCCAAGAAGCGTGAAGCTGAAGGCGTCGAGGCGCTGGCTGCCGCCACCGGCCTGGCCCAGGCCAAGGTGATGATGGTCACCGCCGACGCCGAGGAAAAGCAGGGCATGGTCGCCGCCAAGGTCAAGATGGCCGACGCCGACGCCGTCAGCAAGTTCGGTCTGGCCGAGGCCGAGGCGCTGCGCGCCAAGCTGGAAGCCGAAGCTCAGGGCAAGGAAAAGCTCGGCCTGGCCCAGGTCACGGTGCGCGCCGCCGACGCCGAGGTCATTGCCAAGACCGGCCACGCCGAGGCGGAAGTCGTCGAAGCCCGCTTCCAGGCTGAAGCCAAGGGCCTGCGCGAGAAGTTCGAAGCGATGCAGGCGATGAACCCGGCGACGCGCGAACACGAAGAATTCCGCATGCGCCTCGACAACGCGCAGATCGCCACCCTCAAGGCAATCGACGCGCAAACCTCGATTGCCCGCCAGCAGGCCGAAGTGCTCGGCACCGCGTTGGCCAACGCGAAGATCGACATCGTCGGCGGCGAGGGCGATTACTTCGACCGCTTCGTCAACGCGCTGTCGATCGGCAAGGGCATCGATGCGACGATCGGCAAGAGCAGCACGCTGCAGGTCGCGCTCAAGGACCACCTGAGCGGCGACCGCGACCTGGTCGGCGATGTCCGCGATATCGTCGGCGCCCTCGGCGGTTCGGCTGGCGAGTTGCAGAATCTCTCGGTCGCCGCCTTGCTGACCAAGGTCATGCGCGACGGCAGCGCCGAACAGCAAGCCGCGCTACGCACCTTGCTGGCAGGCATCGGCAAGTCTGGCGGCGCCTGACGCGATGCCGGCCAAGTCGCTGGCTTGCGCGTGCGGCGCGACGCTGTTCGTCCGCGAGCTGGCCCCCGGTCTGGTCGCCAGGCTCTGCTCGGCCTGCGGCGGCGCGCTGCTGGCGCTCGACGATTATCGTCTCTGGCGCCAGTCGACCCGCCTACCCGCCGCCGAAACGGCAACGGCGCTGCCCGAACTGCCCGAGGATACGGGCAAGGCACGCCGCTGCCCGGCCTGCGGGGCGCCGATGACCCGCTACCGCGTCGCACCGGGCAGCAGCTTCCGGCTCGATCGCTGCGCTCGCTGCCAGCTCGTCTGGTTCGATGGCGGCGAATGGCCGGCATTGGTCGAGGCCGGGCTGATCGATCGCCTCGACAGCATCCTGGCCGACGCCTGGCAGAAACGCATCCAGGCCGAAGAAGCCCGGCAACGGCGGGAAGCAACGCTGCGCCAACGACACGGTGACGATGTGGTCGACGAACTGCAACGCATCCAGTCCTGGCTGAACGGCCGTCCGAACAGCGGCGAACTGCTCGCGCTCCTCAGCGGCGAGCCCATTTGAAACAAATCCAGGGGGCAAACCAAACCATGGTTTCCACGCACACCACCGCGCCCGACACGCCGGCTGCGCAGCAGACCGACGCCATGGTCGGCGACAGCGGCAGTTACGAGCTACTGAAGAAACGCCTCGCCGGTCACGGCGACGCGCTGCTGACCCGGACCCAGGCGCTGAACGCGGCGCGCGTCGCCGAGTTCGGCCGCAACGAGCAGTCGCTGATCCTGCGCACCCGGGCCCGCACCGAAAACAACTGCGTCGCCCGCGACATCGTCCGCATCGGCGACCGCCTGCTCTTCGGCTACAACGTCTTCATCGGCCTGCGCAAGGAAACCACGGTTGGCGACGTCTTCGCCCTCTACCGGCTGGCCGAAGCAGGCGGCGGCGACGAGCTCGAAGCCCTGCCGCTGGCCGGCAGCTTCCTCGAAGACCAGCGCTTCGTTTCCGACTTCCGCGAACTGCACGCTTATTACAAACAGGCAACGCTAACCCAGCTGCGCGTCACCCAGGACAAGTTGCTGGCGGCTTTTCAGATCGGCCAGCAACTGCACGACCTGCGCGTCTTCCGCTGGAGCCTGGAAAACGACGGCTCGCTGCGCTACATCGACAACCGTGGCGAGCGCGACATGGCGCTGCCGCCGAGTCATGATTTCGAATGGACGCCGACCCGGCGCGAAGACCAGGTCGGCGGCCGTCATCCGCACATCAACATTCTCGACACGGTCTTCGTCGAAACCATCGGCGGCGACCTGACGGTCAAGATCGAGAACAACACCGAAAGCGGGCTCGGCATCTACAGCGAAGCGGTCGACGACAAGACCCAGTCGCTCGACGACGCCGAAGTTTCCTACGCCCGGCTCGGCCTGCTGATCCTGCTGCGCATCAAGCCCTACCGCGAGCAGACGGTACGCTACCTGGTCTACAACACGCGCACGCAGAGCGTCACCCGGATCGACGCCATCGGCGTCTCATGCATCCAGTTGCCGGAAGACCACGGCATCATCTTTCCTGGCGGATACTACCTGCAGTCGGGCGAGTACAAGCGCTTCGACCTGCCGGAGGCGATGCTCGACAACCTGCGCTTCAAGCGCGTCCTGCGCTCGCCGAACGGCGAGGATGTCCTCTATGTCTTCTATCAGCCGGGCCTCGGTCATTACGCGCTGTTCACCTACAACCTGATCGACAAGACCCTCGGCGCACCGATCCTCGGCAACGGCTACGCCCGTTTCCCGGACGGCCGCATCCTGGTCTTCCAGGCTGACGGCGGTGAGCCGACCCGGGTACATCCGATGCAGTTGTGGCAAACGCCGTTCTGCAGCGAAGAACATGCCGGCCAGCAAAGCGCCGGCCAAGGGTTCTTCGGCCGCATCGGCAACGCCGAACTGGTACGCGGCATCTCCGAACTGAACGCAATCGCCCGCGCTGTGCGCGAACAGGTGCCGACCCGAACTGCCTACGAAGACCTGATCCGCCAGTGCAGCCGCGCTCAGGATGCCTATTTCTGGATCGGCGAAGCGGAAGCCGGCGGACTCGGCGACGAACTGCGGGCGATCGGCGAGGGCGCCCGCCTGACCCTGGCCGAGTTCGAAAAGGTCGACAGCATCCGCCGCGAGACGGCACAGGCCCTGGCTGCCGCCGAAACCGAACAGCGCGAGTTGCTGACCCGGATCGCCGGCATGCTGTGGCGCAGTTCCGACGAATTCGTCAGCGCCCTCAACCTGTTGCGCGAGCGGCGTGGCCGCCTGCAGACGCTGAAGGAGCTGCGCTACGCCGATCTGCCGCGCATCGAGGCGATGGATCAGGCACTGGCCGAGGAGCAGAACCGGGTCGGTGAGCGCGCCATGCAGTTTCTCGCGACGCCGGACGCCTTCGCCGGTCAGCGCCACCTGCTCGACGCGCTCGCCGCTCGCATCCCGCTGGCGGCGACGGCTCAGGCGCTCGAACAGATCCTCGGCGAACTCGACGCCGTCGCCGGCGGTCTCGACTTGTTGAGCGAACAGTTGGGCAACCTGCCCGGCGGCGATGCGGTCCTGCGCACCGACATTCTCGACCGCATTTCCGTGCTTTACGCCGAGACCAACCGCCTGCGCGCGGAAGCCCGCAATCGGCGCCGCAATCTGGGCAGCGCCGAAGCCGCCGCCGAATTCGGCGCGCAGTTCAAGCTCTTCGGCCAGACCGTCGAAAGCGCGCTGGAATTCGCCGACACGCCGGAGAAATGCGACGAAGCGCTGACCCGCCTGCTCGCCCGACTGGAGGAACTGGAAGGGCGCTTTGCCGAACAGGAGAACTTCCTCGCCGACATCGCCAGCCAGCGCGAAGCCGTCTACGAAGCCCTGTCGGCGCGTCGGCAGAGTCTGCTCGACGCCCGCCAGCGCCGTGTCCGTTCGCTCAACGATGCCGCCGCCCGCATCCTCGACGGCATCCCCCGGCGCGTTGCCAAGTTCCAGGAAATCGCCGAAGTTCACGGCTATTTCGCCGCCGATCCCTTGATCGGCAAACTGCAAAAGCTGGTCGAAGACCTGCGTGCGCTGGGCGACGGCGTCGCCGCCGACGACCTCGACACGCGCATCAAGACCGCCCGCGACCAAGCCCTGCGCAGCGTCCGCGACCGCCGCGAACTGCTCGGCGAAGACGGCAACACGCTGCGCTTCGGCCGTCATGCCTTCACCGTCAGCCAACAGGCGCTTGATCTGACGCTGGTACCGCGCGACGAAAAACTGGCCTGGCACCTGACCGGTACCGACTACTACGCCAGCGTCGACGACACTCGCCTCGCCCCCTTCCGGGCGCTCTGGGAACAACCGCTGATTTCCGAAACGCCGGCACTGGCCCGCGCCGAATACCTCGCCGGCAGTCTGTTGCACGCCGCGCTCAACGGGCTGGACGGCATGTCGTGGACCGAACTGCAGCAGGCGGCGAGCGGCGACAGCCCAGCCCTGCCCGGCGTGGTCCGCCAGTACGCGGCGACGCGTTACCGCGAGGGTTATCAGAAAGGCATCCACGACGACGACGCGGCGCGCCTGCTCGCCGCCCTGATCCGTATGCAGGGCGAAGCCGGCCTCCTCGCCTGGGGGCCGAAGCAGCGGGTGCTGGCCCTGCTCTACTGGCAACACGGTTGCTTCCTCGCCGCCCGCGAAGCCTTGCACCGCCAGGCGCGCGCCGCCCTCCAGTTGCACCAGCAGTTTGCTGCCGGCGAGGCACTGGCCCGGCTCGAAGCCGACACGGCACGAGCCCTGCAGCGCTTTGCTCGGGAATTCGACCCAGCGGCGGAGGATAGCGAGGGCGCCTTCGCCACCGACGGAGAGCAGCTGCCGGTACTGTGCGCGCAGGCGGCGGCTTACCTGATCCGCCAACTGGCCGCCGAACGTAGCGAGGTCAACTGGGTGATCGCCGGCCCCGGCGACGATCTTGCCGATGCGCTGGTGAAAGAACTCGAACGCACGCAGCAACATGGCGACTGGCAGCGCGACCTCGACAGCGCCGAGCCCGCCGAACGCTGGCATCTGGTGCGCGCCTGGGTGGCGGCCTTTGCCGCCACTCAGCCGACCGGCGCCATCGACTGGATCGACGACGCCGCCGGGCGACTGGCCGTCGCGCTGCCGCGCCGACGCGTCAACGCCAGCCTCGCCACCGTCGTCGATGGCCTGCGCAGCGAACATCCGCTCATCGTCGATGGCCGCCTGCCACTCAACCTCAACGACTTCTGGCAGCGCTTCGACGATCACCGCAGCCGGATCGTGCCGGCTTTCGAGCAGCTCCAGCAGTGCCGCCACGATCTGCTCGCCGCCGAAAAGGCGCGCCTGGGCATCGCCCAGTTCCAGGCCAAACCCTTGTCCACCTTCGTACGCAACCGGCTGATCGACGAAGTCTACCTGCCGCTGCTCGGCGACAACCTGGCCAAACAACTCGGCACCGCCGGCGCCGGCAACCGCACTGACCGCATGGGTCTGCTGCTGCTGATCTCGCCGCCCGGCTACGGCAAGACGACGCTGATGGAGTACGTCGCCGACCGTCTCGGCCTGGTCTTCGTGCGCATCAACTGCCCGGTGCTCGGCCACACGGTCACATCGCTCGACCCCGCCAGCGCCCAGGGCGCGGCACGCCAGGAACTGGAAAAGCTCAACCTCGGCCTGGCCATGGGCAGCAACGTGATGCTCTATCTCGACGACATCCAGCACACCAGCCCGGAGTTCCTGCAGAAGTTCATCGCCCTGGCCGACGGCACACGGCGCATCGAGGGGGTCTGGAAGGGCGAGGCACGCACCTACGACATGCGCGGCAAACGCTTCGCGGTGGTCATGGCCGGCAATCCCTATACCGAGTCCGGCGACGTGTTCAAGATTCCCGACATGCTGGCCAACCGCGCCGACATCTACAACCTCGGCGACGTGCTGGACGGCCGCGAAGCGCTGTTCGGGCTGTCCTACATCGAGAACAGTCTGACCGCCAACCCGGCGCTGCTGCCGCTTGCTTCGCGCGATCCCAGGGACGTCCAGCTCCTGGTCCGGCTGGCCGAGGGCGAGGAAATCCCCGGCAGCGCCTTCAGCCATCCGTACAGCGCCCTCGAACAGGAGGAATTGGTGGCATTGATGCGGCGCCTGTTCCGTATCCGCGACCTGCTGCTCAAGGTCAACCTGGCCTACATCGAATCGGCGGCACAGAAGGACGCCTACCGCAGCGAGCCGCCGTTCAAGCTGCAGGGCAGCTACCGCAACATGACCAAACTGGCCGGCAAGGTCACCGCGATCATGCGCGACGAGGAAATCGACGCCCTGCTGCGCGACCATTACCGGGGCGAAGCGCAGACGCTGACCACCGGCGCCGAGGAAAACCTGCTCAAGCTGGCTGAACTGCTCGGCACCCCGAGCGCCGACGAACAGACACGGTGGACCGCGATCAAGGAAGCCTTCGTCCGCCAGCGCAAACTGGGCGGCGACGACAGCGATGCCGGCACCCGCATCGCCGCCTCGCTACTCGATGTCGCCCGCGCCGTCGACAGCCTGAAGCCCGACAACGCGCTTGCCGAGCGCCTGGGCGATGGCCTCGACCGCATCGAGGCCGGGCTGCGCGCGGTCAAGCCGAGCGTCCATGTCGAGGCCGGCGACCTCTCGCAATTCGCCAACGTCGTCGGCGAGATGGTCAAGGCTTACGAAAAGGTCCTGCTGCCGCTGGTCACCGCGACCTACCACAAGATCCGTCTCGACCACTCGATGTGGGACGAGATGAAGCGGGTCAGCACCTACCTCGACAAACTCGACAAGGAAACCGGCGCCAACCCGCCACCGGAAAAACCCAAGCCCCGGAGCAAAGCATGAGCGGCCCGGCAATCAACGTCGAGGACATCCTCGCCCTGCTCGCCGGCGGCATTGCCGACGGCCGGCTCAGCGACCAGGAGAAACGCGAACTGGCCGCCGCGCTGGAAGCCGCCGCGCTACGCGACGAGGACTTGCGCCGCCTGCGCAACCACTCCTTCGACCTGGTTCGTGAGCGCCTCGCCGATCCCCTGCAACTCGCGCTGCTGAAATGGCTGGAAGGCGTCATCCGCAGCCTCGATGCCCAGCGTCTGCCGACTGCCCAGATTGCCCAGGAAGCCAGCTTCAGCCCGGGCAACGACTGTCTGCAGACGATCCTGCGCTGTCTGCGCCACGCCCGCCAGCGCATCGACATCTGCGTGTTCACGCTATCCGACGACCGCATCGCCGAGGAAGTCCTGGCCGCCCACCGCCGCGGCGTCGTGGTCCGCATCGTCACCGACAACGACAAGGAATACGACGCCGGCAGCGACATCTCCCGCCTGCGCGATGCGGGGATCGCCGTCGTCGTCGACCGCACCGAGGCGCACATGCACCACAAGTTCGCCATTTTCGACGGCGAAAAGCTGCTCAACGGCAGCTACAACTGGACGCGCAGCGCCGGCCAGTACAATGAGGAAAATGTGGTGCTCAGCAACGACCGGCAACTGGTCGGGAAGTTTTCGGCGCAGTTCGAGAAGCTCTGGCGCCAACTGGGCGACTGAGCGCCGCCCCGCTTCAGGCGGCCTTGCTGCCCGGCTGTTCCTGCATCCTGGCCAGCGCCTCACGCCCGGACAGAAGATGCTCGTACATCTGCCGTTCGGCACCCGCCGCATCGCCAGCCAGCATGCAGGCGAGGATTGCCCGGTGCTCCTCCAGCGATTGTTGGAGGCGGCCTTCGAGCGACAGCGAATGTAGCCGCGACATCTTCAGCACCTTGCGCAGGTCCTGGATCACCGAGAGCAACCAGCGGTTGCCGGATAATTCCTGGATCATCCGGTGGAATTCCTGGTTGGCCTCGAAGAAGGCATCGACGCGCGCCTCGCGCGCCGCCGCTTCGAGCTTCTCGTGAATCGTCCGGAGCGCCGTCAGATCCGCCGCCTTGGCCCGCTTCACGGCCTCTCCCGCACAACGGCCTTCGAGCAGGGCGATCAGCGGAAAGATGTCGTCGAGATCCTGGCGCGAAATTTCGGTGACGTAGCAGCCGCGGCGCGGCTTCAGTTCGACCAGACCTTCCGAGGCGAGCACTTTCAGTGCCTCGCGCAGCGGCGTGCGCGAAATGCCATACTGCTCGGCCAGCTTCTGTTCGTCGATCCAGGTGCCTGGCGGCAGTTCGTGGGCGTAGATGCGTTGTCGCAGACGTTCGGCGACTTCCTGATAAAGCGCGGTGGGAGCGATACGGTTCATTGTCTCGGTGAGTTGTGAGCCGGACAGGCCGGTACATCGCCGGCTTGCCTCTGTAATTATGGATAAAGTATTATGTAGGGCTGACCATGTCAAGCTGGGCCCTGAAAGCGTAGAATTTTGAATTCTGCATCATCGGCCCGAAAAAATCGAATCGGCGAGAGGTGTTTCATGTCTGAAAAGTTCTTTGATTCCAACAACCTGGATGTCTGGGAAAAGGCCGCGGCCAAACAGTCCCCGGGTGGCGACGTCAACAACCTGGTGTGGAATACCCCCGAAGGCCTTGCCGTCAAGGCGCTGTACACGAAGAAGGATGTCGAGAACCTTGAGTTCGCCGACACCCTGCCGGGCGTCGCGCCCTTCCTGCGCGGCCCGCAACCGACGATGTATGCGGTCAAACCGTGGACCATCCGCCAGTACGCCGGTTTCTCCACCGCCGAAGCTTCCAACGCCTTCTACCGCAAGGCGCTCGCCGCCGGCGGCCAGGGCGTTTCGGTGGCTTTCGACCTGGCCACGCACCGCGGTTACGACTCGGACAATGCCCGCGTCACCGGCGACGTCGGCAAGGCCGGCGTGGCGATTGACTCGGTCGAGGACATGAAGATCCTCTTCGACGGCATCCCGCTCGACAAGATTTCCGTGTCGATGACGATGAATGGCGCCGTGCTGCCCATCCTCGCCGGCTACATCGTCGCCGCCGAGGAACAAGGAGTGTCGCAGGACAAGCTGTCGGGCACGATCCAGAACGACATCCTCAAAGAATTCATGGTGCGGAACACCTACATCTATCCGCCCAAGCCGTCGATGAAGATCATCGCCGACATCTTCGCCTACACGGCGCAGAACATGCCGAAGTTCAACTCGATCTCGATTTCGGGCTATCACATCCAGGAAGCCGGCGCCAACCAGGCGATCGAACTGGCTTTCACGCTCGCCGACGGCATGGAATACGTGCGCACCGGCATCGCCTCGGGCATGGACGTCGACACCTTCGCCGGCCGCCTGTCCTTCTTCTGGGCGGTCGGGATGAACTTCTATCTCGAAATCGCCAAGATGCGCGCTGCCCGTCTGCTCTGGCACCGCATCATGTCCGGCTTCAACGCCAAGAGCCCGAAGTCGATGATGCTGCGCACGCACAGCCAGACCTCCGGCTGGTCGCTGACCGAACAGGACCCGTACAACAACGTCGTCCGCACCACCATCGAAGCGATGGCGGCGGTCTTCGGCGGCACCCAGTCGCTGCACACCAACGCGCTCGACGAAGCGATCGCACTGCCGACCGAGTTCTCGGCCCGCATCGCCCGCAACACCCAGCTGATCATCCAGGAAGAAACGCACATCACCAATGTCGTCGATCCGTGGGCCGGCTCCTACATGATGGAAAAGCTGACCCAGGACATGGCCGACAAGGCCTGGGGCATCATCCAGGAAATCGAAGCCATGGGCGGCATGACCAAGGCGGTCGAGTCCGGCTGGGCCAAGATGCAGGTCGAAACCTGCGCCGCCGACAAGCAGGCGCGCATCGACTCGGGCAAGGACGTCATCGTCGGCGTCAACAAGTACAAGCTGGCCAAGGAAGACGCGATCGACATCCTCGATATCGACAACCACGCCGTCCGCGAAGCCCAGGTCGCCCGTCTCAAGCAGATCCGCGCGACGCGTGACAGCGCCGCCGTCAATGCCGCGCTCGACGCGCTGACCCAGGCCGCCGAAAGCGGCGAAGGCAACCTGCTTGACCTGACCGTCAAGGCGATCCGCCTGCGCGCCACGGTCGGCGAAGTGTCGGATGCGCTGGAAAAGGTCTTCGGCCGTTTCCGCGCCAACAACCAGACCATTTCGGGTGTCTACGGCGGCGTCGTGGAAGGCCAGGAAAGCTGGGAACAGATCAAGGCCGACGTGGCGAAGTTCGCCGAGGAAGAAGGCCGCCGCCCGCGCATCATGATCGCCAAGCTCGGCCAGGACGGTCATGACCGCGGCGCCAAGGTCGTCGCCACGGCCTACGCCGACCTCGGCTTCGACATCGACATGGGCCCGCTCTTCCAGACCCCGGAAGAAGCCGCCCGTCAGGCGATCGAAAACGACGTCCATGCCATCGGCTGCTCGTCGCTGGCCGCCGGCCACAAGACGCTGGTGCCGCAGATCATCCAGTGCCTGAAGGAGCAGGGCGCCGACGACATCATCGTCTTCGCTGGCGGCGTGATCCCGGCGCAGGACTACGATGCGCTGTACTCGGCCGGCGCCAAGGCGATCTTCGGCCCGGGTACCCGGATCGAGGATTCGGCCAAGCGCGTGCTCGAAGAAATCCGCAAGGCGCGCGGCTAAGGCCGGATGAAACTGGACGAGGCGCCGGTGAAGGCGAATCTTCTCTCCGACGCCGACCGGCAACTGGTCGATGGCGTGCTCAAAGGCCAGCGCCGCGCGCTGGCCAAGGCGATCACGCTGATCGAGTCGACCCGTGCCGATCACCAGCAGCGCGCGCAGCAAGTGCTGACCGCGCTGCTGCCGAGCACCGGCGGAGCGGTCCGCATCGGCATTTCCGGCGTCCCCGGCGCCGGCAAGTCGACCTTCATCGAAGCCCTTGGCGTCTGGCTGATCGAACGGGGCAAGAAACTCGCCGTGCTCGCCGTCGATCCATCCTCGTCGGTCTCGGGCGGTTCCATCCTCGGCGACAAGACGCGCATGGAGCAGCTCTCGCAGCGCGAGGAAGCCTTCATCCGGCCCAGTCCGTCGGCCGGTTCGCTCGGCGGCGTCGCCGAGAAGACGCGCGAAGCCATGCTGCTCTGCGAGGCGGCGGGCTACGACGTAATCATTATCGAGACCGTGGGGGTTGGCCAGTCGGAAACGACGGTCGCCGGCATGGTCGACATGTTTTGCCTGCTGCAGTTGCCGAATGCCGGCGACGACCTGCAGGCGATCAAGAAGGGCATCGTCGAGATCGCCGACATGGTGGTCATCAACAAGGCCGACATCGACAAGCAGGCTACCGCCGTTGTCCGTGCCCAGTGGCGCAATGCGTTGCACATGCTGCGTCCGGCCTCGCCCAACTGGGCACCACCGGTGATCGCGCTATCTGCCCTGCACAAGCAGGGCATCGCCGATTTCTGGAGCGAAGTCGAGAAATACCAGGCGGCGCTCAAGCCGACCGGCGAGTTCGCCGCCAAGCGCCAGCACCAGTCGCTGGCCTGGATGTGGCAACTGATCGACGCCGGCTTGCGCCAGCATTTCCGCCTTCATCCGCGCGTTCAGGAAAATCTGCCCGCGCTGACCCGTTCCGTCGAAGCAGGATATACGACCCCGGCCGCCGCCGCGTATGCGCTGCTCGACTATCTGAAACACTGATCACCCGTTCCATTGAGGGAGTTTTTCCATGCATGACATCATCCGCCAGCTTGAGAAGAAGCGTGAACTGGCCCGCCTCGGCGGTGGCCAGAAGCGTATCGACAGCCAGCACAAGAAGGGCAAGCTGACCGCCCGCGAACGCATCGAACTGTTGCTCGACCCGGAGTCCTTCGAAGAATGGGACATGTTCAAGGAACACCGCTGCGTCGACTTCGGCATGGATCAGGCCGAAAAGACCCCGGGCGACGGCGTCGTCGTCGGCTACGGCACGATCAACGGCCGTCTGGTCTTCGTCTTCTCGCAGGACTTCACCGTCTTCGGCGGCTCGCTGTCGGAAACCCACGCCGAGAAGATCTGCAAGGTCATGGACCAGGCGATGAAGGTCGGCGCCCCGGTGATCGGCCTCAATGACTCGGGCGGCGCCCGCATCCAGGAAGGCGTCGCCTCGCTCGGCGGCTACGCCGACGTCTTCCAGCGCAACGTGATGGCTTCCGGCGTCGTGCCGCAGATCTCGATGATCATGGGCCCCTGCGCCGGCGGCGCGGTGTACTCCCCATCGATGACCGACTTCATCTTCATGGTCAAGGACTCGTCCTACATGTTCGTGACCGGTCCGGAAGTGGTCAAGACCGTCACCCACGAAGACGTCACCGCCGAAGAACTGGGCGGTGCCGTGACCCACACCAGCAAGTCCGGTGTGGCCGACCTGGCCTTCGAAAACGATGTCGAAGCGCTCTCCATGCTGCGCCGCTTCATGAACTTCATCCCGGCCAACAACAAGGAAAAGCCGCCGGTCACGCCGACCAACGACCCGGTTGACCGCTTCGACTATTCGCTCGACACCCTGGTGCCGGACAACGCGAACAAGCCGTACGACATGAAGGAATTGATCATCAAGGTCGTCGATGACAACGATTTCTTCGAACTGCAGGCCGACTACGCCAAGAACATCATCATCGGTTTCGGCCGCATGGACGGCCACCCGGTCGGCATCGTCGCCAACCAGCCGCTGGTCCTGGCCGGCTGCCTGGACATCAAGTCGTCGATCAAGGCTGCCCGCTTCGTCCGCTTCTGCGACGCCTTCAACATCCCGGTCGTCACCTTCGTCGACGTCCCGGGCTTCATGCCAGGCACGCAACAGGAATACGGCGGCATCATCAAGCACGGCGCCAAGCTGCTCTACGCCTACGCCGAATGCACCGTACCGAAGGTCACCATCATCACCCGCAAGGCCTACGGCGGCGCCTACGACGTGATGTCGTCCAAGCACCTGCGCGGCGACGTCAACCTCGCCTGGCCGTCGGCCGAAATCGCCGTCATGGGTCCGAAGGGCGCGGTCGAGATCATCTTCCGCGAGGAAAAGAACGATCCGGCCAAGCTCGCCCAGCGCGAAGCCGAGTACAAGGAAAAGTTCGCCAACCCGTTCGTCGCCGGCGCCCGTGGCTTCATCGACGACGTGATCATGCCGCACGCAACGCGCAAGCGGATCGCCCGCTCGCTCGCCATGCTGCGCGACAAGAAACTCGAAAATCCGTGGCGCAAGCACGGCAACATTCCTCTGTAAGCGTCAGGGAGAAAAAGGAACATGTTCAACAAAATTCTGATCGCCAACCGCGGTGAAATTGCCTGCCGCGTCATCAAGACCGCCCGCAAGATGGGCATCAAGACCGTCGCTGTCTATTCCGAGGCCGACAAGGACGCCCTGTTCGTCGATATGGCCGACGAGGGTGTCTGCATCGGCCCGGCGGCTTCCAAGGAATCCTATCTGGTTGCCGACAAGATCATCGCCGCCTGCAAGCAGACCGGCGCCGAAGCGGTGCACCCGGGCTACGGCTTCCTGTCGGAAAACGCCGAGTTTTCGCGCCGTCTCGAAGAAGAAGGCATCAAGTTCATAGGACCGAAGCACTACTCCATCGCCAAGATGGGTGACAAGATCGAGTCCAAGAAGCTCGCGATCGAAGCCAAGGTCAACACCATCCCCGGCCACAACGATGCCATCGACGGCCCCGATGCCGCCGTGGAAATCGCCAAGAAGATCGGCTACCCGGTGATGATCAAGGCCTCCGCCGGCGGCGGCGGCAAGGGTCTGCGCGTTGCGTACAACGATGCCGAAGCCCACGAAGGCTTCTCCTCCTGCGTCAATGAAGCGCGCAACTCCTTCGGCGACGACCGCGTCTTCATCGAAAAGTACGTGCTCGAACCGCGTCACATCGAAATCCAGGTGCTCGGCGACAGCCACGGCAACTACGTGTACCTGAACGAACGTGACTGCTCGATCCAGCGTCGTCACCAGAAGGTCATCGAAGAGGCACCGAGCCCCTTCGTCGATCCGGAAATGCGCAAGGCGATGGGCGAACAGGCCGTGGCCCTGGCCCGCGCGGTGAATTACGAGTCGGCCGGCACGGTCGAGTTCGTCGTCTCCGGCGCGACCAAGGAGTTCTACTTCCTGGAAATGAACACCCGCCTGCAGGTCGAACACCCGGTCACAGAACTGATCACCGGCCTCGACCTGGTCGAGCAGATGATCCGCGTCGCCTACGGCGAGAAGCTGCCGCTGACCCAGGCCGACGTCAAGATCGACGGCTGGGCGATGGAATGCCGGATCAACGCCGAAGACCCTTTCCGCGGCTTCCTGCCTTCCACCGGCCGTCTGGTCAAGTTCCTGCCGCCGGCCGAATCGACCGACGCCCTGGGCACGACCCGCGTCGACACCGGCGTCTACGACGGCGGCGAAATCTCGATGTTCTACGACTCGATGATCGCCAAGCTGATCGTGCACGGCAAGGATCGCAACGCCGCCATCGCCCGCATGCGCGACGCGCTGAACGGCTTCGTGATCCGCGGCATTTCCTCGAACATCCCGTTCCAGGCCGCGCTGATGCAGCACCCGGTCTTCCATTCCGGCATCTTCGACACCGGCTTCATCCCCAAGCACTACCCGACCGGCTTCGACGCCTCGATGGTGCCGCACGATGACCCGGCGCTGCTGGTTTCGGTCGCCGCCTACGTCTACCGCGCCTTCACCGACCGCTCGGCGTCGATCACCGGCCAGTTGCAAGGCCACGAACGCATCGTCGGCGACCAGTGGATGGTGGTGCGCCTGAACGGCGAGCAGAAGGAAAACCACCCGGTCACGGCACGCCCGATCCCGGGCGGCTATCACGTCGAATACGCCGGCCAGCCCTACGAAATCCTGTCTGACTGGAAGCTCGGCGAGTCGCTGTTCACCGGCACCTGCAACGGTCAGGAGTTCACGCTGCAGGTCGAGCGGCACAAGACCAAGTACTCGCTGTTCCACTGGGGTACGCGCGCCGACTTCATGGTGATGAGTGCCCGCGCCGCCGAACTGCTGGCGCTGATGCCGGAAAAGCCGGCACCTGACCTGTCGAAGTTCCTGCTCTCGCCGATGCCCGGCCTGCTGCGCGAAGTCGCCGTTCAGGTCGGCCAGGAAGTGAAGGCCGGCGAGAAGCTGGCGGTGATCGAAGCGATGAAGATGGAAAACATCCTCAAGGCCGAGCAGGACTGCAAGGTCAAGAAGGTCTCCGCTGCCGTTGGCGAAAGCCTGTCGGTCGACCAGATCATCATCGAATTCGAATAAACTTCGACAGACGATCGAGCAGCAAAAGGGCCTGTTCTCGAACAGGCCCTTTTTTATTTCAGGAAACGGGAAAATGAGCGGATTCGAGCATTACCACCAGGAAATCAGCGCGCTGGATCACGAAATCCACAAGTATGCCCAGCTCTGCGGAGTCGATCTGAGCAAACGCTACGAGATTGAGGCGTGCCTGGCCGAGCACCACGACGACTGGGCCGGCGACAAGGCCAGGGAATCGCTGCGCGGCCTGCTCGTGCTCCGCCTCAAGGTGGAAACGGAAATGATCGAACTGGGCATGCTGCCGCCGCCCTTGCTGCCGGCGGCGACTGATCAGGGCTGACGGGCTTAGCCGCCCTTCTTCATTTCCTCGATGCCCTTGCGCAGCATCTGGTCGAGTTCCGAACCCGCTTCGACCTGCGGCAACAGGGCTTCCCAGTAGGCGATACCGTTCTTCCGGTCGCCGGCCTCCATCGCCGCGGCGCCGGCCAGGAACAGGGTGTGGGCGTGCTGGGGATCGAGCTTGAGCGCCTTGTCGATCAGCTCCTTGGCCTTGCCGGTCAATCCCTTGCCATTCGCCATCGCCAGCGTTTCGGCATAGCTGGCCAGCAGTTCCGGATCCTTCTCGATGGCCGGCTCGGCCTTGGCATAGGCGTCAACCGCCTCGCCGTAGCGGCCCAGCATCTTGTACGAGCGCGCCAGCATCAGCCAGCCGTTCATGTCGTCCGGGTTCTCCTGCATGCGCGCCGCCAGCTTGGCGACCATGGCATCGATGTCGGCCGCCGTCATCTGCTTTTGCGGCGCGGTGGCCGCCGGGTCGAGCGCCTGCGGATTACCGAGCAGGAGATAGCCGCCGACGGCCGCCAGCGGCAGCAGCAGCATCACCAGCAGCGCAGCCTTGCGGCTGGTCGTCGGGCTGGTGTCGCCGCCTTCGACTTCCGCCACTTCCTCAAGCAGGCGCTTTTGCAGTTCCGCCTTCGCTTGGGCAAAATCGGCCTCGCCCAGATTGCCCTCGACACGTTCGCGTTCGAGATCGGCCAGTTGATCGCGGAAAATCGCCAGGTTGGCGGCCTTGCGGTCGGCGTCGGTCAGGCGGGCGCGGCGCCGACCGAACCACAGACCGGGAATGATCAGCAGCGCCGTGATGACGACAAGCAGGGTGGCAAAAAGGGCGAACTGGGTCATTTCTCTTCGTTTTCCTTGAGCAACGCTTCGGCGCGGCGGATTTCCTCGGCCGTCAGCGGCTTGGCGAGGGCGGCAGTCTGCTGGTTGCGGCGCTTGAGATAGGAACGCATGGACAGGATGGCGATCAGCAGCAGGGCGAGCGGTCCGCCCCAGAGCAGCATCGTGATGCCCTTGACCGGCGGCCGGTAGAGCACGAAATCGCCGTAGCGGCTGACCATGAAATCGAGGATTTCGCTGTCGGAACGGCCGTCGTGGATCATGCCGCGGATTTCCCGCCGCAGATCGACAGCCAGCTCGGCGTTGGAATCGGCGATCGTCTCGTTCTGGCAGACCAGGCAGCGCAGTTCCTTGGACAATTCCTGCAGGCGCTTCTCCGCCACCGGGTCGTCGGCAACCGCCGCTTCGTTGGTGCGCGAGGCGTAAGCCGCCGTCGATAGCAGACCGAGGACCAGCAACAGGATACGGGCGTAGTTCATCGATTCAACTCCGAGACCAGGGGCAGGATCTTTTCCTTGAGCACCTGCGGGCTGATCGGCCCGGTATGCTTCATGCGGATGACGCCGGCCTTGTCGATGACGTAGGTTTCCGGCACGCCATAGACACCGTAGTCGATGCCGACGCGGCCGTCGATGTCCATCACCGTCAGTTGGTAGGGGTTGCCGTGCTCGGTCAGCCAGCCCTGCGCCCGTTTGACGGCCATCGGCACTTCCTGCTCGGGCGGCACGCGGCGCATGTCGATCTCGCCGTCGCCGCGCAGTTCCTTGTAATTCAGGCCGACCACCGGCACCTGACCGTTGCGCGAGAACTCGACCAGCACCGGGTGTTCCTGGCGGCAGGAGACGCACCAGGTCGACCAGACGTTGAGCAGCCAGACCTTGCCCTTCATGTCTTCCGGGCCCATCGTCTCGCCTTCCTTGCCCAGGACGGCCAGGCGGAACGCCGGTGCCGGCTTGCCGACCAGTGGCGAAGGCACCTCGCGCGGATCGAGGTTGAGACCGACGGCAAGCAACACGACCAGCGCAGCGAAGGCGCCGAGTATCCAGTAATAGCGATTCATCCCTGATTTTCCCCCGCCGCGTTGGCGGCAACATCACCGGCAGGCTTGCGCCGGTTGCGGTAGCGGCGATCGAGAATGGCCAGCAAGCCGCCCAGCGCCATGATGCCGCAGCCGCCCCAGATCCAGTCGACATAGGGCTTGTAATAGACGCGCACCGCCCACTCCGCTTGCGGCCGGTCGGGATCGATCGGCTCGCCGAGTGAGACATAGACATCGCGCAGCAGACCGGCATCGACCGCCGCTTCGGTCATCGGCATCGACGACGAGAAGTAGTTGCGCTTTTCCGGGAACAGCTTGCGCTCCAGCTTGCCGCCCAGAAGCAGGTCGAAATCGCCCTGCGCCGCCTGGTAGTTCGGCCCCTGCAGCGACTGGACGCCGTTGAACCGGAACTGGTAGCCGCCAACATCGACGACATCCCCCGGCCCCATCTTGACGTCCCTTTCTTCTTCGTAGGTACTGACCATGCCGACACCGACGACAAAGACGGCGATACCGATGTGCGCGACGTGCATGCCGACGAAGCTCGCCGGCTGATCCAGCGCGGCGGCGACGAATCCGCGTCCGGCACGCGTCTGATTGACGCGGCGCACGAAGTGGATCAGCGCCGTGACAACGATCCACGCCGCCAGCAGCAGGGCGAGCGCGGTCAGCACCTTCCACTTGCCGTACAGCACGGGGACGGCGATCGCCACCACGACGGCGACGGCAAAGGCCCAGCGCAGGAGGCGCGCGATCTCGGCCAGCGAGGCTTCCTTCCAGCGGGCGAAGGGGCCGATCCCCATCAGGAAGAGGACCGGTATCATGACCGGGAAGAAGACCGTGTCGAAATACGGCGGACCGACCGAAATCTTGCCGATGCCGAGCGCGTCGATGAGCAGCGGGTAGAGCGTGCCGAGCAGCACGGTGGCGCAGGCGACGACCAGCAGCACGTTGTTGGTGAGCAGCAGCGATTCCCGGGAGATCAAACCGAAACGCCCGCCGAGGCCGACCGACGGCGCCCGCCAGGCAAACAGGGCGAGCGAGGTGCCGATCACGGCGACCAAAAAGACCAGGATGAAGATGCCGCGCGTCGGATCGGTGGCGAAGGCATGGACCGAGGTCAGCACGCCGGAGCGAACCAGGAAGGTGCCGAGGAGCGACAGCGAGAACGCCGAAATCGCCAGCAGCACGGTCCAGTTCTTGAAGCTGCCGCGCTTTTCGGTGACCGCCAGGCTGTGGATCAGCGCCGTGCCGACCAACCAGGGCATGAACGAGGCGTTCTCGACCGGATCCCAGAACCACCAGCCGCCCCAGCCCAGTTCGTAATAAGCCCACCACGAACCCATGGCGATGCCCAGGGTGAGGAAGATCCACGCCCCCGTCGTCCATGGCCGCGACCAGCGCGCCCAGGCGGCATCAAGCTTGCCGGAGAGGAGGGCGGCGATGGCGAAGGCGTAGGCCACCGAGAAACCGACGTAGCCCATGTAGAGCAGCGGCGGGTGGATGACCATGCCCGGGTCCTGGAGCAGGGGATTGAGGTCGCGCCCCTCGGCGACGCCCGGCAGCAGGCGCTCGAACGGATTCGACGTGATCAGGATGAAGAGCAGGAAACCGAAGGAAACCAGGCCCAGCGAGCCGAGCACACGGGCCAGCATCACCTCCGGCAACTGCCGGGAGAAGAAGCGCACCGCCAGCAGCCAGCAGGCGAGCATCTGCATCCACAGCAGCAGCGAGCCCTCGTGCCCGCCCCACACCGCGGCGATGCGATAAGGCAGCGGCAGCAGGGAATTGGAATGCTGGGCGACGTAGGCAACGGAAAAGTCGTTGGCGATGAAGGCCCAGGTCAGGCAGCCGAAGGAAACCGTAACCAGCAGGGAGAAAGCGCCGGCCGCCGGTCGGCTGATGGCGATCCAGGGTTGATTGCCGTTATGGGCGCCAATCAGGGGAAGTGTGCCCAACAGGAGCGCAACCAGCGCCGCCAGGATCAGGGCGAAATGGCCAAGTTCAGGAATCATGCTCAGTTACTCGCGGGTTTCGGTGCCGGCGCCGCCGGTTGTTCCTGGGCGGCAGCCTTCTGGACGCCGCGTTCGTGCGCGTCGTTGAGCGCCTTGGCCGCTTCCGGTGGCATGTAGTTCTCGTCGTGCTTGGCCAGGACTTCCTGGGCCTTGAAGGTTCCGTCCGGCAACAGGCGCCCCTGGGCGACCGCGCCCTTGCCCTCGGAGAAGAGGTCGGGAAGGATGCCGACGTAGTCGACGACGATGTCGTGCTCGGTGTCGGTGACGATGAAACGGATGGTCACCCCGTCGGCCTGGCGCTGGATGCTGGCTTCCTTGACCAGGCCGCCGATGCGGAACAGCCTGTCTTGCGGGGCCTTGCCCTGGGCGACGTCGGTTGGCGAAATGTAAAGGGCGATGTTGCTGTTCAACGCGTTCAGCACCAGGGCCGCAATGGCACCGACGAGTGCCAGCGCCCCGACGATCAGGGCCAGTTTCTTGTGGCGGGACTTCATGCTTCCTTGCTCCGGGATTCTGCGCGCAACTGGCGCTTCAAGCGGGCGATGGTCGTCTTGCGCGAGCGACCGACGGCTATCGGTTCGATCAGCATGACCAGCGCGGTAACGCCAAAGGAGCCCCAGACATAGAATCCGTAGCCGCCCATGGCGATGAAATCGGCGAAACTGTTCCAGTAGATCATTGCATTTCCCCGGTCCGCATCAGTTCCGTCTTGACCCAGTCGGCGTTGCGCTCGCGCTCCAGCATCAGGGTACGGACCCGCGCCAGCGCGACGGCGATGCTGTACATCCAGAACGACAGGGCCATCAGCAGCATGCCCCACAACATCACCTCGGCCATCGACGACTTGGCGAGGTTGACGCTGGAACCCTGGTGCAGCGTGTTCCACCATTTCACCGAAAAATAGATGATCGGCACGTTGACCACGCCGACCAGCAGCAGGATGCCGCCCGCCTTGTCGGCGCGGCGCGCGTCGTCGATCGCGGCGACCAGCGCCAGATAGCCGATGTAGAGGAAGAGCAGGATCAACTCCGAGGTGAGGCGCGCGTCCCAGACCCACCACGTGCCCCACATCGGCTTGCCCCACAGCGCCCCGGTCCACAACGACAGGAAAGCCATCAGCGCGCCGGTCGGCGCCAGCGCGCGGGCCATCATGCCGGAGAGGCGGGTGTTGAAGGCCAGGCCGATCGCTGCCCAGAAGGCCATCACCAGATAGATGAACATGCTCAGCCAGGAGGTCGGCACGTGGATGAAGATGATCCGGTAACCCTCGCCCTGCTGGAAGTCGGTCGGCGCCACCAGCATTCCGAGGTAAAGCCCGGCGATCCCGAACAGGACGGCGAGGATGACGAACCAGGGAATCATCTTGCCGGCCAGCGGATAGAAGGTGGCTGGCGAGGCGAAACGGTAGAGGTTGAAACGGTCGTTCATTCGAGGGCGATCTTCAGGGCCGCAGCCGACGCCCAGGGGGCAAATCCGATTGCGGCGATGGTCATGGCAGCGAGCAGTGATAGATGTCCTTCCCCCCCGAGACCGGACACCGTCGCATCAACTGCGCCAGCGCCGAATATTAGCACCGGAATGTAAAGAGGGAGAACCAGTAACGACAAAAGTACGCCACCGCCACGCAGGCCCAGGGTGAGCGCCGCGCCGATGGCGCCGATGCCGGAGAGCGCCGGGGTGCCGAGCAGGATGGCGGCGGTGAGCACGAACAGGGCATCGCCGGAGAGATCGAACTGGATGCCGAGGACCGGCGCGATCAGCGCCAGCGGCAGGCCGGAAACCAACCAGTGGGCGATCACCTTGCCGGTCACCACCAGGCCCAGCGGGTGCGGCGACAGAGCCAGTTGCTCCAGCGTGCCGTCGCGCAAGTCGTCGGCGAACAGGCGGGGCAACGACAGCATCGTCGCCAGCAAGGCGGCGACCCACAGCACACCGGGCGCCAGCTTGCGCAGCAGGTCGAGTTCCGGACCGATGCCGAGCGGGAACAGGCTGACCACGATGATGAAGAAGAACAAGGCGGAAACGATGTCGGCCTGGCGACGCATGGCCAGCTTCAGGTCGCGGCCGATGACGGTGAATACGATATCGAACATCTGTCGTCCTCAGCCAATGCGCAGTTCGCGCACCGTGCCGGCGGGAATCGCCACTGGCTGGTGCGTCGTCATCACCGCCATGCCGCCGCGCTGCAGGTGTGCCGAGATCACCCCGGCCAGCCAGTCGACGGCGCCGACATCGAGGGCGACGAAGGGTTCGTCGAGAATCCACAGCGGCCGCCGGTCGATCACCAGGCGGGCCAGCGCGACGCGCCGCTTCTGCCCTTGCGACAGGTATTTGCAGGCAAGATCCTCGCGGCCGGCGAGGCCGACCTGTTCCAGGGCATCGATCGCGTCGTCCTCGGACAAAGCGTCGCCGGCCAGGCGGGCGCCGGCGAGCAGGTTTTCCAGCGGCGTCAGTTCTTCCTTGATCGCGTTGAGGTGGCCGAGGTAGCAGAGGGCGGCGTGGTAATCGTCGCGGCGCCGGCGGATCGCCTCGCCCTGCCAGCGGATTTCACCGGTCTCCGGCGGCAGCAGTCCGATCAGCATGCGCAGCAGGCTGGTCTTGCCGGCACCGTTGCGCCCCTGCAGATAGAGCAATTCACCGGCATCCAGCTTGAAGCTCAGGCCTGCGAACAGGCGGCGCTCGCCGCGCACGCATTCCAGATTGTCGGCTTCCAGCATGATCAGGGCCCGGGATCGATCCGGCGCGTATTATGGACGCGCAAGTGTACCGGCAGTTTGCGGTGAATCAAATGGAAAAAAACGGGGGCCGCAGCCCCCGGAAAGTGCGAGGTCAGACTACCGCTTATTTGAACGGCGTCGGACGCGGGGTGGTATCGGAAGACGGCGGCAGGATCGGCAGCGTGAAGTTCGGCTGCTCGCCGGTCAGGGTCTTCAGGAAAGCGACGACCTTGGCGTTTTCGTCCTTGGTGAACTTCTTGCCCAGTTGCAGGCGCCCCATGATGTCGACCGCTTCGGTCAGCGTGTTGGCGGCACCGTCGTGGAAGTAGGGATAGGTCATTTCGACGTTGCGCAGCGTCGGCACCTTGAAGTTGAAGCGATCTTCATCCTTGCCGGTGACGGCGGCCCGACCATCCGGCATCTTGCCCTTGTACGGCTCGACGATGCCCATCTTCTGGAAGGAATTGCCGCCGACGGCCTCGCCGTTGTGGCAGGCGACGCAGCCGCTGTCCTTGAACAGCGCGTAGCCTTCCAGCTCGGCCTTGGTCAATGCGCTCTTGTTGCCGAGCAGCCACTGGTCGAAGCGCGAGTTCGGCGTCACCAGGGTCTTCTCGAATTCGGCGATGGCCAGCGTGACCTGGTCGATGTCGATCTTGTCCTTGCCGAAGACCATCTTGAATTCACGGACATAGGCCGGAATCGATTCGAGGACGTTGATCGCCAGCGTGTGCGTGAAGGCCATTTCACCCGGGTTGGCGATCGGACCGCCGGCCTGGGCCTTGAGGTCGGCGGCGCGGCCGTCCCAGAATTGAGCCAGATTGAGGCTGGAATTGAGAACAGTCGGCGCGTTGATCGGCCCTTGCTGCCAGTGATCGCCAACCGAGGTCGGGATATTGTCGGTACCGCCCATCGACAGGTTGTGGCAGGTGTTGCAGGACATGATGCCGGACTTCGACAGGCGCGGGTCGAAGTAGAGCTTCTTGCCCAGTTCGACCATGCCGACATTGATGCTGGCGGGCGGCTTGATCGGCTGGATCGGTTCGTCGCTGGCGGCCTGCACGGCACCCTGTAGCGCCATGCCGGAAAGCAACAGAATGGCGGCGGAAAGGACGGTAGGTTTCATTATTGATCTCCCTCGTTGTGAAATTTGCCGGGCCATTGTCACCCCCGAGAGATTTAAAAAATTGATCTAAATCAATGGCTTTTATGGGATTTTCCTATAGTGACCATAGGTATCCCCTATAAATCATGAGGGTATGATCCCCGGTCTGAGGAGGAAACCGGCATGACCCTGACCGAACTGCGTTACATCGTGGCGCTTGCCCAGGAAAAGAATTTCAGCCGTGCCGCCGAGCGCTGTTCGGTCAGCCAGCCGACCCTGAGCGTGGCCATCGCCCGCCTCGAGGACGAGCTTGGCGTGCAGTTGTTCGAGCGCGGCAAGGGCTTCGTCAGCGCCAGCCTGGTCGGCAGCAAGGTGGTCGAGCAGGCGCAACTGGCGCTCAACGAAGCGGAGAAGGTACGGCAGATCGCCCAGCGCGGGCGCGACCAGCTCGACGGCCACCTGCGGCTGGGCATCATCCATACCATCGGCCCCTATCTGCTGCCGCAACTGATCCATTCGCTGAAGAACATCGCGCCGAACATGCCGCTGGCGATCGAGGAAAACATGACCGCCAAGCTGGCCGAGATGCTGCGCGACAACGACATCGACGTCGCCATCATCGCGCTGCCCTTCGACCTGCCGGGCGTACTCACCCGCCCCCTGTACGACGAGCGCTTCAAGGTCATCGTGCCGCGTGGCCACCCCTGGGAAAAGCGCACCGCCATCGCGCCGGAAGAAGTCGCCGGCGACGAAGTCCTGCTGCTCAAGGCCGGCAACTGCTTCCGCGACCAGGTGCTGGATGCCTGTCCGCAAGTCAGCAGCCCGGAAACCGACATCCGCCTCGGCCATTCGATCGAAACCATCCGCTGCATGGTGGCGTCCGGCCTCAGCGTTTCGGTGCTGCCGGAAAGTGCGCTGCAGGAGCCTTACGGCAACGACATGATCAGCGCCATTCCCTTCCTCGCCCCGGAACCGTCGCGCCGTGTCGCGCTGGCCTGGCGTAGCTGCTTCGTCCGGCCGAAGGCGATCGACGCCTTGCTCGCCGCCGTCCGTGGCCTGGATTCGCCGGCCTACCGCTTGCTGGTCTGACTGCCGATCAGGATTTCGGCCTGCAGTTGCTGCAACAGCTCGCTCATTGCCCGGCTTGCCGCATGCAGCGCCTGCCAGGATTCGGCCAGCGATTCCTCGCAGCCGGCCTGATGCTGCTCGAACATCTGCCGGGCAAGCTGGTGCAGATGCTGGTGGATCGGATCGATCGCCACGAAGGTCGGCATCTCGCCGTAGCGTTTGCGGCCCGGACCCTGATACCAGCGTCCGAAACCGCAGGCGTGGTGATCAAGCTCGACTGCCGGAGTGTTGCCCGGGGACGCCGCAAGGCTGGCTTCCAGGGCTTTCATCCAGCGCCGGTGGTCAACCTCGGCGATCAGCATCGGCAGGTCCTCGCGCGCCCAGGTGAAGGCCGAGGCCGCCGCCCACAGCTCGTCCGGGCGGAATTCCGCCATCCACTGCGGCAGTTTCTCCGCCGCCATCGGCCGGGCAATGCCGAAACCCTGCGCCAGGTCACAGCCGAGCAACAGCAGGACCAGGCCGTGCTCGATCGATTCGACGCCCTCGGCGATCACCTGGCGGCGGAAGGCGCGGGTCAGGCCGATCACCCCTTCGACGATGGCGAGGTCTTCCGGATCGTCGAGCATGTCGCGCACGAAAGACTGGTCGATCTTCAGGATTTCCGCCGGCAGCCGGCGGAAATAGGTGAGCGACGAATAGCCGGTGCCGAAATCGTCGAGCGCGAAGCTGACGCCGAACTGGCGGCATTCGGTGAACAGTTGGGCGACGCGCCCGACATCCTCGATCGCCGCGGTTTCCAGCACCTCCAGTTCGAGCCGCGACGGATCGAGTTCCGGGTGCGCCGCCAGTTGCCGCCCGAGTTCGGCGGCGAAACCGGGATGCTGCAGATGTTCGCCGGCGATGTTGATGCTCAGCTTGAGGTCGACGCCGACCGCCGCCCAGCTCGACAACTGGTCGAGCGCCGTGGTGATGACCCAGTTGCCGAGGTCGATCGCCAGTTCGTTGCCTTCGATCGCCGGCAGGAATTCCTGCGGCAAGAGCAGGCCGCGTTGCGGGTGCTGCCAGCGGATCAGCGCCTCGGCGCCGACCACGCGGCCCTGCCGCATGTCGACCTTGGGCTGGTAGTGGAGCACGAACTCGCCCGCCGCTAGACCCTGGCCGATGCGGGCGATGTCCTCGCGACGGCGACGCGCCCGCCGGTCCTTCTCGGGGTCGAACAGGTGGTGGCGGTTGCGCCCGGCCTGCTTGGCCACGTACATCGCCTGGTCGGCATGGCGGAGCAGGGTGTCGGCGTCGGAACCGTCGTGCGGGTAGAGGGTGACGCCGATGCTGGCCGAAATCGTCACGCTTTCGCCGGCCACCGGGAAGGGCTGGGTCAGCGAGGCGGAAATCCGGTTCAAGGCCTGGTCGCACTCGTTCAGGTCGTTGAGCGTGGACAGCAACAAGACGAACTCGTCGCCGCCCAGCCGGGCGACGGTGTCGCCACCGCGCACGCAGCTACGCAGGCGCTGGGCGACCTCGACCAGCAGATGGTCGCCGGCGGCATGGCCGAAGCGGTCGTTGATCGGCTTGAAGCCGTCGAGGTCGAGGTAGCAGACCGCCAGCAGGCCGCGGCTGCGGGCGGCATTGGCCATCGCCAGTTGCAGGCGGTCGGCGAGCAGCATGCGGTTGGGCAACTGGGTCAGGGCGTCGAAATGGGCAAGGCGTTCGAGACGCTGCTGGTGCTCCTTGAGCAGCGTGATGTCGGAAAAGATGCCGACGAAGTGGGTGATCGTCCGCTCGGCATCGCGTACCGCCGAGATGGTCAGCAACTCGACGAAGATCTCGCCGGATTTCTTGCGGTTCCAGACTTCGCCGCGCCAGTGACCGTGGTCGCGGATGGCTTCCCACATGTTGCGGTAGAAGGTGGCGTCGTGGTGGCCGGAATTGAGCATCCCCGCGTTCTGGCCGATCGCCTCGTCGCGGCTGTAGCCGGTCAGTTCGCTGAAGGTCGGATTCACTTCGACGATGTGCCCGGAAACGTCGGTGATCATGATGCCTTCGTGGGCGTTGGCGAAGACGCTCGCGGCCAGGCGCAATCTTTCTTCCGCCGCCAGCCTTTCGCCGACGTCGCGGGCGACGGCGATCAGCGCCGGCTCGCCGTTCCAGTGCCCGTGCACGGCGCGCACCTCGGTCTGCACGAGGCGACCGTCGGCGGCGAGCAAGGGCGCCGGGCAGGCATTCAGGCGACCGGCAAACATCTCGTCGAGATCGCGTTGCGCCTGCTCGCGCCAGGCCGCCGGGTAGAGGCGGGCGACCGGCTCGCCGCCAAGGACGCCGGGTGCGTAAGCGAGCGCCTGGTCGACCGCCGGGTTGTAATGGACGATGCGGCGCTGGGCGTCGATGACGAAGATCAGGTCGTCGAGCGAGGCGAACAGTCCGCCCAGGTTGTCCCGCGACTGCCGCGCCGCCTCGCGGGCGTCGATGCGTTCGAGCGCCATCGCGTACTGCCTGACCAGGTGCTGCACCGCCTGGCAGGTGGCGACGGAGATCTGCGACGTGCGGTGCCCGGCGAGGTTGAGGCAGGCGATCGCCCGGCCATTGACGATGATCGGCAGCGTGATCAGGCAGCGCAGGCCTTCACCGGCGTATTGCGTGGGATCGAACAGGCGGCAGTGATCCTGTTGCTGACAGCAGGCGAGGCAACTGCACAGCACCTTGCCGCTGCGGATCTGCTCGGCTCTCGGGGAATTCGCCAGGCAGCAGCGTGCAGCGGCGACGAAGGCAGGCGACAGGCCCTTGTGCACGCGCAATTCGTAGTCGCCACCGGGGTTCTGCCAGTAGAAGCCGCCGCTGTCGAACTCCGGGTAGCGCAAGGCGAGGTCGAGCATCGTCGCCAGCAACGCCTCGGGATCGGCCTCGGCGTTCAGGGCGTTGGCCAGATCGCGCTCGATGCCCAGGCGCAACTGCTCGGCGCGGGTGACGCTGATGTCGATCGCGGTGACGATCAGCGCCGGCTTGCCGGCGTACTGCGTGGCCGAAATCTGTAGTCGCACCAGCAACACGCGGCCGTCGCGATCGCAGCCCCAGAACTCCAGTTCCTGCGGCGCTCCCTCGGCGGCCGAACGGATCGCCAAGGCGGTCCGGGCCAGGTCGTTCAAGCCCTGGGCGGCCAGGAAATCCGGCGCATGACCGCGCAATTCCTCGCGCCGGAAACCGGTCATCCGCTCCGCCGCCGGGTTGGCGTCGAGGCAGCGACCGTCGCCGTCGATGACGAACAGCGCGTCGCCCGCCGATTCGAACAGCTCCCGGAAAGTCTGCTGGCTGCGCCCGAGCTCCTCGGCCTGTTGCTGGTGAGCGACCAGCAGGGCAGCCAGGCGGCTGGCCTGGCGGATGGTTTCGCGGCTGCCGTCGGGCAGGCGACCGGCCTGCTCGCGATAGACGGCAAAGGTGCCGAGCAGGCGGCCGTCCGGACCGAGCAGGGCTTCCGCCCAGCCGGAGGTGACGCCGATCCGGCGGGCAAAATCCCGATAATCGATGCCGCAGGCATTCTCGTGGATGTTCTCGACATAGGCTTCGCCGCGCCGCCAGGCCGCCGTCCCGGAAACCCCGACCCCTTCGGCGACCGGCATCTTCGCCAGCAAGGCCCGGGCGTCCTCGGCCAGGCCGGGCGCCGCGACGACGTGCAGGTGGCTGCCGTCGGCGTCGGCCAGCATGATCGAACAGATGATGCCGGGAACCTCGTGCTCGGCGGAGAGGGCGATCAGTTCGAGCAGTCCGGCGAGCCGTTCGCCGCGCAGCATGCCGGTCATGGCCGCGTTGCGGATCAGCAGCGCTTCGTCGTAGCGGGTCTGCAGCCCGCGCTGCTCGCTGATCGTCTCGTCGAGCAAGTCCATCTCCAGCGGCCGGATCAAACTGTGCTCGGTGAGCAGGCCGAGCAGGCGGCCTTCGGCATCGACCACGGTGAGATGACGGATGCGGCTTTCCAGCATCAGCGCCGCCGCTTCGGCGGCCGAGGTTTCGGGCAGGACGCTGGTCAGCGGCTGCGTCATCACCTCGCCCAGCGTCGGATTGCCCGAGGCGTGCAGATAGAGGCGGACGACGTCGCGTTCGGTGACGATGCCGCAGGCGGCGCCGCCATCGACGACGACGACGCTGGTCGCCCGCGCCGTCTCCATCGCCGCCAGCGCCTCGTCCAGCGTCGCCTGGCGCGGCAGGCGAGGGAAGACCCGGTCCATCAAACCTTCGACGGTATTGAGCTGGCGATAGAAATCGAGCCCGAAAAAGCGCCGGAAGTCGGTCTCGCTGACGATGCCGAGGAGTCGCCCGTCGCCGCCGGTCACCACCAGGTGCCGGATGCCCAGCCGGGTCGCCTGGCGGAAGGCGCTGCGCACCTCGGTATCGTGGTTCACCGTGTGCACCGGCGCCGTCATGAAATGCGCCACCGGGCGGTGCTGATCCTCATGTCGGCGCATCGCGTGCAGCATGTCGCGTTCGGTCAGGATGCCGACCACGCGCCCGGCATCGACGACGACGACCGAAGAAATCCTCGCCTCGACCATCAGCGCCGCCGCTTCGGCAAGCGTTGCGAAAGGGGCCACGCTGTCGGCGTGCAGGGTCATCAGGTCGGCTACGGTCGGCATTCCCCCGATTCTATTCAGGCGCGGCCGGCTTGTGTTGATCGGATGCAAGATTCCGAAGCATCGTCGGCAACTGGCGGCCAGGGCCAGCGCATGCAAGGAATGTTTCCACAAGCGGTCAATACACTTTCACCCCCATCGACCTGGATTTCCGGCTGCTCTCGCGAAAACTGTTCAAGCCATTGGTTTTCAAGCTTAATCACCGCAGCATCCAGCGTGGCACGACCCTTGCGGAAGCTCATCACCGCAAGTCCGACCACGGGGGGAGCAAAGTGACTGAAACATTCTATGAAGTGCTGCGTCGCCAGGGAATCACCCGGCGCAGCTTCCTGAAATTCTGCAGCCTGACCGCGACCTCGCTCGGGCTGGGCAGCGCCGCCGCGCCGCGCATCGCCCAGGCGATGGAGACCAAACCACGCACGCCGGTAATCTGGCTGCATGGCCTCGAATGCACCTGCTGCTCGGAGTCGTTCATCCGCTCGGCGCATCCGCTGACCAAGGACGTCGTGCTGTCGATGCTGTCGCTCGACTACGACGACACGCTGATGGCCGCCGCCGGCCACCAGGCCGAAGCGATCATCGAAGAGGTCAAGAAGAAGTACAAGGGCAACTACATCGTCGCCGTCGAGGGCAACCCGCCGCTCAACGAAGACGGCATGTTCTGCATCCACGGCGGCCGGCCCTTCGTCGAAGTACTGAAGGAAACCTGCGCCGACGCCAAGGCCATCATCAGCTGGGGCGCCTGCGCCTCATACGGCTGCGTGCAGGCCGCCAAGCCGAACCCGACGCGCGCCACGCCGGTGCACAAGGTCATCTCCGGCAAGCCGATCATCAACGTCCCGGGTTGCCCGCCGATCGCCGAAGTGATGACCGGCGTCGTCACCTACATGCTGACCTTCGACCGCATTCCAGAGCTCGACCGCCAGGGCCGGCCGAAGATGTTCTACGGCCAGCGCATCCACGACAAGTGCTACCGCCGCGGCCACTTCGACGCCGGCCAGTTTGCCGAAGCCTGGGACGACGAAGGTTCGCGCAAGGGCTACTGCCTGTACAAGATGGGCTGCAAGGGGCCGACCACCTACAACGCCTGCTCGTCGATGCGCTGGAACGGCGGCGTCAGCTGGCCGGTGCAGTCCGGCCACGGCTGCATCGGCTGCTCGGAAGAGGGCTTCTGGGACAAGGGCAGCTTCTACGACCGGGTCACCAGCATCACGCCGTTCGGCGCCGAACACAACGCCGACACCATCGGCAAGGCCGCCGCCGGCACCGTCGGCGCGGCGATCGCCGCGCATGCCGCGGTGACCGCGCTGGCCCGCGCCCGCCAGAAGGCCGGCGAGTCCGCAACCGAACAACAGGGGGAAAACTGAGATGGGCGTGTACGAAACCCAGGGCTTCAAGCTCGACAACACCGGCAAGCGCGTCGTCGTCGACCCGGTCTGCCGCATCGAGGGCCACCTGCGGGTGGAAGTGAACCTCGATTCCAACAACGTGATCCGCAACGCGGTGTCCACCGGCACCATGTGGCGCGGCCTGGAAGTCATCCTCAAGGGCCGCGATCCGCGCGACGCCTGGGCCTTCACCGAGCGCATCTGCGGCGTCTGTACCGGCACCCATGCGCTGACTTCGGTGCGTGCCGTCGAGGATGCGTTGAAGATCCAGATCCCGGAAAACGCCAACACCATCCGCAACCTGATGCAGCTGAACCTCTACGTTCATGACCATCTGGTGCACTTCTACCACCTGCACGCGCTCGACTGGGTCGATGTCGTGTCGGCACTGAAGGCCGACCCGAAGGCGACCTCGACGCTGGCCCAAAGCATTTCCTCGTGGCCGCTGTCGTCGCCCGGTTACTTCCGCGACATCCAGAACCGCCTGAAGAAGTTCGTCGAATCCGGCCAGCTCGGTCCCTTCATGAACGGCTACTGGGGCAACCCGGCGTACAAGCTGCCGCCGGAAGCCAACCTGATGGCGGTCGCCCACTACCTCGAAGCGCTCGATTTCCAGAAGGAAATCGTCAAGGTGCACACCATCTTCGGCGGCAAGAACCCGCACCCGAACTGGCTGGTCGGCGGCGTCCCCTGCGCCATCAACCTCGAAGGCACGGGAGCGGTCGGCGCCATCAACATGGAACGCCTCAACCTGGTCAAGAGCATCATCGACCGCTGTACCGAGTTCGTCGAACAGGTCTACATCCCCGACCTGCTCGCCATTGGCTCCTTCTACAAGGGCTGGCTGCACGGCGGCGGCCTGTCGTCGAAGAACCTGCTCTCCTACGGCGACATCCCGCAGAAGGCCAACGACTATTCGGCCGCCAACCTGCTGCTGCCGCGCGGCGCCATCATCAACGGCAAGCTCGACGAAATTCACCCGGTCGACCTCAAGGACCCGGAACAGGTGCAGGAGTTCGTCGCCCACTCCTGGTACAAGTACCCGGACGAAACCAAGGGCCTGCACCCCTTCGACGGCGTCACCGAGCCGAACTTCGTGCTCGGCCCGAACACCAAGGGAACCAAGACCAACATCAAGGAACTCGACGAAGGCGCCAAGTATTCCTGGATCAAAGCCCCGCGCTGGCGCGGCCACGCCATGGAAGTCGGTTGCCTGCCCCGGATGGTGCTCGGTTACCTGCAGCCGAAGCAATACCCGGAAATCCACGCCCTGGTCGACGGCGCCCTCAAGCATCTCGACGTGCCGGTCACCGCGCTGTTCTCGACCCTCGGCCGGACCGCCGCGCGCGGTCTGGAAACGGCGTACTGCGTCAAGCTGCAGAGCCAGCAGTTCGACAAGCTGATGGCCAACCTGAAGGCCGGCGATCTCAACACCGCCAACATCGAGAAGTGGGAACCCGCCACCTGGCCGAAGGAGGCGATGGGTGCCGGCTTCACCGAAGCCCCGCGCGGCGCGCTCGGCCACTGGATCAAGATCAAGGACACCAAGATCGACAACTACCAGTGCGTCGTGCCGACCACCTGGAACGGCGGTCCGCGCGACCACAAGGGGCAGATCGGCGCGTTTGAAGCGTCGCTGATGGACACCCCGGTGGCCAAGGCCGACGAACCGCTGGAAATCCTGCGCACGCTGCATTCCTTCGATCCCTGCCTGGCCTGCTCGACGCACGTGATGAGCCCGGACGGTCAGGAAATGACGTCGGTCAAGGTCCGCTGAGCGGTCCGGAAAGGAGGCTGAAATGCTCTCTCAACAGGACATGCTGGAGGCCGAACGGCACGGTCGGCAGGTGCGTTCGATCTACGTGTACGAGGCGCCGGTACGCCTCTGGCACTGGATCAACGCGCTGGCGATGGTGGTGCTGGCGGTGACCGGCTACTTCATCGGCAAGCCCCTGCCGACAGTCCCCGGCGAAGCCGCCGAGAACTTCGTCATGGGTTACATCCGTTTCGCCCATTTTGCCGCCGCCTACATCTTCGCCGTCGGCCTGCTCGGTCGCATCTACTGGGCGGCGGTGGGCAACCACCACGCGCGGCAGATCTTCAAGCTGCCGATCACCAACCCGCAATGGTGGAGCGAAGTCTTCTTCGAACTGCGCTGGTATCTTTTCCTGGAAAAGACGCCGAAGAAGTACGTCGGCCACAACCCGATGGCGCAGTTGATGATGTTCTTCTTCTTCACGGTGCTGGCGGTCGGCATGGTGTTCACCGGTTTCGCGCTGTACAGCGAAGGCGCCGGCCTGGGCACCTGGAGCGACACGCTGTTCGGCTGGGTGATCCCGGCGCTCGGCGGCTCGCTGCAGGTACACAACCTGCACCGGCTGGGCATGTGGATCATGATGACCTTCGCCGTCGTCCATATCTACGCGGCAATCCGCGAGGACATCATGAGCCGGCAGTCGCTGATCTCGACCATGGTCAGCGGCTGGCGGATGTTCAAGGACTGAGCGGGCCAGGGTTCACCTTGCGTAGGCTTGCCCCGGTGCACTCTGGTGCCCGGGGCTTTTTCCCCAGAGGAAGAGAGATGGAAAAACGCATACTCGTACTCGGCATCGGCAACCTGCTTTGGGCCGACGAAGGCTTCGGCGTGCGCTGCGTCGAGGCGCTCAACGCCAGTTGGCAGTTTCCGCCGCAGGTGACGCTGATGGACGGCGGCACGCAGGGCCTTTATCTCCTGCCCTACGTCCAGGAAGCCGACTGTCTGCTGGTTTTCGACGCCGTCGATTACGGCGACACGCCGGGCGACCTGCGCGAGGTGGTCGGCGACCAGGTGCCGCGTTTCATGGGCGCCAAGAAGATGAGCCTGCACCAGACCGGCTTCCAGGAAGTGCTGATGGCCGCCGAACTGACCGGCAAGCTGCCGGCCGAACTGGTCCTCATCGGTGTCCAGCCGGAAGAGCTGGAAGACTACGGCGGTAGCCTGCGCGACGTGGTCAAGGCGCAGATGGCGCCGGCACTCAACCTCGCCCTCGACTGGCTGGAGCGCTGGGGTGCCACCGGCCGCCTGCGCGACAGCGAAGCCGAGCCGATCACCGACGCAGCGCTGGCCATCGACCTCTACGAAGGCGAACGGCCGCCCGCCGACCAGGCCTACCGCCTGGGCGACGCCCGCTTCCTCAACCTGGAGGCCGCCTGATGTGCCTCGGCATCCCGGCGCAGGTCATCGAATGCGGCGAGCACTACGCGCGCTGCCAGGGGCCCGACGGTGAACAGCGCATCGACATCCGTCTGGTCGGCGCGCAGGCGCCGGGCACCTGGCTGCTCTGCTTCCTCGACGCGGCACGCGAAGTGATCGACGCCGAACGCGCCGCCGCCATCACCGCTGCACTCTCCGCGCTCGCCGCGGTCAACGCCGGAGAGACCGATCTTTCCGCCTTCTTCGCCGATCTCGACCGCGAACCCCAACTCCCCGACTTCCTGAGGACGCCAAGCCCATGAGTTTCGAACTGAAAGCCGGCCCGACCTCGCTCGAACGCCTGGAAACCGCCATTACCCGCATGCAGCAGAAGCACGGCTTCGTCCGCGTCGCCGCCGACCAGCCGGCTTTCCCGGCCGGTCTGGCGGCGCTGCTGCTGACCGACGACCCGCAACGCAACCTGGAAGTGCTCGACGCCTGCGTCATCCTGCCGGAAGCCTTGCTCGCGCTCGGCACCGACGTCGCCCGCCTGGTCGCCGGCCCGGAAGCGGCCGCCGCGCTGATGCAGCGCTTTGCCGTGGCGCGCGCGCCGGCCGTCGTCTTCCTGCGCGACGGCGACTATCTCGGCAGCCTGAACGGCATCCGCAACTGGCAGGAATACCGCGACGAAGTCGCCCGTCTCGCCGCCGGCCCGGCCCGGCCGCGCCCGATTTCCATCCCGGTGCTCGGCGCCGGCCAACCCGGAGCCTGCGCATGAACCCGTCCACCCTGCGTCCCTTCCCGATTTCCGTCGTCGCCATGGGGCCCGGCTCACAAGGCGATGAAGCGCCCGACTACCTGCCGATGCCGAAGGACATGCAGACCTTCGCGGCGCCCTACCTGCCGGAAAACGTGGCACCCGAAACCGTCGCCGCCGTGATGCAACTGCTCGGCGATTTCGTCGTCCGCGCCACCGAGGCCGGTCTCGACGGCGGCGCGACGGCCGACCTCGCCGGACTGCCGGCCGGCGTGCGCGACGTGATCACCCAGTCGCTCGGTTTCGGCGAAGTCAGCGCCTTCACCACCGCGCCGCGCCACTGGCGCGTCCAGGAAACCGCCTTCGCCGGCGTCTGGCGCGTGCTGGAAATCGCCGACGACGGCGCCATCCTCGCCGACCGCCTGGAAACCGCCAGCATTCCCGCCGTCCTCGTCGACGCGATGCAGGAATGCGCCAGCAGCGTCCTCGCCGCGCCGGAATACGCCGCCGACTGCATGAACGCACCGGCCCTGGTCGAGGAAATCCGCATGCAGGCCGCCGCCTGGCAGCCGGGCGACGCCGCCCACGTCATCAACCTGAGCCTGCTGCCGGTCAGCGAAGGCGACCTCGACGCCCTCTACGGCTGGCTCGGCCACCGCGAGGTATCGATCCTGTCGCGCGGCTACGGCAACTGCCGGATCACCAGCACGCGGCTGAAAAACGTCTGGTGGGTGCAGTACTTCAACAGCATGGACGCGCTGATCCTGAACTCGATCGAGATCGTCGGCATGCCCGAGGTGGCGCTGGCCGCCGCCGACGATTTCACCGATTCGCTGGAACGCCTGATCGAATACCTCGACATGATGGCGGAGCCGCTGTGATCTTCGAAGGCAGCTTCCGCGCCGTGCAGCCCGCCGACCGCCTCGAATGCGGCGTCTGCTGGTGGGTCTACGACCCGGCTGAAGGCGACGACGTGCGCGGCATCGCCCCCGGCACGCCCTTCGCCGAGCTGCCCGACGACTGGTGCTGCCCCGGTTGCGACGCGCCGAAACACAAGTTCATGGTGATCGCCGCGTGAAACCCTGGGCGGAAGATCCGACGGCCGACATTGCGGCCGTTTTCACTGACATCGCGGCAACGCGCATGGCCGGCCTGCCGATCTCCAACCCGGCGCTGACAGTCGAGGCGCTCGGCTTCCGGCGCGCCGAATCCGGTCACTGGGTCGGCGCCCTGGTCACGCCGTGGGCGATCAACCTGTTGTGCCTGCCCGGCCACGCCGACTGGCCGGCCGCGGCGGCCGGCAGCCATTGCGACTGGCGCTTTCCGTCCGGCGTCTATGAGTTCATCGTCGCCGACGAGGACCGGCTCGGCCGCTACCATCTCTGCTCGCTGTTCTCGCCGGCCGGCGATTTCGCCAGTCACGAACAGGCGCGACTGACCGCACTGGCGGCGATCACCGCGCTGTTCAACGACCCGCTCGCCGCGCCACCGCTGGCGGCCGCCACGCCGCCCGCCAGCCGGCGCGCCTTCCTCGGCCTGCGCGGATGAACCCGGCCGGCAGCCTGACCATCCGCGCCGGTTTCACGGAAAACAGGGTGCGCATCGCCGGCGTCGTCCTCGAACGGCCGGCGATGACTCGCCTCTTCGTCGGCCAGAATCCGGACGCCGCGGTGCGCCTGATCCCGCACCTCTACGCGCTGTGCGGCGAGGCACAGCGGGTCACCGCGCGCGCCGCCCTGGCCGCCGCCGAAGGCCGCAGCGCTCCCTGCGACGCGATCGACACCCGCCTGCTGTGGCTGGAAGTGCTGCACGAAAACCTGTGGCGGCTGCTCCTCGACTGGCCGGTGGCCTGTGCTCTGCCGGCGGCGCGCGAGGAATTCGCCGCCTGGCGCAGCGCCCGTCTCGGCGTCGACGGCAACGCCGCCACCCGCCGCCTGATCGAGGAAACGCTGTGTCCGCTGGTCGAACGCTGCCGGATCATCCTCGACGACCGTGGCGTCGCCCCGACCTGGCCGCAACTCGACGTCGCCGCCTGGCTTGCCTGGTGGCGCGCGCCGGCCGGCGAACGGCCAGTCATCGCCTGCACCACCGACATCGCCGCCGCCTACCTGGCGCGCGTCGCCGACGTTGCCCGGGCGGCCGCCGCGCTCGAAGCCGGCCAAGCATTTCCGCTTGCCGCCGCCGGTGGCGACGGACTGGGCGTCGCCCAGACGCTGACCGCGCGCGGCGTCCTGACGCACGCGATCGCGCTGCGCGACGGCAAGGTCGCGCGGTATCATCTCGAAGCGCCGACCGATGCGAGTTTCGCCGGGCCGGCAAAACTCGCGGCACTGCTCGCCGACCGTCGCTACGCGACGGCCGAGGCAGCCCGCCAGGGACTCGAGGCGGCGATCCTGGCGCTCGATCCCTGCCTGCCTTACCAAGTGGAGTGGCAAGATGCATGAAATGTCGCTGGCCGAAGGGATCATCGAACTGGTCGAGGACACCGCGCGGCGCGAAAACGCCGCCCGGGTCGGCCTGGTCGTGCTCGAAATCGGCCAGTTGTCGTCGGTCGAACCGGAAGCACTGCGCTTCTGCTTCGACGTCGTCACCCGGGGCGGCATCGCCGACGGCGCGGCGCTGGAAATCGTCGCCGTGCCCGGCGCCGGCTGGTGCATGAAATGCGCGGCAACGGTAGCGATCAGCGAGCTTTACGGCGCCTGCCCGGTCTGCGGCAGCCACCAGGTACAAGCAACGGCCGGCACCGAGATGCGGGTGCGCGAGATCGCCATCGAATAATCAACAAGGGGACAAGGATGTGTACAGTTTGCGGCTGCGGTGACGGCGAAGTGAAAATCGAGGGCGGGGCGCACGCGCACCGCCATGTCCATGCCGACGGCACGGTGCATGAGCACGGCCACGCGCACGATCACGAACATGCGCACAGCCACGACGGCGAGATCGCCGGCGCCCACGGCCACGCCCATACGCACGCCGACGGAACGACGCATGTGCACGAGCACGTCCATCACGGCGAGCACGCCCACGAGCATGGTCACGCGCACGACCATGGGCATGATCACTCGCACGCGCATGGCGAAACGCACCACCACCACGGCGACCTCGACTACGGCAGCGGCCCGGCGCGTGCCCACGTGCCCGGCATGAGCCAGGCGCGCATGGTGCAGATCGAGCGCGACATCCTGTCCAAGAACGACGGCTACGCGACGAAGAACCGCGCCTGGTTCGACGAGCACGGCGTCTTCGCGCTCAACCTGGTGTCCAGCCCCGGTTCGGGCAAGACGACGCTGCTGGTCAGGACCATCGAGGCGCTGCAGGCGCGGCTCGCCATCGCCGTCGTCGAGGGCGACCAGCAGACCGCCAACGACGCCGAGCGCATCCGCGCCACCGGCGCTCCGGCGCTGCAGATCAACACCGGCAAGGGCTGCCACCTCGACGCGCACATGGTCGGCCACGCCATGGAACGCCTGCAGCCGGCCGACGGCTCGCTGTTCCTCATCGAGAACGTCGGCAACCTCGTCTGCCCGGCCGCCTTCGACCTCGGTGAGCAGCACAAGGTGGCGATCCTCTCGGTCACCGAGGGCGAAGACAAGCCGCTCAAGTACCCGGACATGTTCGCCGCCGCCGACGTGATGCTGCTCAACAAGTGCGACCTGCTGCCCTACCTGCAGTTCGACGCCGACCTCGCCGAAGCCAACGCGCGCCGCGTCAATCCCAAGCTGACCGTGTTCCGCGTCTCGGCGACGACGGGCGAGGGCATGGCCGACTGGCTGGACTGGATCGAAGCCGGCGTTGCCGCCCAGCGCGCCCGTCTGGCCGACAACGTCGCCGCGCTGAAGGCGCGCATCGCCGACCTGGAGCGACAACTGGCGGCCAAGTGAGCGCTCGCCTGCTGCACATCCGCGGCCTCGTCCAGGGCGTCGGCTTTCGCCCCTATGTCTGGCGGCTGGCCGGCGAACTCGGCATCGCCGGCTGGGTGCGCAACGACGGCGACGGCGTCACATTGCTCGCCGCCGGCGCCCGGCTGGACGACTTCCTCGCCCGCCTGCCGCGCGAGATCCCGCCGCTCGCCCGCATCGACGCCATCGACAGCGGCAACAGCGAGGAACGCCCGGCGCCCGGCTTCGTCATCCGCGACAGCGTCGCCGGCGCGGTGCGCACGGCCATCGGCCCGGACGCAGCGATCTGCCCGGACTGCATCGCCGACCTCTGCGACCCCGAGGGCCGCCGCTGGCGCTACGCCTTCACCACCTGCACCCACTGCGGCCCGCGCTATACCGTCAGCGCCGGCATTCCCTACGACCGCGCCCGTACCAGCCTGGCCGCTTTTCCGCTGTGCGCGCCGTGCGCCGCCGAATACACCGACCCGGCCGACCGCCGCTTCCACGCCGAAACCACCTGCTGCCCCGATTGCGGACCGCAGTTGCAACTGCTCGATGAAAATGGCGCCGATCTCGCGGCCGGCGGTGACGATCCCATCGCCGCCACGCTGGCCCTGCTGCGCGCCGGCCGCATCGTCGCGATCAAGGGCCTGGGTGGCTTCCACCTCGCCTGCGACGCGCGCAACCCAGCGGCCGTGGCCGAACTACGTCGGCGCAAGGCGCGCGAGGCCAAGCCCTTCGCCGTGATGGGTCTCAACCCCGGCGCGCTCGCCGCTTTCGCCGAATTTGGTGACGGCGAGCTGGCGCTGTTCTCCGACATCGCCGCGCCCATCGTCCTCTGCCGCAAGGGCGGCGAGGAACTGGCCGGCGTCGCCCCCGGCCTGCCCTGGCTCGGCGTCATGCGCCCGGCGACACCCTTGCATCTGCTGCTCTGGCACGAATCCGCCGGCCGTCCTGCCGGCACCGCCTGGCTCGATGCGGAACACGACCTGCTGCTGGTGATGACCAGCGCCAACCCGCAGGGCGAGCCACTGGTCACCGGCAACGCCGAAGCCTTGCAGCGCCTGACCAGCATCGCCGACGCCTTCCTGATGCACGACCGCGACATCGTCGTCCGCTGCGACGATTCGGTGGTGCGCGTGGCCGATGGCGCGCCGGCCTTCCTGCGCCGCGCCCGTGGTTACGTGCCGCTGCCCATCCCGCTCGCCGACGACGGCCCGCCGGTGCTGGCGCTCGGCGCCCACCTGAAGAACGCCGTCTGCGTGCTGCGCGGGCGCGAGGCTTTCGTCTCGCAGCACATCGGCAGCCTCGACAACGCGGCGACGCTGGCTTTCCTCGAAGAAACCGTCGCTCATCTGCTCGCCGTGCTCGACGTCAAACCGGCGCTGATCGCCCACGACCTGCACCCGGACTACGCGTCGACCGCGCTGGCGCTGCGCCTGGCCGACGAACTCGGCGTGCCGGCGCGCGCCGTCGCCCATCATCACGCGCATATTGGTGCGATCTGCGCCGAACATGGCGTCAACGACCCGCTTTTAGGGCTGGCGCTCGACGGCGTCGGCCTCGGCCCGGACGGCAGCGCCTGGGGCGGCGAACTGCTGCGCGTCGACGGCGCCGCCTGCCGCCGCCTCGGCCATCTGCGCCCGCTGGCGCTGCCCGGCGGCGACCGCGCGGCGCGCGAACCGTGGCGAATGGCGGTTGCCGCGCTGCACGGCGCCGGCCTCGGCGATCAGGTCGCCGGCTGGCTGGCACGGACCTGGCCGGAACGCGAGGCCGGCCCGCTGCTGACGCTGCTCGACCGGCAACTGCGCTGCCCGCCGACTTCCAGCCTCGGCCGCTGGTTCGACGCCGCCGCCGGCCTGCTCGGCGTGCGCGACGTTTCGCGCTACGAAGGCCAGGCGGCGATGGAACTCGAAGGCCGGGCGGCGGCGCACGGACCGGTCGAGGCGCTGGCTGGCGGCTGGCGGATAGCCGGCGATATCCTCGACTTCTCGCCGCTGCTGCCGGCGCTGCTCGACTGCACGGATGCCGGACAAGGCGCCGCGCTGTTCCACGCCACCGTCGCCGCCGGCCTCGCCGAATGGGCGATGTTTGCGGTCGACCGCGAAAAACTTGCGAAAATGGCGGTCGGCGGCGGCTGCGCGGCGAACGCGATCCTCCTCGACGCGCTGCGCCGCCGTTTGACGGCGGCCGGCATCGAAGTCCTCGAAGCGCGCGCCGTTCCCGCCGGCGACGGCGGTCTGGCGCTGGGCCAGGCCTGGGTCGCGCGGCAAATGCACGGAGACAAGGCATGAACACACCGGCCAGCGCCGCCATCCACACCGACAACCCGGCGCCACGCGTGCTTGCCCGTTACCGGCGCTGGCAGGCGACGCTGAACGGCGGCCACCCCGGTCTTTCGGTCGACATCGTCGGCTTCCGGCGCTATCGCGGCGACTGGATCGGCGCCGTTGTCACGCCGTGGTTCATCCACCTGCTGCTGCTCCCCGGCGGTGGCGAACTGTGGCGCGAGCTGCCGGTCGAACAGACGCTGCGCGTCGGCTTCCCGGCCGGCGATCTCGACCTGATCAGCGAACGCAGCGACGACGCTGACCTGCCGGCGAGCTTCTTCGTCCCCATCCTGGCGCCGGTCGATGAACTCGCCGACCAGGATGCCGCGCTGCGCACCGCGATGGACGCGCTGCACCTGCTTTTCGAACCGCCGGCCGCCGTGCCGACGCCCACGAACCCCGAGCCGCAACCGGTCGACCGGCGCGGCTTCTTCCGCCGCCTGGCCGGGCGCGGTTGAACTCCCCCGAAAGGAAGCCCCATGTGTCTCGCGATTCCCGCCCAGGTCGTTGAACTGCGTGACGGCGACAACGCCGTCGTCGATCTTGCCGGCGTGCGCAAGGAAATCTCGCTGTCGCTGGTCGAAGGCGTCGCCGTCGGCGACTACGTCATCGTCCATGTCGGCTTTGCGCTGAACAAGCTCGACCCGGAAGAAGCCGAACAGACGCTCAAGCTCTTCGCCGAAATGGGCCAGTTGACCGCCGACGGCGACGGCCTGACGCTGCACTGATGAAGTACATAGCCGAATTCCGCGACGGCGAGGTGGCGCAGAAGATCGCCGCCAGCATCCGCGCCGAGGCCGACCCGGCCCGCCACTACCATTTCATGGAATTCTGCGGCGGCCACACCCACGCCATCTCGCGCTACGGCGTCTCCGACCTGCTGCCGGCCAACGTGCGCATGATCCACGGCCCCGGCTGCCCGGTCTGTGTGTTGCCGATCGGCCGCGTCGACCAGGCCATCCGCCTGGCGCTCGACGAGGGCGTGACGCTATGCACCTACGGCGACTGCCTGCGCGTGCCGGCCTCCGACAGCCTGTCGTTGTTGAAAGCGAAGGCGAGGTTGGGTAAAACTCGCGGCGACATCCGCATGGTGTACTCCAGCGCCGACGCCGTGACATTGGCGCAGAAGAACCCGGACAAACAGGTCGTCTTCTTCGCCATCGGCTTCGAAACGACGACACCGCCCACGGCGGTGGCGATCAAGCAGGCCGCCGCGCTCGGCCTGAAGAACTTCTCGGTGCTTTGCTGCCATGTGCTGACGCCGTCGGCGATCGCCAGCATCCTCGAATCGCCCGAAGTGCGTCAGTGGGGCACTGTCCCGCTCGACGGCTTCGTCGGCCCGGCGCACGTGTCGACGATCATCGGCAGCCGGCCCTACGAATTCTTCGCCGAGGAATACCGCAAGCCCGTGGTCATCGCCGGGTTCGAACCGCTCGACGTGATGCAGGCGATTCGCATGCTGATCCGCCAGGTCAACGAAGGCCGCGCCGAAGTCGAAAACGAGTTCTCGCGCGCCGTCGACCGCGAGGGCAACCTGAAAGCGCAGGCCTTGGTCGCCGAAGTCTTCGAGATGCGCAAGCACTTCGAATGGCGGGGTTTGAACGTCTTGCCGTACTCGGCGCTGCGCATTCGCGGCGCGTTCGCCGAATTTGACGCTGAAAAGCGCTTTCCTGTGGCCTATGCGTCGGTGGCGGATCACAAGGCTTGCGAGTGCGGGGCGATTTTGCGCGGGGTCAAGCGGCCGCAGGACTGCAAGATCTTCGGGACGGTTTGTACGCCGGAGAATCCGGTGGGGTCGTGCATGGTGTCGTCAGAGGGCGCCTGTGCGGCGCATTACACTTATGGGCGGTATAAGGATGTGGCCTGAGGCGCGGGCCTTTTTGGTTACTGAAGCGCTGGGTTCCGCCGTTGACCGGCGGGCTTCCTTGGTTTCTGACGCGCCGTTTTCCGCGCCTGACGCGCGGGCGTACTTTCTTTTTTGTGGAAAAAAGAAAGTAGCCAAAGAAAAAGCCACCCCCAGGTCGGCGCCGGGCTACGCCCGGTCCCTTGCGCTACTCGGCGCGCCGGGCGGCTGCGGAACTCGGCCCTACGGGCCTCAGACAGTCCTCGGCGACTTCCCCCGGCACCCCTGCGTTGCTCAGCGCCTCTCAGGGGGGCCCCGAAAAGCGTCTCTGCTGTATAGCCAAGGTTTAAACCCTGTTTGTTTCCGTTCCGCTCGGTTTTCCGGGCCCCTTGGGAGGCGCCGAGCAACGCAGGCGTTGGCGGATAAAGGGCGAGCACTGTCTGAGGGGCAAAGCCCCGAGTTGCGCAGCCCCCGCCAACGACGAGTAGCGCAGGGAACCCGCGTAGCGGGCGCCGACCTAGGGGTGGCCTTCTTTTTGGCTACTTTTTCTTGGCCACGCAAGAAAAAGTACGCCCGCGCGTCAGGCGCGGAAACCGGCGCTCAAATAACCAAAGCCGCCAACCGGTCAACAGCAGAAAACGGCGGATCAACACACTCAACCGCCCCCAAGAACCCACAGCCAAACCCAAAACCATGACCTCCTCCCGTAAACCCTACATCCGCCCCCTCGACCTCAAGCACGGCCAGGTCGATATGGCCCACGGTTCCGGCGGCCGGGCGATGGCGCAGTTGATCGACGAACTCTTCGCCCGCCACCTCGGCAATGAATATCTCGGCCAGGGCGACGACGGCGCGGTGCTGCCGCTGCCCGGCGAAGGCCGGCTGGTGATGGCGACCGATGCCCACGTCGTCTCGCCGCTGTTCTTCCCGGGCGGCGACATCGGCTACCTGTCGGTGCATGGCACGGTCAACGACGTCGCGGTGATGGGCGCCCAGCCGCTCTACCTGGCGGCCAGTTTCATCCTCGAAGAAGGCTTCCCGCTCGGCGATCTCGCCCGCATCGTGCAAAGCATGGCGGCAGCGGCGAGTGCCGCCGGGGTGCCGGTGGTGACCGGCGATACCAAGGTGGTCGAGCGCGGCAAGGGCGACGGGGTGTTCATCACCACCACCGGCGTCGGCGTCGTGCCACCGGGGCGCGAGCTCTCCGGCCGGCGGGCGCGGCCGGGCGATGCGATCCTGGTTTCCGGCACGCTGGGCGATCACGGCATGGCGATCATGGCCGAGCGCGAAAGCCTCGGTTTCGAGTCGCCGATCGTTTCCGACACGGCGGCGCTGCACGGGCTGATCGAAACGCTGCTGGCGACTGGCGCCGACATCCGCGTGCTGCGCGATCCGACGCGCGGCGGGCTGGCCACGACCTTGAACGAGATCGCCCGCCAGTCGGGCGTTGGAATGATGCTGCAGGAAAAGGCACTACCGGTGAAACCAGCGGTCAACGCGGCCTGCGAACTGCTCGGACTGGACCCGCTCTATGTGGCCAACGAAGGAAAATTGATCGCGATCTGCGCGGCGGCGGACGCTGAAACAGTGTTAAGCGCCATGCGCGCGCACCCGCTGGGCGTCGACGCCGCAATCATCGGCCAGGTCCACGCCGACGATCACCATTTTGTCCAGATGACCACCGCTTTCGGTGGCCGGCGCATCGTGGACTGGCTTTCCGGCGAACAACTGCCGAGAATCTGCTGAGGATGAATCAGTGTCGTTCGGCAATCATCAGGCTGCTTACGTCACCCACTTCGAGCATCACCAGCTCGCGGGCATCGGCAAGATTGTCGGCATTGCGCACGTAGAACAGTTCGCGGCTACCATCGGGATAGCGGACGGCGGCGATGTATTCGACCCGACGCTGAACGACGGGTTGAACCCGGGGGCGGGATGCCTTGCGTTGCGTTGCAGCCATGATGTTGTTCTCCCTGTGACATTTTTGCGCATCGTAGCGAATGGCAAGTCCCTGAAAAATAGCGCGAAGGTCATAAACGCCCCGTTTTCTGCCGCGAACACCCTGGAAAACGTGGCCACAAAACAATCCATGATGAAGACATGATGAAGAAAAATCCCCGCAGCATGCGCGTGTTATTCCTTACGCATAGCTTCAACAGCCTGACGCAACGCCTCTTCTGCGAACTCACCACCCGTGGCCACGCAATCAGCATCGAGCTGGACATCGCCGATTCGGTGACCGAAGAGGCAGTTGCCCGTTTCCGGCCCGACCTGGTGCTGGCGCCTTTCCTGAAACGGGCGATTCCCGAATCGGTGTGGTCGGCCGTTCCCTGTTTCATCGTGCACCCCGGCATTCCCGGCGACCGCGGCCCGGCCGCGCTCGACTGGGCGATCCAGCGTGGCGCGGCGCGCTGGGGCGTCACCGTGCTGCAGGCCGAGGCGGAAATGGACGCCGGTCCGGTGTGGGCCTCGGCGGAGTTCGCGATGCGCCCGGCGAGCAAGGGCTCGCTCTACCGCAACGAAGTCACCGAAGCGGCGGTGCGCGCCGTGCTGCAGGCGGTCGAGCGTTTCGCCACCGGTGACTTTCAAGCGCAACGCGTGCCTGGCGCCGCGCATCCGGCGATCCGCCAAGCTGACAGAAAAATAGACTGGTCGACGCAGTCGACCGCCGACGTCCTCGCTAGGCTGCGCGCCGCCGACGGCTTCCCGGGTGTTGCCGACGAACTCTTCGGCCAGCCCTGCCAACTGTTCGACGCCTGGCCGGAAGGGCGCCTGCGCGGTGCGCCGGGAACGCTGCTGGCACGCCGCGAGACGGCACTGTGTCGGGCGACAGCCGACGGCGCGGTATGGATCGGCCACGTCAAGAAGCCGGGCGGCATCAAGCTGCCGGCGACCGTCGCCTTTCCGGAAGCGGCTGATTTGCCCGAGGCGCCGCTGGCCGGCTGGTGGCAGGCCGACCATCCGACCTGGCAGGACATCGCCTGGCGCGAGGCCGACGGCGTCGGTTTCCTGTCCTTCCGCTTCTATAACGGGGCGATGGGCACGGCGCAGTGCCGCCGACTGGCCGACGCCTTCGGCTGGGCGACGACGCGGCCGGTGCGGGTAATCGTCCTCGACGGCGGCAGCGATTTCTGGTCGAACGGCATCCACCTCAACCTGATCGAAGCCGCCGACAGCCCGGCCGACGAATCCTGGGCCAACATCAACGCCATCGACGACCTCGCCGAAGCCATCCTGCGCTGCGAGACGCAGTTGACCGTTGCCGCGGTCGGCGGCAACGCCGGCGCCGGCGGCTGTTTTCTGGCGCGTGCCTGCGATCAGGTCTGGGTGCGCGACGGCGTCGTCCTCAATCCGCACTACAAGAACATGGGCAACCTCTACGGTTCCGAGTTCTGGACCTACCTGCTGCCGCCGCGCGTCGGCGCCGACGGTGCCCGGGCGATCATGCAGCACCGCCTGCCGATGCCGGCCGCCGAGGCGGTCGCCTGTGGCTTCTACGACGCCTGCCTGCCGGCGCCCGGCTTTGCCGTCGATGTCGCCCGGCGGGCGCTGGAAATGGCGCAGGCAACGGATTTCGCCGGGCAACTGGCGGACAAGGCGGCGCGCCGGGCTGCCGACGAGGCGGTGAAGCCACTGGCGCAGTACCGGGAAGAAGAGCTGGCGGCCATGCGGCGCAATTTCTACGGCTTCGATCCGGCCTACCACGTCGCGCGTTATCATTTCGTGCATAAGAGCCCGCATTCGTGGACGCCGCGACATCTCGCCCGGCACCGCGACCTCGACTGGATAATCCCCGCATGAATTCACCCGTGTTGCGCCGCCTGCCTGCCGTCCTCGTCGTCGACGACGAGTTGCGCTCGCAGGAAGCGTTGCGTCGCACGCTGGAAGAGGATTTCGAGGTGTTCTGCGCGTCCAGCGCTGCCGAGGGCTGGGAAATCCTGGAGATGGAAGAAGCCAGCGCCGGCATCCGCGTCGTCCTCTGCGACCAGCGCATGCCCGGCACCACCGGCGTCCAGTTCCTCAAGGAAGTCCGCCAGCGCTGGCCGGACATCGTCCGCATCATCCTTTCCGGCTACACCGACGCCGAGGACATCATCAGCGGCGTCAACGAAGCCGGCATCTGGCAGTACCTGCTCAAGCCCTGGCAGCCCGAGCAACTGCTGCTGACCCTGCTGCGCGCTTCGGAAGTCTGGCGCCTGCAGCAGGAAAACCAGCGCCTGTCGCTCGACCTGCGCACCGCCGAGCCAGCCTTGCGCCGCCGGGTCGAAGGCAAGCAGGAAAAAGTGCGCAGCGCCTTTGGCCTGGCCGGTCTGGTACGCGCGCCGGGCAGCCCGCTCGACCCGGTCTGCGACCTGGTGGCGCGCATCGCGCCCTACGACCTGTCGGTGATGGTCACCGGCGAATCCGGCACCGGCAAGGAAATGGTCGCCCGCGCCATCCACTATGAGAGCAGCCGCGCCGACAAGCCTTTCATCACCGAGAACTGCGGCGCCGTCCCCGACACCCTGCTCGAATCCGAACTCTTCGGCTACAAGCGCGGCGCCTTCACCGGCGCCGTCGACGACCGCATCGGTCTGTTCCAGCAAGCCGACGGCGGCACGCTCTTTCTCGACGAGATCGGCGAAACCAGCCCGGCCTTCCAGGTCAAGCTGCTGCGCGCCCTGCAGGAAGGCGAATTCCGGCCGCTGGGCAGCAACAAGATGGTGTCGGTCGACGTCCGGGTCATTGCCGCCACCAACCGCGACCTCGAAGAAGACGTGCGCACCGGCCGCTTCCGCGAAGACCTCTATTACCGGCTGGCGACTATCCCGGTGCATGTGCCGCCGCTGCGCCAGCGGCCGATGGACCTGCCGCTGCTCGCCGCCCGCCTGCTCGAACAGAGCTGCGCGACGCTGGGCAAGCGCGTGCGCGGTTTCGCCAACGAAACGCTCGCCCGGCTCGCCGCCTACGCCTGGCCGGGCAACGTGCGCGAATTGCAAAACGAGATCCTGCGCCTCGTGGCCCTCGCCGACGGCGACCTGCTCGGCCCCGAACTACTCTCGCCGCGCCTGCTGCACGGACCGGCAACGCCGCCTCCGGCGAGCGACGAATGGACCGACGGCCTCTCCGGCAACCTGCGCGAGCGCATGGACCAGCTTGAACGCCGCGTCCTGCTGGCGGCAATGCAGCGCCACCACGGCAACAAGTCGCGCGCCGCCAACGAACTTGGCCTGTCGCGCGTCGGCCTGCGCGCCAAGCTGGCGCGCCACGGCCTGGCCGACGACGGGAAGGCCGACGAATGAAAGTCCTCTGGCTGCAAAGCGGCGGCTGCGGCGGCTGCACCCAGTCGCTGCTCTGCCACGAACCACGGCCGCTGTTCGACGAACTGCGCGGCGCCGGCATCGAGTTCGTCTGGCACCCGGCGCTGTCGGAAGCCAGCGGCGAGGAAGCGCTGGCCATCCTCGACGACTGCGCCAGCGGCCGCCGCGAATTCGACGTCCTCTGCATCGAAGGCGCCATGCTGCGCGGCCCCAACGGCAGCGGCAAATTCCACCTGATGGCCGGCAGCGGCCGGCCGCTGACCGAATGGGTGCAACGTCTCGCCGAGCGCGCCAAGTGGGTGTTCGCCATCGGCTCCTGCTCCGCCTGGGGCGGTTTTTCGGCCAACACGCCGGGCAATCCGCTGGAAGCCTGCGGCCTGCAGTACGACACCGACACGCCGGGCGGCCTGCTCGGCAAGGCCTTCCGTTCGGCGGGCGGGCTGCCGGTGGTCAATCTCGCCGGTTGCCCGACACATCCGGGCTGGATCGTCGATACGCTGGAAAAGCTGGCGCTCGAAGGACTGAGCGCCGCCGACCTCGACGAGGTCGGCCGGCCGCTGCTCTACGCCGAGCAACTGGTGCACCACGGCTGCCCGCGCAACGAGTTCTACGAATTCAAGGCGAGTGCCGAAAAGCACTCCGACCTCGGCTGCATGATGGAAAACCTCGGCTGCAAGGGCACCCAGGCGCACGCCGACTGCAACACGCGACCGTGGAACGGCGTCGGCTCCTGCCTGAAAGGCGGCTACGCCTGCATCGCCTGCACCGAGCCGGGCTTCGAATCGCCCGGCCACGCTTTCCAGGAGACCCCGAAGCTGGCCGGCATCCCGATCGGCCTGCCGGCCGACATGCCGAAAGCCTGGTTCGTCGCGCTCGCCGCGCTGTCCAAGTCGGCGACGCCGAAGCGGGTACGCGACAACGCCGTCGTCGACCACACCGTGGTCCGTCCGGGCGTGAAAAAGGGCGGCAAATGAAGCGGATCCAGGTCGGCCCCTTCAACCGCGTCGAGGGCGACCTTGAGATCGGCCTTGACGTCGACGCCGGCCGGGTCGTCGCCGCGCGCGTCAATTCGCCGCTGTTCCGCGGTTTCGAGCAGGTCCTGGTCGGCCGCCACCCGGCCGACGCGCTGGCCGTCGTGCCGCGCATCTGCGGCATCTGCTCGGTCGCCCAGTCGGCCGCCGCCGCCAACGCGCTGAGCCGGCTGGCCGGCGTCACGCCACCGCCGAACGGCGAACTCGCCGGCCGCCTGGTGCTGGCGGCCGAGAACCTGGCCGACCACCTGACCCATTTCTACCTCTTCTTCATGCCGGATTTCTGCCGTCCTGCCTATGGCGACCGGCCCTGGCACGCCGCCACCGCCGAACGCTTCACGGCGCAGACCGGCAGCGCCGTCGCGCCCTGGCTGCAGGCGCGCGCACGGCTGTTCAACCTGGCCGGCTTCCTCGCCGGCCGCTGGCCGCACACGCTGGCGCTGCAGGCCGGCGGCAGCACCAAGGCGATCGGCGCCGGCGAACGCATCCGCATCCAGGCGCTGCTGCGCGAGTTCCGCGCCTTCGTCGAGGAGCGGCTGCTCGGCGACCGCCTCGAAACCTTCGCCGCGCTGCCCGACGCCGACGCCCTGCACGCCTGGGCCGCCGGCCGCAGCAGCGACGCCGCGTTGTTCCTGCGCGCCGCCACCGACCTGGGCCTCGACGCCATCGGCCGCGGCAGCGAGCGCTTCCTCTCCTACGGCGCCTACGAACTGTTCCCGGCCGGCGTCTGGCAGCCCGGCGCCGAAACATCTGCGCTCGATACCGGCAGGATCGCCGAAGATGTCAGCCACGCCTGGCTCTATGGCGATGCGCCGCTGCCGCCGGCCGAGGGCGAAACCCGTGTCGATGCCGACAAGGCCGGCGCCTACACCTGGTGCAAGGCGCCGCGCTACGCCGGCGAGGTCGTCGAGACCGGCGCGCTCGCCCGCCAACTGGTCGCCGGCCAGCCGCTGCTACGCTCGCTGGTCGCCCGCCACGGCGGCAACGTCGTCGCCCGCATCGTCGCCCGCCTGGTCGAAGTCGCCCGCGTCCTGCCGGCGATGGAGGACTGGCTGCGCGCGATCGAACCCGGCGCCCCCTTCTGCCTGCCGGCGCCGCTGCCCGACAGCGGCCACGCCGTCGGCCTCGTCGAAGCCGCGCGCGGCAGCCTCGGCCACTGGCTGAGCGTCAAGCGCGGGCGCATCGAGCGCTACCAGATCATCGCCCCGACCACCTGGAACTTCTCCCCACGCGACGCCGCCGGCACCCCCGGCGCCCTCGAGCAAGCCCTGGTCGGCCTGCCCGCCGGCGACGGCGCACCGCCGACCGTGCAGCACGTGGTGCGCAGCTTCGATCCATGCATGGTGTGTACTGTCCACTAGACCAGCGGCGTAGAATCCGGAGAGTCTCCCATCCACTGGAGTCCCCATGCCGGAAACCCTGATCCTGCGCCCGCTGGAGCGCGAAGACCTGCGCTTCGTCCATGAACTGGACAATAACGAAACGGTCATGCACTACTGGTTCGAGGAGCCTTACGAGGCTTTTGTCGAACTCGCCGATCTCTACGACCGCCACATCCACGATCAGAGCGAACGCCGCTTCATCGCCGAGGTCGATGGCGAACGCGTCGGCCTGGTCGAACTGGTCGAAATCAACCACATCCACCGCCGCGCCGAGTTCCAGATCATCATCGCGCCGGCCCACCAGGGCAAGGGCCACGCCACGCAGGCGACGCAACTGGCGATGGACTACGCGTTCACCGTCCTCAACCTGTACAAGCTCTACCTGATCGTCGACTGCGACAACGAACGGGCCACCAACGTCTACCGGAAACTCGGTTTCTGCGAGGAAGGGCGACTGCGCCACGAATTCTTCGTCGGCGGTGAATACCGCGACGTGTTGCGCATGGCGGTTTTCCAGCCCGATTACCTGAGCGCCCGCAAAAGCCTTTAGGCGCTTGCGTCCTCCTGACCAAGCCACTGGTGGAGCTTGGCGAACAGGGTTTTCGGCACCACCGGCTTGGCGATGAAATCGTCCATGCCGGCGGCCAGGCATTGTTCGCGGTCTTCGATGAAGGCGTTGGCGGTCATCGCCACGATCGGCATCGCCCCCTTCCCACCCAGCGCGCGGATGGCCCGGGTGGCGTCGAGGCCGTTCATCTTCGGCATCTGCACGTCCATCAGCAGCAGGGCATAGTCGTTCGCGGCGACGGCGGCCAGCGCGGCCTCGCCGTCCTCGGCCAGATCGATGCACAGGCCGCTATCCTCGAGCATCTGCAGGGCAATCTCCCGATTGACCGGCTCATCCTCGACCAGCAGGATGCGCTGGCCGGCAAACCGCGGCATCAGCGTCTCGTCATCCGTTGGCCATGCCGGCGAAGCGTTCGCGGCACGAGGCAGGCAGACGGTCATCCAGAAGCGGCTGCCGTGCCCGGGCTGACTCTCGACGCCAGTCGTACCGCCCATCATCTCGGCCAGCTTGCGGGTGATTGCCAGTCCCAGCCCGGTTCCGCCATAGCGCCGGGTCGGCGAGTTGTCCGCCTGTTCGAAGGCCTGGAACAGGCGCGGCAAGTCCTGTTCGGCGATGCCGATGCCGGTGTCGCTGACCGTGAAGCGCAATCTGGCCGATGTCTCGGACAACTCGATCAGCTCGACATCGATGCCGATGTCGCCATGTTCGGTGAACTTGATCGCATTGGCGACGTAATTGAGCAGAGCCTGTTGCAGGCGGACCTGATCGCCAAGCACCGTCGGCAATCGATCGGGCAGCCGGGTGCTCAGCCGCAGGCCCTTTTCGACCAGCTTGCCTTGCAGCATCGAGGCAATGTTGGCGAGCAATTGCGCCACGTTGATCGGCGCCGCCTCGAGCGCGAACTTGCCGGCCTCGATCTTCGACAAGTCGAGCACCGCATTGATGATGTCGAGCAGGTGCTGGCTTGCCGTTTCCAGTTTGTCGAGCCGATCACGCTGCCGCTCGTCAAGGCCGCTCCGGCGCAGCATGTAGGCCATGCCGGTGATGGCATTGAGCGGCGTACGGATCTCGTGCGACATGTTGGCCAGGAAGGCGCTCTTCGCCACGTTGGCCGCTTCGGCCGCCTCCTTGGCCAGGCGCAGGTCGGCGGTCCGTTGCTCGACCAGGCGTTCGAGTTGCTGGTGGTGCTGCGCGAGCACCTCGGCCGCTTCCTTTTCCCGGGTGATGTCGTAGCAGAAGCCGATATAGCCGAGAAAATTGCCCTTGGTGTCGTAGCGCGGGTTGCCGTCGTCGCGAATCCAGCGGAACTCGCCGCTGTGATGACGCAGGCGGTATTCCATGGAGAAAGGCAGGCGCTGCTCGAAATGCGATTCGTAGATGGCAAGACAGCGTTCAAAATCGTCGGGATGCACGCCTTCCGCCCAGCCGTTACCGAGTTCCTGGCGCAACGCGCGACCAGTGAATTCGAGCCACGGTTGGTTGAAGTAGTCGCAGCCCTTGTCGAGGCCGGAGGTCCAGATCAGCGCGCTGCCGCCGTCGGCCAGGGTGCGGAAATACTGTTCGCTCTCGCGCAGGGCGGCTTCTGCCAGCTTGCGTTCATTGATGTCGGCAATCACGCCGACCAGGCCGATCAATTCGCCGTCCGGTGTGAGCAGCCGGCGCCCGGTGAGATGCCCCCAGAACTGCGTGTGATCGCTGCGCCAGTACAGGCGTTCGAGATCGACCGAATCGATGCTGCTGCCGAGCAGGGCGAGCATGCGGCTATGCCCGCTCTCGCGCTCGCTGGGGTCGATCAGGGAAACGTATTCGGCACCGACCAACTCGGCCCGCGGGGTCTGGAACATTTCGGCCATACGCTCGTTGGCCCGGGTGATCCGGCCAACCGGGTCGACCAGGAAGATGGCAACGCTGGAAGCTTGGTAAATCTGTTCGACCAGCGCCTCGTTGGCCCTCAGGTTGCGGCTGTCGACCAGGTGGCGCAGCCAGAAGCGGTGGATCAGCCAGCCGGCAAAGAGCGTGATGAGCAGGAAGGCGGACAGGAACAAGACCGTCTTGCGCACCTCACGCCACCAGGCGTTGAGGTAATCGTCCGGCGAAACACCAAGCATGATGATGGCCGGCATGTTGCGGACGCGCTGGTAGACATAGCGCCGGTTTTCGCCGTCGGGCGCGGCCGGGGTGTAGAACTCGCCGCGCTGCGCGTCGTTGCTCCAGGCCCGACGGAACTCCGGCGATATGCCGCGATCGCCGGGCTCGCCAGCCGCCCCCTCGACCGCCGGATAACGGGTGATCAGGCGCAGTTCGAGGTCGCGGATGACGGCGGTGCCGCGCTTGCCCAGGTCGAGATTGGCAATCAGGCCGTGAAACCAGTCGATCGGAACTGCGGCAACGATAACGCCGCCGAAACTGCCGTCGGCCAACCGCCAGCTTCGCGTGAAGGGAAGCATGCCGCGCTTGGAGATGCGCCCGACGGCAATCGGCGCGGCGATGTAGAGTTCGCTCGCGCCAGCCGCGCGTTGGCGGAGGAAATATTCGCGGTCGGCGTAGCTCGGCGGATGCGCCGGATCCACCCCCTTGCCCCAGCGCACCGCGCCGGCAGCGTCGGTCACCCGGAAGGCGTCGACCTGGGGCAACCGCTCCGACTGCGTCTGCAGCAGGGCGTTCAGGTCGGCATCGTCAAGGCGGCGGTGGCGACTCTCGCGCGCCATGTAGTCGGCGATGTTGAGCAGCGCGAAATCGATCTGGCGCACCGATTCGGCCAGGTTGTTCTCGAGCAGGCGAGCCAGATTGCCGGTGTTGGCCCGCATCGATTCCTCGATGTGGGCGCGGCCGTCGCGCAGGTTCTGGATGGCCAGCGCGGTGACCAGCACATTGATCAGGACGATGACGACGAACAGCCCGCGCCCGAAGGCCAGGCGTGCGAAGCCCGTCTTCCCTGCCGGCGTCACCGGTGTCTGGGCTGGCATCCTCGTCGGCTCCTCTGCGCTTGTCGTTATCCGCGCAGATTACACCCGTCGCGACGCTACGCGCCAGCCGTCCGGCTGGCCGGGCGAGTCGATTCAGAAGCCGATCTTGCGCGTGCGTCCGCTGCGTGCCTGTTCGAAATCTGCCGCCTCCAGCCAACTGCGGCCGGCCAGCTTGGCGGTACCGAAGGCGGCCAGCAAGCGCTTCTTCATGTCGCGCGGCGGCAGGCTGGCCAATCGTTCGAGCACGGCGTCGTCGGGCTGCGCCGGGAAACCCCAGTCGTGTTCGGCGATGCAGTCGCGGTACAGAGTGCGGGCGATGGCGAGCGAGGCATCGGCGTCCGGGCGCGGCACTTCGTAGACATTCATCCGGTTGAGGATCGGTTCGGGTATGCCGCGCTCGTCGTTGGCCGTCGTCACCCACAGGATGTGCGAGGCGTCGATGTCGATATCGACGAACTCGTCCTTGAAGGCCTTTGCCGTGTCGTGTTCGAGCAGGCTGTAAAGCGCGCCCATCGGATCGTAGCGCGCATCGCCGCCGGCCTTGTCGATCTCGTCGAGCACCACGATGGGATTGGCGTAGTCGCCATGCACCAAAGTGTGCGCCACCTTGCCCGGCTTGGCGTTGTTCCACTGCGCCGAAGCACCGGACAGCACCCAGCCGGCGGTGAGCGAACTCATCGACACGAATTCGTGGCCGGTCCCCAGGCGGGCCGCCAGTTCGCGCGCGAAATGGGTCTTGCCGATGCCCGGCTCGCCGAGCAGCAGGATCGGCGTAAACTGCATCGGCTCGTTGCCGGCGACCGACAGCGCCAGATACTTGCGCAGGTCGTCGACGACTTCGCCGAAGTTCGGGCAGCTGTCGTAGAGATCGTCGAGCATGTCGGTGCCGCTCGGCCGGATCAGGAAGCGGCCGCCGCCGCGCTGCTTCATCTTCTCGTAGAGGGCGGCCAGCGCTTCGTTGCGGTTGCCGGCGGCGTCCTCGAGGGCGCGGTCGATCGCCGCGACGTCGTAGATGGTGCGCTCTTCGGCGACGGTGAGACGGATGTCGGTGCTTGCCATGATGACTTCCTCCTGACGCGACTGCAGTTGACTGCCTTAACGGGTGGACGATGGCCGGGGTTGAATCCGGCCACCCCATTCGTCAACAAGCATTTCCCGTTCCAGCCGGTTTGGGAAATAATGCGTTGCATCGCCCCCGACCGCAGGACCGCCATGGAACGCTTCACCATTTCGCTCGATGAATCGCTGGCCCGCCAGTTCGACGAACTGATCGCCGCCCGCGGCTACGTCAACCGCTCGGAAGCCGTGCGCGACCTGATCCGCGGCGCCATCGAGCACGACCGCCAGCTGGGCGAGCCGACCGGCCAGTGCGTCGCCAACCTGTCCTACGTCTACAACCACCACGAGCGCGAACTGAGCGAGCGGCTGACCGGCCTGCAGCACGACCACCACGACCTGACCGTGGCGGCGATGCATGCCCACCTCGACCACGATCATTGTCTGGAATCCGTCATTCTCAAGGGTTCGACCGCGGCCGTCCGACAATTCGCCGACGCCCTGAGCGCCGAGCGCGGCGTCCGCCACGGCAAGCTCAACATGATCGTCCTCGAAGCGGAATACCATCACGCCCACGACGCGCACGGCAGCGACCATGTCCACTACCATCCCACCCGCTGACCCGCTGCTCGCCGCCACCGGCGAGCAGGCCTGGATCGAGGTGATCCAGAAGATGGACGAGGTCTACAACGACCTCCTGCAGTACGAAGTGGCACTCGAGGAAAAGAACGCCGCGCTCGAGGAATCGCATCAGTTCATCGAAAGCGTGCTGGCGGCGATGTCGGACATCCTGATCGTCTGCGACCGCCACGGCGGCATCGTCGAGGTCAACCCGGCGCTTTGCCACCTCTCCGGGCACTCCGCCGAGGAACTGGTGAGCACGCCGGTGTTCGACCTCTTCGCCGACGAGACCGAACAGGCCAAGGCGCGCGACGCCTTCTCCCGCTACGCGCGCGACGGCCTGCACGACTGCGAGTTCTTCCTGCGCGGCGGCGACGGCTCGACGGTGCCGGTGTCGATGAACTGCACGCCGCGCCTGTCGCAGACCGGCAAGCTGATGGGCGTCGTCGTCACCGGCCGGCCGGTCGGCGACCTGCGCAAGGCCTACCAGGCACTGCGCCAGGCGCACGAAGACCTGAAGCGGACGCAGGGGCAACTGCTGCATGCGGAAAAAATGGTCTCGCTCGGCCGCCTGGTGGCCGGCGTCGCCCACGAACTGAACAACCCGATCAGCTTCGTCCTGGGCAACGTCCTCTCGCTGCAACGCTACGCGACCCGCCTCGGCCGCTACCTCGACGCCGTGCACCGTAGCGGCGCCGGCGATCAGGACGGCCTGCCGGCGCTGCGCGAGGAGTTGCGCATCGACCGCGTCCTGGCCGACATGCCCAACCTGATCGACGGCATGATCGAGGGCGCCGAGCGCACCCGCGACATCGTCGATGCGCTGAAGCGCTTCTCGGCGGTGGACAAGGCGGCGCCGGAAGAGGTCGACCTGAACGAGGTGATCGAACGTTCGGTACGCTGGGTGACTCGCAGCGGTCCTGGCCAGTTCGCGGTCGATCTCGAGCTGCCGCCGGCCATGCATTGCCGGGGTTCGTCAGGGCAGTTGCAGCAAGTGGTGATGAACCTGGTGCAGAACGCCTGCGACGCCACGGCCGACCGCAGCAACGCCCGCCTGCGGATCAGCGGAACAATCGCCGAGCAGCAGATCCTCCTGCGTTTCGCCGACAACGGCCCCGGCATCCCGGAAGCCAACCTGGCGCACGTCTTCGAGCCCTTCTTCACGACCAAGCCGGTCGGCCAGGGCACCGGCCTCGGCTTGTCGATCAGCTACGGCATCGTCGAACGCCACGGCGGTCACCTGGAAGCCCGCAATATCGCGGGCAGCGGGGCCGAATTCGTCCTCACGCTGCCCCGCCACTGACCCCGGCCGCGCTCAGTGGTTGCAGTCGTTGAGGAAGCTGAGCAGTTCCTCGCGCAGACGATAGTAGTCCGGGTGCTCGAGCAGTGCCTTGCGCGAGCGCGGCCGCGGCAGGTCGACCTCGAGGATCTTGCCGACCTTGGCGCGCGGCCCGTTGGTCATCATCACGACGCGGTCGGCAAGCAGGATCGCTTCGTCGACATCGTGCGTGATGACCATGGCGGTCAGTTGCTCGCGGCTCCAGACCTCCATCAGGACTTCCTGCAGGTCCCAGCGGGTCAGCGAATCGAGCATGCCGAACGGCTCGTCGAGCAGCAGCAGCTTGGGTGACAGGGCAAAGGCGCGGGCGATGCCGACCCGCTGCTTCATGCCGTTCGACAGATCGCCGGCCAGCTTGTCCATGCTGTCGGCCAGACCGACGCGGACCAGGAAGTGGCGGATGATGGCGTCGCGCTCGGCGGCCGTCGCATGCGGATAGACCTGCTCGACGCCGAGCGCCACGTTGTCGTAGGCGGTCAGCCAGGGAATCAGGCTGGGTGCCTGGAAGACGATGCCGCGGTCCGGACCGGCCGAACTGATTTCGCGGTTGTCGAGCAGGGCGACCCCTTCGCTGATGTCGTTGAGGCCGGCGATCATCGACAGGACTGTGGACTTGCCGCACCCCGAGTGACCGATCACCGAGACGAACTCGCCCTTGCGGATGCGCAGGTCGAACTTCTCGACCACGGTGAGCGGTCCCTTCTTGGTCGAGTAGATCTTGGAGACCTGCGAGAACTCGACGTAGCGATGGTAGTGCGGCAGGGTCTCGGCCGATTGCGGCTTGGCGCCGCCGACCGCCGGCCGTTGCCCCGCCACGTAATCGGCGCTGGTGTTGGGCAGGATGCCGGGCAGCGGAATCACGTTGTCGGACGCCGTTGCCTGGGCCGCCCCCATCTGCATCAGGTACTGCGTCACTTCCTTGCGCAGGCGTTTGAATTCGGGATCGTGGTTCATCGCCGAGCGGTCGCGCGGACGCGCCAGGTCGATCTCGAACTCCGGCCCGAAGGTGGCACCGGGACCGGGATTGAGCGGGATGATGCGGTCGGCCATGATGAGGCCTTCGTCCACATCGTTGGTGATCAGGATCACCGTCTTCCGCTCCTGTTCCCAGATGCGCAGGATTTCGTCCTGCAGGTTGGCGCGGGTCAGCGCGTCGAGCGCCGACAGCGGTTCGTCGAGGAGGAGGATTTCCGGGCTGGCCGCCAGCGCCCGCGCCACATTGACGCGCTGGCGCATGCCGCCGGACAGCTCGGACGGCCGCCGTTCGATGGCGTGCGTCAGGCTGACCATGTCGATGTACTTCTCGACCCGGGCCCGCCGCTCGGCCGCCGGCATGTCGGGGAAGACCTGATCGACGGCGAGCGCCACGTTCTGGCGCACGGTCATCCAGGGCATCAGCGAGTAGTTCTGGAAGACCACGCCGCGATCCGGCCCCGGCTCGGTCACCGCCTTGCCCTTGAGCTGGATCGTCCCGGTATCCGGGGCGATCAGGCCGGCGATCATCGAAATCAGCGTCGTCTTGCCGCTGCCGGAGAAACCGACGATGGCAACGAATTCGCCTTCGCGGATGCTCAGGTTGATGTCCTTGAGGACGTCGTGCCGCTGCTTGCCCTCGCCGTAGGATTTGGCCACCCCGGAGATTTCCAGGAAGCCCGCTGCCGACGCCTGCGGCGCCGGGTCCTGCTTGATCGCTGCCAATGCCATGATGCGTGCTCCTCTTAGTGACCGGCTTCGCCGAAGCTGACCAGTTGTTGCAGGGTGTTCATGACGCGATCGAGCATGAAGCCGACCAGACCGATGGTGAACACGGCGACCATGATGCGGCCGAGGGAATGCGAGCTGCCGTTCTGGAATTCATCCCAGACGAACTTGCCGAGGCCCGGGTTCTGGGCCAGCATTTCGGCGGCGATCAGCACCATCCAGCCCACCCCGAGGGAGAGGCGCAGACCGGTGAAGATCAGCTTGAGCGAGGACGGCAGGACGATCTTGGTGACCTTGGTCCAGGCCGACAGGCGCAGCACCTTGGAAACGTTGATCAGGTCCTTGTCGATCGACGCCACGCCGAGCGCGGTGTTGATCAGCGTCGGCCACAGCGAGCACAGGGTGACGGTGATGGCGGAGACGATGAAGGACTTCTCGAAGGTCGGGTTGTCGCTGACATAGACCGCGCTGACGACGATGGTGACGATCGGCAGCCAGGCCAGCGGCGACACCGGCCGGAAAATCTGGATCAGCGGGTTGAGCGCCGTCTGGAAGGTGCGCGACAGGCCGCACAGGATACCGAGCGGAATGGCGACCAGGGTGCCGATGGCGAAACCGGTGAACACCGTGTACAGGCTGGTCACGATCTGGTCGAGATAGGTCCGCTTGCCGGTCCAGGGGCGAATGCTGACTTCGGCGGTCGGATCGGCGGCCAGGGTTTCCGCGTTGCGCTTTTCCTGCCGTTCGTAGAAAGCGACTTCCTTGGCGCGTTCGGCCTTGTGGTCGTCGATCAGGCCGAGCGCTTCCTCATAGACCGCGGCCGGTCCCGGAATCTCGCCGAGGCTGGTCTGCACGCCGGAAGCCAGCCCGTTCCAGGCGGCCAGGAAGATGCCCAGGGCGAGCAGGGGGACGCCGATCTGGAGGAGGATTTCCCGCACCTGGCCGCGCGGATCGTCGCCGGCCGCCATGCGCAGGAAGGGAACAAACCAGGTCAGCCCGATTTGCTGGAAGAAGTTGGCGAGTTTGATGAGCATGTCGTTCACCTTTGTTCGGAATCGGCGCGCCAGGCGCGCACGGTTGCGGGGGCTTGGCGGTCGCCGGCCGGAGACAGGCCGGCGACCGGGCAAAGCCGCTTACTTGACCTTGTCCTTGCCCTTGAGGCCGATCTTGAAGCTGTCGATGTAGGCGTTCGGCTTGGAACCGTCATACGGCACGCCGTCGATGAAATCCTTCTGCGTCGGCTTGAAGCCCGTTTCCTTGGCGAAATCGGGGAAGTCGGCGGCCTTCATCTTGCCTTCGGCGATCAGCTCCTTGGCTGCGGTGGCGTAGATGTCCGGACGGTAGACCTTCTTCGCCATGTCCTTGTACCAGCTGTCCGGCTTGAACTCCGGAATCTGGCCCCAGCGGCGCATCTGGGTCATGTACCAGATGGCGTCGGAGTAGTAGGGATAGGTCGCGTTGTAGCGGAAGAAGACGTTGAAGTCCGGCACCTTGCGCACATCGCCCTTCTCGTACTCGAAGGTACCGGTCATGCTGTTGGCGATGACCTTGTAGTCGGCACCGACATAGTTGGACTTGGAGATCATCTTGGCCGCTTCCTGGCGGTTCTTGTTGTTCTCCGCATCCAGCCAGTAGGCGGCGCGGATCAGCGCCTTGACCACGGCCTTGTGGGTGTTCGGATACTTGTCGTTCCAGGACTGGGTAACGCCGAAGACCTTCTCCGGGTTGTTCTTCTGGATTTCGTAGTCGGTGATCACCGGTGCGCCGATGCCCTTGAACACGGCCTGCTGGTTCCACGGTTCGCCGACGCAGTAACCGTCGATGGTGCCGGCTTCCATGGTGGCCGGCATCTGCGGCGGCGGCGTTACCGAGAGCTGGACGTCGGCGCCGATGGTGCCGGCGGTATCGCCCTTGAGCGGGGCGTAGTAGCCCGGGTTCATGCCGCCCGAAGCCAGCCAGTAGCGCAATTCGTAGTTATGGGTGGACACCGGGAAAACCATGCCCATCTTGAAGGCCTTGCCTTCCTTGCGGTAATCGTCGACCACGGACTTCAGGTATTGCGCCTTGACCGGATGTTCCGGCTTGCCGTCGGCGCCCTTCGGCAGCTTGGCCTTCAGCTTCTCCATGACGGCGTTCGACACGGTAATCGCGTTGCCGTTGAGGTCCATGCTGAACGCGGTAATGACGTCGGCCTTGGTGCCGTAGCCGATGGTGGCGCCGATCGGCTGGCCGGCCAGCATGTGGGCGCCGTCGAGTTC
>CAZFXO010000014.1:7207-71845 GCA_964523045.1 uncultured Dechloromonas sp. | reverse complement strand
GCGACGGCGGTCTTGCCGGTCTGGCGGTCGCCGATGATCAGTTCGCGCTGGCCGCGGCCAACCGGAACCATCGAGTCGACGCACTTCAGACCGGTCTGCACCGGCTGCGAAACCGACTTACGCCAGATGACGCCAGGAGCGACCTTTTCCAGCTTGTCGGTTTCCTTGGCGTTGATCGGGCCCTTGCCGTCGATCGGCTGGCCGAGGGTATTGACCACGCGGCCGAGCAGTTCCGGACCAACCGGCACTTCCAGGATGCGGCCGGTCGTCTTGACCGTATCGCCTTCGGAGATGTGCTCGTATTCGCCCAGGATAACGGCGCCGACGGAGTCGCGTTCGAGGTTGAGTGCCATGCCGATGGTGTTGCCGGGGAATTCCAGCATTTCACCTTGCATGACGTCCTGCAAGCCATGCACGCGGCAGATACCGTCGGTGACGGAAACCACGGTGCCCTGCGTACGCACTTCCGATGCGCCTTGCAGGTTCTGGATCTTGCTCTTGATCAGTTCAGAAATTTCGGAAGGATTCAACTGCATGAAAATCTCCTAGTTGTTCAGTGCCACGGCCATCGCGTCAAGCTTGCCGCGGACTGAAGCATCCAGCATCTGGTCACCGACGGTAACCCGCACACCACCGATCAGGCTCGCATCGACTTCGACGCGGGCGGTCAGGCGGGTTCCGAAACGCGGCTCCAGTTGCTGCAGCAGAGCAGCGACCTGGGCGTCGTCAATCGGGAATGCGGAATACACCACCGCCTCCTGGACCCCTTCTTCCTGGCTGCGGGCCAGATCGAAAAGCCGGGAAATCTCCGGCAGGAGTGCGAGACGCCGGTTTTCTGCGAGGGTACGAACAAAATTGGCGAGAATCGGGTCGCTGTCGTCGGACAGCGAAATGAACAATTCTGCAATCTGTTCAGCGGAGAGCCGGGGATTGCCCATGACCTGAGCCATGTCCCCGTCCTGGGCGATCAGCGCCAGCCTTTGCAGGCGCTGCGACCAGGTGCCCTGGGCCCCGCTTTCCTTGGCCAGCTTGAAAGCGGCGTCGGCGTAGGGGCGAGCGATGGTGACGGATTCAGCCATAAGCGTTACAGATCCTGTTTGATCGTGGCCAGAATGTCGGAATGAGCCTGGGCGTTGATCTCGCGGCGCAGAATCTGCTCGGCACCGGTGACCACCAGGGCAGCGACCTGTTCGCGCAGCTGTTCCTTGGCACGGACGGCCTCCTGTTCGATTTCAGCCTTCGCACCGGCGACGATGCGGTCGGCTTCGACCTTGGCATTCGCCTTGGCTTCTTCGATCAGTTGGGCGCCGCGCTTTTCAGCGTTGGCGATCAGTTCGGCAGCCTTTTCCTTGCCTTCACGGAGAGCATCCGTGGAGCGCTTGGTGGCCAGTTCAAGATCCTGCTTGCCGCGTTCAGCAGCAGCCAGACCATCCGCGATCTTCTTCGCACGCTCGTCGAGCGCCTTCACAATGGGGGGCCACACGAATTGCATCGTGAACCACGCCAGAATGAAGAACACAACGAGCTGTGCAAACAACGTTGCGTTCAGATTCACGGTGTTAGTCCTCTTCTAAAGGGTTGATCGGAAGAGGAGTAATTAACCTGCGACCAGTTGGAACGGGTTGGCAAAGGCAAACATCATGGCGATACCGACGCCGATCAGGAAGGCGGCATCGATCAGACCGGCCAGCAGGAACATCTTGGTCTGCAGGGCGTTCATCAGTTCCGGCTGACGAGCCGAAGCTTCAATGTACTTGCCGCCCATCAAACCGATACCGATACAGGCACCGATGGCGCCCAGACCAATGATCAGGCCGGCAGCCAGAGCAACAAAACCGAGAACGTTTTCCATGACAACTCCTTGCTAAGTTTAAGTAATGAAAGATAAAGCGAAAAACAGGGTTACTACGTTAAATCTGCTGGGTGAGTCTTAGTGTGCTTCGTGAGCCTGACCGATGTAGACCAGGGTCAGCATCATGAAGATGAAGGCCTGCAGGGCGACGATCAGGATGTGGAAGATGGCCCAGATCGAACCCGACAGAATATGACCGATGAACAGGAAGACGCCGGTGGCGGTACCCGCCCAGGCGGCACCCATCAGGGCGATCAGCATGAACACCAGTTCGCCGGCGTACATGTTGCCGAACAGCCGCATGCCGTGCGAAACGGTCTTGGCCAGGAATTCAATCATCTGCATCGCGAAGTTGATCGGGTAGAGCAGCGGATGGCTGCCGAACGGCGCGGTGAAGAGTTCGTGCATCCAGCCGCCGAAGCCCTTGATCTTGACGTTGTAGTAGAGACAGACGAGCAGGACGCCGATCGACATGCCCAGCGTGCCGTTCAGGTCGGCGCTCGGCACCACGCGCAGGTAGGCGTGCGGGTTGCCGGAAGCGGTTTGCCAGATCAGCGGCAACAGGTCGACCGGCAGGAAGTCCATCGAGTTCATCAGGAAGATCCAGATGAAGACGGTCAGCGCCAGCGGGCCAACGGCCTTGCGCGATTCGGCGCTATGGACGATGCCCTTGGCCTGCTCGTTGACCATTTCGAGAACGATTTCGACGGCGGCCTGCATGCGGCCCGGCACGCCGGAAGTCACGCTCTTGGCAACGCGCCACATGACGAAGAGACCGAGAACCCCCATCAGCACGGAGAAAACGACGGTGTCGAGGTTGATGACGCTGAAGTCGATGATGCTCTTCTGCGCATGACCCGTACTGTTGAGATGGGTCAGGTGGTGAACGATATATTCGCCGGCGGTGGGCGCGTTCGCTGCTGCTTCGTGGCCTGCTGTAGACATGATCAGGATTTCTTCCAAAACGCAATAAAACCAGCATGTAGAACAATCGCCAGACCAATCAGCAAGCTGGGCCAGTGCATCCCGGGATACCCCTTGATGGCGATTGCCAGTATTCCAACGGTGGCGCCAATCTTCAGGAACTCACCGATAAAGAAGTTCGCTGCGTAGGAATCCCCCGCGCGATTCTTCAACATGGTCAGCCGGACCGCAAAGAACAGGTTGGGCACGATGGCGGCAAACGCCGCGATCCCAACCGATACCAGCCCCCGAATTCCCTCGATGGCACCAGCCGCGATCGCTGTTATCAATGCCGCACCAAGTTGTATGTATATCGCTTTCAACATGGTGTCACGCAATCGCTGACCGGCTTAGCCACACAGACCTAAATGATACAAGACTTCAAAAAATAGCGTCAATGAAAAATAAGGGTTTACCGCAATCTAAGTTCCTTGACGCAAGCGCCCGAGGATGCCTTCGAGCTGGTCGAGATTGCCGAATTCGATGGTCACCTTGCCCGCCCCCTTCTTGTTGCTGCGGATGGCGACGGCCGCCCCGACGGCGTCCGAAAGCTCTTCCTGGAGACGCACCAGATCGCGATCGACGACTGGCGCCGTCGGCTTTTTCGGCGGATTGACAATCTGCTGCACCAGGCGCTCGGTCTCGCGCACGGTCAGCTCCTTCTGCACGACGCGCTGCGCCACCGCCACCTGCTGCGCCCCGGGTAGCGGCAACAGGGCGCGGGCGTGGCCCATGTCGAGCTTGCCGCTCATCAGCAGCTCCTGGACCGGCGCCGACAGTTGCAGCAGACGCATCAGGTTGGACGCTGCCGGGCGCGAGCGGCCGACGGCATCCGCCGCCTGCTGATGCGTCAAGCCGAATTCCTGGATCAGGCGCTGCAGGCCCTGCGCTTCCTCGAGCGGATTGAGGTTCTCGCGCTGGATGTTCTCGATCAGCGCCATCGCCAGCGCCTGCTCGTCGGGAATCGCCCGCACCAGCACCGGCACCTCGCCCAGGCCGGCCTGCTGCGCCGCCCGCCAGCGCCGTTCGCCGGCGACGATCTCGTAGCGCTCGGCGCCCGGCGTCTTGTCGACAACACGCACCAGGATCGGCTGCATCACGCCCTGCACCTTGATCGAGGCGGCCAGCTCAGCGAGCGATTCCGGGTCCATCCGCGTGCGCGGCTGGTACTTGCCCGGCTTCAGGCGGTCTACCGGCAGGCTGCGCAGTTCGTCCTCGGGCTTGGCATCGCTACCGGCGAGCAGCGCGTCGAGGCCGCGGCCGAGTCCCTTCATCTTGATCATTTGGCGACCCTTTCGAGAATTTCGCGGGCAAGCGAGGTATAGGCCTGCGCCCCCTTGGAGTTTTTATCAAAGGCATTGACCGGCTTGCCGTAGGACGGCGCCTCGGCGAGACGGACGTTGCGCGGCACGATGGTTTGGTAGACCTTGCTGCCGAAGTGGCTTTCGAGTTCGTTCGAGACCTGCTGGGTCAGCGTGCTTTGGCCGTTGTACATGGTGCGCAGCAGGCCCTCGATTTCGAGCCTTGAGTTGAGGTGGTGGCGCACCTTGCGCAGCGTCTCGACGAGATCGGAAAGACCTTCCAGCGCGTAGTACTCGCACTGCATCGGGATCAGCACCGAATCGGCGGCTACCAATGCGTTGACGGTCAGCATGTTGAGCGCCGGCGGGCAGTCGATGAGGACGAAGTCGTATTCGTCGTGGTTCTGCGCCAGCGCTTCCTTGAGCCGGTATTCGCGCCGCTCGAGTTCGATCAACTCGACTTCGGCGCCAGCCAGCTCGCGGTTGGCGGGCAGGATGTCGAAGTCAAAATCGGTCTTGATGCAGACTTCGAGCAGGGAAGCGGCGCCGATCAGCAACTGATAGACGGTCGGCAACGCCTCCTTCTTGGTGATGCCGGAACCGGTCGTCGCGTTGCCCTGCGGGTCCATGTCGATCAGCAGCACGCGCTGACCTTCGGCCCCGAGCGAGGCGGCGAGGTTGACGGCGGTCGTCGTCTTGCCGACGCCGCCCTTCTGGTTGGTGATGGCGAGAACTTTCATTGGCCCGCTTTCAGGATGATCAGGTGTCTTTCGGCGTCCAGCCCGGGCACGGACAAGGGAACGATGCGGTCTACGACGATGTCGGCCGGCAAGGCGGCGATTTCCTCGTCGGGGCGGACGCCCTTCATCGCCAGCCAGCGACCGCCGGGGGCCAGCAGGTGGCGGGTCAGTTCGACGAACAGCTTGAGTTCGGCAAAGGCGCGCGAACTGATCTGCGCATACTGGCCGCCCAGTTCCTCGACCCGCGCATGATCGACCGCGACATTCTTCAGGCCGAGCTGGATCGCCGCCTGCTGCAGGAAAGTCGCCTTCTTCTGCACGGTATCGACCATGCGCACGGAAAGCTGCGGGTGGGCGATGGCCAGCGGAATGCCGGGCAGGCCGCCGCCGGAACCGACGTCGAGCAGCGCGCCGTCATTGACGTAGGGCAGGATCGCCAGCGAATCGAGCAGGTGATGCGAGATCGCCTGCGCCGGATCGCGCAGCGCGGTCAGGTTGTAGGTCTTGTTCCACTTCAGCAGCAGGTCGCGGAAGGCGAGCAGTTGCTGCTGCGCGGCGTCGGGCAGGTCGATGCCGAGCGTGGCGAGACCTTCCGGAAGGGTGATCGCGCTCATGCCGCCCGCGACAGGTTGAGGCGCTTCAGGTGGATCAGCAGCAGCGAGATCGCCGCCGGGGTGATGCCCTGGATGCGCGAAGCCTGGCCGATGGTCTGTGGCCGGTGTTGCTGCAATTTCTGACGAACCTCATTGGACAGACCGGCGACCGTCGCGTAGTCGATGTCGTCCGGCAATTCGGTATTTTCGTAGCTGGCCGACTTCGCCACTTCTTCGGCCTGGCGGTCGATGTAGCCCTGGTACTTGGCGGCAATCTCGAGCTGTTCGATCACCGCCGCGTCGATTTCCGGCGCTGCCGGCAAGACGCCGTCGATCGGTAGCGAAACCAGTTCGCGCCAGGCCACTTCAGGCCGCCGCAACAGCTCGAACAGGCTGTATTCGTGCTCGATCGGCTTGCCCAGCACACGCTGGCAATCGTCAGCGGCGACGATCTTCGGATTGACCCAGGTCGCCTTCAGCCTTTCCTGTTCGGCGGCAATCGCGTCGCGCTTGCGGCAGAAGGCGGCCCAGCGTACATCGTCGACCAGGCCGAGTTCGCGGCCCTTTTCGGTCAGGCGCAGGTCGGCGTTGTCCTCGCGCAGGCTGAGTCGGTATTCGGCGCGGCTGGTGAACATCCGGTACGGGTCGGCGACGCCGCGCGTCACCAGGTCGTCGACCATCACGCCAAGGTAGGCTTCGTTGCGCTTCGGGCACCAGCCGGCCTCGCCGCGCACGTGACGCAGCGCGTTGATGCCGGCAAGCAGCCCCTGCGCCGCCGCTTCCTCGTAACCGGTGGTGCCGTTGATCTGACCGGCGAAGAAGAGGCCTTCGATCGCTTTGCTTTCCAGCGTGTCCTTGAGCCCGCGCGGGTCGTAGAAATCGTATTCGATGGCGTAGCCGGGGCGCAGGATGTGACAGTTCTCCAGGCCGCGGATCGAACGCACCAGCGCCAGCTGGATATCGAAGGGCAAGCTGGTGGATATTCCGTTCGGGTAGATTTCGTGCGTCCCCAGGCCTTCCGGTTCGAGAAAGACATGGTGGCTGCTCTTGTCGGCGAAGCGGTGGATCTTGTCTTCGATCGACGGGCAGTAGCGCGGCCCGACCCCTTCGATGACGCCGGTGTACATCGGCGAGCGGTCGAGGCCGCCGCGGATGATCTCGTGCGTGCGCTCGTTGGTTTCGGTGATCCAGCACGGCAACTGGCGCGGATGCTGGGCGGCGTTGCCGAGGAAGGAGAAGACCGGCAGCGGATCGTCCGAGTGCTGCTCCTCCATCACAGAGAAATCGATCGTCTTGCCGTCCAGGCGCGCCGGCGTCCCGGTCTTCAGGCGCCCCTGCGGCAACTGCAGTTCCTGCAGACGGCGGGCCAGCGAGACCGCCGCCGGATCGCCCATGCGCCCACCGGTGTAGTTCTCCAGCCCGACGTGAATCTTGCCGTTGAGGAAGGTACCGGCGGTCAGGACGACGGCCTCGGCCATGAAGCGGATGCCGAGCTGGGTGATCGCACCACGCACACGGTCGCCATCGACGATCAGGTCGTCGACCGCCTGGGCGAAGATCGTCAGATTGGGCTGGTTTTCCAGGCACCAACGGATCGCCTGGCGGTACAGCACGCGGTCGGCCTGGGCGCGCGTCGCGCGCACCGCCGGGCCTTTCGACGCATTGAGGATGCGGAACTGGATGCCGGCCTCGTCGGTCGCCGCCGCCATCGCACCACCCAGCGCGTCTACTTCGCGCACCAGATGGCCCTTGCCGATGCCGCCGATCGACGGATTGCAGCTCATCGCCCCCAGGGTTTCGAGATTGTGCGTCAGCAACAGCGTTGCCGCCCCGGCCCGCGCCGCAGCAAGCGCGGCTTCGGTACCGGCGTGACCGCCGCCGACGACGATGACATCGAAACTGGTGGGATAAAGCATGGGAAAAGGTCTTGTTGCGGCGCAGTATGGGACCGGCGATTTTACGTCAGGCAACTGGAAAATCACAGACTTAAGCAAGCCAGGCAAACACAACACACGGTTCGGCTTGCCGTCGCCGGGCTTCTACAGTAATTTTCCGGAAATGAATCACAAAACCGCCGGCAACGGCAGCCCGCTCGACGACGAGGAAATGCTGCTCGTCCTCCAGCACTCGCTGACCAAAAAACGTGTCCTGCTCATCGACCGCCACCCGCCGGCGCGCGACGCGCTGCGCCTGATGCTCGGCGCACTCGGCGTGACCGCCGTGCATGGCGCCGGCAATTCGGCCGAAGTGATCCGCCAGGTCAAGGCCAACCGTTTCGACATCATCCTCTCCGATTTCGTCCTCGACGACGGCCGCGACGGCCAGCAACTGCTCGAGGAACTGCGCCACGCCCACCTGATCCCGCTGGCGACGTTGTACATGATCATCACCAGCGAGCGCGCCTATACCAATGTCGTCGCCCTCGCCGAGCTGGCTCCCGACGACTACCTGATCAAGCCCTTCACCGCCGAGCAACTGCAGGGACGCCTGGTCCGCGCCATCTACAAGAAGCATGTGCTGCGCAAGATCTACGAGCACATCGAGGGCGGCGAACTGCTGGAAGCGATCGCCTCCTGCGACCGCGTGATCCAGCAGCAACCGCTGTACATGTACGACGCGCTGCGCTTCAAGGGCGAATTGCTGCATCAGTTGGGCCGCACCCAGGAAGCCGAGGAAGTCTACCGGCGCGTGCTGGAGGGCCGCGTCGTTCCCTGGGCAAAAATGGGCCTGGCCACTGCGCTACGCGACCGCAACGCCCTCGACGAGGCGAAGCAGCTCGCCGAGCAGGTCCTCCTCGAAGCCCCGGAATTTCTCTCCGCCTATGACTTCCTGGCCTCGGTCTACGAAGCTCAGGGCCGTCTCCAGGAAGCGCAACAGGTATTGCAACGCGCCGCCGACGCGTCGCCGCACAATACCGTGCGGCAGCGGCTGGTCGGCGATGTCGCCGCCCGCAACAAGGATTTCCCGGTCGCCGAGAAGGCTTACAGCAAGGTCATGGAACGCAGCCGCGGCTCCTTGCTGCGCAGCGTCGACGACTTCACCAATCTCTCCCGCGTCCTCGTCGAGCGCGGCGACGTCGAGGCCTCGCGCCGCATTGTCGGCGAGATGAAGCGCGAACTGCGCGGCGACAAGCAGGCGACGCTCGCCGCCCTGGTCGTCGAAAGCCTCTGCCTCGAACGCGAGGGGGCGCCGGCCAAGGCCACGCAACTGATCGATCAGGCGCTGGAAATGCAGGAGGAACTGAGCGCCGAGGCCAGCGAGAAAGGCCGCCCGGTCTCCCAGCGCCTCGCCGTCGACCTTGCCCACGCCTGCATCGCCACCGGCAAGCAGGCCGAGGCCGAGCGCATCATGCGTCAGGTCGCCGCCGAGAACAACGACGACAATCACCTGCTCGGCCATATCCACAACGTGTTCGAGAAAACCGGCCAGGTCGATACCGGCAAGGCGCTGCTCGACGAAGTCAGCAAGGAGATCATCCGCCTCAACAACGCAGGCGTGATGGGTGCCCGCGCCGGCAACTTCGAGGAATCGGTCAGATTGCTGATGCAGGCCGCCGACCAGATGCCCAACCTGCAGTTCCTGGTCAACGCAGCCAAGGCAATCTACACCCTGCTCGACAAGCGGGGCTGGAACGACGAACTCGCGCAGCGCGCCGGAGAATACCTGGCGCGCGCCCAGCAGAAGGACCGCAAGAGTCCGAAAGTGGCGTCCGCCAGGCAGATGCAACTCGCAGTGGCCAAAAAATACGGCGTCGGACCGGATAGCTGAGCGACCGAGCCGGGGGCGGCATGATAAAGTCGCCCTCTTTCCCACCACGGACCCTGCCATGTTCTCTGGAATCGTCGCGGCCGTCGGCCGCATCACCGAACTCACGCCGCGCGAAGTCGGCTACCGCCTGACCGTAGATGCCGGCAAGCTGGATATCAGCGACCTTGCCATCGGCGATTCGATGGCTCACAGCGGCGTCTGCCTCACTGTCGTCGGCAAGGAAGGCAACAGCTTCATGGTCGACGTCTCGCCGGAAACCCTGTCCTGCACCGTCGGCCTCGACGCTCCCGGCCCGGTCAACCTGGAAAAGGCGCTGCGCCTGGCCGACGTCATCGGTGGCCACCTGGTTTCCGGTCACGTCGACGGCGTCGGCGAAGTGCTGCGTTTCGATGCCGTCGGCGACAACCGCCTGCTCGAAATCCGCGCCCCGCAAGACATCGCCAAGTACATTGCGCGCAAGGGATCGGTCGCCGTCGACGGCACCAGCCTGACCACCAACGAGGTCAAGGGCACCGACTTCACCATCAACCTGATCCCGCACACGCTGGAAAACACCACGCTCAGCCGCCTGCAACCGGGCAGCAAGGTCAATCTCGAGGTCGACCTGATCGCCCGCTACTGCGAGCGCCTGCTCAGCGCCGACCGCGCCGACTGACCCCCGATGCGCGCCGCCGCAAGCCTCCTTGCGGCCGTCCTGCTCGCCGGCTGTGCCGGCGGCGGACCGCTCACCGGGAGCGCCACCGTCGCCCAGCTGGAACAGCGTGTCGGCGCCCCCGCCCTGCGCTGGCCGATGGCGGACGGCGGCGAAACCCTGGCCTACCCGGAAGGACCGCAAGGCTACCGGACCTGGTTCGTGCGCAGCGACGCCAGCGGCCGCGTCGTCGCCCGCGAGAACGTGCTGGTCACCGCGCAGTTCGCGAAAATCCAGCCACAGATGAGTGCCGAGGAAGTCCTCCGCCTGCTCGGGCCGCCGGTTCCGCACTGGACCACCTACTTCGAAGCGCGCGACGAACTGGTCTGGGAATGGCGTTATTGCAACGACTGGAACGAACCCGCCCGCTTCGACGTCATGTTCGACGGCCGCACCCAGCGCGTCCGCTCGACCTACGCCGCCTCGGAGGATTTGCGCGGGCTCAACTGGTTCGGCAATTTCCGCGGCTGGTGCAGCCGCTGAAACGATTTCCGCAGCGCCCTTGAAAAAGCCCCCGGCCGCCCCCATAATCCGGAGCATGGTTGTAATTCCGGCAATCTGGAGGCGTTCTGGACAGGGGTTCGATTCCCCTCACCTCCACCCAAGGACATTCGAGGAGTGTCCTTGCGATGGGGGTGTACTGGTTTCGACAGGGCGGACAAAGGTGCGCAGGCAACTCGAAAGGCGACGGACGTAATCCGCGCAAATCCATAATTGCCAACGATGAGCAATTCGCTATTGCCGCCTAAAAACGGATAGCCGGGGCTGCTGAAGCCTTGTTACCAAAGACAGCCGGCGGGGACTTCGGTCCCCGTCGTCACGTTTACGGCCGGCGATTCAGCCGGCGTAATGGAAGCTGCGCGTGGCATGGACGCCGACGACGCGCGCCGGATTGAGGACGCCGCTGCGCTCCAGTTGCTTGATCACCCGCGACACCGTCTCGAAGCGCAGATCGGTGATGTCGGCGATCGCCTGGCGGGTCGGCAGCACCACCTGACCGTCGCCCTCGACCAGGAGGCGGACCAGCGCCAGGATGCGATCGACCGCCTGGCCGCCGCGCAGCGCTACCACCTCGGCCGCCCGCTGCTGGGCGCGAGCCAGCGTGGCGAGCAAGGAATCGCCCGCCAGCCCGGCCTCACCCTCCGGCCAGGGGACGATTTCGCAGTCGGTCAGGGCGCTCGCCGAGAAGGTGTAGACGCCGAACAGCAGGGTCTCGCAGCCGACGATGTCGTTGCTGATGGCCAGGCTGGCGAAGCGCTCGCCGCCCGCCTGCGGACTGTCGAGGCGGAGCACGCCGCGGCGCAGACGCCAGGCCACCCCTTCGTCGCCAGCGCGGTAGAGCCTGACGCCGCAGTCGAGACGACGCGGCCCGGCAGTCGCCGGTGTCTTGCGATCGGTCCTGAACAAGCCCATCTTCCACTCCTTCACAAACGACAAGACCCCGGCCGGGATCGGCCGGGGTCATTTCAGACAATTGCTTCAGAACTTGATGTTGATGCCTGCATACAGCGAACGCCCCATGCCGGGCACCGGGTTGCCCCAGCCGATCATGCCGTCGGCCAGCGGCGGATTCATCGACATCGTCCGCCCCTGCCCCAGATAGGCGCCACCGAGCGGCATCTCGTAATAGCGGTCGAACAGGTTCTCGACCCCGACATCGAGGCGAACCTGCTTCCAGGTATGGCTCAGCCGCAGATTGACCAGTCCGTAGCCGGAAGTCTTGACCTCGTTGCGCATGTCGGAGACCTTGTTCTTCGCCGCCACGCCGACGACTTCCAGCGCGTTGTCCCAAGCGCCGAGTTTCTGGGTCAGCGTCAGCGTCGCGTTGAGCGGCATGATGTTGTAGAGATCGTCACCGGTCTTGCGGTTCTTGCCACGCGTGTAGCTCAGCACACCCTGCAGGCCGAACTGGCCGAAACCGGTACTGGCCAGCGGCGTCTTGCCGGACAGGTCGAGACCGTAGAGGCGGGCCGACTGGTTGACGTAGCGCAGTACCGTGAACTGGTCGGTGAGGAGCGTGCTGCGCGGCGCGTTGGTGGCGGCGTTCCACTGGACGGCGTCGATGTAGTCGCTGACATGCGTGTAGTAAGGCGTCAGCTTGAGTTCGCGGCTGCGCTCGGCGTTGTGCCAGTCAAAGGTGGTCGACAGGGTGTAGGCCTTTTCCGGATCGAGATCCGGATTGCCGACGTAACCGTTGCCATCGCCGACATAGTTGTTCATCGTCGCCGCCATCGGCCAGGTCGACCACGGATAGGCCTCGTACAGGCCGGGCGAACGCGTCTTGCGCGCGAAACCGATGTCAATATCGAGCGAGTTGCTGGCGGCGTAGCGGGCCAGGGCGGTGAAATCCCAGTTGTTGTCGTGGCGCGAACGGTCGCTGGCGTTGAAACGCGCGGCATCGGCACTGGTCATGCCGAAACTTCCCGGCGGCGCCGGGTCGACGTCGTAGCCGCGCACCTTGCCGGCATCCATCGCCACCCGTTCGAAACGCAAGCCCAGCGACGTGGTCCAACGCTCGCTGCGACGGCTTTCCCATTCGGCAAACAGGGCGCTGCGGTCACGCTGGCCATCGTTGATGTTGACGAAGGTCCCCGGCCCCATGCCGCCGCCGGAAGCCGGCCACCAATCGTCGAGACGGTAGCGCTGCAGTTCGCCGCCGACGCGCAGCAGATCCTTGCTGCCGAGTTGCACATCGGCTTTCAGGCTGGCACCGGTGGTCTTGCTCTCGGTCTGCATCGGCATCCCGGCGGCGCAGGTACCGGCCGGGTCGCCGGTATAGCGGATCGGCGTGCAGGGCGAACCATCGACGGCGCCGGAATTCGAGCCGTACCAGTAGCGCTTGTCCTTGCCGAAGTCCATGAAGTGATCGACGGTCTCGTGGTAGACGCGGGCTTCCATCCGGCCCCAGGCGTAGTCGCCGAGCCAGCGCAGGTTGATGCGTTTCTGTTCGTTGTCGAGCAGGTCCATGCGCTGGTTCGGGTAAAGCTGCTCGGGCATGTCCTGATAGCCGAGCTTGGCTTCGAACAGATGGTTGGCGTTGCGGAAGGCCAGGCCAAGGGTGTGGTTGGCGGTCTGGTAGGCGGTCGAGCCGACCTCGTCGCGGTCGAGCCGATGGCCGGCACGGCCGGTCGCGGTGTAATTCTTGAAATTGCCGCCGGCGCGGTAGTTGTCGGCGGTGCTGTAGGCGCCGGTGTAGCTCAGGCTGAGGCTGTCGCTGGCGACGGTGGCGCTGGCATTGGCGCCCCAGGCGTCATTGTTGCTGCGGTAGAAGGCGCCAACTTCCCCCTTGACCAGGCGTTCGCCGGGCGCGGCGAATTCCGGGGCGCGCGTTTCGGCGACGATGCTGCCGCCAATGCTGTCCCCACCGACGCTGACCGGGCTGATCCCGGCATAGACGGTGAGCGCACCGACCTGGCTCGGATCGAGATAGGAAAGCGCCGGATTCATGTGGTTGGGGCAGGCGGCGATGAAGTCCATGCCATCGACCTTGATCCGCAGGCGGTCGTCGGCCAGGCCGTGGATCACCGGCAGGCTGGAGACGGCGCCGGCACCGTAGAAGCTGACGCCGGGCACTTCCTGCAGCAGCGCTGCGACATCGCTGTTGCGGGCGCCGCGCTGGCGCAGTTCGGCAGCGTCGAGCTGGGTGGTGCTGCCGGCGCTCTTGTCGCGCTCGGCGCTGACGGTGATTTCACCGAGGGTCTGCGCCGTTGCCGGCGTACTCAAGGCGAGCGAGGAAAAGGCAAAACCGATGGCCGCCGCCAGCGGCCGGACAGGAAAGGACATGCGAACCCCCAATTATTTTTGATGATGGCAAGGGGGCGATTGTCGGCAAGGAAGTTGCCCACGGGAATGTGACAAATCGTCGCACCCCTGCGGCAGCGGGCGTCACGCCGCTGGTTCAGGCGTTGAGCTTTTCCAGCGCCTCGCGCAAACGGGCCGGCTCGTCCAGGCGCAGCATCTTGCGCACGTTGGGCGCCAGTTCGGCGAGTTCCGACTTGAGGACGCGACTCTTGACCTTGAGGATCTGCGACGGATGCATCGAGAAAATGCGCAGGCCCATGCCGAGCAGCAGCCGGGTCAGCTTGGGGTCGCCGGCCATTTCTCCGCACACCGAGACCGGCACGCCGGCCTTTTCGGCGCTGGAAATGGTATGCGCCAGCAGCATCAGCACCGCCGGGTGCAGCGGGTCGTAAAGCGCGGCGACCTGCTCGTCGGAGCGGTCGATCGCCAGCGTGTACTGGATCAGGTCGTTGGTGCCGATCGACAGGAAGTCGAGACGGCGCAGGAAGATACCGACGGCCAGCGCGGCGGCGGGAATCTCGATCATGCCGCCGACCTGGATGTGCTCGTCGAAGGCGATCTTCTCGCCGCGCAGGCTGGATTTGGCCTGCTCGACGGCGGCCAGCGTCTGGTCGATTTCGTGCGCGTGCGCCAGCATCGGGATCAGCAGCTTGATCGGCCCGAAGCGCGAAGCGCGCAGGATCGCCCGCAACTGGGTCTGGAACATCTTCGGTTCGGCCAGCGACAGGCGGATCGCCCGCCGGCCGAGCGCCGGGTTGGTCTTGACGCGGTCGCCGGCGGTGGTTTCCGGCTTGATGTCCTTGTCGGCGCCAAGGTCGAAGGTGCGGATGGTGACCGGCCGGCCGCCCATGCCCTTGACCACTTTCTTGTACGCCTCGTACTGCTCCTGTTCGTCGGGCATGTCGCCGCGGTCGAGGAAGAGGAATTCGGTGCGGAACAGGCCGATGCCTTCGGCGCCGCCGTCGAGCGCGTCGGGCACGTCGCCGGGCAGTTCGATGTTGGCGTGCAGCGCCACCTCGACGCCGTCGATGGTCTGCGTCGGCGCGCTGCGCAGTTGCCGCAGTTTGGTCTTCTCGAGCTCGATCTGTTCGACGCGCAGGCGGTACTCGTCGAGCACGCGTGCGTCGGGATTGACGATGACGACGCCGCGCAGGCCATCGACGATCAGCTCCTCGCCGTCGCGGATCAGCGCGCGCGCGTTCTCCAGGCCGAGCACGGCAGGAATCGCCATGCTGCGGGCGAGAATCGCGGTATGCGAGGTAGCGCCGCCGACATCGGTGATGAAGGAGGCGAAACGATGGTCCTTGAAGGCGATCGTATCGGCCGGCGACAAGTCATGGGCGACGACGATCAGCGATTCTTCCTTGGTCTGCTTGGCTGCCTTCAGCGAAGCGCGGCCGGGATGGCCGAGCAGCTCCTTGATCACCCGCTCGACCACCTGGATGACGTCGAAGCGGCGCTCGCGCAGGTAGGGATCGTCGAACTGCTCGAACTGCCCGACCAGGTGCTCCATCTGCTGGACCAGCGCCCACTCGGCGTTGCAGCGGCGCTCGCGGATGATCTCGCGCGGCTTGCCGACCAGTTCGTTGTCCTCGAGGAACATCGTGTGGATGTCGATGAAGGCGCCCAGTTCGGCCGGCGCGTGTTCGGCGTGCTCGCGCATCTGCACCAGTTCCTGCTTGACCGCGGCGACGGCGGCGTCGAAACGGGCGATTTCCTTGTCCACCAGACGCGGCGCCAGCGTCAGGTGCGAAACCTCCAGCGTCGCGTGCGACATCAGCATCGCGCGGCCGATGGCGATGCCGGTGGAAACGCCCAGTCCGTGCAGGATGAAGCTCATCGCCGCTATTCTCCCTCGCCGAAATAGTCGGCGATCAGCGCCAGCAGCGCTTCCATCGCCTCGGCCTCGTCCTTGCCGTCGGTTTCGATGGTAACCGTCGAGCCCTTGCCGGCGGCCAGCATCATGACGCCCATGATGCTCTTGGCGTTGATGCGGCGACTGCCCTTGCTCATCCACACCTCGCAGGCGAACTTGCCGGCGAGCTGGGTCAGTTTGGCGGAGGCCCGGGCGTGCAGGCCGAGCTTGTTGATGATCTGGGTTTCCCGGGTGAGCATGGTTCAGTGGTCGAGCAGGTTGAGGATGCCGTTGCGGCCGCCATCGCGGGCGCGCACGAGCAGGGTTTCGAGGTCCTTGTCGCGGTGGGTCAGCGCCGACAGCAGCATCGACAGGTTGACCCCGGCCAGCCCGACGACGCGGTCGGGCTGCAGAAGCTTGAGGGCAAGATTGGCCGGCGTCGCGCCGAACAGGTCGGTCAACACCAGCGCGCCGCGGCCACGGTCGACCGTGGCCAGCAGTTCGCGCGCCGCTGGCAGCAGGTCGAGCGGATCGTCCTGCGGCGCCACGCCGAGCTGAGCCAGCAGCGGCGGCCGCTGGTTGAGGACGTTGCAGACGTCCTGCACCAGCGCTTCACCGTAACAACCGTGGGTAATAAGGAGGATGCCAATCATGCGGGCCATTCTAACCCGCGAGCCCTACTTGTTGCGCCCCCGGCTGACCACGAAAACGCCGGCTACGACCAGCACCGCGCCGGCCAGTTGCGCCGCCGATACCGGCTCGGCGAGCAGCCACCAACCGAACCCGATGGTCAGGATCGGCCCGATCATGCCGGAAAGCGCGGCGCGCCCGGCGCCGAGACGGCGGATCGCGCCGCCCAGTGCGAACACCGGAATCACCGTTGCGAAAACCGCCATGGCCAGCGCCCAGCCATACACCGGCAAGGGTTGAACCAGGGCGGAAAGCGGTTGAGTCACAAGAAAATGCAGCAGAGTGACGCCGGTCGACATCAGCAGCGCCAACGCCGAAAAGCGCAGCGACCCGAGGCGCTGGATCATCGCCCCGCTCCCGGACAGATAGACGGCATAGGCGACGCTCGACGCGAACACCAGCGCGCCGCCGATCCATACGCTGCGCGCATCGGCAAAGGCCAGATCGTGGGCGAAGGCGAAACCGATCCCGGCATAGCAGAGAACGACGGCGAGCAATTCGCGGCGGGTGAACGACCGGCCCTGGAAAAGCACGCCGATGAGCAGGGTCAGCGTCGGGTAGGTGAACAGGATCAGCCGCTCCAGCCCGGCCGAGATGTATTGCAGCCCCCAGAAATCGAGGATGCTCGCCCCGTAGTAGCCAAGCACGCCGAGCAGGAACAGGCGCCAGCCGTCGCTGGCGCTGAGCGACGCGCCATCGTGGCGGCGCAGTAACCCGGCCCACAGGAATACCGGCAGCGAGAAACCCATGCGCAGCGCGAGCAGGATGATCGCCTCGACACCGTAGGGATAGGCCAGCTTGATGAAGATCGCCTTCAAGGAAAAGCCGAGTGCGCCAACCAGCGCCAGCACGAGGCCGATACGTTCGCTCCGGTCCATGCCGTTCATTCCGCCAGCCCCCGCAAGCGCCAGGCGATCATCGCCACCGCCCCGGCGCAAGCCAGCATCGCGGCGCAGACGCCGGGCCAGCCGGCGTGGCTCCAGGCCCAGCCGGTAGCGGTGCCGACGACACTACCGCCGAGGTAGTAGCTCGACAGGTAGAGCGCCGAGACGAAACCACGGCGCGGCCCGGCCCGATGCCCGACCCAGGCGCTGGCCACCGAATGGACAGCGAAGAAACCAAAGGTATAGGCCGCCAGCGCGCCAACGATCAGCCACAGGGGCGTCGCCAGTGTCAGCCCGATGCCCGCTGTCATCAGCAGCGCCATCTGCCACTGGACGCGCTGTCTCCCCTGGCGGGCGATCCGCCGGCCGGCCCAGGCCGACGACCAACTGCCGACCGCGTAGAGCAGAAAGATGCTGCCGATCGCCGCCGGCCCCAGTTCGTAGGGCGCCTGACCGAGGCGGAAAGGCAAGTAGTTGTAGAGGCCGACCAGCGTCCCCATGCTCAGGAAGGCGGTACCGAACAACCAGGGCAGACCGGGATCGGCGTAGATGCGGCGGACGTCGGCAAAGAGCTGACGCGGCTGCAGCGAATGCGGCTGAAAATGCTCGGCCGACGGCAACAGGCGCCAGAAGGCGATGGCAACGAGCAGGCCGAGCAGGCTGACGGCGAGCAGGCCGTCGTGCCAGTTGCCGGCCCAGTCGCTGACGGCGGCGGCGAGCAGACGGCCAGCCATGCCGCCGAGCGCGTTGGCGCCGATGTACAGCCCCATCGCCCGGGCCCGCTCGGCGACTGGCAGTTCCTCGCCGAGATGCGCCATCGCTGCCGCCGGCACGCCGGCGATGCACACGCCAAGCCCGACGCGAGCCAGCACCAGCAACCAGAAATCGGGGGCCCAGGCAGAAGCCAGCGAAAAGACGGCGGCGCCTGCAAGGCCGACGCGCATCAGCCACTCGCGCCCCCAGCGGTCGGCGATCAGGCTGAGCGGAATGAGCAACAGGGCCATCGCGCCGGTCCCGGCGGTCACCGCCAGACTGGCCGTGCTCGGGTCGATGGCGAAGGCGACCGTCATCTGCGGCAGCAGCGGCTGCGTGCCGTAGAGCAGAAGAAAACAGGAAAACCCGGCCAGCGACAGGGCCAGCGTGATGCGGGTTGAGGCAGGAGTAGACAAGGCAATTCCGGACAAGGGTCAGGAAACGGATTGAACGCCGGGCCGGCGCCGCCGGCAATTGGTATTATCGCAAACGAGCATTCGATACAGACGAAACCATGCACTACGACCTTCCCGACCTCCGGCTCGTCGCCGCGATTGCCGACTGCGGCGCCCTGAGCCGTGCCGCTGAGCGCGTGCACCTCGCGCCATCGTCGGCCAGCCACCGCCTGACGCAGCTCGAAGCGAGCCTGGGCGTGGCCCTTTTCGAACGCCATGCGCGCGGCCTGACGCCAACCGTCGCCGGCGAATCGCTGCTCCGCCACGCCCGCCAGGTGTTCGCCCAGCTCGAACAGATGCACGCCGACCTCGCCCCCTACGCCAGCGGCCTGAACGCCCAGGTGACGGTGTTCGCCAACACCAACGCGATCAACTGCTTCCTGCCCGAAGACCTCGGCGACTTCCTGCGCGAGCATCCGCAGATCCGCGTCAGCCTTGAGGAACAGCCAAGCCCGGCAATCGTCGGCGCCGTCGCCGCCGGCCAGGTCGATATCGGCGTGGTCGCCGCCGAGGGCGATTTCGGTGGCCTGGAAGTGACGCCCTACCGGCGCGACCGGCTGGTCCTGATCGTTGCCGCCGACCACCCGCTGGCCGGCAAGAGCGTCATCGCATTCACCGACGTTTTAAGCGAGGCCTTCGTCTGCCTGCACGCCGGCAGCGCCATCCACACCTTCATGATGAACCACGCGGCGCGGCTCGGCGGCCGGCTCGACGTGCGCATCCAGGTGCGCAGCTTCGCCGCCGTCTGCCGCATGGTGGCGGCCGGCGTCGGCATCGGCATGGTGCCGCGCTCGTCGGTCTCCGTGGCCGATCGCCTGAAGATGGTGGAGATTGCCGACGCCTGGGCGCCGCGCGACCTCCACCTGTGCGTCCGCGAACGCGCCAGCCTCGGCCCGGCGGCGCGCGCGCTGTTCGACCACCTGGCGACGATGGGCGCCGGCTGACGCCTCAAGCCGGCGTCAGCCAGTCGGCGTGGCGCGTATCCTCGCCGCGCACGCAGGCGAAGAAGGCCTGTTGCAACCGGCGGGTCAGCGGACCGGGACGGCCGTTGCCGATTTTCCGGCGGTCGACCTCGACGACCGGCGTGATTTCGGCGGCGGTGCCGGTCAGGAAGACCTCGTCGGCGCAGTACAACTCGTCGCGCGTGATGCGCTTGCTGCGCACGTTCAGGCCGAGTTCACCGGCCAGCGTACACACCGTGCGGCGCGTGATGCCGTCGAGCGCCGAGGTGGTTTCCGGCTGCAGCAGTTCGCCGTCGCGGACCAGGAAGAGGTTCTCGCTGCTGCCTTCGGCGACATAGCCCTCGGTATCAAGCAGCAAGGCTTCGTCGTAGCCGTCACGGCGCGCCTCGCGCACGGCGAGGATGGAGTTGGCGTACATCGAAATCGCCTTCGCCCGGCACATCTGCACGTTCGGATGGTGCCGCGCGTAGGACGAGACGCGCACGCGGATGCCGTTCTCCAGCGCCGCCTGTCCAAGGTAAGCGCCCCAGTCCCAGGCGGCGACCATGACGTGCGTTGCGGCGCCGGCCGGATCGACGCCGATCTTTTCCGCACCGAGAAAAACCAGCGGCCGAATGTAGCCGCTCGCGAGACCATTGCGCGTCAGCGCCTCGCGGCAGGCCGCGGCCAGTGCCGCCCGCTCGAAGGGCAGGTCGATGGCGAGGATGTGCGCCGAATCTTCCAGCCGCTTGAGGTGATCTTCAAGCCGGAAGATCGCCGGGCCGGCCGGCGTCGCGTAGGCGCGCAGGCCTTCGAAGCAGCCGTAGCCGTAGTGCAGAGTGTGGGTCAGCACGTGCACCTTGGCATCGCGCCAGGGCAACCAGTGGCCGTCGAGCCAGATGAATCCGTCTTTGTCTTGCATGGTGGTTTTCCTCGTGGAGATATCTCGGTTGACCGCAGCGGCGGTCGGCTGAAACACGCGCCCGGGTTGGCGCGATGGTGTCCGCTGCGACAGGCGCCGGGTAGGCGTCCGCTGACGGAATGAACGGTGAGGAAAGAATGGGCTTGGTAAAGAGTGAAAACAAACGAATCGTTACCATCTCGCGTGAAATTAATTCCTCTCAACTCCACCTGGCGCGCGCCCGACGCGGAAATCCAACCTGCGCCGCTTGCATTGACTGAGCAAGGATTCCACGGCGATACTATTCCGACACCCCGGCTAGTACCGGCGTGCGCAAAACGAGATTCGGGAGGAGACGCAGTGAGGTACGACGAGTACAGGCTTGACGACTTCCGGTGCATCGCAGGTCCGCGCCGCAACAGCCATGCCGACGCAAAACCGGAATGCAGCGCCGAATATCGTGATCGATAGCGAACCTTACCGGGAACGCCTGCACCTGGCGCTGGAAGCCGCCGGCATGGATCTCTGGGAAAACGATCTGATCAGCGGCGAGGTGACGCACCGCGTCTCCCGCATACTCAGCGACCTCGGCTACGACAGCCAGGAGTCGCTGGTCTACATGGACGATCTGTTCGCCCTTGTGCATCCGGGTGACCTGGCGCGGGTACAGGCCGCCATCGCCGAGCACCTGAACGGCAGGACGCGGCAATACCGCTGCGAATTCCGGCTGCGCTCGCGCGACGGCGCCTGGGTCTGGTATGCCAACTACGGCAAGATCATGACGCTCGCCGAACCCGCCGGCCGCCGCTTCATCGGCGTCACCTTCAATATCGACGACCGCAAGCGCCAGGAAGAGGAAATCTCCGCCGCCAATTACCGGCTGGCCGAGCAGAACCGCGAACTCGACCGCATGAACGCAATCCTGCAGACGCTGGCGACCACCGACGCGCTGACCGGCCTGGCCAACCGGCGATGCCTGTTCGAAATGGGCGAGAAGGAATGCCGCCGCGCCCAGCGCCAAGACCAACCCCTGTCGCTGCTGATCGTCGACATCGATCACTTCAAATGCATCAACGACACCTGGGGACATCCGGCAGGCGACCGCGTGATCTGTGCAGTCGGCGATCTCTGCCGGAAGCGCTTCCGCTCCGACATCGACGTGGTGGCCCGGATCGGCGGCGAAGAGTTCGCCATCCTGTTGCCGGCAACCACTTACACCGACGCCTGGCGACTCGCCCAGTGGCTGTGCGAATCGGTCGCCGAACAGCCGATCTGCCTCGGCCACGACATCGTCACCCCCTGCAGCGTCAGCATCGGGGTGGCGACCCTGACAGCGGAAAGGGAGATCACGCCGGACTGCGCAGCGCGTTTTTCCCGATTGCTGGCCGAGGCCGATAGCGCCATGTATCGGGCCAAGGCTGGCGGCCGCAACCAGATTCAGGGCGCCGACGGCTTGCCACGCCTGCAGGCTGTTGAGCGCTAGGACGTGTGCCCAGTAACCCGCGGGACTGCGCTTACCGTGAACACGCCCTAGGGAACGCCGCCGAAATCCAACTGGCGCCTGCCGTTTCCGCGATGGCGCGCCTTCCGATCCATCTCCGAGCCTGTCTTCCTCCGCATGTCCGACCTCGAAACCCTCTTCCTGAGCGCCAGCCGCCTGCTCGGCGACGGTGAACTGGCCGCCGCCGAAGTGCTGCTCCAGGACATCCTGCGGGAAGCCCCCGACCTCGCCGAAGCCCGCGCCAACCTCGCCCTGCTGCACGACCGGCAAGGCCGCGCCGAGCTGGCCGAAGCCGGCTACCGGCAAGTTTTGGCGCAGGCCCCGGGGTTGCTGCAGGCGCGTCTCAACTTCGGCCTGCTGCTGGCGGCACAACAGCGTTTCGCCGAGGCCGAGGCCTGCTACCTGCGCGCCCTGCAGGACGACCCGCAGGCGGTAGACGCCTGGAGCCAGCTCGGCGTGCTCTACGCCTGCCACAAGCGGGAGGCCGCGGCCGAACAGTGCTACCGCACGGCGCTGGCGCTGGAACCCGGGCATCGCGGCGCTGCCTTCAACCTGGCCTACGTGCTGCTGCGCCAGGGGCGCTACGAGGAAGGCTGGGCCCGCCTGGAAGCGCGCGACTGGTACGCCGCGCTCGACAGCGCACTGGGCCTGCCGCGCTGGCAGGGCGAACCGCTCGCCGGCAAGGCGATCCTGATCGGGCTGGAAGCCGGCCACGGCGACATGATCCAGTTCTGCCGTTACACCGCGCAACTGAAAGCGGCCGGCGCGCGGCGCGTCTCGGTGCTCTGCCATCCGCCGCTGGCGCGCCTGCTGCGCGGTCTGCCCGGCGTCGACGACAGCATCGCGCTCGGCGACGGCGTCGCCGACCCGCACTGGGATTTCTGGACGCCGCCCCTGAGCCTGCCCTACCGCTTCGCCACCCGGCTCGACTCGATCCCGGCCGAACTCCCCTACCTGAACGCCGACCCTGCTGCCGTCGCCGCCTGGGCCGCCCGCCTGGGTGCTGGCGAAGGACGGCGCGTCGGCCTGGTATGGAAGGGCAACCCGCGCTTCGAGAACGACCGCGAGCGCTCGCTACCGTCATTAGCCACGCTGAGCCCGTTGGCGAACGTCCCCGGCCTGCGTTTCTTCAGCCTGCAGAAAGGCGCTGGCGAAGACGAGGCGGCAGCGCCGCCTTTCCCGCTCACCGACCTGGCGACGGAGATCGGCGACTTCGCCGATACGGCGGCGATCGTCGCCAACCTCGATCTGGTGATTGCCGTCGACACCGCCGTCGCCCACCTTGCCGGCGCGCTCGGCAAGCCGTGCTGGATACTGCTACCGGATTACAAGACCGACTGGCGCTGGCTGGACGAGCGCGACGATACGCCCTGGTACCCGGGCGTCGTCCGTCTCTTCCGTCAGCCGGCGGGCGGCGGCTGGTCGCCGGTGATCGATGCCGTCGCCGCCGCGCTTGGTGCCTTCGCCGGCGCCTGAACGGCGTCGTGCGCGCCGCGCACCAGCCAGCGGATGAAGGCCATCGCCGCCGGCCGCTCCTGGATCGCTGGCGGCGCCACGACATAGAAGCTGCGGTCCGGACAGTCGACGGCAAACGGCCGGCACAAGCGCCCGTCGGCCAGGTAAGGCGCGGCCAGGCTGCCGGCCATCAGCGCCACGCCGTGGCCGGCGACGGCGCCTTCGAGCATCAGCAGTGCGTCCTCGTACAGCGGCCCGCTCGCCGGCTCCGGCCGCCGCAGCCCGGCGGCGGCGAACCAGCGCGACCACGAGAGCAGCGGATGGCGCAGCAGGCGGCAGGCATCGAGATCGGCCGGCGTGCTCAGGCCGCCGGCCAGCGCCGGGCTGCACACCGGGAAGACGCGCTCCTCGAACAGCTTCCAGGCGAGCAGGCCGGGCCACTCCTCTTCGCCGTAGCGCAGGCCGATGTCGGCCTCGCCGGCAAGCAGCGGCGCCAGCCCGGTGGCGGTGGCGAGCGCGAATTCCAGCGCCGGGTGGCGTGCCTGGTAGGCGGCAACGCGGCCGACCAGCCACTGGCTGCCGAGCGCCGGCGCCGCCGAGATGCGCAGTCGCTCCTGGCGCGGCGAGCGCAGGTGAGCGCTCGCTTCGTCGAGACGCAGCAGCGCGTCGCGCACCACGGCCAGGTAGCGACGACCGACCGGGGTCAGCGCCACCGCCCGGTGGCGGCGCTCGAACAAGGGCTGGCCGAGGTGCGCCTCGAGCAGCCGGATGCGGTGACTGATCGCCGACGGCGTCAGGTGCAACGCCTGCGCCGCCGCCAGGAAACTGCCCAGGCGCGCCGCCGCCTCGAAGGCGGGCAGGGTGTGCAGGGGCGGCAGATCGGTCATCGCAGACTCATTCGCTGCTGGCCTGCATTTCGGCCATGAACTCGCCCTGGATCTGCTGCATCTTCGGCATGGCAGAAGCCATCACGCCCTGTATCTCCGGCATGATCTTCTGCATCACCAGCGGCATCTTGCGGATCAGGGCCTGACCGGCCGGCGTCTTGTAGAAAGCGAGCATGCCGGCGACTTCGTCTTCGGTCAGCGTTTCGCGGTAGATGCGCAGGTGCATCGGCTCCATCCGTTCCCAGGCCAGCTCCTCGCGCAGCACCACCAGCATGCGCGCCTTCATGCGCTCGATCGCCTGTTGCTGGCGCGGGCTCGGCCGGCGTTCGCCGAGCGCGGCGACGATGCCGGCGTTCATCTGCGCTTCGAGCTGGGCATTCATGCCGTCGAGCAACTCGCGCGCCTGGGTGACCGCGAGCAAGGCGCGGACCGATGCTTCGCTCGCCGGCTCGGCGGCAAAGGCGGTGCTGGAAAGCAGAAGCAGGGAAATCAGAAGGCGCTTGGCTATTTTCATGATCATGATGGGTTGCGAATCTCAGGCTTTGCCGAGCACGCATCTGGCCGGCGTCTGGTGGATTTCCTGGAAAGTGCTTTTCATTTTTTCACACAGGGCAATGCCCTCGTCCCGGGTCAGCCCCCAGAAAACCAGGCGGATCTCGCGCTGGCCGCGCTCGACCGGGTCCAAACTCAGGAAGGTGGCATTTGCCGGTGCATCGTCGAAATAACTGGCGTAGCGGGGATTGAGCGCCGGCTTGCAGACGGCCGAGCGGAGCCGACATTCCGGACATTGTTTCTGCAATCCGCGGCGCGTGATTTCGGTCCGCGACTGGCAATCCTGTTCGTCGGCTGCCTTGCAGAAAATCACCGCTTCGACGTCGCGACCGCCGGCGCTGATGTCGATCCGGACTTCGGCGAATACCGGATTGGCGATTTTTCCTGGCGCCATCGCTTCCCGATAACCGAAATAGGCGACGGCACCCAGAAAAAGCAGAAGCAGGATCGTTTTCATGACAGCTCCGTAAGAACGGCTGATTCTACCCGGCTCCCGATGCTGGCCGGAAGCAAAGCGTAGCGACGGGAAAATCCTGGATCAGGAGCGGCCGGCCACCGAGGCGCAAAAGAGCCCCGGCCACCATCTTTCAGCGCCGACCGCCGAGTATCGAACCGAGCACGCCACGCAGGATCTGCCGGCCGAGTTCGCGGCCGACGGTACCGGCGACGCTGCGCGCGGCGCTCTTGGCGGCGGCTTCGAGCACCCCTTCGCGGCGTCCGCCGCGCGGGCCGGTGGTACCGGTCAGCATGTCGCCGAGGCCGCCCAGGAAACCGCCGCCCGAGGTTTCCGCGGGCGCGGGCGCTGGCGCCGGTTGCGGACGCGGCATCGCCGTCGGCCGGGCCGGGCCGCCGGGTGCGGCAGGTGCCGGAATGGCGCCGGGACCGGCCTTCTTCGGCGCCGCCGGCTGGCCGCGCAGGATTTCGTAGGCCGATTCGCGATCGACCGTCGTCCCGTAGGTGGCGAGCATCGGCGAGGCTTCAATGCTGGCGCGCCGTTCGTCGACGCTCAGCGGGCCGAGCCGTGAAGCGGGCGGGAAGATGAAGGCGCGGTCGACGATGTTGGGCCGCCCCTTCTCGTCGAGGAAGGAAACCAGCGCCTCGCCGACGCCCAGTTCGGTAATCACCTCGGCGGCGTTGAACTTCGGGTTGGCGCGCATCGTCTCGGCGGCCGACTGCACCGCCTTCTGGTCGCGCGGCGTGAAAGCGCGCAGCGCGTGCTGGACGCGGTTGCCGAGCTGGCCAAGGATCTTTTCCGGGACGTCGAGCGGGTTCTGCGTGACGAAGAAGACGCCGACGCCCTTCGAGCGGATCAACCGCACCACCTGCTCAACCTTGTCCACCAGCGCCGCCGGCGCGCCGTCGAACAACAGGTGCGCCTCGTCGAAGAAGAAGACCAGCTTCGGCTGGTCGAGATCGCCGGCTTCCGGCAACTGCTCGAACAGTTCGGCGAGCAGCCAGAGCAGGAAGGTCGAATAAAGCGCCGGGGCATTGATCAGCTTGTCGGCGGCGAGCACGTTGATGACGCCGCGCCCGTTGCTGTCGACCTGCATCAGGTCATTGATGTCGAGCATCGGCTCGCCGAAAAAGACGTCGCCGCCCTGTTCCTCAAGCGTCAGCAGACCGCGCTGGATGGCGCCGATCGACGCTGTAGACACGTTGCCGTACTCGGTCTTGAACTGCGCCGCGTTGTCGCCGACGTGCTGGACCATCGCCCGCAAATCCTTGAGATCGAGCAGCAGCAGCCCCTGGTCGTCGGCGATCTTGAACACCAGTTGCAGCACGCCGGACTGGGTGTCGTTGAGGTTGAGCAGCCGCGCCAGCAGCAACGGCCCCATGTCGGAAATGGTCGCCCGCACCGGTACGCCGTTCTCGCCGAAGACATCCCAGAACGCCACGGTATTGGCGTAATTGGCATAACCCTCCAGCCCCAGTTCCTCGACCCGCTTCAGCAGCTTGGGACTGGGCGTGCCGACCGCCCCCATGCCGGACAGGTCGCCCTTCACGTCGGCCATGAACACCGGCACACCGATGTACGACAAGCGCTCGGCCAACGTCTGCAGGGTCACCGTCTTGCCGGTCCCGGTCGCCCCGGTGATCAGGCCGTGGCGGTTGGTCATCTGCGGCAGCAGGGCGGGATAGCCGTCGGCGGACTTGGCGAGGTAAAGCGGTTCGGACATGGGGAAAACTCCGGGCGGGATCAGATGCCGGCATTCTAGCGCCGGGATGCTGGGCTGGGTTGTAGGAGGGTAAAGCCGACGACGGCGCACCGTCGCTGGCTCACGCTGGACAGGCAAAGAACGGGAACTGGCCGGTTGAAGCTGATTTTCGCCGACGCTGCCCGGGAAGACTACCTCTACTGGCAAAAGCAGGACCAACGCATGGTTTCCCGGATCAATAAACTGATCCGGGAAACCCAACGAGAGCCCTATGCCGGGGAGGGAAAACCGGAAGCCTTGAAGCATGCGCTGTCCGGCTTCTGGTCACGCAGCATCACCGACGAACATCGCATGGTTTATGGCGTGGAAGAGGATGCACTACTGATTGCTCAGTTGTGGCTTCACTAATGAGAATGGACTGCCAGCCCGGCCCCAAGCATCTCAATTTCTCAAGCCCTAAAGGCGAGCCTGGCCCGTTTTGCGTGGCCCCTTTCGAGCCTTGTCTTTGCCTGTCCTTTTTTGCTGCTCCGACGGCAGCGCGCCGGGCTTCTACCGTGGCGCCATCACTCCACCCCCCGCGACCTGGAAGACGGCATGCCGTTGACTCCGTTGGACGAAGCAACACCACGCTCCAGCCTTTCGATCAACCTCCGGCCGGCAGCAATACCGGGCATCTCGACATTGCGATAGGCGAGGAACGAAATCGGCGCCGTGGCCAGCAGAACGCAGAAGAAATGCAGAAAACTGCCCAACCCCGTATTTGAAAACATCTCGCTGAATCCGGTGACCGAAAAAAACTTCAAAACCATGAAATGAATTAGATACATGCTGAAGCTCCACTGTCCGAGAACGGTCGTCACTCGATTCACCAGTACTCGCACAGGCCACGCGGCCAGCAGAACGGCAGATATGGCAAACAGGCCGCCAGCGATGATGTGATGCGGCATTCTGAAGAATTGGTTTGTCAGCGCGCCAGTGCGAAAACCGAGAATTGGGTAGAGAAAAGCCAGCAAAAACACGAAAAAAAGCGCGCCTCCAACGATGGCAATACGCCTGCGAGGATAGGCCTCCTGGATCACGAGATAGGCGAGAATCCCAAGGGCGAACACCGGCAACTGACCAAGAAAATTCAGGAAAATGAAGTTCCTCAGCAAGTACTGTTGATCTTCGGGATAGAAAAATATCTGCGGCATCAGCCAGAGGTTAATCGCGCACAACACCAGGCTCGCGAACAAAAAAAACAAACCGGACTTCAACGATCGCACATGGGAAGCCACCCACGGCAAAACCGCGTAGAAACTCATCTCGACGGCAATTGACCACCCCCCGGGAACCACCGAAGTGATGGTTTCGGGATGCAAACCATGGAGAAAGGCAGCGGTGACAGGAACGAACCACCATGCGATCCCATTGGGCGCCCAGTAGCTCGGTGAGCCACCATCTACCAGGACGTAGGCCAGAATGGCGAGATAAAACATGGGCGCAATCCGGAAGAAGCGCCTGATGTAAAAATTCCGGACCGGCGCCGTTTCGCCCGAACGCCTGGCCACCCACGACATGTAGAGCGTTATCGCGCTGGCAACAAAGAACAACTGAACCCCTCGCGCGCCCTCTCCCATGAGCCAGGCAAGCGTTTCCTGGGAAGGCGACACCGACTGGGAAGAATGGACCAGGACCACCCCGAGGATCGCGATACCTCGCAAGGCATCGATAAACGCATATTTTTTTAGGTGCAACCGGGGCATTTATTCCAAACCCAAACGACGCAAGGATGCGATAGTAATCTTCCGGCATGATCCGCGCACCGGAAAAGACAAGGCTGCGGGCCGGATGCCATCGTTCTCTCTACAACAGCAGACAGAGAACCACACCCGTGTCCGGGGGCTGCTCTTGTCTCCTTTGCGACAACCCCGACCGCTTCAGGCGGTTTTCTCGTGCGCCGCGCTGAGCACAACCGAAACGAACTCGCCGCGCGAGGTCGAGTTGTTTTCCTGCTGGTTGGCGGCGCACCAGGCGGCGAATTCGTCGGGGTCGATCTGGCATTCCAGGGCCATCACGCCGGAGCGCTGAAAGTTGCGGCGGGCCGCGACGGCCATGGCTTTCCACTTGTCGAAGCTGTCTTCGAAACATTCCGGATCGGTCGCCGTGGCTTTGACGCGGGCCCAGGTTTCCGGGGTGTACCAGGTGACGCCGATGACCATCTGCCGGCTGCGCCGGCGGGCCTTGAGGCTCTGGCTGAGGGTGGGTTTCTTCATGATGATGGCGGGTTCTGCAGAAAAGATCGTCAAAGCAAGCAACAAGCGGACCCAAAAAGCGGCGCGGCGGCCTGACGGGAAAACGCCGGACGGGTAAAATCGCCGCTTCTTCGTTATTCGCATTCAGGAAATCAGCATGGCAGGTCACTCGAAGTGGGCAAACATTCAGCACCGCAAGGGCCGTCAGGACGAGAAGCGCGGCGCGACTTTCTCCAAGATTGCCAAGGAAATCACCGTCGCCGCCAAGATGGGCGGGGGCGATCCCAGCTTCAACCCGCGCCTGCGCGTCGCGGTCGACAAGGCCAAGGGTGTCAACATGCCCAAGGACAAGATCGACACGGCGATCAAGAAGGGCACCGGCGAGCTGGAAGGCGTCGAATACGTCGAGATCCGCTATGAAGGCTACGGCATCGGCGGCGCGGCGATCATGGTCGACTGCCTGACCGACAACAAGACCCGCACGGTGGCGGAAGTCCGCCACGCCTTCAACAAGTACGGTGGCAACATGGGCACCGACGGTTGCGTGGCCTTCCAGTTCAAGCACTGCGGCCAGTTGATCTTCGCCCCCGGCACCGATGAGGCGGCGCTGATGGATGCCGCCATCGAAGCCGGCGCCGACGACGTGGCGACCAACGACGACGGTTCAATTGAGGTGCTGACCGCACCGACCGAGTTCATCGCCGTCAAGGACGCACTGGAAGCGGCCGGTTTCACGCCCGAGTTCTCGGAAGTGACGATGAAGCCGGAAGGCGAGAACGTCTTTGTCGGCGACGACGCGCTGAAGATGCAGAAGCTGCTCGACGCGCTGGAAGGCCTGGACGACGTCCAGGAAATCTACACCACGGCGGTCATCGAGGAGTGACCCCGGGACGGGAGACGACATCGCGGGGCGGTGCCGGGCAATGACGGCCGCAGCCTGGCCCCTGTTGTTCGTCTTCCTGTGGAGCACCGGTTTCATCGGTGCCAAGTTCGGCCTGCCGCACGCCGAACCGCTGTCTTTCCTGCTCACCCGTTACTGCCTGGTGGTTGCCCTGATGCTGCCGGTGGCACTGCTGACACGCGCTCCCTGGCCGCGCGATGCGCAACAGTGGCTGCATATAGCGGTCTCCGGCTTGCTGGTCCACGCGCTTTACCTGGGCGGCGTCTTCGTCGCCATCGGCCACGGCCTGCCGGCCGGGATAACCGCGCTGGTGGTCGGCATGCAGCCGCTGCTCACCGCCTGCAGCGCCGGCTGGCTGCTCGGCGAGAAGGTCAGCGGCCGCCAGTGGGGCGGGCTGGCGATGGGTTTCGTCGGCGTTGCCCTGGTCGTTTCCGGCAAACTTGGCGACGGCGCGCTCGGACCGATGCTGCTGCCGGCGCTGGTCGCGCTGCTCGCCATCACCGCCGGCACGCTGTACCAGAAACGTTTCTGCGCCCGCTTCGACCTGCGCACCGGTGCGCTGATCCAGTTCGTGCCGAGCGCCATCGTCACCGGCATCGCTGTCGCGCTGTTCGAGGATTACCGCATCGACTGGGCTGGCGAGTTCCTGTTTGCGCTCGGCTGGCTGGTGCTGGTCCTCTCGCTCGGCGCGATCAGCCTGCTCAACCTCTTGATTCGCAACGGCAGCGCGGTCAATGTCGCCAGCCTCTTTTACCTGACACCGCCGACGACGGCACTGATCGCCTGGGCGGTTTTCGGCGAGACGCTGACGCCGGTCGCCGTGCTCGGCATGGCGGTGGCGGTCGGCGGTGTGTATCTGGTGGCGAGGCCGGCGAAGTGAGCGGCGTGCGTATCCTCGGCATCGATCCCGGGCTGCGCGTGACCGGCTTTGGCGTCATCGAGAAGCATGGCAACCAACTGGTCTATGTCGCCAGCGGCTGCATCAAGTCGAACGACAAGGAGTCACTGCCCGAGCGCATCGGTACGCTGTTCGCCGGCATCGGAGAGGTGATTGCGACCTACCGGCCGGATCAGTCGGCGATCGAGAAGGTGTTTGTGAACGTCAATCCGCAGTCGACGCTGCTGCTCGGCCAGGCGCGCGGGGCGGCGATGTCGGCGCTGGTTCATGGCGGATTGCCGGTGGCCGAATACACCGCGCTGCAGGTCAAACAGGCGGTGGTCGGGCACGGCAAGGCGGCCAAGGAGCAGGTGCAGGAGATGGTTGTCCGCCTGCTGAACCTGCCCGGCGCCCCTACTGCCGATGCCGCCGACGCGCTCGCTTGCGCGATCGCCCACGCGCATGGCGGACAGGGGCTGGGGGCGCTGGCGACGGCGGGGTATCGCGTTCGCGGCGGGCGGCTGATAGGATGAGAACCTGTTTGGACATACAGTATCGGATTACCCCATGATCGGAAGACTCACCGGCCTCGTCGTCGAAAAGAACCCGCCGCAGATCGTGCTCGACGTTGGCGGCGTCGGCTACGAGCTGGACGTGCCGATGAGCACCTTCTACAACCTGCCTGTGCTCGGCGAGAAGGTGACGCTGCTCACCCACTTCGCGGTGCGCGAGGACGGACATTTCCTCTACGGCTTTCTCGGCGAGGCCGAACGCTTCGCCTTCCGCCAGTTGCTCAAGGTGTCCGGGATCGGCGCCCGTACCGCGCTCTCGGTACTCTCCGGGCTGTCGGTCAATGACCTGGCAGCGGCCGTGGCGCAGCAGGAACTCGGCCGCCTGGTGAAGATTCCCGGCATCGGCAAGAAGACCGCCGAACGCCTGTTGCTTGAGCTGAAAGGCAAGCTCGCCCAGGTCGGCGGCGTGACACTCAGTGTGGCGGCCGACGATGCCCGGGCCGACATTTCCAACGCGCTGCTCGCACTCGGCTACAACGAGAAGGAAGCCGCCGCCGCGCTGAAGCAGTTGCCGGCCGACGTCGGAACCTCCGACGGCATCCGCCAGGCACTCAAGCTGTTGTCCAAGGGCTGATGCTGCTCGACGACGAACCCAAGCGACTGGCGCAGATTGCGCTGGTGGTGCTGATCATCGTCGGCTGCATCGCGGTGCTGCTGCCTTTCGTCGGCGCCCTGCTGTTCGCGCTGGTAATCTGGGTATGCACCTGGGAAAGCTACCGCGAGCGCGTACTGCCGCGGCTGCACGGGCGGAACACGCTGGGCGCCTCGCTGATGGTCGTGCTGCTGGTGTTGATCCTGCTGGTGCCGACGATTTTCCTGGCCGGCGCGTTGGCCAGCGGCGCCGATCACCTGATCGACCTGGTCAAGCCCTATGTCGAGCAGGGACTGCCGACCGAACCGCCGACCTGGTTTGCCGAGGTGCCGCTGTTCGGCCAGCGGATGATCGACTTCTGGCACGAAGTGGCAAGCAGCCGCGAAGCGCTCAATACCCTGCTCGCGCAGGGCGTGACGCCGGCCCGCCAGTTCCTGATCGCGGCCGGCGGCGTCGTCGCCAACGGTCTGCTGCAACTGGCGTTGGTCCTGTTCGTCGTCTTCTTCCTTTACCGCGACGGCGAGGTGGTTGCCGCCGCGCTCTACGGCGGCGCCCGCAAGCTCGGCGGCGAACTCGGCGAAGGCCTGGTCGACAAGGCGCGCGGCACCGTGTTCGGCGTCATGCTCGGCATCGTCGGCACCGCCGCCGCGCAGGGCTCGGTGGCGATGCTCGGTTTCTTCGTCGCCGGCGCGCCGGCACCGGTGCTGCTCGGCTTCGCCACCTTCTTCCTGTCGATGATCCCGGTCGGCCCGCCGCTGGTCTGGGGCGGCGCCGCGCTCTGGCTCTACGGCGACGGCCAGACCGGTTGGGCGATCTTCATGGCGCTCTACGGGCTGCTCATCATCAGCAGCATCGACAACGTCGTCAAACCCGTCCTGATGGCGCGCGGCGCCGGCCTCTCCGTGCTCATCGTCGCCCTCGGCGTATTCGGCGGCGTGCTGGTGTTCGGCTTCATCGGCATCTTCCTCGGCCCGGTGCTGCTGGCACTTGGCCATCTGCTCCTGACGCGCTGGTTGCGCGAGGAAACGACATCATGATTGAAACCGACAAGCTGGCGCCGGTCGACCGCATCATCGCGCCGCAGAGCAAATCCGCCCAGGAAGAAGCGCTCGAACGCGCGCTGCGGCCCAAGCGTCTGGCCGACTACACCGGCCAGCAGAAAATCCGCGAGCAATTGGAAATCTTCATCCAGGCCGCCAAGAAGCGCGGCGAATCGCTCGACCACGTGCTGCTGTTCGGCCCGCCCGGCCTGGGCAAGACGACGCTGGCGCACATCGTCGCCGCCGAGATGGGCGTCAACCTGCGCCAGACTTCCGGCCCGGTGCTCGAACGCGCCGGCGACCTGGCCGCCATCCTGACCAACCTCGAACCGCACGACGTGCTGTTCATCGACGAGATTCACCGCCTGTCGCCCGTCGTCGAGGAAATCCTCTACCCGGCACTCGAAGACTTCCAGATCGACATCATGATCGGCGAAGGCCCGGCGGCGCGCTCGGTCAAGCTCGACCTGCCGCCGTTCACGCTGGTCGGTGCGACCACCCGCGCCGGCATGCTGACCAACCCGCTGCGCGACCGCTTCGGCATCGTCGCCCGCCTCGAGTTCTACAACGCCGAGGAACTGCGCAGCATCGTCAGCCGCTCGGCCTCGCTGCTGAATGCGCCGATCGACCCCGACGGCGCGCTGGAAATCGCCCGCCGTTCGCGCGGCACGCCGCGCATCGCCAACCGCCTGCTGCGCCGCGTGCGCGACTACGCGGAAGTCAAGGCCGACGGCAAGATCAGCCGCGGGATCGCCGACCTGGCGCTGCACATGCTCGACGTGGACCCGGCCGGCCTCGACTTGATGGACCGCAAGCTGCTGTCGGCGGTGATCGACAAGTTCGGTGGCGGCCCGGTCGGCGTCGACAACCTGGCGGCGGCGATCGGCGAAGCGCGCGACACCATTGAGGATGTCCTCGAACCCTACCTGATCCAGCAGGGTTACCTGCAGCGCACGCTGCGCGGGCGCATCGCGACGCCGGCGATCTACCGCCACCTCGGCCTGCAGGAACCGGCCGGCGCGGCAGTGCGCGATCTGCTTTCGGACAGTTGATCAGGCGCTGGCGGCGGCCATCGCCACGCCGTTGCGGCCGCCCTGCTTGACCGTGTAGAGCGCGTTGTCGGCGCGGCCGATCGCCTGGTCCGGGGTTTCCTCACCGTCGAACTCGCTGACGCCGATGCTGACCGTCACCCGCAATTCCTGCCATTCGGCGCAGGGAATCGACGCGGCAACCGCCTGGCGCAGTTTCTCGGCAACGCTGCGCGCCTCGTCGGCGGTGCAACCGGGCAGGACCAGCAAGAATTCCTCGCCGCCCCAGCGCACCGCGAAATCGGCCTCGCGCAACTGGGCGCGCAGCGCGGCGGCGACCTGGGCCAGGACGCGATCGCCGACGCGATGCCCGTAGCCGTCGTTGACCGCCTTGAAGTGGTCGATGTCGGCAAGAAGGAAGCTGATCGGCCGCGGGCTGCGCCGGTAGCTGGCAATCAGCTTGTCGATCAGGATGCCGAAGGCGTGCCGATTGAGGAGCCCGGTCAGCTTGTCGGTCGACGCCATCTTCTCGATCCGCGACTGGTAATGGCCAAGCGTGATGTAGCAGAGCCAGGTGACGATCAGCGTCACCAGCAGGCTGATCGCCAGGTTGATATAGAGCGTCTGGCGGACGCCGGCGAGCGCGACGTCCTCGTTCTGCTCGACGAACAGGTACCACTGCAGTTCGGGCAGGTAATTGACGTTGAGGATGTGGTTGTCGCCGTCATCGACGAACTGGTACATGCCGCCGCCCTGCTTGAGGATGGCGTCGAGCTGCACCGCCAGCCCCGGCCGCTGGCGCAGGTTGGATACCGGCGCCTGGTCGCCCTGGAGGACGACGCGACCGCTGGCGTCGGTGAAGTAGATGGTGCGCTTGAAGCGCGCCTGGTACTCGCGGATCAGCCGGCGCACCGAATCGACGGTGAGGCCGATGCCGGTGGCGCCGATGTAGCGGTTGTCGAAATCGAACACCCGGTAGTTGATGAAGATGGTCAGCGCGTCGCGGTTGGCCAGATCGGGATCGACGTTGATCTCGTAATCCTCGGCCATCTTGCGCACCCGGTAATACCAGACGTCGCGCGGTTCGCTCGGCGAAACCTGCTTCAGGATGCCGTCACCGGTGTAGTAGTTGGTACTCTTCTCGGAAACGAAGAAGCTGCTGAAGGCCTTGTGCCTGACCTTGACCTCCTGCAGGTAGCGCGCCATCGCCCGCACATCGCGCTCGCCACCGAGCACCCAGTCGCGCAGGAAGGTGTCGTGCGCCATGGTCGACGAGATCAGCACCGGGCGTACCAGATCCTTCTGGATTTCCGAGTAGATGTTGCTCGCCGTCAGCGGCAAATCCTGGCCGATGATCGCGCTGCGGATCGCCTCGCGCGAGACGAAATAGCCGAACAGCGTGGTGGCGAAGAAGCCGACGCTGAGCAGCAGGCCGAGCAACAGGATCAGGCTGCGACGATCGATGAGGCGGAGTTTTCCGGGCATGGGGGGCATTATGCGCAAGGGACCGCGAGAAGACCAGCCTCCCGGGCGACAGTTCAAAATGGCGATATTTTCGTGGAAACAAGCCGTTACAATAGGATGTTCCAGCACAAGATAAAATCGCCGGATGTCAGCCCACGCCCACCAGCCCTCGTTTTCCATCCCGGTCCGCGTTTACTACGAGGACACGGATGCCGGCGGCGTCGTCTATTACGCCAACTACCTGCGTTTCTTCGAACGCTGCCGCACCGAATGGATGCGCAGCGCCGGCTTCGGCCAGGCCCAGCTCGCCGACGAAGCCGGCATCGGCTTCGTCGCCCGCAAGGCCAGTTGCGAATACCTGAAGCCGGCCCGCCTCGACGATCTGCTCGAAGTCGGCCTGAGCGTCGAGAAACTCACCCGCGTCCGCGTCGTCTTCCGCCAGTCGGTACGCCGCGGCGATGAAGAACTGGTCACCGGCGAGGTTGAAATCGCCTGCGTCAACATGGCGACGATGACCCCCGCCCCGATTCCCGATTTCCTGCATTCCCGGCTCGAACAACTCAAATGAACGTCACCCAGGACCTTTCCATCCTCCATCTGATCCTCGAGGCTTCGGCCGTCGTCCAGATCGTCATGGCGCTGCTCGCCAGCGTCTCCTTCATGTCCTGGTACTACATCGCGATGAAGTGGTTCGCGGTGCGCCAGGCGCGCGCCAAGACCGAGGACTTCGAGCGCGACTTCTGGTCCGGCGGCGACCTCAGCAACCTCTACCAGAGCGCCGTCGAAGGCCGTCACCAGACCGGCTCGATGGAACGCATCTTCGAGGCCGGCTTCCGTGAATTCACCAAGCTGCGCGGCCAGAAGCATCTGGACTCGAAAGACGTGGTCGATGGTTCGCGCCGCGCCATGCGCGCCACCTACCAGCGCGAGATGGACGGACTCGAAGCGCACCTCGCCTTCCTCGCCTCGGTCGGCTCGGTATCGCCCTACATCGGCCTGTTCGGCACCGTCTGGGGGATCATGCACGCCTTCCGCGGCCTCTCCAACGTCGGCCAGGCGACGCTCGCCTCGGTCGCCCCCGGCATCGCCGAAGCCCTGGTGGCAACGGCGATCGGCCTGTTCGCGGCGATCCCGGCAGTGCTCGCCTACAACCGCTTCTCGCACGACATCGACCGCCTGGCGGTCCGTTACGAGTCGTTCATGGAAGAGTTCTCCAACATCCTGCAGCGGCAGATGCGTTAAGCCATGCGCCAGCGCCGACTCAAGAACGAAATCAACGTCGTCCCCTACATCGACGTGATGCTGGTGCTGCTCGTCATCTTCATGGTCGCGACACCGATGATGACGACCGGCTCGGTCGAACTGCCGAGCGCCGGCACGGCGCCGCAGAAGCCCGACAAGTACCTCAAGGTGCAGGTCGACAAGGACGGCGCCCTGGTGCTGTTCGATCTCGACGGCAAGGAACGCCCGCTGGCCGACATGCGCGCACTGCGCGACCAGCTCACCGCTCGCCAGGAAGCCCGCGAGACGGCGGTGCTGGTTGCCGGCGACGGCGAGGCGCCGTACAAGGAAGTGATCCGCGTGCTGGACGAGGTCAAGAAGGCCGGCTTCTCCCGCGTCGCGCTGGAAACCGCGGTCAAGTAAGGCAATGCGTCCGGAAACCCCCGTCGAACCCGGTAAGAAGAAGGCGCTGACCTTCACGCTGCTGGTCCACCTGGCGCTGGTCGGCGCCCTTTTCCTCGGCGTGCAGTGGAAACGCAGCGAGCCGGAAGCGATGCAGGTCGAACTGTGGTCGCCGACGCCGCAGAAGGCGACGCGCGTCGCCCCGCCGGAACCGGCGCCGGAGCCGAAGCCCGAACCCAAGCCCGAACCCAAGCCCGAACCCAAGCCCGAGCCGAAACCGGAACCCAAGCCCGAACCGCCGAAAAAGCTGGAAACGCCGAAGCCGCCGGCCATCGTCGTCAAGGAAGAAAAGAAGAAGCCGGAACCGAAAAAGCCGGAGCCCAAGCCCGAACCGCCCAAACCGGAACCGAAACCCGAACCCAAGCCGGTACCGAAGCCGAAGAACGATCCGTTCAAGGAAATGCTCGAACGCGAAAATCACCAGCGCCAGGCTGTCGCCGAGCAGGACCGCCTGGCCGAACTGGCCAACCAGGCGCAGAAGGCGGCCGCCAACCGGCGCGGCCTGGAAGGCTACGCGGCGAAAATCCGTTCCAAGGTGCGCGGCAACATCGTGTTGCCGCCCAACCTCCCCGGCAATCCGGAGGCGGTGTTCGAGGTCAACCAGTTGCCGGGCGGCGACGTTCTGTCGATCCGCCTCAAACGTTCGAGCGGCGTGCCGGCGCTCGACGAAGCCATCGAACGGGCGATCCGCAAATCCTCGCCGCTGCCCAAACCCGACGACCCCAGCCAATTCCAGCGCACGCTCGAAATCAAATACAAGCCGTTTGAAGAGTAAAATCGCGCACAATTCAGAGAAAACGCCACCAATGTCCAGAATTTCCCGCCGTATCTTCCTGATTTTCAGCCTGCTCGGCGCTGGCCTGGCCCAGGCCCAGCTCTCGATCGAGATCACCGGCGCCGGCGCCAACCGGATTCCCGTCACCATCGCCGAATTCGCCGGCGACGCCAGCCTGTCGCACGACATCACCGAGATCGTCCGCGCCGACCTCGAACGCAGCGGCCTGTTCCGCATGGTGCCGCCGAACGCCGGCACCATGGACGAAAACGCGCCGGTCGATTACGCCGCCTGGAAGGCGCGCGGCAGCGACGCGCTGGCCGCCGGCAGCGTGCTGCGCTCGGCCGACGGCCGCATCGAGGCGCGCTTCCGCCTCTACGACACGCAGAAGGGCGAGCCGCTGGGCGGCGCCGTCTATGTCACCGGCAAGGCGCAGATGCGCATGGCCGGCCACCGCATCGCCGATTTCATCTACGAAAAGCTGACCGGCGAACGCGGCGTCTTCTCGACGCGCATCGCCTACGTCGTCAAATCGCGCGGCCAGTACCTGCTGCAGGTTGCCGACGCCGACGGCCAGAGCGCCGCCACCGCGCTGACCTCGGCCGAACCGATCATCTCGCCGGTCTGGTCGCCGGACGGCAGCCGCCTCGCCTACGTCTCGTTCGAGAAGAAGAAGCCGATGATCTACGTGCATTCGCTGGCTTCCGGTCAGCGCCGTATCGTCGCCAACTTCAAGGGTTCCAACTCGGCCCCGGCGTGGTCGCCGGACGGCCGCAAACTGGCCGTCGTCCTATCTAAGGACGGCAATTCGCAGTTGTACACGGTCAATGCCGAAGGCGGCGGCCTGCAGCGCCTGAGCCAATCTTCCGGCATCGACACCGAACCGCGCTTCTCGGCGGACGGTTCGAGCATCTATTTCACCTCGGATCGCGGCGGCAGCCCGCAGATCTACCGGGTCGACGCCAACGGCGGCTCCGCCCAGCGCGTCACTTTCGAAGGCAGCTACAACGTTTCGCCCCGTCCCTCGCCGGACGGCCGCACGCTGGCCTTCATCTCCCGGCGCGAGGGACGCTTCCAGCTGGCGGTCATGGACCTCGCCAGCCGCCAGGTACAAGTGCTCACCGATTCGACCAAGGACGAATCGCCGAGTTTTGCCCCGAACGGCCGGATGATCCTGATCGCCACGGAAATTGGCGGGCGCGGCGTACTTTCCGCCGTCTCCGCCGACGGTCGCATAAAACAACGCCTCACCATTGCCGCTGGCGACGTCCGCGAGCCGGCATGGGGCCCATTCCTGAAATAGAACCTCGTCGGAGAAACTCATGAAAAAACTATTGTCGATTTCCCTGCTGCTCGCCCTGATCACCGGCTGCAGCACCACCCCCGCCCCCGATGAAAACGCCGGCGCCCCGGTCGAAAGCCGTACCGCCAGCCCGCAGCCCGACGTCACCCCGGTGGTCGCCGACGGCCTCGACGCCAGCGGCCTGCCGCGCGTCCTGACCGATCCGAAGAGCCAGCTGTCGCAACGCAGCATCTACTTCGACCTCGACAAGTACGAAGTGAAGAGCGAATACCAGGCGCTGGTCGCCGCCCACGCCAAGTTCCTGGTCGCCAACCGCGACTACAAGGTCCTGCTGCAAGGCAACACCGACGAACGCGGCAGCCGCGAATACAACCTGTCGCTCGGCCAGAAGCGTTCCGATGCCGTCAAGCGCGCCCTGGTCCTGCTCGGTGCCCGCGAAGACCAGGTCGAATCGGTCAGCCTCGGCGAGGAAAAGCCGCGCAACCCGGGTCATGACGAAACGGCCTTCGCCGAAAACCGTCGCGCCGACATCCTCTATCGCGCCCCTGACGGCCGCGGCGAGTTCTGATCATGCGTCGCCTGCCGCTGCTGATGCTGGTCGGGCTCCTGGGCAGCCAGTCTGCCTGGGCGCTGTTCGACGACAACGAGGCCCGGCGCCAGATCGCTGACCTGAAGATCGCCAGCGAGGCGCGCTTCGACCAGCAGGCCCGGGCTCAGCTCGAACTGGCGGCACAGATCCAGCGCCAGGCGGAAGAAATCGCCCGCCTGCGCGGCCAGGTCGAAACGCTGACCTACGAACTGGAACAGGCCAAGCAGCGGCAGCAGGACTTCTATCTCGACCTCGACAGCCGGCTGCGCCGCTTCGAGACCGCCCCCGCGGCCGGCAGCGATGGCGGCCCGCAGGCGACGGTGGCCGGCGATCAAGGCGCGGAAACGCGCAGCTACGACGCCGCCCTCGACCTCTTCAAGGCGGCGAAATACGCGGAAGCCGCCGCTGCCTTCGCCAGCTTCGTGCAGCAATACCCGACCGCCACACTGGCGCCCAACGCGCAGTACTGGCTGGGCAATGCCTGGTCGGCGCAACACAACTGCAACAAGGCGATCGAAGCGCAGAGCCAGGTCATCACCCGCTACCCGGAGAGCGACAAGGCACCGGACGCGCTGCTGGCAATCTCGACCTGCCAGCAGGAACTGGGCAACCGCAAGGGCGCCGCGCAATCGCTGGAAACCCTGCTCCAGAAATACCCGTCGTCGCCGGCCGCCAACAAGGCCAGGGAACGCCTGAAGAAGAACTAAGTGGCATTGCGCATCACCGAAATCTTTTATTCGCTGCAAGGCGAAGCGTCGCGTGTCGGCCTGCCGACCGTCTTCGTCCGCCTCACCGGCTGCCCGCTGCGCTGCACCTGGTGCGACACCACCTATAGCTTCAGCGGCGGCGAAATCATGGAAATCGCCGACATCCTGGCCGCCGTCGCCACGCACCCGGCGCATCAGGTCTGCGTCACCGGCGGCGAGCCGCTGGCGCAGAAGGATTGCCTGCCGCTGCTGAGCGCGCTGTGCGACGCCGGCTACGATGTCTCGCTGGAGACCTCGGGCGCTTTCGACATTGCCCCGGTCGACCCACGGGTTTCCTGCATCATGGACCTCAAGGCGCCGGATTCCGGGGAAGCGGCGAAGAACCTGTGGGCCAATCTGGCACACCTGAAGCCGCGCGACGAAATCAAGATCGTCATCGCCTCGCGCGAAGACTACGAATGGGCCCGCGAAGTGGTGCACGCGCACGGCCTGGACGCGCGCTGCCCGGTTCTCTTTTCGCCGGCGCAGGGCAATGTCGAGCCGGCGGCACTGGCCGGCTGGATCCTCGAAGACGGCCTGCCGGTGCGCTTTCAGTTGCAGTTGCACAAGCTGCTTTGGGGTAACATGCAGGGCAAATAGCCCCCGGAGACAAACATGGCCGAGAATCGCAGGCAATTCACCCGCATCGTGTTTTCCGGACCGGCCCGCCTCTTCCTGGCTGACGGCGAGCATCCGGTCGACGTCCTCGACCTTTCCCTGAAGGGAGCACTGGTCCGTCCCTGCGCCGAGATGTTCACGCGCGTCGGCGGCCAGGGCGTGCTTCACCTGCGCCTCGACGGCGGCGAAACCGACATCCGCATGGCGGTCACCGTCGTCCATCACCAGGGCGACGCCTACGGTCTGGCCTGCCATGAAATCGACCTCGACAGCGTCACCCACCTGCGCCGCCTGGTCGAGCTCAACCTTGGCGACGAAACCATCCTGGAACGCGAAATCGGCCTCCTGTCGCGGACTTGACGGGCAGTCTCCTTGCCGCCCAATCCTTACTTAAGGCATACTCCGTTTATAGCTAAAAGAAGACGGAAATTGCTTTAGAACCATGGGCATGAGGGAGTGTCATGTCGAATTTCGAGTTTCCAGAGGCGCTGCCCGGCAACGCGCTCGCCTCGGGGAGCCAGCACGCCATCCTCAACCAGATTGGTGCTGCCGTCATGTTCGCCGATGCCGACGAACGCATCCTGTGGATCAACGAGGCATTCAGCCGTCTGACCGGTTACCAGCCTGAGGAAATCCTCGGCCGGACGCCGAAAATCCTCGCTTCCGGTCGCCAGTCGCCGATCTTCTATTCGCGTATGTGGCAGGCGCTGGATAGCGCCGGACACTGGGAAGGCGAAATCTGGAACCGCCGCAAGAACGGCGAAATCTACCCGGAATGGCTGATCATCAATCGCTGCCACGACGCGGCCGGCGATCTCTCGGGCTACGTCGCCACCTTCTCCGATATCAGCAAATTGAAACATGCCGAATCGGAAGTCCAGCACCTCGCCTTCTACGATCCGCTGACCGCGCTGCCCAACCGCCGGCTGCTGCGCGACCGCCTGGAGCAGGCCTGCATGGCCGGCAAACGCAAGAGCGAGCACGGGGCGCTGCTGATCATCGACATCGACAACTTCAAGATCCTCAACGACACCCTCGGTCACGAAATCGGCGACCATCTGCTGATCGAGATCGCTTGCCGCCTGCGGCAGTGCATTCGGCAATACGATACTGCCGCGCGCCAGGGCGGCGACGAGTTCGCGGTGATGCTCGAAGACCTCGACCCGGACCCGCAATCGGCGGCGGTCAGCGCCGGAGTGATCGCCGAGAAGATCCGCGAGGCCTTGTCGCACCCGGTTCCGCTGACCGAAGGGCATGAGCACTACTGCACGGCGAGCGTCGGCGTCACCTTGTTCCGCGGCCGCGAGAAATCGGTCGACACCCTGCTCAAGCAGGCCGACATCGCCATGTACAAGGCCAAGGAAGCTGGCCGCAATGCGATTCGCTTCTTCGACCAGGCGATGCAGACGACGCTCGACCACCGCGCCGGCATCGAAGCCGGCCTGCGCCACGCGCTGGCGCGCGAGGAATTCGTCCTCTACGCCCAGCCGCAGGTCAATGCCGAAGGCGCGCTGATCGGCGCCGAACTGCTGCTGCGCTGGCAGCCGCCGGATCGACCGCTGGTCCTGCCCAACGACTTCATCCCGCTCGCCGAGGAAAACGGGCTGATCGTGCCGATCGGCCTCTGGGTGCTGCACAGCGCCTGCGCCACGCTGCAGCGCTGGGCCGCCGATCCGCGGCGTGCCGGCCTGTCGCTGGCGGTCAACGTCAGCGCCCGGCAATTCCGCCAGCCCGATTTCGTCGACCAGGTGGCCAGCGCGCTGAGCCACTTTTCCGTTGCGCCGCAGCGCCTGAAGCTGGAACTGACCGAGAGCCTGCTGCTCGACAAGGTCGACGAGGTCGTGGCCAAGATGCGGGCGCTGCACGCGCTCGGCGTCCGCTTTTCGCTCGACGATTTCGGCACCGGCTACGCCTCGCTCGCCTACCTGAAGCGTTTCCCTTTCGAGCAGTTGAAGATCGACCGCTCCTTCATCCGCGACATCATCAGCGACCCCGACGACGCGGCGATCGTCCGCGCCATCGTCGCCATGGGCAACGCGCTGCGCCTCGATGTCGTCGCCGAAGGGGTCGAGAACGACGACCAGTACGCCTACCTGACCGAGCACGGCTGCCGCGCCTTCCAGGGTTACCTGTTCGGCCGGCCGGTAGCGCTGGAGGACTTCGAAGCGCAGCCCTGAATCCCCGGGGAGCGGACGCCGCATCGAATGATCGGCCGGTTTTCTCCGCAGCCCGGGCAAGCGGCGAATTGCAGTGCAGGAACAAGCAGATACCGTTCCGGTCCAGCGAAAATTTCGGGTATATTCGCGCCCCATGAATGCAAAAGCCGTAGTCCTTCTTTCCGGCGGCCTGGACTCCGCCACTTGCCTGGCCATCGCGCGCAGCCAGGGTTTCGACTGCTACTGCCTGTCCTTCGACTACGGGCAGCGGCACAGCGCCGAACTGCAGGCCGCCGACCGTGTGGTCAAGGCGCTCGGCGCCGTCGAGCACCGGGTGATCAATTTCGGCCTCGCCCAATTCGGCGGCTCGGCGCTCACCGACACCTCGATCGCCGTGCCGACCGACGGCGTGCAGCCGGGCATCCCGGTCACCTACGTGCCGGCGCGCAACACCATCATGCTCTCGCTGGCGCTCGCCTGGGCCGAAGTGCTGGGTAGCCGCGACATCTTCGTCGGCGTCAATGCGGTGGATTACTCCGGTTACCCGGATTGCCGCCCGGAATACATCGCCGCTTTCGAGACCATGGCCAACCTGGCAACCAAGGCCGGCGTCGAAGGCAACAAGCTGTCGATCCACGCGCCGCTGATCGACCTATCCAAGGCCGAGATCATCCGCACCGGCCACGCGCTGGGCGTCGATTACGGGCTGACCGTTTCCTGCTACCAGGCCGATGAACTCGGCCGCGCCTGCGGTGTCTGTGACTCCTGCCGGCTGCGCGCCGAAGGTTTCGCCGCCGCCGGCCTCCCCGATCCCACGCCTTACCGGACCTGACATGGACGTCGACACCTCCCCGAACACCGTACTCTGGCTGATTTTCGCCATTACCTTCGTCTTCGGGGCAATCGGCCAGAAAACCCATTTCTGCACCATGGGCGCGGTTTCCGACATCCTCAACATGGATGACTGGAGCCGCATGCGCATGTGGCTGCTCGCCATCGCCGTCGCCATCTTCGGCGCCGGCGCGCTGCACGCCGGCGGCCTGATCGACCTCGACAAGACGATCTACCGCAGCACCAGCCTGACCTGGCTGTCCTACCTGGTCGGCGGTTTCAGCTTCGGCGTCGGCATGGTACTGGCGTCCGGCTGCGGCTCGAAGACGCTGATCCGCATCGGCAGCGGCAATCTCAAGTCGCTGGTCGTCTTCCTCGTCCTCGGTTTCTTCGCCTACATGACGATGCGCGGCGTGTTCGGCGTCTTCCGCGTCAAGGTCCTCGATCCGGTCGCCGTCGACCTGCCGGCCGGCCAGGACATCCCGTCCCTGCTCGCCAGCTTCGGCATCGCCGAAGCGAGCGCCCTGCCGCTCGCCATGCTCGTCATCGGCGGCGGCCTGCTCGCCTTCTGCCTGCTGCGCCGCGATTTCTGGACGCTGGACAACCTGCTCGGCGGTCTCGGCAGCGGTCTGCTCGTCGTCGCCGCCTGGTATGTCAGCGGCCACCTCGGCTATCTCCCGGAACACCCGGACACGCTGGAAGAGGCTTTCATCGCCACCAACAGCGGCCGCATGGAATCGCTGACCTTCGTCGCGCCGGTCGCCTACACGCTGGAACTGTTCATGCTGTGGTCGGACAGCAGCCGCGTCCTGACCGTCGGCATCGTCTCGGTGCTCGGCGTCATCGCCGGCTCGGCGGCGTGGTCGCTGGCCACCCGCAGCTTCCGCTGGGAAGGCTTCGCCAGCGTCGAGGACACCGCCAGCCACCTGATCGGCGCCGCGCTGATGGGTTTCGGCGGCGTCACCGCGATGGGCTGCACGATCGGCCAGGGCATCACCGGCGTGTCCACGCTGGCGCTCGGCTCCTTCATCACGCTGGCGGCGATCATCGCCGGCTCGGTGATCGCGCTCAAGGTCCAGTACTGGCGGCTGATGCGCGACTAACCCGGCCCGCCGTCGCCTTCCTTCAGTTTTTCGATGACCAGCGGGAAGGCGCCGGAGCCGATCAGCGCCACGGCGGAGACGATGAAGGCGAGGCCGGCCATCGGGTCGTCGAGCACCGGATGCAGCATGCCGCCGAAGCCGGCAACGCTGAGCAGGCCGACCAGCGCGCAAAGTGCGCCAAGCGCCGAAAGGAGCAGGAAGGAAATCGGGAAACGTCGCATGCGGCAAGTGTAGACGAGCACCGGCTTCGGCGCGAAGATAGGCGGCATTTTAATAATTCAGGAGACACTGATGAATCGCCGTCATTTCCTGCGAGCCGTGGCCGCCTTGTCGGCCGCCGGCGTCGCCGAATTCACCCCCTGGCATGCCGTCGGCGCCTTTGCCCAGGACCTCGACAACTTCGTGCGTGGCCCGGCAGTCAAGGATCATCCGCTGCGCCAGTTGTCCAAACACGTCTGGATGATCTTCTCGCCCGACGGTTTCCCGACCCCGGAAAACCAGGGGATGATGTGCAACCTGACCTTCGTCGACACGCCCAAGGGCCTGGTCGCGGTCGATACCGGCGCCTCGGTGCAGATCGGCGAAATGGCCATCCGCCAGTTGAAGAAGACGCTGAAGAAACCGGTCGTCGCGATCATCAACACCCATTACCACGGCGACCATTTCCTCGGTAACCAGGCCTTCGTCGAAGCCTACGGCGAGATGCCGATCCACGCCCACGCCGGCACCATCGAGCAGATCAAGGGCATGGAAGGCAACACCTGGCGCCGCCTGATGGAGCAATGGACCAACCAGGCGACGATGGGCACCAAGGTCGTGCCGCCGACCGTTGCGGTCGACCACGGCCAGGAACTGAAATTCGGCGACGTCGTCCTGCGCCTGCACCACTACGGCAAGGCGCACACGCCGTCCGACATCTGCGTCGAAGTGGTCGGCGACGGCCTGACCTGCGTCGGCGACGTGGCAATGAACGGGCGCATCGCCAACATGGACGACGGTTCCTACGTCGGCACGCTGAAAGCCTACGAGGCGCTGGAAAAGAACACCAAAACGAAAATCTGGCTGCCCGGCCACGGCGAAGCCGGCGCCGGCGTGCTGCAATGGAACCGCGAACTGTTCGCCGGCATCTACGAAAGCTGCGTCAAGGCGGTCGAAGCCGGCCAGCCGATGGAAGAAGCCAAGGCGCTGGTCCTGCGCGACCCACGCGTCGCCAGCCGGGCCAAGGAAACCAAAGGCTTCGACAACAACATCGGCAAGTACGTCAGCCTCGCCTACCTGGAAGCCGAAGCCGCCGCCTTCTGAAACGGAAAACGCATGAAAAAGATCGATCACCAGCGCCTCGACCAGGTCGTCGCCGCCGCCCGCAAGGCCGCCGACGAGCGCGAGAAGGGCTACCGCGAACGGGCGCTGAAGCTTTACCCGTGGATCTGCGGCCGCTGCGCCCGCGAATTCACGCACGCCAACCTGCGTGAACTGACCGTGCATCACCGCGACCACAACCACGACAACAACCCGGCCGACGGCAGCAACTGGGAACTGCTCTGCCTGTACTGCCACGACAACGAGCACCAGAAGCAGATCGAGGCCGACCGCGGCTACACCGACAGCCGCAACAACGCCCCGGTGGCCACCCATTCGCCCTTCGCCGCGCTGAAATCGCTGCTCAACAAAGACCAGTAGCCGATGCAACGGCCGAAACGCCCGAACCCGGCGGCCAGCGACCGGGGAACCCACGTCGCCCTGCTCTTCGCACTGGTTGCCCAGCGCCTCGATGCCTTCTATGAACTGGGCCAGGAACTCACCCCGGCCCAGGGCGCCGCTCTCGCCGCCGACTGGCTCGCCCGCAGCAGGCGCAGCCTGACGCAGGAAGAGCGGCTCCATGTCTCCCGCCTCAGCGACGACATGGCGCGCACCATGCGCAGCACGCTCTCCCGCGAAGCCGGCCTGTTCACCGCCCACGAAATGATGCAGGCGCTCGACCCCAACTACCACTCCGAGCTCGCCCGGACGCTGATGGTCGAGTGCGAGCGCCTGCTCGACGCCGACTGACACACCATCACCGATGACTGCCCCAGCGCCAAACCCCTCCGCACCGCCGCCCCCGCTGCCGCGCGACCTGATCGCCCGCGTCGCCGCCCACATCCAAGCCAGATTCAGCGGCGAAGGCTCCGGCCACGACTGGCACCACATCGACCGCGTCCGCCGGCTGGCGCGGCGGATCGCCGCTGCCGAGGGCGCCAACGCGGAGATCGCCGAACTGGCGGCGCTCGTCCATGACATCGCCGACTGGAAGTTCCACGGCGGCGACGACGCCATCGGCCCGCGCGAAGCCGAACGCCTGCTGACCGAAGAAGGCGCACCAGCGGAGGCCATCGCGGCGGTGGTGGAAATCGTCCGCACCATCTCGTTCAAGGGTGCCGGCGTGCACACCGCGATGCGCACACTGGAAGGCCGGTGCGTGCAGGACGCCGACCGCCTCGACGCCATCGGCGCCATCGGCATCGCCCGCTGCTTCGCCTACGGCGGCCACGCCGGCCGGCCGCTCTACGACCCCGCCGTGCCACCGGTCATGCACGCCAGCGCCGGGGCATACAAGGCTGCCAAGGGGCACAGCCTGAACCACTTTTACGAAAAACTCTTCCTCCTCAAGGAGCGCATGAACACCGCCAGCGGCCGCAAATTGGCGGAGGAACGGCACCAATTCATGGAAAGCTTTGTCTCACGCTTTCTCGAAGAATGGGAAAGCGCATGAGCCACCACGAAGCACTGATCATCGAAGTCGTCTCCGACGTCGTCTGCCCCTGGTGCTTCATCGGCCAGCGCCGGCTGGCGCAAGCCATCGACCTCGTCCGCGCCGAGGTGCCCGACTTCCGCCACGAAATCCGCTGGCGCCCCTTCTTCCTCAACCCCGACACGCCGCCGGCAGGCGAACCCTACCTGCCTTTTCTCGTGCAGAAATTCGGCAGCCGGGCGCAAGTCGAAGCCATCTGGCAGCGCATCCGCGAAATCGGCGCCCCGCTCGGCATCGACTACCGCTTCGAGAAAATCGAGGTCCGCGCCAACACGCTGGCGGCGCACCGCCTGATCCACTGGGCGCAACAACAGGGCGACGCCGCCGGGCTGGTCGAAGGACTGTTCAAGGCACAGTTCGAACAGGGCAAAAACGTCGGCGACCCCGAAGTTCTCGCCCAGGTCGCCGCAACCTGCGGCCATGACCCGGCCACCGTGCTCGCTTACCTAAACACCGACGAAGACGCCGCCACCGTCCAGCAAATGGAACGCGAATCCCGAAGCTGGGGCGTCAGCTCCGTACCGACCTTCGTCTTCGCCCGCCAGTCGGATATTCAGGGGGCGGAGGAACCCAGGGTGCTGGCGGATGGGATTCGGCAGGCGTGGGCTGCGGAGAAGAGCAATAAACGACGACAGCATCATATGCCCTGAAATATAATCGCGCGGGTTGCTGAACGGTCGTTGCAGTCAAAGTATCGGTTTGCCAATTACTGGGTTAACATACAGTTGTTGCGTGCTTCAACCTGCTGCGTCTACGGGGGAAACTGATGGCTTATGAACTAACTGACGAACAACGCGACCGCTATCGTGCTACCGCTATCCGCTCTCAGCTACGGAAGCAGGAATTGCTGCGTTTTCACGTAGAAGACGAAGACAATGATCTGTGTTTTGGTGAGCGTCTGGACGTCAACGATCTGATGCCCCAATTGGCACTAAACGGCCTTACGAGCCTATCCCTTTTTTCAGGTGGAGGCGGGCTTGATCTCGGGTTTGAGCGAGCCGGCTACGCGCACCGAGCTTCCTTTGAAATCCTTGATATCTGCGGCGAAACTCTTCGCGCCAACCGACCGAATTGGGATATTCGCTCTGGCACGCAAGCCGGTGATGTACGCTCGGCGCGCTTCTCCACCTTCAGGGGCGTTGACGTGGTGCACGGCGGGCCGCCATGCCAGCCGTTTTCGGTAGCGGGCAAGCAAGCTGGTGCCAGCGACCCCCGGAACATGTGGCCCGATTTCGTCCGTTGCGTCCTCCAGGCGCGGCCTCGTGCTTTCGTTGCTGAGAACGTTCCAGGGATGCTCGACCGCAAGTTCGAGTCTTTTGTTCGCGACAATGTCCTGACTCCCCTTGAAAGTCATTACACCGTCTTCCGGTTCAAGTTGGCTGCGCACGAATTCGGCGTACCCCAGGCTCGACGACGCGTTTTCTTCGTCGGCTTTCGTTCGGAACGAGATGCCGCCCGCTGGGTGCAGCCTGAGCCTACGCATGGCGAAACTGCGACTCTGTTTGGGCCTTTGCTACCTTTTAACCTCGCGCGTCAGAGCCTGGGGCTGCCAGACATTGGCTTCGATCAGGTAGCGCCGACCTTGCGCTCGGGGTTCACCGGGCCGCGCAACACGACAGGCGTTCTCAACAGCAAGGCCTCGCTGAACATCTGGGATCAACTACGAGTCTGGCCCAACGGCGTTCAGCCAACTCCTTCAATGGCTCGCGCTTACCCCCCGGAAAACGGCCACTTCCGAATGTCGGTTGCTGACTGCGCTCTTTTGCAGGGATTTCCGAGTGACTGGAAGTTCAGCGGCGCCGTTTACCAAGCGCTTGGCCAGATTGGCAATAGTGTCTGTCCGCCTGTCGCCTATGCCGTGGCAAGACAGGTTGCACGAGCTCTCGGAGCAAGCTGATGCCCGTTCAGGACGACGAACGAGAGCGCGAACTTGTCCGCATGTTCAACCTTGCCTGGGACCCCAGCCATCAGCGCGCGGGGGTCGATGCAGTCTTGGATGTGACGCTGCCTGACAGGCAGATTCGATTCGAAGTCGAAGTAAAGTCCACCACCGGTACCACGGTATCGACCGCGCGCGACGTTGGGATGGAGCATATCCAGAAATGGCGGCGGAAACTCTTTGTCATTGGTTTCTATTCCAAAGAAGCCCGCCGCCCGGAACTCCAACGCTGCCTCTGCCTTACCCCGTTGGACATGGAGCCATGGATAGCCTCAATCGAGAAGAAGATTCTGATCGACTTCAAGCTTGCATCATGCGCATCCCGACGCCTTCAACTTGACGACCTGTTCGAGGTTTGCGGCAAGCAAGAGAGCTATTCGCTGGAAGATGCAAAACGGCTACACAAGCAGCAGTGGACTGCCGAAGAATATGACGCGGCGCAGGATGTTGTCGTGGACGGTGAACCGCGGGTATCGCAAGCAAAGATGCTGGAGATTCTCAGCCTGCGTTCGAAATACATCGCTGAGCGGGGTGCGACCTTGAACAACCCCCACATCACCAAGGCTCACCTTGATTTGTTCGCTGCCACCAGCCGCGAAGTGCCTGGCCCGAACTGGGCAGAGGCCATCCGGCAAATCGCCATAAGGTTCGCGCAGGATAATCCAGACCATGCGGCGATAATTGCCTTGTAGGCGCCTCGCTCCTTCTCCCCGATCTTCCGCGGTTTCCTTCTGCAGGATGCCGGTGTTAGAATCGCCTCCGCTTTTAGGTACCCGTTTCGCATTGCGGATCGGGTTTAAACGGGAAGCCGGTGCGTCACCTTGCGTGGCAATTCCGGCGCAGCCCCCGCTGCTGTAGGCCTGACGACCCTGTTTTTGCCACTGTGTGTTCGCACACGGGAAGGTGCAGGGAAGGATGACGGCGAGCCAGAAGACCGACCTCAAAGTGAGTGAAGTGCAGCACGCTATTCGGCACTTGAAACTGCGTCTTTTCGGCCATGGCAGCGTTGCAAATCCTCACGATACCTCGGGTATCGCTGCGGTTTGCGCCTCGCCCTGACCAAAAATCCTGCAATTTCAATGGTGCCGCCCAGCGCGCCGCACTCCACCAGGTAGTGCCATTCTCCGGGGTGATGAGAGCGGTTCTGAGACAGATGCGCGCGTGCTGGGCACGCCCTGACCTTCTCCGATTCGTGCTGATTTTCCCCGGGGGTTTCATCGCTTCGGGGAGGAAGTCATGCACATCATGGAAGGTTTTTTGCCGGTGGACCATGCCATCGGCTGGTCGCTGGCGTCGGCGCCGTTTCTTGCCTGGGGCGTGCATTCGGTGCGCCGGCAACTGCAGGCGCAGCCGGAGCAGCGCATGTTGCTCGGCGTCGCCGCCGCTTTTGCTTTTGTCCTCTCCGCGCTCAAGCTGCCGTCGGTGACCGGTAGTTGCTCGCATCCCACCGGCGTCGGGCTCGGCGCGCTGTTGTTCGGGCCGCTGGCGATGGTGCCGGTCGGTTTCGTCGTCCTGCTCTTCCAGGCGCTGTTGCTGGCGCATGGCGGGCTGACGACGCTCGGTGCCAATGTGTTTTCGATGGCCATCGTCGGCCCCTTCGTCGCCTTTGGATTGTTCCGCCTCGGTCGCCGGCTCGGCCTGTCGCTCGCCGTCTGCGTGTTCGCCGCTGCCTGCCTGGGCGATCTCGCCACCTATCTGACTACTGCCATCCAGCTGGCCTGGGCCTTTCCCGATCCGGCTGGCGGTTTTGCCGCCTCCTTGCTCAAGTTCGGCGGCATCTTCGCGATCACGCAGATTCCGCTGGCGATCAGCGAAGGGCTGCTGACGGTGCTGGTGGTCAATACCCTGACCCGCTTCAACGCGCAGGAATTGCAAGGGCTGCCGCTGTTTGCCGGAAACGGGGGCAAGGCATGAAGAAGCAGAATCTGTTGATTTTGGCCGCCGTCGTGCTGTTGACCGTGCTGCCGCTGTGGCTGGTGCCTTATCTGGGCATCGGCGGCGCTGACGGCGAACTGTTCGGCGGCGCCGACGACAAGGCGCAGCAGGCCATCGCTACGGTCGCGCCGGGCTACCAGCGCTGGTTCGAGCCGCTACTGGAGCCGGCCAGCGGCGAAATCGCCTCGCTGCTATTCGCCCTGCAGGCAGCACTAGGGGCCGGCGTCATCGGTTACTGGCTGGGCTGCGCGGTGACCCGCGACAAGTTGCGCAAGCAAGGCGAGGCAGAGGCGCCGCATGCTGATTGAGCAGGCGGCCTACGCCAACCGCTGGCGCGGTGTCAGCCCGGCGGCCAAGGCGGCGTTTGCGCTGGCCGGGCTGCTGGCAGCCTTTGCCGCAGTAACGCCGATGGCTGCGCTGCGCCTGGCCCTGTGTTCCGCCGTGCTGACCTGCGTCGGTGCCGGCGTGCCGGCGCGCCTCTACCTGCGCGTCGCGGCGCCGGCGGTGGGTTTTCTCGCCTTGTCCTGCGTCGGCCTGCTGGTGGCGGTCGATCCCGACAGCGGCTGGCGCTGGGCGCCGGAAGCCTGGCCGCAGGTCGCCGCGCTCGCCGGCCGCTCGCTCGCCGCGCTGGCGGCCTTGCTCGGGCTGGTGCTGACGACGCCGCTGTCCGACCTGATCGCGCTGCTGCGCCGCCTGCGTTGCCCGGCCGTACTGCTCGACCTGATGGTGCTCTGCTACCGCATGCTCTTCGTCTTCTCGCAAGCCGTGCATGAGGTGCGCACGGCGCAGCAGGCACGCCTGGGCGATGCGACGCTGCGCCACAGCCTGCGCTCGCTCGGCCAGTTGACGGCCAACCTGGCATTGCAGGTCTGGCAGCGTGCGCAAGCGCTGCATCTGGCGGCGCTGGCGCGCAACGGCGACGGCAGCCTGCGTTTCCTGACGCCGCAATTCGCCCACGCCGGCCGCGACACCGCGCTCGCCGTGCTGGCCGGCGGCGGCCTGCTGGCTTTGGCGCGGTGGCCATTCTGATGCTGCTCGAAGCTGTTTCGCTCAGCCACCGCTACGCCGACGGCAGCCTCGGCCTCGACGGCTGTTCGCTGGCCATCCGCCGTGGCAGCCGCAACGCGTTGCTCGGCGCCAACGGTTCCGGCAAGACCACCTTGCTCATGCATTGCAACGGCCTGCTGCAACCGAGCGCCGGCAGCCTGCGCTTTGCCGGCGCGCCGCTCGACATGAGCCGCGCCGGGCTGGCTGCCTTGCGCCGGCGGGTCGGGCTGGTTTTCCAGAATCCGGACCGGCAGTTGTTCTCGGCCAGCGTCGTCGAGGATGTGTCCTTCGGCCCGCTCAATCTCGGCCTCGACGAGGCGACGGTGCGCGCTCGCGTGGCAGAAGCGCTGGCGGCGGTCGGCATGGCCGAACACGCCAACCGGCCGGTACATCACCTCAGCTTCGGCCAGAAGAAGCGCGTGTGCATTGCCGGTGTGCTCGCCATGCAGCCGGACGTGCTGCTGCTCGACGAGCCGATGGCCGGGCTCGACGCCGCCATGCAGCACGAGCTGCTGGCCGTGCTCGACCGCCTGGCGGGGCAGGGCATCACCATCGTGCTGTCCACGCACGATGTCGATTTCGCCTATCGCTGGGCCGACGACATCCATCTGCTTGCCGCCGGCCGCTGCCTCGCGTCCTTTGCCGCCGCCGAACTGCCGGCGCAGGCCGCGGCCCTGAAACAGGCCGGGCAGCCGCTGCCGGCGGTGGTCGCGCTGCAAGGCGCGCTGGCCGCGCGCGGCATCGCCGCCGGCGCACCGGCCCGCAGCCTGGACGCGCTGCTGGCGCAACTTTCCCTGGAGGAAGCTCGATGAAATTTGCCCGATTTTTGCGGTTGACCGTGGGATTTTGCCGATGAGCGGAAAAATCTGGTTTGTCGGCGCCGGCCCCGGCGATCCCGACCTGATCACCGTCAAGGGGCGCAAATTGCTCGAACAGGCCGGTGCCGTGCTCTTCGCCGGTTCGCTGGTCGACCAGGCGGCGACGCTCTACGCGCCGGCCGGCTGCGAGATCCGCGACTCCAAGGACATGACGCTCGAAGAGATGAGCGACTGGCTGCTCGCCGCCGCCGCCCGCCATGCAACCGTGGTCCGCCTGCAAACCGGCGACCCCGGCCTCTACGGCGCGCTGATCGAGATGACCCGGCCGCTCACCGCCGTCGGCATAGCCTGGGCCGTGGTCCCCGGCGTTTCGTCGGCGATGGCCTCGATGGCGGCGGCCGGCGAGACGCTGACCCTGCCGGAAGTGACGCAGACGGTGATCCTCACCCGCGTCGCCGGGCGTACGCCGATGCCGCCGGGCGAGGAACTCGCAGCCCTGGCCGCGCACAAAACGACGCTGTGCATCTACCTGTCGATCACGCTCTTGCACAAGGTGCAGGACGCGCTGCGCGCCGCCGGCTGGGCCGAGGACGCGCCGATTCTGGTCGTCCAGAAAGCGAGCTGGCCGGGCGAGGAAAAGATCGTGCGCGGCACCCTGGCCGACATCAAGCAGCGCTGCCAGGCCGCGAAGATCGGCAGCCAGGCGATGATCGTTGCCAGCCCGACGCTGGGCGCCGCCGACTGGCCCGACCTCATCCGCTCCAAGCTCTACGACCCGGCCTTTGCCCACCGCTTCCGCCGCGCCAGCCTTTCCCCCGAACTTTCTCCGGAGTCCAGCTCATGAAATCCACCACCTACCTGCTCGTTGCGCACGGCTCGCGCGGCCGCGACGGCAACCGGGAAACCCTAGACTTCGCCGCACAGTGGCAGGCCCGCCACCCGGATTGGCGTATCGAGGTGTGCTTCATCGAACACGCCGACGTGCTGCTCGACGAAGGCCTGGACCGCGCCGCCGCCGGGGCCGGCACGGTGGTCGCCATTCCCTTCATTCTCAACGCCGCTGGCCACGTCAAGATGGAACTGCCGGCGGCGGTGGAAGCGGCGCGCGCGCGGCATCCGCAGGTGCAGTTCATCGTCACCCGCCACCTCGGCATGGGGCGCGAGCTGTTTGCCGTCCTGCAAGGCCAGCTCGACCGCCTGATGAAGCAACTGGCCGTGCCCGACCCGCAGACCACCGGCGTCGTCCTGCTCGGCCGTGGCTCTTCCGATGTCGGCGCCAATGGCGAACTGGCCAAGATGGCGCGCTGGCTGTACGAGGAAAACGAGCACGAATTGGTCGACCTGGCCTTCACCGGCGTTACCTGGCCGCGCCTGGAAACCATCGTGCAGCGGCAGGCGCGCCTGGGCATGATGCAGATCGCCATCATCCCGGTCTATCTGTTCACCGGCGTGCTGATCGAGCGCATCGGCGAGCAGGTCGCCCGCCTGCGCCAGCAGTACCCGCAACTGGCTTTCGCACTGGGCCAGCATTTCGGTTTCGACGAAGGCATCTTCGCGCTGCTCGACGCCCGTGTGTCGCCCGACGCGCTGGCCGGTGGCCTGCTCGAATGCGACGGCTGCAAGTACCGCGAACTGGCCGAGGCCGAGCACCTGCACGACCACAGCCACACCGCCATCGCCAGCCCGGCGCATGCCCATGGCCACGACCATGCGCACGAGCACGCCCACCACGGCTGCGCCCACAGCCACGCCTGACCCGGAAACCGCATGTCCAACACCGTCACCGAACAACTGACCGCCGCCGGCCGCGCCATCGAGCACGACTCCTTCGCCATCATCGACGCCGAGGCCGGCCCGCACAATTACAGCGCCGAGCAGTGGCCGCTGGTGCGCCGCATGATCCACGCCAACGCCGATTTCGAGTTCAACGGCCTCACCGCCTTCCACCCCGACGCCATGCAGGCCGGCATGCACGCCGTGCTGAAAGGCGGCACGCCCATCGTCGCCGATGTCGAGATGATCTGCGTCGGCCTGTCGAAACCGCGCTTGCAGCATTTCGGCCTGAGCACGCACCACTACATTTCCGACGCGGATGTGATCGAAGCAGCGAAAGCCGCCGACACGACGCGCGCCGTGCAGGCGATGCGCAAGGCGCAACGCCTCGGCAAGCTCGACGGCGCCATCGTCGGCATCGGCAACGCGCCGACCGCGCTGATCGAACTGGTCCGCCTGATCCGCGAGGAGGGCGTGCGCCCGGCACTGGTCGTCGGCATGCCGGTCGGCTTCGTCTCGGCGGCCGAATCGAAGGACTTGCTGATGACCGTCGACGAAGTGCCCTGGGTGGCGATCAAGGGGCGCAAGGGCGGCTCGACGCTGGTTGTCGCCGCCATCCACGCCATGCTCTCGCTGGCCGAAGCGGAACAGAAAAAGGCCGCATGAGCGCCGCCGAAAAACCCGCCAAGGTCCGCAAGGGTGACGGCAAGCGCGCGCGCGGCAACCGCACCGGCTTCACCACCGGCGCCTGTGCCGCCGCCGCGGCGCGCGCCGCCAGCCTCGGCCTGCTGCTCAGCGAAGTGCCGGAGACTATCGTCAGCCGCCTGCCCAACGGCCAGGACCAGGCCTTCCCGGTGCTCGACGGCAGCGTCGAGGAAGCCGCCGGGCTGGCGCACGCCGTCGTCGTCAAGGATGCCGGCGACGACCCGGACGCGACCAATGGCGCCCACCTGACCGCCGACGTCCGCCTGCTGCCACATCGGGCCGGCGAAATCGTGCTCAAGGGCGGTTTCGGCGTCGGCGTGGTAACCAAGGAAGGGCTGGGTCTGGAAGTCGGCGGGCCGGCGATCAACCCGGTGCCGCGTCGCAACATCCTCGACAACGTGCGCGCCGTGGCCGGCGAACTGCTCGAACACGACGGCCTGGAAGTCAGCATTTCGGTGCCCGGCGGCGACGAGATGGCGAAGAAGACGCTGAACGCCCGTCTCGGCATCCTCGGCGGCATTTCCATCCTCGGCACCACCGGCATCGTCCGCCCGTACTCGACCGCCGCCTTCCGCGCCAGCGTCGTGCAGGCGGTCGATGTCGCGGCGAAGCAGGGGCAGACCAGCGTGGTGTTCACGACGGGCGGCCGTACCGAGAAATTCGCCATGCGCCAGTTGCCCGAACTCGACGAATCCTGTTTCGTGCAGATGGGCGACTTCGTCAAGGCGGCCTTTGCCAGCGCGCTCAAGCGCAAGCTGCCGCGCGTCTACATCGGCGCCATGGTCGGCAAGCTGACCAAGATGTGCCAGGGCCTGGCGGTGACGCACGCCTGGAAGGCCGAGGTCGACCGCGACATCCTCGCCGAATCGGCGCAGGAAGTCGGTGCCTCGCCCGACCTCGTCGAGGAAATCCGCGCCGCCGAAACCGCCCGCTTCGCCGCCGAACGCCTGGCGACACTCGGCCTGTCGGTGGCCTTCCATGAACAACTGGCGAAGAAGGCGATCCGTGCGCTGAAGGGCCAGTACCCCGGCAGTTACCGGCTGGCCGTGCTGGTTTGCGATTTCGACGGCAATTTCATCTGCCGCGTCGATGAGGAGGCAGCGCTATGAGTGCAGAGGTTTTCATCGTCGGCATCCTCGACGACGGCTGGGCCGGTCTCGGCGACGCCGCCCGCACCGCGCTGAGCGGCGCCGGGCTGGTGATCGGCGTCGGCCGCACGCTGGCGACGGTCAGCCGGCAGTTGCCCAACGCCGAACTGCGCGCCATGGACGGCGCGCTTGCTCGCCTGCCGGGCTGGATTGCCGAGGCGCGCGCTGCCGGCCAGACGGTCGCCGTGCTGGCGACGGGCGACCCGCTCTGCCACGGCATTGGCGGCTACCTGCTCGGCCAACTGGGCGGCGCCGGCGTCCGCGTGCTACCGGCGCCATCGACGCTGCAGATCGCTTTCGCCCGCTGGCAGAAACCCTGGCAGGACGTGGCCATCGCCTCCTGCCACAGCCAGGATGCCGGCGAATGGCAGTGGGGCGCGACGCCGGCGCACGGGCTGTACCCCTTGCTGAGGGCGGTTGCATTGAACCGCCGCGTCTTCGCTTTCACCGGCCCTGACAACGACCCGGCGCGGCTGGCGCGGGCGCTGATCACCGCCGGCTACGGCGACGAAGTCCGCCTGTCGGTGGCCAGCCGACTGCTGCTGGCGGATGAAATGGTGGCCTGCGATTTGTCGGCGGTCGACGTGGCGCAGGGGCGTTTTCCTGACCCCAGCGTCGTGCTGATTGAGCGTTCACTGGACGCCGCGCCGGTCTTCGGCCGCGACGACCTCGACTACCTTCAGCGTTCGCCCGAGAAGGGGCTGATCACCAAGCAGGAGGCGCGCGCGCTGTCGCTGGCCAAGTTGCGCCTGAAGGCTGACAGCGTGGTCTGGGACATCGGCGCCGGTTCCGGCTCGGTCGGCCTCGAAGCCGCCGGGCTGGCGCCGCTGGGCCATGTCTGGGCCATCGAGAAGAACGCCGCCGACGCCGCCAACGCGCGCGCCAACGCCGAGCGCTTCCGCATCGGCAACTACACGCTGTGCGAAGGCAAGGCGCCGGCACTGCTCGACACCTGGCCGGACCCGGACGCGGTGTTCATCGGCGGCTCCGGCGGCGAACTGGACGAACTGATCCGCCTGATCCTCGCCCGCCTGAATGCCGGCGGCCGGCTGGTGATGAATTTCGTCACGCTGGAAAACCTGGCGACGGCGACGAGCGCACTCAAGGCCGTCGGCGCCGGCTGGGACGTGGTGCAACTACAGGCCAGCCGCAGCCAGCCGATTCTCGACATGCACCGCATGGCGGCGCAAAACCCGGTGTGGATCGTCACCGCCTGGATACAAGACAAGGAAGCGCAATGACGCAACAACAACGCTACGGCAAACTCATCGGCGCCTCGCTCGGCCCCGGCGACCCCGAACTGATCACCCGCCGCGCCTGGGCGGCGCTGCAATCCGGCGCGCGCTGGCTGTACCCGGTGAAGAAGGCCGAGGAATCGTCCTACGCGCTGGCCATCGTCGAACGCGGCGGCATCGCCGTGCCGGCCGACGCCGTCGAATTGGTCTTCCCGATGACGCGCGACGCCGAGATCCTGGCCAAGGCCTGGGCGCGCGCCGCGACGCAGACCGTCGAACTGCTCGCCGAAGGGCGCGACCTGGTTTTCCTGGTCGAAGGCGACGCCTCGACCTTCGCCACCTTCGGCCACCTCGCCCGCGTCGTGCGCGAACTGGCGCCTGAGGTCGAAGTCGAGACCATTCCCGGCGTCTCGTCCTTCGCCGCCGCCGCGGCGACCACCGGCGTAACGCTCGCCGAGGAGGACGAAACCTTCGCCATCATCCCGGCCGCCTACGGCGTCGAGGTCATCAACCACCTGCTCGACGAGTTCGACACGCTGGCCCTGCTGAAAGTGAAGCCCTTGCTCGACGAGGTCATCGACCTGCTCGAACGCCGCCAGTTGCTGGCGACCTCGGTGTTCATCGAGAAAGTCGGCTCACCGGAGGAACGCATCGTCCGCGACGTCGCCAGCCTGAAGGGCGAGAAGGTCAATTACCTGTCGCTGCTGCTGGTGCAGAACCCCAAGCGCGTGCGCGGCGAACTGCGCCGGGGCTGTCGCAAGCGCCAAGTCGCGGCGGTGGCGTAAATCCTGCGGTCGACCGGAAAAATGAGCCAAAAATGAAGATTGCCGTCGTCTCCATCACCAAACACGGCATCGCGCTGGCCGGCCGGGTCGTTGCCGCCTTGCCCGGCGCGCAACTGTTCGCACCGGAGAAATTCCGCGCCGAAGCCGAGGCCGCCGCGCCCGGCGCCGCCCATTGCTACACCGGCAAGCTCGGCGAGCAGGTGCCGGCGCTGTTCGCCGCCTTCGACGGCATCGTCGCCATCGTCTCGCTCGGCGCCGTCGTCCGCCTGATCGCGCCGCACCTCAAGGGGAAGGAAGTCGATCCGGCCGTGGTCGTCATCGACGAAGCCGGCCAGTTCGCCATCCCGGTCCTCTCCGGCCACCTCGGCGGCGCCAACCAGCTTGCCGGCCACCTCGCCGCCGCGCTCGGCGCCCAGGCGGTGCTGACCACCGCGTCCGACGCGCGCGAAACCATCGGCGTCGACATTCTCGGCCGCGAACTCGGCTGGACCTTCGAAGCGACGCACGACGAACTGGTGCGCTGCAGCGCGGCGATGGTCAACGACGAGCCGGTCGCCCTCGTTCAGGAAGCCGGCTCGCCGGACTGGTGGCCAAGCCACGCCAACGGCCGCAGCGGCCCGCTGCCGGCGAACGTGAGCTTGTTCGCCCGTCTCGAAGACGTCGATCCCGAGCGTTTCGCTGCCGTACTGTGGATCAGCAAACGGGCGATGCCGGCAAGCTACGCCGCACAACTGGCCGGCCGCCGCGTGATCTATCGCCCATGAATATGCACCGCATACGCAACCACGGAGCGCCACTTCCCCCCTCGCGAGCGCCGAGCAGCGCAGGCCGGCCGGGGGCAGTCGGTTCGCAATGTCTGAGCCGCAGGCGAGTTTTGCGAACCGCCCGGCCGGTCGAGCAGCGCAGGGAACCGGGCCGACGGCCCGGCGCGAACGTGGGGGTCGCCTTTCTTTGCTTCCTTTCTTTGGCGAAGCAAAGAAAGGGAGACGCCGGTCAACGGCGGAAAACAGCGGTCGAAACGGAAAGCCGCCCGTTCCAGCCCGAAACGCTCCACTCGGCACAGGCGGAGGGGACGAAATCTTGAAAATCACTCTCGGCCTCGGTTGCGACCGCAACACCCCTGCCAGCACCATCGCCCGCTGCATCGAAGAAGCACTCGCCGCCTGCGGACGTACCCCGGCCGACGTGCAGGCGGCAGCCAGCATCGACCTCAAGGCCAACGAACCCGGCCTCCTTGAAGTCATCGCCCGCCACCGCTGGCCGGCGCTGTTCTACCCGGCCAGCGAACTGGCCACGGTCGACGTACCCAATCCTTCGGAAACCGTGCGCAAGTACACCGGCACGCCGTCGGTCTCGGAAGCGGCAGCGCTGCTCGCGGCGGGCGCCGACAAAACACATCTGCTCATCGAAAAACACCGGCTGCGCGGTCCGGACGGCCGCAATGCCACCGTCTCCATTGCCAGGATTCCCCATGAACGCACCTGAACATCCCGCCGCCCAAGGCAAGATCATGCTCGTCGGCCTCGGCCCGGGCAGCCACGACCACCTGACGGCGCGTGCCCGCGCGGCGATTGCCGAAGCCGACACGATCATCGGCTACGTCACCTACATCCGCCTGATCGCCGACCTGGTCGAAGGCAAGGAGGTGATCAAGAAGTCGATGACCGAGGAACTCGACCGCGCCGTCGAAGCGCTCGACCGCGCCCGCCAGGGCAAGAAGGTGGCGCTGATTTCCTCGGGCGATGCCGGCGTTTACGGCATGGCCGGGCCGACTTTCGAGGTCTTGTTCCAGGCCGGCTGGACGCCGGACGCCGACATCGAGGTCGAGATCGTCCCCGGCGCCTCGGCGATCAACACCTGCGCGGCGCTGGTCGGCGCGCCGCTGACCCACGATTTCTGCGCCATTTCGCTGTCCGACCTGCTGACGCCCTGGCCGACCATCGCCCGCCGGCTCGACGCCGTGGCCTACGCCGATTTCGTCGTCGCGCTGTACAACCCGAAGAGCGGCCGGCGCACGCAGCAGATCGTCGAAGCGCAGCGCCTGTTCCTGCGCCATCGCGACCCGCAGACGCCGGTGGCCATCGTCAAGTCCGGCCACCGCCCGAAGCAGCGCATCGAGCTGACGACGCTGGAGCGCATGGCCGAGGCCGAGATCGGCATGCTGTCGACGGTGCTGATCGGCAATTCCAACACCTTCATCAAGCACGGCCTGATGGTGACGCCGCGCGGCTACGCCAACAAGTACGCGGTGGAAGACGGCGAGCGCAACACGCACGAAGGCGAACAGGCCGGGCGCTCGTTGTCCACCGGCCTCAACGGCTGGCTGGCGACGATCCAGGCGAGCGGCCGCAGCGCTGCCGAACTGGCCGCCGAATACGGCCTGCCGGAGGATTACATTGCTGCCGCGTTGCTGAGCGAACTACCGCCAGAAAACGAGGAGGCTGAAATTGAAGGCTGAACGCGACGGGAGCGAAATCATCAAGCCGAAGATCCGCGACTACAGCCGGCAGATCCTGGTATGCACCGGCCCGCGCTGTACGCAGAACGGCGAGGGCGAAGCGCTGTTCAACGCCTTGCAGGGCAAGCTGCGCGCCGCCGGCCTCGGCGTCGATGCCGGCCCGGCGCGGGTCAAACGCACGCGCACCGGCTGCGTCGCCGCCTGCCAGGGCGGGCCGATTGTCGCCGTGCAACCGGACGGCGTCTGGTATTACAACGTCAGCGACGCGAACATCGACCGCATCGTCGAGCAACACCTGAAAGGCGGCGCGGTCGTCGAAGACCTGGTCTTTCACCGCAACGGCGGCGGAGACGAAGCATGCTGAGCCGGGGCAGCGAATTTCCGGCCGGGCGCGTCGCGCTGATCGGCGCCGGCCCCGGCGACCCCGAGCTGCTGACGCTGAAAGCCTACCTGCGCTTACAGCAGGCCGAGGTGATGCTCTATGACAACCTGGTCAGCCCGGAAATCGTCGATTTCTGCCCGTCGACCGTGGAGCGCATCTACGTCGGCAAATCGGCCGGCAACCACACGCTGCCGCAGGAGGAAATCAGCCAGCGTCTGCTCGACCTGGCCCGCGCCGGCCGCCGCGTGGTCCGGCTGAAAGGCGGCGATCCCTTCGTCTTCGGGCGCGGCGGCGAGGAGATGGCGCTGCTCGTCGAGCACGGCATCGAAGTCGAGATCGTCCCCGGCATCACCGCCGCACTCGGCGCCGCCGCCGCTTTCGGCTTTCCGCTGACGCACCGCGACCATGCCCAGAGCTGTGTCTTCGTCACCGGGCACTACAAGGATCACAGCATCGACCTCAACTGGCAGGCGCTCGCCCAGCCGCAGCAGACGATCGCGATCTACATGGGCGTCAAGGGACTCGATATCATCGCCCACCAGTTGCAGGCGCACGGGCTGCCCGGAACGACGCCGGCAGCGCTGATCTACCGCGCCACCTGGCCGAACCAGAAGATCTACCCGGCGACGCTGGCAACACTGCCGGAAGTCGCCCAGCGCCACGCGGTCGTGCCGCCGGCCCTGCTCGTCATCGGCGACGTCGTCGCGCTGGCGGAAAATCCCTGAGCCAAAAAAAACCGACCGGGCGAACCGGTCGGTTTTGTCTCGTGGCGCCGCAGCGCTTACTGGACTTGCTGGATGCCGGCGATGACCCAGCCGCGATTGCCGTCGCGCGGCTTGGTCATGTGCCAGACTTCGGCGAAATCGATCACCGGGCCGTTGCGTTCCTCGCGAATCTGGCCGCTGAAGTGGACGCTGACGATGTAGCGGTTGGCTTCCTCAACCACTTCGATGACCTGGGCGTCGAGATGGACGACGTCGGTTTCCTGCGCCGCACCCTTGCGCTCGTCGATCGCCATCTTGATCTCGGCGAACATTTCCGGCGACGAGAACTCGCGAATGTCGTCGAGGTTGCCGGCGTCGTTGGCCGCCTGCAGGCGGATGAAGTTGACCTTGGCGTTGCGCACGAAAGCTTCGACGTCGAAGTCGGCCGGGATGTTGCCGCCGGTCGATTCAACGGCCTGCGCCGCCGGTGTGAAGGACGAAGCAACCGCCGGCGTGAAGTCCGGCCGCGCCACATTGCTCGGCTGGCCGCCGTAATTGGCGCCGGCACCGGCATATTGCATGCCCTGCGCCTGAGCGCCGGCCTTCTTGCGCATGAAGAAACCAATCGCGGCGATCACGGCGAAAGCCAACAGGGCGATCATCATGAAGTTGGCCAGCCCTTCGCCGAAACCGAAATGCGAAGCCAGTGCGGCCAAGCCGAGACCGGCGGCGAGACCGGCAATCGGCCCCATCCACGAACGCTTCGGCGGGGTCTGCGGCGCGGCGGTCGGCGCCTGTTGCTGACGCGGCGCCTGCTGCACGTTGCGAGTCGGCGGCGTCATCTGGCGCTGCATGCCGAACGAACTGCCGCCACCGAGACGCTTGGCTTCGGCGTCGTTGATGTTGAGCGTGAAGCCGAGAATCACGGCTGCCGCCAGGGCGAGAAACTTGTTCATGGAAATCTCCTTTGGGGAATGCGTGGGGCGCATTGTACGCAGCCTAGCAATTCCAAAAAAACAGCCAATCGCTAATTGACCGTCTGAAAAAAACGAAAACTACGCCCCGAACAGCGCGGCGACGACGTCTTCGTTGGAAGGGAAATAGAAATGGACGTAGGAAGCGGTCAGCCGTTGGCGCCGGTAGATGGCCTCGCCTTCGCGCTGATCAGCGGTACGCGCCCGGCACAACGGCGGCAGCGGCGTCTCGCTCTGCGAGTAATGGAAAGTGTGACCGCCGATCCGCCCTTCCGGCAGGTCGGCGAATTGCGTGCCGAGCGCCGCCAGGCGTGGCTGCATCACCGCCCGGCCAGGCAGCAGGCCGGCAAAGCGGTGCGTCTGGCCGGCCTTATCCACCACTTCCTCGAACAGGCTCATCATGCCGCCGCATTCGGCGAGCAGCGGCTTGCCGGCGTCGACGTGGGCGTGCAGCGCCTGCCACAGGCCGGCATTGGCGCTCAGCACGGTGGCGTGCAGTTCCGGGTAGCCGCCGGGCAGCCAGACGGCGTCGCAGTCGGGCAGGGGATCGCCGGCTACCGGCGAGAAGAAGCGCAGTTCGGCGCCGAGCGCCTGCAGGGTTTCCAGGTTGGCCGGGTAGATGAAGCCGTAGGCGGCGTCGCGGGCGATGGCGATGCGCCGGCCGGCAAGCAAGGGCGGCAGGGCCGGCGGCGG
>CAZFXO010000014.1:0-7107 GCA_964523045.1 uncultured Dechloromonas sp. | reverse complement strand
CGCGGGCGATGGCGATGCGCCGGCCGGCAAGCAAGGGCGGCAGGGCCGGCGGCGGGGCGGCGGTGAAATTTACCGCTTTGGGCAGGTCGACCGTGGCACTCGCGGCGAGCGCGTCGGCCAGGTGGTCGAGACGGCTTGCGAGGTCGTCGATCTCGGCTGCCTGGAACAAGCCAAGATGGCGCTCGGGCAGGCTGTCGCTGCTTTTCGGCAGGGCGCCGAACCAGCCCATGCCGGGCTTCAGGCTTTCCTGAAGCATGGCGGCGTGGCGCGGGCTGGCGACGCGGTTGGCCAGCACGCCAGCGAACGGCAGGCCGGGGCGGTAGGTCGCCAGGCCGTGCGCGACGGCGCCGAAGGTCTGGGCCATCGAACCCGCGTCGATCAGCACCATGACCGGGATGGCGAAGCGTTCGGCGATGTCGGCCGCCGACGGCGTGCCGTCGAACAGGCCCATCACGCCCTCGACCAGGATCAGGTCGGACTCCGCCGCCGCGCGGGCCAGTCGCCAGCGCGCGTCGTCCTCGCCGCACATGCCGAGGTCGAGGTTCTGGCACGGTCGACCGCTGGCAAAGGCATGAATCTGCGGATCGAGAAAATCCGGCCCGCACTTGAACACGGTGACGCGCCGCCCCTGCCGCGCATGCAGGCGGGCCAGCGCGGCGGTGACGGTGGTCTTGCCCTGGCCGGAAGCCGGCGCGGCGACGAGCAGGGCGGGACAGGCGGGCATCAGTATTCCAGTCCGGGCATGGCTTTCACGCCGGCCTGGAAAGCGTGTTTTTCCATGCCGATCTCGCTCACCGTGTCGGCGGCGTCGCGCAAGGCAGTCGGCGCACCGCGACCGGTGACGATGACGTGCTGCATCGCCGGGCGCGAGAGCAGCTTGGCAATCACCATGTCGAGGTCGAGCCAGCCGTACTTGAAGGCGTAGGTCATTTCGTCGAGGACGAGCAGGCCGATTTCCGGGTTTTCCAGGTGATGGCAGGCGACTTCCCAGGCCGCCTGCGCGGCGCGCGCGTCACGGTCCTTGTCCTGGGTTTCCCAGGTGAAGCCCTCGCCGCCGACGTGCCAGGCGACGTTGGCCTGCTGGCGGAAAAAGGCTTCCTCGCCGGTATCCGAGCGGCCCTTGACAAACTGCACGACGCCGACCTTGAGACCATGACCGAGCGCCCGCGCGACGACGCCGAAGGCGGCCGACGACTTGCCCTTGCCGTTGCCGGTGTTGATCACCAGCACGCCGCGTTCCTGCTGGGCGGCGTCGATCTTGCCGTCGATCACGGCTTTTTTCTTCTGCATGCGTTGTTCGTGGCTGATCGCCATGGGCTTACTCCGGGATGAAACAGCGTTGGCCGTGGTCTTCGATCTGGCGCAGGCGGTAGCCGTAGAGGCCGGACAGCGTCTCGGCGGTCAGGATGGCGTTAGCCGTCCCTTGTTCGCAGCGCCCGTCGCCGTAGACCAGCAAGGCCCGGTCGCAAAAACGGTGGGCCAGCGCCGGGTCATGCAGAACCATGACGACGGCGGCGCCGCAATCGCGGGCGGCACCGGCGAACAGTTCGAGGACGGCCATCTGGTGATTGAGGTCGAGGTGCGACAACGGTTCATCGAGCAGGTAGAGCGGCGGCGCCTGGGTGAGCAGGGTGGCGATCGCCAGGCGCTGGCGTTCGCCGCCGGACAGCGTATGCACCTGGCGCGCCTCCATGCCGGCCAGGCCCAGCGCCTTCAGCGCGCCGCGCGCCAGTTCGGCGTCGCGGCTGGTTTCCCAATCCCAGCGACCGAGATGCGGGTGACGACCGGTGAGGGCGGTTTCGAGCACGGTCGAACCGAAGGGATCGTTCTGGAACTGGCCGAGCCAGCCCCGGCGCAGCGCCGCTTCGCGTGGCGGCAGCGCGGCACTGTCCGCGCCGGCAAGCAGCACACTGCCGGTTTGCGGCGGACGCAGGCCGGCCAGCGCGGATAGCAGGGTCGATTTGCCGGCACCGTTGCGACCGAGGATGGCCAGGCTTTCGCCCGGCAGCAGGCGCAGGTTCAGTTGGTCGACGACAGTCTTGCCGCCGATATCGACTTTCAATTGCCGCGCTTCGAGCAAGGGGGCGCTCACTTCGGCTGCCTCGACAACAGGAAGAGGAAGACCGGCACGCCGATCAGCGCGGTGAGGACGCCGACCGGCAACTGTTGCGGGGCGATCACGGTACGCGCCGCGGTATCGGCGAAAACCAGCAAGGAGCCGCCGGCCAGCACCGAAGCCGGCAGCAGCAGGCGCTGATCGTTGCCGATCGCCAACCGGACCAGGTGCGGCACGACCAGACCGACGAAACCGATCGACCCGGCGGTGGTCACCGAAGCCGCCGTGGCCAGCGACGCGAGCAGGTAAATGGCGACGCGCAGGCGGTCCACCGCCACCCCCAGCGCCTGCGCTTGCAGCAGGCCGCGCGACAGCAGATTGAGTTCGCGGGCGAAGGGCATCGCCGCCAGCAGCGCCAGCGCCAGAACCAGCAGCGGCGGCCACCAGATGTAGGTCTGACCGAGGTCGCCCATCAACCAGAAGAGCATGCCGTGCAGCTTGCTCTCTTCGGCGATCGACAGCATCAGCGCGATCAAGGCGCCGCAGCCGGCGGCGACGATGACGCCGGTGAGCAGCAGGCGGGTCTGCGTCCAGCTACCGTCGCCGTGCGCCAGCCCGAAAACCAGGAACATGGCGCCGAAAGCGCCGGCAAAGGCCAGCCCATCGATCGCCAGCAACGGCAGGCCGAGCAGCATCGCGAACATCGCGCCGACCCCGGCACCGCCGGAAATCCCCAGCACGTAGGGATCGGCCAGCGGGTTGCGCAACAGCACCTGCATCAGCGCCCCGGCCAGCGCCAGCAGGCCGCCGCAGGCAAAGCCGGCGAGGGCGCGCGGCAGGCGCAACTGGACGACCATGGCGCCGGCCCCGTCGCTCTGGCCGAGCAGGGCGGCCAGGATTTCCGGCGCCGGCACGCGCAGGCTGCCGGAGGCCAGCGCCAGCGCAATGCTCGCCAGGCTGAGCAGGGCGAGCGAGGCAAGGATCAGGAAGGCGCGGCGGCGGGTCGGCATGCGGGATTACTTGGGACTGTAGCGGATGCCGATGAAGGCGTTGCGTCCCGCTGTCGCATAACCGTCGGCCAGCGTGTAGTCACGGTCGAACAGGTTGTTGATGCGGGCAAAGACGGCCCATTCCGGCGAAAAACGGTAGGCGGCGTAAAGGTTGGCGAGAGTGTAGCCGCTCAGCTCGACGCGCGCATTCGATTTGTACTCGTAACGCTTGCCGCTGGCCGTCAGCTCGAAACGCCAGTCCCAGTCGCCGACGCTGCGCGCCACCGCCGCCGTCACCGTGTGTCGGGCCCGGCGCGGCAACTGGCGATGGTTGCTGCGGTCTTCGGCATCCAACCAGTCGTGGCTGGCCTGCAGGTCGAAACCGGCCAGTCGCCCTTGCCAGGCGAGCGTCGTTCCCTGGATGCGGGCGTTTTCGACGTTCGTCGGCTGATTCAGCGCGCCGACCTTGGTCCACACGATCATGTCCTCGATCCGGTTGAGATACCAGGTCAGCGAGACGTGCTGGCTGCCGGCTTCGTAATGCAGCGCCGCTTCGCGGTTGCGCGACGATTCCGGGCGCAGGTCCGGGTTGCCTACGTAGCTGCCGCTCGCCGGATAGTAGAGTTCATTGAAGGTCGGGGCTTTGAAGGCGGTGCCGGCGCGCAGGCTGGCTCGCCAGTTCGGCGAGAAGCGGTAGCCGTAGGCGAGCGAGCCGGAAGTCTTGTCGCCGAACAGCGAATCGTCGTCGCGGCGCAGCGAGGCCTGCAGGCGATGCGCACCGAAGCCGCGATTCCAGCCGAGCTGCAAGGCATCGTTGTGACGTTCGTCGCGGGCATAGTTACCGCTGGTGTCGATGCGCTGCTCTAGGCGCTCGACACCGAGCAGGAAATTGCCCAGCGTCGAACGGACATCGTGCTGCCAGGCATATTGGCGCTGTTCGGTATTGAAGCGGCTGTTGCGGATGCCGTCCTTGAAGTTGCTCGAATCGTCGATGCTGCGGCCGACGCTCAGGCGGCTGCTCCATTGATCGCTCAGGGCGTTCTGCAGGACCAGGTTGGCCGCGCCATTGCGCGTGTGGTTGACCCAGTTCACCGTGGCGCCGGAAGCGTCGTAGCGATTGCGTCCCTCGGCATGCAGAAAGCTCAGGCCGAGTTCGTGGCCGGGCGCGAACTGATAGCCGAGACTACCGGCCGCCGCCCGGTTGCGGAAACCATCGCGGTCGGGGTTGGCTTTCGGGTCCTTCGGCTTGCTGTTGAAGCCGTCGCTCGCGTCCTCACTCAGGTTCAGCGCGTAGCGCCAACCGCTCCGGCTGCCGGCCAGCCCGGCGCTGGCCGAGCGGGCGCCGTCACTGCCGCCACCAGCCGTCGCCGAGAACTGCAGCGGCCCGCTGCCGCGCCGGGTGAATACCTGGACCACGCCGCCGATCGCGTCGCTGCCGTAGAGCGACGACGCCGGCCCGCGGACGATTTCGATGCGCTCGATCTGCGCCGCCGGGATGCGCGACCAGGTCGGTTCGCCGGAAGTCGCCGAGCCGACGCGCATGCCATCGACCAGCACCAGGACGTGTTTCGGATTGGCGCCGCGGACGTAGAGGTAGGATGCGGCGCCCGGACTGCCGTTGGCCGCCATCTGGATGCCGGGCTGCGCGGCGAGGATTTCTTCCAGACTGGAATGGCCGGCGGCCTCGATCTCGGCACGTTCGAGAACGGTCGTGTCGGTGAGGACCTCATCGGCACGCATGGTCTGACGAGTGGCGGTGACGACGACGGGGTCGAGCTTGACGGGCTCGGCAGCAGCAACGGCCGCGACGAAGGTGGCCGGCGCCAGGCCCAGCAGGGGCCGGAAACGGATGGACATGGTTTTCCCTTTCCCGACAGGCGTCCCCGCATGCCGGAATGCGTTGAAAAGGAAACGCTCGGGAGAAGACGCTGGTCGGAAAACCGGCACCACCACCCCGTGGCATTTCCGTGAGGCATGGCAGGCCGGTATCCGGGCTCGCAAGTCTTGACGCATCGCCTTCCCAGGTTTCCCCAGTGGCCTTGTGATACGCCCGCACTTGCTTACCGTTGCGGGGGCAGCAGCGGCTTGGTCTCGGAGAGACGCACCGCTTTCCCGTTTAACCGTATGGAATAAATTCCGCTTACGGCACCTGACAAGCCGCGCATTCTACATCGCCACTTCGGGCAGTGCGAGCCGGCCGCTGCGCAAATGCGATAAATCACTTTGAAAATAGCCGCTTAGTCCTTGACCGGACTACATTTATCCCTCTATAGTGCGGCCCATGAATAGCGAACTCGAAGCGCTCGAAGCCAAGATCGATCAGGTCGTCGCCCTGGTACACCAGTTGCGCGCCGAAAACGAGGTCTTGAAAAACCAGATCGCCGCTGCCGAAGCGGAACGCCTGCATTTGCGGTCGACCATGACGGCCGCCCGCGAACGCCTCGAAGGCTTGATCGAACAGATTCCCGAGGATGCCTGATGAGCGGCGAGCAGAATTTTCTCGACGTCAAGATCATGGGCCGCGAGTACCGCGTTGCCTGCCTGCCCGAAGAACGCGATGCCCTGCTGGCGGCGGTCGACATGGTCGACGGCAAGATGCGCGACATCGCGCAGCGGACGCGCAGCACCATTGCCGAACGCGTCGCGGTGATGGCGGCGCTCAACATCGCCCACGAGCATCTCGGCCAGCCGGCGACGGAAGAGAACCAAGAAACGGTTGCGTCGCCGGAAACGAAGCGTAGAATCGAAGCCATGGGAGCACGGTTGGATGCCGTGCTGGCACCCCAGCAGCAACTGGACTTCTGACCGGTTGCGGGGTGGCCCGCCGAGTGTCCCCTGCGGTGTTTGTTAAGGCCATATATTCCTTGAACCAATGCTGATTGGCATCGGTTGCGGACCAATAACCCGCTGTTGTGCGCGCTCTTCGTCGAACGTGCCTGATGCGGAAGGAAAGCAGCCACTCTGAACCCAGGTTCAGGATGCCGGCCTGACGGCACTCGCGGGGGCTTTTTTTCGACAGGTGGCAGCTAGTCTGCCACCTGTTTTATTTTGTGACCGGAAGATGCAGTACTGGCTGATGAAATCGGAACCCGACGAGGTTTCGATCGACGACCTGGCGGCCGAACCGCAACGCGCCTTCCCGTGGACCGGGGTGCGCAACTATCAGGCGCGCAACTTCATGCGCGACGCGATGCGGCCCGGCGACCTCGCCTTCTTCTACCATTCCGGTTGCGCCGAACCGGGCATCGCCGGCCTCTGTGAAATTTGCTCGGACTGCTATCCGGACCCGACGCAGTTTGCCACCGCCAGCCATTACCACGACCCGAAATCGACGCCCGACCAGCCGCGTTGGTGGCTGCGCGACGTCCGTTTCGTCCGCCGCACCCAACTCCTCGGCCTCGGCGAAATGCGCCGCCACCCGGAACTGGCCGACATGCGCGTACTGGCGCGCGGCAACCGGCTGTCGATCACGCCGGTGACGGCGGCGGAGTGGCAGTTCATCAACGAGCAGTTGCTCGCTCCCACAACGTATTGAGGTAAACCCATGACTCCAGAGTGGATTCTGGCCTATCTGGCCCTCGGCGGCCTCGTCGGTTTCTTTGCCGGCCTGCTCGGCGTCGGCGGCGGTGGCATCATGGTTCCCATCCTGACGACGATGTTCGCGATGCAGGGGGTGGCACACGAGCATCTGGTCCACGTCGCTCTCGGCACCTCGATGGCGGCCATCGTCATCACCTCGATCTCCAGCCTGCGCGCCCATCACGCGCATGGCGCGGTGCATTGGAATATCGTGCGCGGCATCGCGCCGGGCGTGCTGCTCGGCACCTTTGGCGGCACTTTCATCGCCTCGCGGGTCGCCAGCGCGCCGCTCGCCATCTTCTTCGCCTGCTTCATGGCCTACGTGGCCTTGCAGATGATCCTCAACGTCAAGCCCAAGCCTTCCCGCGAACTGCCCGGCGCTCTGGGGCTGGCCGGTGTCGGCGGCGGGATCGGCATCATTTCGGCGCTGGTCGCAATCGGCGGCGGCTCGCTGTCGGTGCCGTTCATGACCTGGTGCAACGT
>CAZFXO010000013.1:0-73851 GCA_964523045.1 uncultured Dechloromonas sp. | reverse complement strand
TTTGTGCCGCTGATTGGCGGAGGGGCTTGGTTATAGGGGGGGGCTGGCTCGGTGCCTGAGGTGGCGGGGACGGCTTTGGTTCGGAGGCGCGGAACCCCGCGGTCAAAAAACCAAAGCCGCCCGCCGGTCAACGGCGAAACCCGGCGGAGGGGAAAGCAAAGTGGCTGGCCGGTCGCCAGGGCGGAAAACAGTGCTCCACCAAGCAATGCCATAATCCCACCCCATGGAAATCCTGATTGAAATTCTCCTCAAGGCCGGCCGCTCCGCCGTCGAGCTTTCACTGTTCATCCTGCTACCGGTAATGGTCGTGATGCTGTCGCTGATGCGTCTGCTCGAAGCGCGTGGCGCGCTCGACTGGGTGGTGGCGAAACTGGCGCCGGTATTGAAGCCGTTCGGCCTGACCGGGCTAGGCGTGTTCGCGGCGCTGCAGATCAATTTCGTCAGCTTTGCGGCGCCGATGGCGACCTTGACCATGATGGATCAGCGCGGCGCGTCGGATCGCCATATCGCGTCGACGCTGGCGATGGTCTTCGCGATGTCGCAGGCCAACGCGGCGCTGCCGATGATGACGATGGGGCTCGACATCGGCCTGACCCTGCTGTGGTCGCTGATCGGCGGGCTGGCCGCGGCTGCGGCGACCTATTACCTGTTCGGGCGCGGGCTGTCGGCGAACGAGGGGCTGGTCGACGAGCATCTGGCGCACCCGGTCGCGGAAAGCGCCAAGGGGGTGCTTGACGTGATCAACCGGGCCGGTGCCGAGGCGTTCAAGCTGGCGGTCGGGGCGATCCCGATGCTGGTGCTGTCGCTGGTGGTGGTCACCGCGTTGCGTACCTTCGGCGCCATCGACCTGCTGACCATGCTGGTCGGGCCCTTGCTCGACCTGCTGGCGATCGACCGGGTGCTGGTCCTGCCGACGCTGACCAAGTACTTGGCCGGCGGCACGGCGATGATGGGGGTGGTCGACGAAATGCGCCGCGCCGGTCAGATGAGTGCCGAACTGCTCAACGCCAGCGCCGGTTTCCTGATTTCGCCCTTCGATTTGCCCGGCGTCGCCGTGCTGATCGCGGCCGGGCCGCGCGTTGCCAAGGTGTGGAAACCGGCGGCGCTCGGCGCCTGCATCGGCATCGCGCTGCGTACCGTCGGCCATGTGCTGGCTAGCTGATCGGAACGGGGCGGGAGTGCGCCAGCGCAGAGGAGTCGATTGACCATCGGGCAGGGCTCATTGATACTTGAAAATGACGTTAACATTTTCAGGGGTCGAAATGACCGCCGTTCATCCCTTGCTGAGCAATCTTCGCGCAGTCCAAGACGACCCGAGCGTGAGCAACATGTACCAGTTGAAGGCCGATGGCTGGTTCCTGCCGCTGTGGATGCCCGGACAGGTAGAGGCACACCCCAGCGGCCAGGTGGCGATTTCGTTTTCCGCTAGCGAAATCGAAGGATTTGATCGCCCGGTCTTCTTTACCTATGTCGATGAAGGCCAGGCGCGCACGCAAAACCCGGGTGAAGAACTACTGAGTTATCCCCTCGCCGTTGTGGCGAGCTTGGCCCACCAGAAGGAAATTGACATTGCCGTGGTCGATGGCGAGGCCAGCGAGGCTTTGACTCACGAGCAATTGATGCTGCTGCGTGAATTCATGCAACTGGAGAATGATCCCCAGACCCGGAACGAGGCAGCGGACAATCAGTTCCTGAAACAGCTCAATGTCTACGTAAAGCATGCGCTCGATTACTGCGAAGCCGCCAGCGACGTTCGTAGCATGCACGTGGCAGCAATCGTGCCGGGTGGCGCACCGATGCGCGCCGGTATCCTGTTGCGGGCGAGCAACGAGACGGCGCACCGGAACGCTTTGCAGGCCTTGTACGAGAAGATGATGCAAGCGGGCGACATGCTGACCTTCATCGATCCCCTGGCAGAGGATCATCGGCTCATGTTCGATGCCCTCGAACAGCAGCCGCCGACTTATGCGCAGCAGCCGAACAAGGGGTGGTGGGGGCGGCTGATGCGTCGTTTCGAACGGCCCCCGGTCACGCTGTTGACGGTGGAGATCACGCCGGAGGAGGCGTGACAGGCGTCGTCGGGCCGGGCGTGGCGCCGGTTGCGTTGTAGAAGACTGCCAGCCAGACTGTGACCCGGTCAGTTGGCGTCCAGTCGACACGGTGTTTGCGGTGCGGCGCGATGTCGAGGCAATCGCCAGCGTGCAGGTGGCGGGCGTCGGCTTCGTCGGCGAAGCGCAGTTTCGCTTCGCCCTGCAACAGAACCACCCATTCCCCTTCGTCCTGGTCGTACCAGAAGCCTTCCGGGCTGGCCTGGCCGGTCGAGACGATGCGCTCGATGCGCAGGCCGGGGCGTTGCAAAAATGTCGCGAATTGCTCGTCGACCGTGACGGTCGACGGCAATCCGGCGAACAGATTGGGCGTCACACGCCCTGTTTCAGGCTGGCCTCGATGAAGGGGTCGAGGTCGCCGTCGAGTACGGCCTGGGTGTTGCCGGTCTCGTGGTTGGTGCGCAGGTCCTTGATCCGGCTCTGGTCGAGCACGTAGGAGCGGATCTGGTGGCCCCAGCCGATGTCGGACTTGGCGTCTTCCAGCTTCTGTTGCTCGGCCTGCTGCTTGCGCAGTTCGAACTCGTAGAGGCGGGCGCGCAGCATTTGCCAGGCTTCGTCGCGGTTGCGGTGCTGCGAACGGTCGTTCTGGCACTGCACGACGATGCCGGTCGGGACGTGGGTCAGACGCACGGCGGAGTCGGTCTTGTTGATGTGCTGACCGCCGGCGCCGGAAGCGCGGTAGGTGTCGGTGCGCACGTCGGCCGGGTTGATGGCGATCTCGATCGAGTCGTCGACTTCCGGGAACACGAAGACCGAGGTGAAGCTGGTGTGGCGGCGGGCGTTGGAGTCGAACGGCGACTTGCGCACCAGGCGGTGGATGCCGGTTTCCGTGCGCAGCGTGCCGTAGGCGTAGTCGCCGCTGAACTTGACGGTGGCACTCTTGATGCCGGCGACGTCGCCTTCCGATTCTTCCATGACCTCGACGGTAAAGCCCTTCTTTTCGCCGAACTTCAGGTACATGCGCAGGAGCATGGCGGCCCAGTCCTGGGCTTCCGTACCGCCGGCGCCGGCCTGGATTTCCAGGAAGCAGGGCATCGGATCGGACGGGTTGTTGAACATGCGGCGGAATTCGAGCGCGGCGAGCTTCTTTTCCAGCTCGACGTTGTCGGCCTCGACGGCGAGCAGGGTGTCGTCGTCGCCGTCTTCCTTGCCCATGGCGAACAGTTCGCGGCCGTCATTGACGCCGGCGTCCACGGCTTCGAGGACGAGCACGATGTCTTCCAGCGATTTCTTTTCCTTGCCCAGCTCCTGGGCGTATTTCGGATCGTCCCAGATCTTGGGATCTTCCATCTCCTGGTTGAGGAGGGTCAGGCGCTCGCGCTTGTGATCGTAGTCAAAGATACCTCCGCAACTCGGCGGCACGTTGCGCCAGGTCGTCGAGTTTGTTGGCGATACTGTTGAGATGTTCGGCTTCCATGTCGATTCAATTCATTCAAATGCAAAACGCAGATTATACATTGACCGGGTAGCGTGCCCGGCGCCACTCAGCGGGGAATCGCCGCACCAGGATGGGGCGCGATTTTGTTGTTTTTCCGCTGCTGAGTCGCAAATTCGCTCGAATTCGCAGCTTCTGTGGTTGGCAAGTCTCTTGCTTAACAGTGTTTCGGATTAACCGAGATTTACGATTGTGAACGACCAGGCATCTTCCCCCGGCTTTCTTCCCGTACTGCGCAAACGCCGCGAATCGGTCTGGAACAGGATCGACAGCGAGCGCGTCTTGCAGGTCCTGGTCCACAACCTCGAGGGCATGGTTTTCCGTTGCGCCATCGACGAGCATTGGACAATGCATTTCGTCAGCGACGGCAGCCGCGAGCTGACCGGCTATTGCCCGGATGAACTCGAGTACAACAAGGTGGTGTCCTACGAGGCGATCACGCATGCGGAGGATCGCCTGCGGGTGCGTCAGCGTATCGTCGAGGCGATGAACGGTGTTGCCCGTTACCGGGTGCAGTACCGGATCGTGCACCGCGACGGCAGCGAGCGCTGGGTACTCGAACGTGGCGCCATCGTGCTCGACGAGCAGGGGCGGCGGGTGCTCGAAGGCTTCGTCGAGGACATCACCGACCAGGTTCTCAGCCAGCGCCAGTTGAGCGATGCCGAGCAGCGTTACCGCAGCATCTTCGAGGATTCCGTGGTCGGCATGTTCCAGACTTCGATCGACGGCCGCTACATTGCAGCCAACCGGGCGCTGGCGCAGCTTTACGGTTACGCCGGGGCGGCCGAACTGATCGCCGGGCTGTCCGACATCGCCGGCAATCTCTATGTCGAACCGGGGCGCCGCGACGAGTTCGAGACGCTGATGCGCGAACATGGTCGGGTCAGCGATTTCGAATCCGAGGTCTATCGCCGCGACGGCAGTCGCATCTGGATTTCCGAGCACGCCCATGTCGTCCGCAGTCCCAGTGGCGAGCCGCTGTATTACGAAGGCACGGTCGAGGATATCACCGCCCAGTACCACTATCGCCAGCAACTGGAGTACCAGGCGACGCACGATCCGCTGACCGGCCTGCCCAACCGCAACCTGTTGCAGGACCGCCTGCAGCAGGTGGTGCGTTTGGCCAGCCGGCGCGGGACCAAGGGCAGCCTGGCTTTCGTCGATGTCGATAACTTCAAGCTGGTCAACGACAGTCTCGGCCATGGCGCCGGCGACAAGCTGCTGGTCGAAGTCGCCCGCCGCCTCAAATCCTGCCTGCGCGATTCCGACACCGTCGCCCGCTACGGCGGCGACGAGTTCGTCCTCATCCTCGGCGACTACGATGGTCTCGCCGAGACTTTGCACATCCTGCACCGCATCCAGGACGCCATCGCCGAGCCGATCACCCTGGACGGCCAGGAGGTCCGCGTCAATTGCAGCATCGGCGTCAGCATCTTCCCCGACGACGGCGTCGACCTCGATGTCCTGCTGCGCCACGCCGACGCCGCGATGCACCACGCCAAGAAGCTGGGCAAGGGACAGTTCCAGTTCTATACCGAAACCCTCAACGTCGAGGCCCGCGAGCGTCTGGCGCTCGATTCCGCCTTGCGCCGGGCGATCGAGGAGGAGGCACTGAGCGTGGTCTACCAGCCGAAGGTCGACGCCCGCGGCCGCGCCTGCGGTTTCGAGGCGCTGGTGCGCTGGGAGAGCGCAGAGTTCGGCAGCGTCTCGCCGGTGCGCTTCATTCCTCTGGCCGAGGAAAACGGCCTGATCGGCCAGCTCACCTGGTTCGTCCTGCGCCAGGCCTGCCACCAGGCGGCCGCCTGGCGTGCCGCCGGCCACCCGGACCTGCGCATCGCCGTCAACATTTCGCCCAGCCTGTTCCGCGAGAAGGATCTCGCCGCGCTGGTCGGCGCCGTCCTCGAGGAAGCCGGGCTGCCCGCCGCCAATCTCGAACTGGAGATCACCGAGGGCATGCTGATGGGCGACGTCCAGCGCAGTCTGGCGGTGCTCGGCGAACTGAAGGCGATGGGTGTCGATATCGCGGTGGACGATTTCGGTACCGGCTATTCCTCGCTCGCCTACCTGAAGCGTTTTCCGATCGACATCCTCAAGGTCGACCGTTCCTTCGTTCTCGAATGCGACAGCGGCAACGGCGGGCTCGCCATCACCCGCGCCATCGTCTCGCTGGCGCACAGCCTCAACCTGCGCGTCGTCGCCGAAGGTGTCGAGCAGCAGACCCAGCTCGCCGTGCTCAATGCGCTCGGTTGTCAGGAGTTCCAGGGCTACTATTTCGCGCGGCCGATGCCGGCCGGACAGATTGCCGCCTATCTGGCCGGGCGCTGAAAAAAATGCCGGAATCCCGCGACGAAGAGCGGGATTCCGGCAAAGGCCGGCGTAGCGGTGCGCCGACCGGGGGTTCAGCCCTTCTTCAGGCTGAGGATGCTTGACTTGCGGTATTCCTCGTTGGGGAAGACGCGGCCGCTCACCAGGGTTTCGAAGATGTGTTCGAAGACGACGCCGGGCTGGCCTTTCTTGATCCCGGAGCGGAAGTAGGAATGGCCCTTGGGCGGGTCGTAGAGGGTATTGACGTCGTCGCAATCGATCGCGTAAACGTTCTTCGGCGTCCGGTCCATGTCTTCCGGGCCGGAGTGGCCGAGGCGGCGCGAGGCCTCGCCGTTCTTCAGGTTGGAGACCTTGCTGGCGCGCAGCGCCAGGTCGTCGGAGGCGTAATAGACAACGACGTTGCGTGAGGCATGGCTGATCAGTTCGCCTTCCTCGCCCTTGTGCAGCGACTCGTTGAGGATGTCGGCGGCGACCATGAAGGTATTGCGGAAAAGCAGCGGCAGGCCCTGCGGCTGGTCGTAACGTTGCCAGTTGGACAGCGTCTGGCGCAGCACCCGATTGCCCATCGAATGCGCCAGGATGTTGATCCGCTTCAGGCAGGGATCGTCCTCCGGGTTGTAGGTCTCCGAATTGCGCCATTCCATGAATTTCTGCATCACCCGGGCGAAAGTGAAGGCGCTCTGGTCGGCCGCCTTCTGGTCGTCCCAGTAATCCTTGATGATGCCGAGATCGGCGTCGCAGGGCCAGACCAGCGGCAATACCAGGACTTTGCCCGCTGCCTTCTTGTCGCACAGCTTCTGCAGTTCCTCGGTCGCCGCGAAGACATCCTCGGGCAGGTTGGAGAAGCCGTGGATATACACCAGCACCTGCCGCACCTTCGCCGCCTTCAGCGTCTTGAGCAGGTTCATGCTGCCGATTTCTTCGTACTTGCCCTTCTTGTGTCGCAGGCAGCAGAAAAAGCTGCGGCTCGACGAATTGTTCTTCAGGTCGAATACGAAATCCTTGTTCAGCTCGGGTTCCGTGTTGACCGTCGGCATGCGGCTGGTGATGAACAGCATGGGGCTCCTCCCGTGGGTGTCTGAGTACCGCCTCCGCGGGCGATTGCTGTCAAGCTTAGTAGTTCAATGGAATATGTCAATCGGTTTATTTGGCGGCAGGGATGGTAAAAATGCTGCCAGCCTGGGGCGGTTTTCAGAAACGGCGTATCAGCAATTGCCGCCCGTCAAGCTCGCTGTCGCGGATCGCCTCGAAACCCTGGTCCCTGAAGCGGCGGGGTTTGGCCGCCGAAACCAGGATGCGGCCGGATTTGAAATTGCCGATTACCCAGTCCACCCGCGCCCTGATCATTGCCCGCCCCAGTCCTCGGCCGCGCTCTTCCGGCGCCACCGCCGACAGGTAGAGGATATGGGTTCGGCTCGCCCAGTCGGCAGCCTTGACGCCGCCGAAGGCGAGCAGCCGTCCGTCCGCTTCGGCAACGAAGAACTTGCGGTAGAACACCGGGTCCGCCGTCAGCAGTTCCCGTCGCAGGCGCTCGGCTCCGTAACGCAGGGGGTCGCCGAAGGCATCGGCGAGGAGTGCGATGCTGGCGTCGAGTCGCGCTGGACAGTCGGTATCCAGGGGGGCGATGCGGATCCCGGCGAGATCGCCGGCGACCAAGTCAGGACTCGGCAAGCTGTCGCAGGCGCCATCGGTTCTCGGCGGCGCGGCGGGCGGTTTCGCGATTGAGCGCCGTCTGTTGCCGGCCGAAGGCATCGCGTTCGCCGTGATCGCGGCGGGCGGCTTCGATGCTGCGCAGGCAACGCCAGCGATAACCATGACGGGTACGGAACAGGCGCATCTCGTCCTTGGCATGATGCACCCGGCAGCAATAGCAAAACAGCATCTCTGTCATCACAACCTCGCGGGAAAGGTCTTGTTGCCAGATCAGCTTGCCGCTCGCTTGTTACGGCAGCGTGAAGGCGGCTTTCCTGCCAGGGGCGCTTCAGCGCGCGGCGCTTTCCTTCATCGCCGCCAGCTTGACGTACAGCGTGCTGCGGGCGATGCCCAGGGCGCGCGCGGCGCGCGACATGTTGCCGTTGGCGCGGTTGATGGCGAGCTGGATCGCCTCTTGTTCGAGATCCTCCAGCCGTCCGGGCAAGGTCGGCAGGGCGGCGGCGGGCGGCGCGGCCAGCATGTCGGCGGCGATGTGCGGCGGCAGCAGGCTGTCGTCGATGGCTTCTCCTTCGCTCAAGGCGAACATCGCTTCGAAGACGTTCTGCAGTTCGCGGATGTTGCCCGGCCAGCGGTAGCGCAGCAGGGCTTCGCGAGCGCTCGGCGAGAGCTGTTTCGGCGGGCAGCCGTACTTGCCGGCCAGGCGTTCGTTGAGATGGGCGATCACCGCCTCGATGTCGCCCGGACGTTCGCGCAGGGCGGGCAGCTTGAGGCTGACCACGCACAGGCGGTGGAAAAGGTCCTCGCGAAAGCGTCCGGCCTCGACTTCGGCCAGCAGGTCGCGGTTGGTGGCGGCGACGATGCGCAGCGCAACCTTGCGCTCGCGGGTGTCGCCGAGGCGGACGACGATGCCGTCCTGCAGCACGCGCAGCAGGTGCGGTTGCATGTCGAGCGGCATTTCGCCGATTTCGTCGAGGAACAGGGTGCCGCCGTCGGCCTGCTCGAACTTGCCGGGCAGGCCGCCCTTGCGCGCGCCGGTGAAGGCGCCCTCGCTGTAGCCGAACAATTCGCTGGCCAGCAGTTCGCGGGTCAGGGCACCACAATTGACGGCGACGAAGGGGCCGTCCGGACGGCTGCCCGAGCGATGCACGGCGCGGGCGAACAATTCCTTGCCGGCGCCGGTCTCGCCGAGCAGCAGCACCGGCAGGTCGAGCGGGGCGATGCGCCGGGCGCGGCTCTTGGCCATGCGCAGGCTTTCGCTGCTGCCGATGATTTCGGCGAAGGGGTCGGTTTCCTCCGGCGCCACCGCCGGTTTTGCGCTGCTCGGTGCCGGCGGCCGGCGCGCGGCGCCGAGCGGGATCACCAGCAGGGTGCCGAGTTCGCCGTCTTCGTCGCGGATCAGGTGCTGCCATTCCGGGCGCAGCCAGTCGGGGCGCTGCTGGCGGCGGTCGAGTTCCGGCTGCGCCAGGTTCAGCCCCGGCACCTGACCGCCGATCCCGAAAGGCAGGCGGACGCCGTGCTGTTCGCGGGCGCCCTGCACGCTGCCGGTCGTTTTGACCACCCGGCCACGATGATCGAAGAGGACGACGCAGTCGCTCGCGTAGCGGGAAAAGTCGTCGATCGCCCGGGCCAGCAGGCGGCCGTGCAGGAGTCCGTCGTGGCGCGCCAGTTCGCCCTCGATCTGCTTGGCGGCGGCCATCACCAGGGCCAGGGTATGGCCGTGGAAACTTTCCTTGACGCCGGAGACGTCGACCACGCCGAGCAGGGTGCGCGCCAGCGGGTCGAGGATGGGCGCTGCGGCGCAGGTCCAGCGCTTGACGTCCATGCAGAAATGCTCGCTGGCGTAGATCTGCACCGGGGCGGCGGTGGCGATCGCGGTGCCGATGGCGTTGGTGCCGATCACCGCTTCGCTCCAGCAACCGCCGGTTGCCAGGTTGATGTCCTCGCCGGCGCTACGCGCCCGGGTTTCGCCGTTGAGGTCGATGATGGTGCCGCTCTGGTCGCACAGCATGATCAGGGTGCCGCATTCGCGCAGGATGTCGCGCAGGCCGTCGAGCACCGGGCGCGCCGCCGCGCACAGGTCGCGGTTCTGCCATTGCAACTGGCGGAGGCGTTCGCTGGCCGCGCCCGGCGCGCTGCGCAGCGCCGGGTCGACGGCTTCCGAGCGGCAGCGCTGCCAGGAATCGAGGACCACGTCGCGCACGCCGCCGCCGGACCACGGCCGATCCTGCAGAAAACGTTCCCAGGCGGTGGCGACGACGTTCTCGTCGCCAATCCGGGGAACCAGTGAGCCGCATTGGGAAAAAGGCATGGGGCGTCGATCTCGTTGGTTGCTGGTTTTTGATTAGGTGAATCGATAAACCATTGCGTAACCCTAGTCGGCTTGTCGGGATATGTCAATAAATTCCTTATGGATCAATGGCTTGTGCGGCGCAGCACAGCGCAGGAAAAGTGTCCGGATTCCGGACAGCGGCGTCCGTTCGTCGTGAAAACGGACAGTGGCGGACAGTCGGCGCGGGGGCCTGGGCGGCATCAGCTTGGTACTTTCAAGCCACTGATTCTCAAACGGATTTTCGCCTGGCGGACGGCCGTATGAAGGGCCTGGCCCGGCCCTTGCCAAGAAGCTGGCGTGGGGAAGCCCCCCATGCACACACCAAATACAGGAGGCAACATGCAACAACAATCCACCGTCCAGGTGATGGGAATCGATGCCGGCGGCACGATGACCGACACCTTCTTTGTCCGCGCCGACGGCCGTTTCGTCGTCGGCAAGGCGCAAAGCAACCCGGGCGACGAGTCGCTCGCCATCTTCAACTCGTCGCAGGACGCGCTGGCGCACTGGAACCGCAGCGTCGACGACGTCTATCCGGAACTGGCGACCTGCGTCTATTCCGGCACCGCGATGTTGAACCGCATCCTGATGCGCAAGGGGCTCGACGTCGGCCTGATCTGCAACAAGGGTTTCGAGCAGATTCACTCGATGGGCCGCGCCCTGCAGAGCTATCTCGGCTACGCGCTGGAAGATCGTATCCACCTCAACACCCACCGCTACGACGAGCCGCTGGTGCCGGTTTCGCGCACCCGCGGCGTCACCGAGCGCACCGACGTGCAGGGCAAGGTGGTCATTCCGCTGCGCGAGGACGAAGTGCGCCAAGCCGTCCGCGAACTGGTCGAAGCCGGCTCGCAGGCGATCGTCATCTGCCTGCTCCAGTCGCACAAGAACGAAAGCAGCGAGCAGCGTGCCCGCGACGTGGCGAGGGACGAACTGCAGAAGCTCAAGGTCGATATCCCGGTCTTCGCGTCGGTGGATTACTACCCGTCGCGCAAGGAAAGCCACCGGATGAACACCACCATCCTCGAAGCCTACGGCGCCGAACCGTCGCGCCAGACGCTGAAGAAGGTCAGCGACCGCTTCAAGAAGCACGGCGCCAAGTTCGACCTGCGGGTGATGGCCACGCACGGCGGGACGATCAGCTGGAAGGCCAAGGAACTGGCGCGCACCATCGTCTCCGGCCCGATCGGCGGCGTCATCGGCTCCAAGCTCTTGGGCGAGGCGTTGGGCGACGAGAACATCGCCTGTTCCGACATCGGCGGCACCAGCTTCGACGTGGCGCTGATCACCAAGGGCAATTTCGCGATCAAGTCCGACCCCGACATGGCCCGCCTGGTGCTGTCGCTGCCGCTGGTCGCCATGGACTCGGTCGGCGCCGGTGCCGGCAGCTTCGTCCGCCTCGATCCGTACAGCAAGTCGATCAAGCTCGGCCCCGATTCCGCCGGCTACCGCGTCGGCACCTGCTGGCCGGAAAGCGGGCTGGATACCGTGTCGGTTTCCGACTGCCACGTCGTGCTGGGCTACCTGAATCCGGACAACTTCCTCGGCGGCGCGATCAAGCTCGACGTGCAGCGCGCCCGCGACCACATCAAGGCGCAGATCGCCGACCCGCTCGGCCTGTCGGTCGAGGACGCGGCGGCCGGCGTCATCGAGCTGCTCGATCTGACCCTGTCCGAATACCTGCGCGCCAACATCAGCGCCAAGGGCTACAACCCGGCCGAGTTCACCTGCTTCTCCTACGGTGGCGCCGGCCCGGTGCATACCTACGGCTACACCGAGGGCGTCGGCTTCAAGGATGTCGTGGTTCCCGCCTGGGCCGCCGGCTTCTCGGCCTTCGGCTGCGCCTGCGCCGATTTCGAGTACCGCTACGACAAGTCGGTCGACCTCGGCGTCGCCCAGCTCGCCGCCCCCGAAACCAAGGCGGCCGCCTGCCGGACGCTGCAGGAAGCCTGGGGCGAACTGGCGGTCAAGGTGATCGACGAGTTCGTGCTGAACGGTTACAAGCCCGCGGACGTCATCCTGATCCCCGGCTACAAGATGCAGTACATGGGCCAGTTGAACGACCTGGAAATCGTCTCGCCGGTGACCAGCGCCGCCACCGCTGCCGACTGGGATCAGATCGTCGATGCCTTCGAGACCACCTACGGCCGGGTTTACGCCAACAGCGCGCGCTCGCCGGAACTCGGCTTCTCGATCACCGGCGCCATCCTGCGCGGCATGGTCGTCACGCAAAAACCGGTGCTGCCGGAAGACCCGGACGCCGGCCCGACCCCGCCCAAGGAAGCCTACCTCGGCACGCGCCCCTTCTACCGCCACAAGCGCTGGGTCGACGCTGCGCTGTGGAAGATGGAAAGCCTGAAGGCCGGCAACCACATCGTCGGCCCCGCGATCATCGAATCCGACGCCACCACCTTTGTCGTGCCGGACGGTTTCGAGACCACGGTGGACAAGCATCGGCTGTTCCACCTCAAGGAAGTGAAATAAGGAGACATCACCATGAACATGATGAGCAAAAAGGAAATCGGTTTTGCCGACTTGCTGCAGAACGGCCAGACCCTCAAGCAGTACCGCGACGGCATCATCGAGCGGACCAAGGCCAGCGGCTGCTACAACGGCCTGGAAAAGCTGGAATTCCGCGACAGCGACCCGATCGGCTATGAAAAGCTGTTCTCCAAGCTGCGCGGCGGCCTGGTGCATGCCCGGGAAACGGCGAAAAAGATTGCCGCCAGCCCCATCGTCGAGCAGGAAGGCGAACTCTGCTTCACGCTCTACAACGCAGCCGGCGACTGCGTGCTGACCTCGACCGGGATCATCATCCACGTCGGTACCATGGGCGCGGCGATCAAGTACATGATCGAGAACAACTGGGAAGCCAACCCCGGCATCAACCCGGGCGACATGTTCACCACCAACGACTGCGCCATCGGCAACGTCCACCCCTGCGACATCGCCACCATCGTGCCGATCTTCTGGGACGGCAAGCTGATCGGCTGGGTCGGCGGCGTCACCCACGTCATCGACACCGGCTCGGTGACGCCGGGTTCGATGTCCACCGGCCAGACCCAGCGCTTCGGCGACGGCTACATGATCACCTGCCGCAAGACCGGTATCAACGACGAGCCGCTGCGCGACTGGCTGCACGAATCGCAACGTTCGGTGCGCACGCCGAAGTACTGGATTCTCGACGAGAAGACCCGCATCGCCGGCTGCCACATGATCCGCGAACTGGTCGAGGAAGTGATCCGCGCCGACGGCATCGAGGCCTACGAGAAGTTCGCCTTCGAAGTCATCGAGGAAGGCCGCCGCGGCCTGATGAGCCGGATCAAGGCGATGACCCTGCCCGGCAAGTACCGCAAGGTGTCCTTCGTCGATGTGCCGTACAAGCACGACGACGTGCAGGTCTCCAACGCCTTCGCCAAGCTCGACTCGATCATGCACTCGCCGTGCGAGATGACGATCAAGCCGGACGGCAAGTGGCGGCTCGACTTCGAGGGCGCCAGCCGCTGGGGCTGGCATACCTTCAACGCCCACCAGGTGGCCTTCACCTCCGGCATCTGGGTGATGATGTGCCAGACCCTGGTGCCGACCCAGCGCATCAACGACGGCGCCTACTACGCCACCGAGTTCCGCCTGCCCAAGGGCACCTGGTGCAACCCGGACGACCGCCGCACCGGCCACGCCTACGCCTGGCACTTCCTGGTCTCGGGCTGGGCGGCGCTGTGGCGCGGTTTGAGCCAGTCCTACTTCAGCCGCGGCTACCTGGAAGAGGTCAATGCCGGCAACGCCAACACCTCGAACTGGCTACAGGGCGGCGGCATCAACCAGGACGGCGAAATCCACGCGGTGAACAGCTTCGAGGCTTCGAGCTGCGGCACCGGCGCCTGCGCCGTCAAGGATGGCCTGAACCACGCCGCCGCCATCTGGAACCCGGAAGGCGACATGGGCGACATCGAGATCTGGGAAATGGCCGAGCCGCTTCTCTACCTCGGCCGCAACGTCAAGGCCAACTCCGGCGGCTACGGCAAGTACCGCGGCGGCTGCGGCTTCGAGACGCTGCGCATGGTCTGGAACGCCCAGGACTGGACCATGTTCTTCATGGGCAACGGCTTCATGAACAGCGACTGGGGCATGATGGGCGGCTATCCGTCGGCCACCGGCTACCGTTTCGAAGCCCACAAGACCGGGCTGGAAAACCGTATCGCCATCGGCGATTCGCTGCCGCTGGGCGCCGACCTCGACCCGTCCAACCCGGACTACGAGCGCCATCTCGACGCCACCGCCACGGTCAAGCGCGACAAGCAGTGCATCACCACCGAGGACTGCTACGCCAACCACGACCTCTACCTCAACTACCTGCGCGGCGGCCCCGGCTTCGGCGATCCGATCGATCGCGAGCCGAAGGCGATCGAAGACGACCTCAACCAGAAGTTCCTGCTCCCCGAGTACGCCCAGAAGGTCTATGGCGCGGTGTTCAGCGAAGACAACGGCGTGTTCACCGTCGATGTCGCGAAGACCGCCGAACGGCGTACCCAGATCCGCAAGGAACGCCTGGCGCGCGCCCTGCCGACCCGCGAATGGATGAAGGCGGAACGCGAGCGCATCCTCAACAAGCACGCCTCGACCCAGGTCAAGCACATGTTCGCCACCAGCTTCGCGCTGTCCGAGAAGTTCACGCAACAGTTCAAGGACTTCTGGCATCTGCCGGCCGACTGGCAACTGCTCGAGGACGAGCTGGACGTGCCGACCTACGGTTCCAAGCACCGCATGGACCTGTCGCTGCTGCCGGACGTCACCACCGTCGTCCAGGTCGAAGAGTAATCACCGTATCAAGGAGTCAGAAATGTCTACATACACCAACGAACAGGTCGCCCACCTCGTCGAGGGCACGCTGGACTGGGAAACCACCTTCCGCATGCTATCGATGCCCAAGGACCACGGTCGCTTCGAGCAATACCTGGCGGCGCTGCAGGCCAAGGTCGATTTCCCGGACCGCATCATCCTGCCGCTCGGCCCGCACCTCTACATCGTGCAGCAGGTTCAGACCAAGAAGTGGGTGACCCAGTGCGACTGCGGCCATGTCTTCGGCGACTACCGCGAAAACTGGAAGCTCAACGCCCTGGTCTACGTGCGCCGCACCGAAGAGGCGATGACCGAGGTCTATCCCAAGCTGATGGCCCCGGACACCGAGTGGCAGGTGTACCGCGAGTACTACTGCCCGCAATGCGGCGCCATGCACGACGTCGAGGCGCCGACCCCGTGGTACCCGGTGATCCATGACTTCGAGCCGGATATCGAAGCCTTCTACAAGGAATGGATGCACCTGCCGGTGCCGGAACGCGCCGACTAAGCGGCGCTGCCCCGGGGGCGGGTGATGGCCGCCCCCGGGGCTTTTTCGACGATTTCGGAGCAGCAAAGCAATGAGCAAAGTCTATGAAAATGCCGCCGCCGCCCTCGACGGGCTGCTGTTCGACGGCATGACCCTGGCCGCCGGCGGTTTCGGCCTGTGCGGCATCCCGGAGAACCTGATCGGCGCGCTGCGCGACTCGGGGACCCGCAACCTGACCATCGTCGGCAACAACGCCGGCGTCGACGACTTCGGCATGGGGCCGCTGTTGAAGACGCGGCAGGTCAAGAAGGTGATTGCCTCGTATGTCGGCGAGAACAAGGAATTCGAACGCCAGGTGCTGGCCGGCGAGCTGGACCTGGAACTGGTGCCGCAAGGCACGCTGGCCGAGCGCCTGCGCGCCGGCGGCGCCGGCATCCCCGGCTTCTACACCCGGACGGCGGCCGGCACGCTGCTCGCCGAGGGCAAGGAGACGCGCCGCTTCGACGGCCGCGACTACGTGCTGGAACCGGCGATCCGCGCCGATGTCGCCATCGTCAAGGCATGGAAGGGCGACCGCGACGGCAACCTGGTCTTTCGCAAGACGGCGCGCAACTTCAACCCGATGATCGCCACCTGCGGCCGGTTTACCGTCGCCGAGGTCGAGGAACTGGTTGAACCGGGCGAACTCGACCCCGATCACATCCATACGCCCGGCATCTACATCGACCGCATCGTCCAGGGCGAGCGCTACGAGAAACGCATCGAGTTCCGCACCGTCGCCGGTGCCGCCTCGCCAGTGCGCGCCGACCCAGTGCGCGACGCGATGGCCCGGCGGGCGGCGCGCGAATTGCGCGACGGTTACTACGTCAATCTCGGCATCGGCATCCCGACCCTGGTCGCCAACCATATCCCGGCCGGCATGCGCGTCACCCTGCAATCGGAGAACGGCCTGCTCGGCATCGGCCCCTTTCCGCCGCCCGACGCCATCGATGCCGACCTGATCAACGCCGGCAAGCAGACCATCAGCAGCCTGCCGGGCAGCAGCTTCTTTTCCAGCGCCGACTCCTTCGCGATGATCCGCGGCGGCCATATCGACCTCTCGATCCTCGGTGCGCTCGAAGTCTCGCAGTTCGGCGACCTCGCCAACTGGATGGTGCCGGGCAAGATGGTCAAGGGGCCGGGCGGCGCCATGGACCTGGTTTCCGGCGTCGGCCGCGTGATCGTGCTGATGGAGCACTGCGCCAGGGACGGCTCGCCGAAGATCCTGCCGCAATGCACGCTGCCGCTGACCGGGCGCGGCGTCGTCGACATGATCATCACCGATCTCGCCGTGTTCGCCGTCGGCGACGACGGTTTGACCCTGCTCGAACTGCAGCCTGGCGCGACGCTGGCCGAGGTGCGCAACAAAACGGCCTGTCCGTTCGCCGTCGCGCCCGGCGTGTCCGAACTGGCGCCGGAGGAGGCAGCGGCATGATCGATCCGGACTATCGGCGCGGTCTCGCCATCCGCCGCCAGGTGATGGGCGCCGCGCATGTCGATCGGGCGCTCGGCGAAGTCAGCGACTTCGCCGCCCCGCTCCAGGAGTTCATCACCCGCTGCGCCTGGGGCGGCATCTGGAGCCGGCCGGGGCTCGACCGGAAAAGCCGCAGCCTGGTCACCCTGGCCTTCCTCACCGCGCAGGGCCGCAGCCACGAACTGGCCGGCCACCTGCGCGGCGCCCGCAACAACGGCGCCAGCATCGAGGAAATCCGCGAAGTCCTGCTGCAGGCCGCCGTCTACTGCGGCGTGCCGCTCGCCGCCGAAGCGCTGCGCGTGGCGGAAAGCGTGCTGCTGGCTGGTGAGGCGGGGTAGGGGCGGGCGGTTGCTGTCAGCAGGGACCGGTTTCGCAAGGCCGGCCGTCGTTGTCACCGTCCATTTTTACGTTCGGACAGTAACGCAGGAAATACTCCGCTTCGGCGCACGAGGTCATCTGGTTACAGTGCTGGCGCCCGTCGCAGCGGAAGCTTTGGGCGGCGGGTTCGGGCGTTGCAATCCGGGGGGCAGCAGTTTCCTGCCGAGGCACCGGGTCCGCCGAGGTGGTGAACTGCTGGCGCTGGAGATACGTGTTATAGCCGTAGTAGCCGACCACGGCGATCAGCAGCGCCGGCAACAGCCGTCCGAGCCAGCTCGTCCCGCCGGGTTTTTCAGCGCGCCGCGGCGGCCGGGCGTGGTGTGCCGCTTGTCCGACCGTCGTCCGATCGTGACAAAGCAGCCGTTTCGCCTGCTTCTTGCCGTCGGCGCCAGTTTCGATCTCGAAGCTCAGGCGCTCGCCGATGCGTGGGCGGATGCCGTCGCGCGGGAAGGCCGAGACGTGCACGAACACTTCCGGACCGCCGCCATTCGGCGCGATGAAGCCGAATCCACGGTCGTCATTCCATTGTTTGAGCTTGCCTTCGATGCGCATGCTGGTTCAGCTAGTTCAGGACGGCCGATTATGGCGAGCGGGTTCGCGTGGCGCAATTGCTTTTCCAGAACCCCGCGAGCACGCCGGACAGACGACTACTCCAGATACTCGATCATCAACTGCGGCGTCTCGACGCCCATGTATTCATTGACCGACAGCCGGTAGGCGGCGCGGGTGTTGTAGCCGGGCTGGCTGGCGAAGTTGAACTGGATCGCCTCGATCCGGCTGTTGCCTTTGCGTAGCCGCAGTTTCAGGTGTTTTTCCTTGAGCACGCGCTGCTGTTCGACTTCGAACTCGTCGCAGAACAGCGGCGCCGGGAAGCCCTGGCCCCAGATTTCGTTTTCCAAGAGCTTGGCGGTTTCCAGGCTGATGTAGCCGCCTTCGAGCGGGCCGTCGGTTTCCAGCGTGCGGGTGAGGTCGGACGGGGCGAGGAGTTCGCCGGCGACTTCGGCGAACAGCGCCTGGAAGCGCTCGAAATCGCCGGCTTTGATGGTGGCGCCGGCCGCCATGGCGTGACCGCCGAAGCGGACGAGCAGGCCGGGCGCGCGTTTGGCGACGAGGTCGAGCGCATCGCGCAGGTGCAGGCCGGGGATCGAGCGGCCGGAGCCTTTGACGATGCCGCCCTCGCTTTGCGCGAAGGCGAACACCGGCCGGTGCAGCTTGTCCTTGATGCGCGAGGCGAGGATGCCGACAACACCTTCGTGCCAGTCCGGGTCGAAGAGGGCGACGCCGGGCGCGGCGGCTTCAATATCCATCGTTTCCAGCAGCGCCAGCGCCTGTTCCTGCATGCCGGACTCGATTTCGCGGCGTTCGCGGTTGAGGTTGTCGAGTTCCTGGGCGATGTTGAGCGCCCGCGCCGGGTCGTCGGTGAGCAGGCATTCGACGCCCAGGCGCATGTCGGCGAGCCGGCCGGCGGCGTTCAGACGCGGCCCGATCAAAAAGCCGAGGTCGAAGGCGGTGGCCTTGCGCGCATCGCGCCCGGCCGCCTTGAACAGCGCCGCGATTCCCGGCTGCAGGCGGCCGGCGCGCATGCGCTTGAGACCCTGGCTGACCAGGATGCGGTTGTTGCGGTCGAGCTTGACGACATCGGCGACGGTACCCAGCGCGACCAGATCGAGCAGATCGGCGAAGTTGGGTTCGGGGCGGTCAGCGAAAAAGCCGCGTTCGCGCAGTTCGGCGCGCAGCGCCAGCATCACGTAGAACATCACGCCGACGCCGGCGATGCACTTCGACGGGAAGTCGCAGCCGGGTTGGTTGGGATTGACGATGCAGTCGGCGTCGGGGAGCGATTCGCCGGGCAGGTGATGGTCGGTGATCAGCGTGGCGATGCCGTGCTGCTGGGCGCGGGCGACGCCTTCGAGGCTGGCGATGCCGTTGTCGACGGTGATGATCAGGTCGGGCGATTGCTGGGCGGCGACGTCGACGATCTCCGGCGACAGCCCGTAGCCGAGCTTGAAGCGGTCGGGCAGCAGGAAATCGACGTCGGCGCCGAGCGCCTTCAGCGCGCGCATGCCGACGGCGGTGGCGGTGGCGCCGTCGCAGTCGTAGTCGCCGATGATCAGGAGCTTCGCTTCGGCCTCGATGGCGTCGGCGAGCAGGCTGGCGGCGTCGGTCGCGTGGGTCAGCGCGGCCGGCGGCAGCAGCGATTTCAGTTCGTAATCGAGTTCGGCCTTGTCGGTGACGCCGCGCGCGGCGTAGAGGCGGGCGAGCAGGGGATGCAGGCCTTGCTGTTCGAGTTGCCAGACGGTGCGCGGCGGCGCGCTGCGAGTAACGATGCGGGTCAAGATGCTTTTCCTTGCGGCCCGGCCAGCGCCAGGGCGACTTGTTGCGGCGTGCGGCCGGATTTCCAGAACTTCCAGCGCTCGCCGGCGGCGAGCGTCCACTGCAGACGGCCGTAGATGGTCGGCGCGACGACGACGAGCTGTTTGATGGTCTTGCCGAGACGCTTCTGGATCGGCGCCAGCCAGTCGGCGTCGAAGCGTTCGCAGGCGCGTCGCCAGCCGTCCGGGTCTTCGTAGAGGACGGTTGGCAGCAGCGTGTCGACGACGACCAGCGGCCGTTGCGCGCCGCTGTCGAGGACGGCGTCGGCGTTGGCCGGCAGCGCCTGGGCGGCGATCCCGGCGGCGCGGGCGAGGCCGCGCGCCAGCGTGTCGTCGGCGAAGAGCGCGTCCGGGCCGCCGGCCGGCGTCGCCGCCGGGCCGTTCCCCCACAGCCAGAGGCTGTTGATCGCCGGCTTGCCGGCGGCGGCGCGCGCGGCGTTGACCGGGTGCAGGTGGAGGAACATCTGCACCTCGTTCAGCCAGCGGTGCAGCGGCGAGGTTTTGTCGCTCAGGTCGCTGTCCATGCGCCGGCCGGCGACGGCGGAGAGCGGCGCGGCAACGTGATCGACCGCGGCATGCAGGCGCAGGTACCAGCGCCGCGGCGTCGCCGCGTGGAAGACGCCGATCTCGGCGAACTCGGCGTTGAGCGCGTCGACCAGCGTCCGCGCCTCGGCGGCGTCGATGTCGAAGGCGCCGGCGTCGGCGAGCACGATGCGTTCGTGGTGAAAGCGCAGGTGCACCGGGTCGGCGCATAGCCAGTGGCCGTCTTCCTCTGTGCAGCCGTCTTCGCCGAGGCGGCGGAAAGCGGCACTGCCGGCGTTGGCGATACCGAACTGTTCGAGCAGCGCGGATTCGACGGCCAGCGGTTCGCCGCGGCTGAAGGCGGCGTGCCCGTCGAGCCAGGCGAAGGCCGGCGTGCTCAGCTCGGCGAGGGTTTGCGTGTCGCCCGGTTCGGGCCAGATCAGTTCGGGGACGAGCAGGGTGAGGCGCACGGCGAAACTCGGGGCAGGGGAAGCCGCGAGTTTACCACCGGGCGGCGGCCGGCCGGCTCAGTTCGCGCCGTCGCCGGCGGATTTGCCGCGGCGGCCGCCGAGCATCAGCAAGAGGCGCAGGGCGACGACGGCGGCGCCGGCGCTGCCGAGCACCATCGGCCAGCCCCAGGCGGGGAACGCTGCAGCGGTGAGCGCCGCCAGGATCAGAAAGAGGAGGGCGAAATGCATGGCCGCATGGTAATCGCCCCTCTCTACCGGTGACAATCCCGCACTACCGATCCGCCGCCGCGCCGCGTATCCTTGACGTCCCCCGCAATCCTGCCTACTGATGACCACCGAACTGACTCCGCGCAACGAACGCCTGCTCCTGCTGGTCCTGGCCGCCATCCAGTTCGGTCACATCCTCGATTTCATGATCATGATGCCGCTCGGGCCGATCCTGATGCGGGCCTTCGGCATCAACGCGGCGGAGTTCGGTTTCCTGGTCGCTTCCTACAGCTTCAGCGCGGCGGCCGCCGGCCTGCTCGGCGCCACCTTCGTCGACCGTTTCGAACGCAAACGCCTGCTGCTCGTCGTCGTCGCGCTGTTCGGGCTGGCGACGCTGGCCTGCGCGCTGGCGCCGGGTTACGCCACTCTGCTGGTGGCGCGCGGGCTGGCCGGGACCTTCGGCGGCCTGCTCGGGGCGCTGGTGCAGACGATGATCGGCGACGCCGTTCCCTTTTCCCGCCGGGCCCAGGCGACCGGCGTCGTCGCCAGCGCCTTCTCGATCTCGACCATCGCCGGCGTGCCGCTGTCGCTGTGGCTGGCCAACCACCTCGGCTGGCACGCGCCCTTCGTGCTGGTGGCGGCGATTGCCGCCGTCTGCATCGCCGTCGGCCGGCGCTGCCTGCCGGAACTGCACGGCCATCTCGGCGCGCCGGCGCATCCGCTGGCGGCGGCCGGCGAGGTGATGAAGGAAGGCAACCATCGACGCGCCCTGCTGTTTTCGGCGCTGGTCATCTTTTCCGGATTCATGGTGATTCCCTACATCACGATCCAGGCGGTCGGCAACGTCGGTATCGCCCAGTCCGAGATTCCCCTCGTTTACCTGGTCGGCGGCGCCGCCACTTTCTTCAGCGCCCGCGCCATCGGCCGCTGGGCCGACCGCCGCGGCAAGGTGACGGTCTATCGCTGGCTGGCGCTGGCGGCGCTGTTGCCGCTGCTGCTCGTCACCCACGCCGGGCAGTTGCCGCTGTGGGGCTGGCTCGTCTGCTCGACCTGCTTCTTCGTGCTGATCTCGGGGCGCATGATTCCCGCCATGGCGATCGTCACCTCGGCTGCCCAGCCGCGCCTGCGCGGTACCTTCATGTCGCTCAACGGCACCGTGCAGGCATTGGCGATGGGCTTGGCGACGACCCTCGGCGGCGCCCTGATCGAGGTCGACGCGGCGGGCCACTTGAGCGGCTACCGGCTGGTGGGCTACATTGCGATGGCGGCCAACCTGCTGGCGGTCGCCTGGGTTGCCCGCATCGCCATGCATACGCGGGCCGCGAGCTGAAGCCGGGGACGCCGGACTGCGTCCTTTCCTCGACCACGTTTCATCCTCCTGCGGAGTCCTCCATGAGCCGTCCTTTCCTGACCGGTGCCGTCTTCGGTGCCGCCCTGCTGGGCGCCGCCCTGTTGCTCAACCCGTCGGCCGATCGGCATCGCGACAAGATCAAGGCGGCGCTCGCCGAGCGCAGCCAACTCAATGCCGTACTCGGCGTCGGTACGCTGGTGGCCTTCGCTTCCAATTACCACAGCCTGGGCGTCGCTTCCTACACCACGGCGGGCGACCAGACCTTGTCGTTCGGCGTGCTCGGCATGGTTTTCGTCCTCGACTAGGCACGCTCCGGGGAGTGCGGCATGGTAGCCGCTGTCGTTTCCTTTCGGGTGTTTCAAACGGCATAATCCGCATCGCAGAGTGCCGGGTGGCGCAGTCGCGTTGCCGCAAACATTTGCTGGAATCCCATGACATCCCCTACCGCATTGACCGTGTTTTTCCGGGAGCACGCGCTGCGTTCGCTGCCGATCGTTTTCGCCTTCTTCATCCTCGCCGGCTGCGGCAGCAAGCACGAAGCCGATAGCCAGGCGTCAGTCGAGCGTGCCCCTGCCGAGCAAAGCGTACCGGCAGCCGCCGACAGTCCGCGTCGCTACATGGCCTACGAGCACACCATCAAGCTCGAGGTGGCCGAGGAACGCGTCGCCGCAGTGCACCAGCAGGCCGAAGCCGCCTGTCTGGCTGCGGCGGCCGAGCAATGCGTCATCCTCGAATCGCGCATCGGCACGGGGCGGGGCAGTTATGCGCAGATCACCCTGCGCGCCAAGCCGGCCGGCATCCGGCAACTGATCAGCGCCCTGAGCGCCCAGGGCAGGGTCGCCAGCCAGTCGACGACGGCGGAAGACCTGGCCGGTCCGCTTGAAGATTCGGCCAAGAAGCTGGCCATGTTGAACGACTATCGGAGCAAGCTCGAAGCCCTGCGCAACAAGGCGAGCGGCGATATCGACGCGATGATCACGGTGAACCGGGAACTGGCCCAGACGCAGGCGCAAATCGAGGAAATCAGCGGCGCCCGCGCCCACGACCTGCAGCGCGTGAATACCGAGGTGCTGCGCCTGTCGATTTCGGCGACCGGTGTCACCTCGTCCTGGCGGCCGGTGCGCGACGCGCTGGACGAGTTTGTCGATAACCTGGCGCGCGGCATGTCGGGCGCGATCACGGCGATTGCCTACCTCATTCCGTGGAGCATCGCCTTCTTGCTGGTCGGCGGGCTGGCCCGCCTGCTCTGGCGGCGTTTCCGCAAGCCGGCGCCGAAAGCGGCGGCTTGAGCGCCGGCGCGTTAAACTGCCAGCCCTTTTTCCCCGGAGTCGAGCGATGAACGAGGCCGTTTACTGGATATTGCGCTGCCAGCAGCGCGTGCTCACCGTGCCCGGCGACTGGCCTTTCCCTTACGGTACGGCGGCGGATTTCGGCCTGCCGACCAGCGGGCTGGCGGTCGGCGAAATCGGCGGCCGGCCCTGTCGGGCGCTCGATGTCGCCGACTGGCCGGCGTTCGCCGGCGGCGAACCGGTTTCCCTGCGGGCCTTGCACGGCCTGGCCGGGATGGAGGTGTTCGCCTTCGCCGGGCGGGCGACGCAACTCCTCGACTGGCAGGCCAACCACCGCCATTGCGGCAGTTGCGGCACGCCGACCGCGCGCCTCGGCGGGGAATTCGCGATGCGTTGCCCGGCTTGCGGGCTGGTCGTCTATCCCCGGCTGTCGCCGGCGGTGATGGTCCTGGTGCGCGACGGCGAACGCCTGCTGCTGGCGCGCAGCCCGCATTTCAAGGAAGGCGTCTACAGCGCGCTGGCCGGCTTCGTCGAACCCGGCGAAACGCTGGAGCAATGCGCGGCGCGCGAGGTACGCGAGGAGGTCGGCGTCGAGATCGCCAGCCTGCACTACTTCGCCAGCCAGCCGTGGCCTTTCCCGAACTCGCTGATGATCGCCTTCTTCGCCGATTACGCGGGCGGCGACATCGTTCCCCAGCCGGACGAGATCGAGGACGCCGCCTGGTTCGCGCCGGACGCGCTGCCGCTGCTGCCCGACCCGGTGAGCATCGCCCGCCGGCTGATCGACGCGGCGCTGGCGCCCGTCAATTTTCGCGGCCTCACTCCGTAAGGAACCGCTCGCTAATATAATTTTGCACCGCTAAGCGCCCCCTTCATTCATTTCAAACAGTTCGAACTCAGGAAGCCCGCTCGTGAAGTGCAAATCCTCCCTGCCGCCTTTCCGCAGCCATCGTCTTCACGCTGCCCTGGCGCTGGCCATACCCATGCTCGCCATGTCGGCGAACGCAAAAGCACAAAGCGGCTTGACCGACATTGGTGCGCTCGCCGGCGTTGACTATTCCTACAGTACTGGTGTTTCCGCCGACGGTTCGGTGGTCGTCGGTTTCGTCGAGGGCAACAACGGTGGATATGCTTTCAACTGGACTGCGGCAGGCGGCATGGTTAGTTTGAACAGCGCTTTTCCCCTGCATTATTCAGAGGCTTGGGGTGTTTCGGCGGATGGCTCGGTGGTCGTCGGTGACTTTTCCAGTCCGGATTACGACGCGCAACGTCCTTTCCGCTGGACGGCCGGCACGGGCATGGTGGTACTGCCGGTCCTCTGGGATTCGGGACGCGCCTCCGCGACGGCTACTTCCGCTGACGGTTCGGTGGTGGTGGGTTATGGGTATACGGCCGAAGCGGCAGCAGAGCGTGCCCTCCTCTGGAGTGCGGCAAACTGGAATACGGTCCAGGATCTAGGCACCTTGGGCGGAAAAGACTCATATGCTGCCGCTGTTTCCGCTGATGGCAGCGTGGTGGTCGGAGCGTCCCAGCCTGCCGGGGGCAATGCCTGGACTTCGCAGTACGCATTTCGCTGGACAAGTGCCGGCGGCATGGTCAACCTCGGCGCTCTGGGTGGAAGCGGCTCCAGTGCCCGGGGCGTTTCCGCCGATGGCAACGTGGTGGTCGGTAGCGCCACCACTGCCGGTGATGCAAGCACGCACGCTTTCCGCTGGACCGCTGCGAGCGGCATGACCGACCTCGGTACCCTGGGGGGGGACAATTCACGTGCCGCTGCCATCTCCGGCAATGGTCAGGTTATCGTCGGAGCAGCCAGCACCAGTAGCGCAACCCGCGCTTTCCGTTGGACCCAGGCCACCGGCATGCAGAGCGTCGAAGACTGGTTGCGCGCCAGCGGTGTAACGGTGGCCAGCGACACAAGCTACGCCGCCACGGCGACCAACAACGACGGTAGCGTTGTGGTGGGCTATCTCGAAAACGAGTCTGCTTTCATCGCCCGCGGTGCGGGGACAGGTCAGGAAGGGGGGCTGATCACCCTGGCCGACGTGCAGAACAGTCTTGCCGGTACCGCCAGGGCGAACAGCATGGCCTTGTCGTCCAACAATACGCTCATCCACGGGGCGCACAGTCGTCCGCTGGCGCGCCGTGTCGCGGCTGGCCAGAATGCCTTCTGGCTGGCCGGCGACTGGGGGCGCGACGACCACGGCGAGCGCGATGGCGATCTCGGCCTCGCCGAATTCGGCTTCGGGCGAAATTTCGGCCCGGCGCAGGTGAATGTCTCGCTCGGCCAGACTTGGGCGAAGCAGCACCAGTTACTGGATGGCCAGACCAAAACCGACGGCAGCTATTTGCTGCTCGAAGCCCTTGTCCCGGTTTCCGGCAATATTTCGGCCACGCTGGGTGCTTACCGCAACTGGGGGGATGCCAAGCTGAAGCGCGGCTACATCAATGCCGGCGCCCAGGATTTCTCGCGGGCCAAGGCGGATATCGCGACATGGGGCTTGCGTGCGCGGGTCGATCTGGAAAACGACTACACGCTCGCCGGGGCTGCTTTCACACCGTACGCCGACCTCTCCTATGCGGAGGCGAAACTCGATGCCTACACCGAAACCGGTGGTGGCTTTCCCGCCCACTTCGATGCACGCAAGGAAAAAGCGACTGATCTGCACCTCGGGGTGAATGTCACGAAACCGCTGACGCAGGGCATCAATCTGCTCGCTACGCTGGAAGCGGTGCACCGTTTCGAGAAGAACGGCCCGCATACCACGGGTCAGGTGCTCGGTCTCTTCGGTTTCGATTTGCCGGGCCAGAAGAACGACCAGAACTGGTTGCGCGCCGGATTTGGCGTAGAGGGCAAGCTGGCTGGGGGAAATGCTTCACTGTCGCTGAATGCGACCACGCAAGGTGAAACAGCCAACTACTGGCTGGCCGCGAACTGGCAAAAATCGTTCTGAGAGACTGTTCACGTCGTTCTTCCGGAAGCGCTGCGGGCAGTAAAACTGGACATCGCGCTTAGTCGTTTTTCATGAACGCCGGCAGTGGCATCGGCGGCGCTTTTGCCTGGCTGTGAAGGGCGGCGAAGGCGCGGATCGCCGCGATGCGTTGTTCGGTGTCCGGATGCGTCTGCAGCAGCGTCGGCCCGGACGGCATCGACTGCCGGCGGGCGACTTCCTCGAAGAAGGCGGCCGCGTCGCCGACATGGCCGTAGCGCTGCAGTACCGCCTGCAGCGCGGCGGCATCGGCGGCTTCTTCCTGGGCGCGGCTGAACGACAGGATGGGCAGCATGCCGACGCCGCCCAGCCATTGCTGCAGGACGCCGTCGCCGACGCCGGAAAAACTGGCCAGCGCCAGGGCGACGGCGAAGCCGCGACCGATGGCGACGACCGGGTCGCGGTGCCGGACGTGGGCGATTTCATGGGCCAGCACCATGGCCAGCGCATTCTCGCTGGGCAGGGTGTCGATCAGCCCCTGGAAGACGACGATGTGGCCGCCCAGCGTCGCCATTGCATTGACCGTGTCGGTGTCGGCGTAATGCACGGTCAGCGTCATTTCCGGCGGCAGCTGCATGTTCACCGCCAGCCCGTCGGCGAGCGCCTGCAGGTAGTCGCGGCGCTGGCGCTCGCCCGGTTTTTCCGGCGCCGCCGGCAGCCAGCGACCGAGGCTGGCGGCGAGCGTCCGTTCCTGGGCGAACGGAATGTGCCGGGCAAGCTGGCCGGCGAGCAGCGACAACGCGAGCACGGCAACCAGGATGACGGCGCTGATGCCGCCGACGAGCAGCGCGAAATCCTTCAGCGGGTGGATCGGGCTGACGTTGATGCCTTCCGGTACCTCGCGGTTCTCGTAGTCGGCCATGCTTCAGCGGCGCTCCCGGACGGCGGTGCCGTAGGCGACGACTTCGACGGCGCCGACGCTTTGCGCCGCTCCCTTGTAGATCGACGCGGTTTCCAGGCGCAGGTTCCAGATGCCGCTCGCCCCCTTGCGTCGCGCTTCTTCCTTCATGCGCAGGACGGCTTCGCGGCGGGCGCGTTCGAGCAGCGATTCGTAGGAACTGACGCGGCCGCCGACCAGGTTGCGCAGGTTGGCGACGAAGCGCTTGAAGAAATCGACCGAGACGACGACGCTGCCGCAGACCAGGATGCCTTCCAGGCGTTCTTCGTCCGGGATGCGCCGTTCGGAGAAGACGAGGATGTCGCGCAGCGTCTTTTCGCGCTCGATGATCGACTTGAAATGTCGCTTTTCGGCGATCTGTCCGAAGACGAAGCCGAGCAGCAGCAGGACCAGGAATAGGATCAGGTCGAACATCGCGTCATTCCACGACGACGGCGGTGCCGTAGGCGAACAGTTCGGCGGCGCCGGCGGCGACCGACGAGGTCGAGAAGCGGACATTGACCACGGCGTTGGCGCCGATCGCCTTGGCCTGCTCGATCATGCGCTGCATGGCTTCCTCGCGCGATTCGGTGAGCAGTTCGGTGTAGCCCTTCAGTTCGCCGCCGAAGATGTTCTTCAGGCCAGCCATCAGGTCGCGGCCGACGTGTTTGGAGCGCACCGTGCTGCCATTGACCAGGCCAAGATGCTTGACGATGGTTTTGCCGGGGACGGTTTCGATATTGGTGACGATCATTGCAAAATTCCTCAACAGGTTGCTGGGCCGGGCTTTCCGGGTGCGTGTACCATAGCGGTTTTGTTGCGTTGCGGGAATACGCATGTCATTGCCCTACGAGTTGCTGATCGGCCTGCGCTACACGCGCGCCAAGCGTCGCAACCACTTCATTTCCTTCATCTCGCTGATCTCGATGGCCGGCATCGGTCTCGGCGTCGCTGCGTTGATCGTCGTCCTCTCGGTGATGAACGGTTTCCAGAAAGAGCTGCGCACGCGCATCCTCGGCGTCGCCTCGCACATCCAGGTGACCGGCATCGACGGCGGGCTCGACCACTGGCAGGCGATCGCCGCCGGTGTCGAAAAACACCCGGAAGTGCGGGCGACGGCGCCCTTCGTCCAGTCGCAGGGGATGTTCTCGGTCGACGGCGAGGTCAAGGGCGCGCTGATCCGCGGCATCGTTCCCGAACTGGAAGACCGCGTCGCCGATTTCCGCAAGACGATCAAGAGCGGCAGCCTCGACGACCTCAAGCCCGGCGAGTTCGGTGTCGTCCTCGGCGCCGACCTGGCGCGCTCGCTGCACGTGTTCACCGGCGACAAGGTGACGCTGATCGCGCCGCAGGGCACGGTGACGCCGGCCGGCGTGGTGCCGCGTGTGCGTTCGTTCAAGGTGGTCGGCATCTTCGAAGTCGGCATGTACGAATACGACTCGGGGCTGGCGCTGATCAACCTGCAGGATGCGCAACGTCTCTACCAGATGGGCGAGCAGGTGAGCGGCGTGCGCCTGAAGGTCGACGATCTGTTCAAGGCGCCGCGCATCGCCCGCGAACTGGTCGCCTACATCAACGCCGACGCCTACATCCACGACTGGACGAAGAGTCACGCCAACTTCTTCCGCGCCGTGCAGATCGAGAAGACGATGATGTTCATCATCCTTTCGCTGATCGTCGCCGTCGCCGCCTTCAACCTGGTGTCCACGCTGGTCATGGCGGTCACCGACAAGCAGGCCGACATCGCCATCCTGCGCACGCTCGGCGCCCGGCCGCGCTCGATCATGGCGGTGTTCATGATCCAGGGCGCGCTGGTCGGCTGCATCGGCCTGGCGCTCGGCGTTGCCGGTGGCGTCGCGCTGGCGCTCAACATCGACGTCGTGGTGCCGGCGCTCGAGCACCTGCTCGGCATCCAGTTCCTGGCCAAGGACGTCTATTACATTTCCGACCTGCCGTCCGAACTGCTGTGGAGCGATGTCTGGGGCGTCATCCTGATCGCCTTCGTACTTTCGCTGCTGGCGACGCTCTACCCGAGTTGGCGCGCGGCGCGGGTCAATCCGGCGGAGGCGCTGCGCTATGAGTGAAATCGTCCTGCAGGCCCAGGGCCTGGCCAAGACCTTCCGCGGCGGCGGTCTCGATGTGTCGGTGCTGGCCGGTATCGATCTGAGCGTTGCTGCTGGCACCACGCTGGCCGTGGTCGGCGCTTCCGGTTCCGGCAAGAGCACCTTGCTGCATCTGCTGGGCGGGCTCGACGCGCCGAGTGCCGGCGCGGTGTCGCTGATGGGACGCGATTTCTCGGCCCTGAACGAGGTCGATCGCGGCGACTGGCGCAACCGCCACCTCGGCTTCGTCTACCAGTTCCACCACCTGTTGCCCGAGTTTTCGGCGCTGGAAAACGTCGCCATGCCGCTGCTGATCCGGCGCAGCGAACGCGGTGCGGCGCTCGAACAGGCGGCGGCGATGCTCGCTGCGGTCGGCCTCGGCCACCGCCTGGAACACCGGCCGGGCGAGCTTTCCGGCGGCGAACGGCAGCGCGCGGCAATCGCCCGCGCCCTGGTCAGTCGACCGTCATGTATCCTGGCCGATGAACCGACCGGCAATCTCGACAGTCATACTGCTGCCGGCGTCTTCGAACTGCTGCTCGAACACGTCAGGCGTCAGGGCGCCAGCCTGGTCATGGTCACCCATGACCGCGGGCTGGCCGCCAGGGCCGATGCGATGATCGAACTGAACGACGGGAAACTACTCAGATCCTGATATTCGTTTGACATTTTTGGTCTCTGGCTATTCTGGTCGCGTCAGTAGCCTGGGGGTCGAAAAATGCGTCTCTTGTTCCAGCCGGCAGTGGTTTTGATGAATCGCCTGCGTTTTCGTGCCAAGTTCATTTTTCTTGGCAGCGCGCTGGTGGTGGTGTTGCTGCTGCTCCTGGCGACGCTCTACGACAACCTCCGCCGCGACATCCGGACCGCCGAGCACGAGTTGGCCGGCTTGCAGATGCTCAAGCCGATGAATCGCGCGGTGCAGTTCATGCAGCAACATCGCGGGCTGTCGTCGGGCGTGCTCAACGGCAACGCCGCGATGCAGGAAAGGCGGGCCGCGGTGGCGAAGGAAGTCGATCAGGCGCTGCAGGAAACCGACGCCATCCTCACTCCGTCGTTGCGCGACAGCCAGGCCTGGCAGGCGGTTCGCGGCGAATGGACGGAAATCGGACGCGACGGCTTGAACTGGCCGGCCCCGGAAAACCTCGCCCGGCATAGCCGGATGATTGCCGGCGTCCTCGGCTTCATGGTCGAACTGGCCGACGAAACCGAACTGACGCTGGACCCGGCGATCGACACTTACTACTTCATGGATACGGTCGTCGACAAGATGCCGGCGATGCTCGAACCGCTCGGCATCATGCGCGCCCGCGGGACGGGGGCGCTCAGTTCGCGGGAACTGATGCCGCAGACGCGGCGCGAGATCGTCGCCCTGCTCGAACGCCTGAGCGGAACCTTGCGGGAGCAGAACGCCAACCTCGAAAAGACGATGAAGTATGCGCCCGAGCTGCGCGCCGTGCTGAGCGGGCCGGGCGGCGAATTCACCGCCGCCAGCGAGAAGGTGTTCAAACTGGTTCGCGAAGACATTCTCGAGGAACGCTTCCAGACCGCCGCCGCCGATTATTTCGCGATGACCACCCAGGTCATCGATCTCGGTTACCGGATCATGTACGACACGCTGATCCCGCAATTCGAAAAACAACTGGAGAAACGCAAGGCGGATGCCGAGCGCCTCCTGTTGCAGCACAGTGCGCTGGCGATCCTGGTGACGCTGCTGGTCGGCTATTTCAGCATCGGTACCTATTTCTCGGTGATTGGCACGGTCGAGCTGTTTTCCGCTGGTGCGCGGCGCATGGCCGACGGCGACATGACCGTCCATTTCGCGAGCGAAGGCAGCGACGAACTGCATGCCGCCGGGCGCGACCTCAACGACATGGCGGCGTCGATCCGCGACTTGCTGGCCAGGATCCAGGATGACGTCGGCGAGTTGCGCGGCGCCGCCGGCAAGCTGGCGGCGTCAAGCCAGCAGATTTCGTGCAGCGCCGGGACGCAGAGCGATTCGGCGTCGAGCATGGCAGCCTCGGTCGAGGAAATGACGGTCGGCGTCGATCACATCGCGCGCAACGCCCAGGATGCCGAGTCCTATTCCCGCGAGTCGGACCGCGTCGCCGGCGCGAGCGGCGACACCGTGCGCCGGGTGGTCGACGAAATCCAGGGCATCGCCGAGTCGGTGAATCTCTCGGCGGCCAACGTCGAGGCGCTGGGGCGGCAATCCGACCGGATTTCGACCATCGTCGGCACGATCAAGGACATCGCCGACCAGACCAACCTGTTGGCGCTCAACGCCGCGATCGAGGCGGCGCGGGCCGGCGAATCGGGACGCGGCTTCGCTGTGGTCGCCGACGAGGTGCGCAAGCTGGCCGAGCGGACGGCGAAATCGACCCAGGAAATCGCCGAGATGATCGCCGCCATCCAGTCCGGGACAGCGGCCGCGGTCGACAGCATGAAGCGCGGCGTGGCGCAGGTCGGGCTTGGTGTCGTCGAGGCGCAGCGGGCTGGCGAATCGATCGGCCAGGTCCAGGAACATTCTCGGCGGGTGGTCGAGGCGGTGTCCGAGATCACCGTCGCCCTGCGCGAGCAGGCTGCGGCCAGTACCGAGATCGCCAGGAATGTCGAGCGCATCGCGCAGATGGCGGAACAGAACAACGCGGCCGCCGACAGCAATGCCCATACCGCCGACAGCCTGCGCCAGTTGGCCGAGACGCTCAACGGCGAGGTCGGCCGCTTCCGCACCTGAAGCCGCTGACGCGCGCCAGCGCTGTCCGGCGTATCATTTCTCCCTTTTTGACAACAACAGAAAGCAACCAGGGAGGAAGCTTCATGATTTTCGACATCGAGAACGAGACCTTGCCTCGCGAGGAGCTGGAGGCCCTGCAATTGCGCCGGCTGCGCAACACGGTCGAACGCTGCTACGCGACGGTCAAGTTCTACCGCGAGGCGATGGATGAACTGGAGGTCAAGCCGCACCACATCCAGTCGCTGGCCGATGCCCGCCTGCTGCCCTTCACCAAGAAGGAACAGTTGCGCGACAACTATCCTTTCGGCATGTTTGCCGTGCCGACCGAGCAGGTCGTCCGCGTTCATGCCTCGTCCGGTACCACTGGCAAGCCGACCGTCGTCGGCTACACCCGGCGCGACATCGGCAACTGGGCGCAACTGGTTGCCCGCAGCCTGGCGGCGGCCGGCCTGCATCCCGGCGACCGTCTGCACAATGCCTACGGCTACGGCCTGTTCACCGGCGGCCTCGGCCTCCATTACGGCGCCGAGGAACTGGGCGTGCTGACCGTGCCGATGTCCGGCGGCCAGACGCAGAAGCAGGTCATGCTGCTCTCCGACTTCGAAGCCACCGCGCTGTGTTGCACGCCGTCGTATTCGCTGAACATTGCCGAGGAGGCCGAGAGCATCGGCATCGACCTGCGCAAGCTGCCGCTGCGTGTCGGTATTTTCGGTGCCGAGCCGTGGACCGAGGAAATGCGTTACGAGATCGAGGCGCGCCTCGGGCTGGAAGCGATCGACATCTACGGCCTCTCCGAAGTCATGGGGCCGGGCGTCGGCGTCGAGTGCATCGAGGCCAAGAAGGGCCTGCACGTCTGGGAAGACCATTTCCTCGTCGAATGCGTCGACGTCAACACCGGCCAGCCCGTGCCGGACGGCGAAGAGGGCGAGATCGTGTTCACCTCGCTGACCAAGGAAGCTTTCCCGATCCTGCGTTACCGCACTCGCGACATTTCGGTGATCGACCGCACGCCGTGCAAGTGCGGCCGCACGCATGCGCGCATCCGGCGCATCTCCGGGCGTTCCGACGACATGCTGATCATCCGTGGCGTGAATGTCTTCCCGACCCAGGTCGAGGCGGTGCTGATGCGCACCGAGACGCTGTCGCCGTTCTACCAGATCGAGGTGTTCCGCGAAGGCTTCATGGATTCGATGGTGGTCAATGTCGAAGCCAGCCCGCCGCTGTTCGCCAAGGGTCAGGAGGCGATGGGCCGGATCGCCGCCAAGGTGCAGAAGGACATCAAGGACTTCATCGGCGTTTCCTGCCAGGTCATCGTCAAGCCGACCGGCGCCATCGAGCGTTCGATGGGCAAGGCGGTACGCGTCGTCGACCACCGCAAGAAGTCAGGCTGATCTCCGGCGCTGCCGGCGGCGCCACTGGCGGACGAGGTAGAGCCGCCAGGCGCCGCGCGTCAGCAGGTAACCGGCCAGCGCCAGGCCGTCGGCAAGGACGATCAGGCCGACGGCGAGCGGCCGGGCGACGGCCAGCATCCAGATCTCCATGGCCTGCGTCCAAGCGGCGAAGTCCGCCGGGTTGAAGGCCGGTGGCAGCAGGAAGCCGGCCGTGTCGCCGATCAGCAGGCGACCGATCTGGTAGGCCAGCAGGTAGAGCGGAACGATGGTGAACGGGTTGGTGTAGAGCGTCACCATGAGCGCGAGCGGCAGGTTGACGCGAAACAGGATGGCACACAGCGCCGCGCCGGGCATCTGGAAGGGGCCGGGAATCAGGCCGCAGAACAGCCCGGCGGCCACCGCGCCGGCCGCCGAACGGCGGTTCAGGTGCCATAGCCGCGGATGCAACAGTGTGTTCTCGAACGGCCGCAACCAGGGGTTGCGGCGTATTGTCTCGTGGTCCGGCAGGTAGCGTTTGAGCAGGCGGCGCATGGGGCGATTATCCTTGAAACCTCAGTTGGACGCGGCCGATGGTGCGTTTGGACGGGATGGCCGGCGCGAAGCGACGACGCGGCAGGCTCGTGCCTGCAAGGAGAAGCGACAAAGCCGGGCGCCCGTCCGGACGTGCCAGCGGCCGCGTAGCGCCATCACTCAACGAGTGAGCCGTATCGTGGGCATTGAGGTCAGCATTCATGCGGCTGCACAAGGAGAGATAAGCGGTCAACTGAGGTTTCAAGGATTATTGCAAAGGCCGGGCTCGCCGTCGGTAACGCTTCGTGCCATGATATTGGCATGAAATCCGCCGCGCTCGCCTTTGCGCTGGGTGTGTTCCTGCTGCAGACCCAGGCGCAGTTGCCCGATCCCTTGCTCTGGTCGTTGCCGGCGCTTGTCCTTTGCCTGCCGGCCTGGCGCTGGCGCCGCTGGCCGGCGCGGCTGCTGTTGGTGATCGGCGCCTGCGGCCTCGGTTTCGGCTGGGCGGCATGGCGTGCCGAACTGCGTCTGGCCGACCAGTTGGGCGCGCTGTGGGAGGGCAGGGATGTCGCGGTGGTCGGCGTGGTTGCCGGCCTGCCGCAGGATTTCGAGCGCGGTGTGCGTTTCGAGTTCGCCATCGAGCGCCGCCTCGATGCCGGCGCCGTCGTCCCCGAGCGCGTGCAACTGGCCTGGTACGACGACGGTGAGACAAAGCACCCGGTCAGCCCCGGCGAGCGCTGGCAATTCACCGTCCGCCTCAAGCGACCGCACGGCGCGGCCAATCCCGGCGGTTTCGACTACGAGCTGTGGCTGCTCGAACGCGGCATCCGCGCCACCGGTTATGTGCGGCCGGCACCGGCGCAGCGTCTCGACGCTTTCGTCGCCCGCCCGGCCTATCTCGTCGAGCGGCTGCGGGCGGCGGTCCGCCAGCGTTTCGAATCCGCCCTGCCGGCGGCCAGCCATCCCTGGCGCGGCATCCTGACGGCGCTGGCGGTGGGCGACCAGAAGGCGGTCGACGGCGATCTATGGACGATCTTCAACCGTAGCGGTGTGACGCATGCGATGGCGATCAGCGGCATGCACATCACCCTGGTCGCCGGCTTCTGCGGCGCGCTGCTGGCCGGCTTGTGGCGCCGCCTGCCCGGGTTGGCGCTGCGCTGGCCGGCGCAGAAGGTCGGTTTGCTGACGGCGGCCATGACGGCCGTCGCCTATACCGCGCTGGCCGGTTTCGGGGTGCCGGCGCAACGTACCCTGTACATGCTGCTGGTCGCCGTCGCGGCGATGTTTTCCGGGCGCATCGTGGCGCCCGGCCGGGTGCTGGCGCTGGCCCTGGTCGTCGTGCTCGTCATCGATCCCTGGGCGGTGCTGGCGCCGGGATTCTGGTTGTCCTTCGGTGTCGTCGCCGCCTTGCTCCACGTCGGCGCGGCGCTGGTCGGCGCCGGGTGCGGCTGGCGCGAACGCCTGCGCGGCTGGGGGACGGTGCAACTGGCGGCGACGCTCGCCTCGTTGCCGATCCTGCTCCTGGTGTTCGGCCAGTTTCCGCTGATTTCGCCGCTCGCCAACCTGGTCGCGATCCCGGTGATCAGCCTGCTGGTGACGCCGTTGGCACTGCTCGCCGCCGTCCTGCCGTGGGATTTTCTGCTGCAGGCGGCGCACGCGGTGCTCGAGCCGTTGATGCAGTTCTTGATTTGGTGCGCGGGCTGGCCTTTGTGGCAGGTGCCGGCGCCGCATCCGGCGGCGGTGCTGCTGGCCGCCATCGGCGTCGTTGTCTGCCTGCTGCCGCGTGGCGTGCCGGGGCGCTGGCTGGGGCTGGCCTTGCTTCTGCCGCTGCTGTTCTGGCCGGCACCGGAAATACCCGATGGCGAGGCGCGCGTCGAGGTGCTCGACGTCGGCCAAGGGCTGGCGGTGACGGTGCGCACGCGTCAGCACCTGCTGGTCTACGACACCGGTCCGCGCTACGGTAGCGACGCCGATGCCGGGCAACGGGTGTTGGTGCCCTATCTGCGCTGGCTCGGGGCGACGCGCATCGACCGCCTGCTCGTCACCCATGGCGACGCCGACCATGCCGGCGGTGCAGATTCGCTGCGCGCGGCGCTACCGGTCGACGACGTCGTTTCGTCGGACGCGGCGCAGGGGCGGCCTTGTGTCGCCGGCGAGACCTGGCGCTGGGACGGCGTCGATTTCGCGGTCCTGCATCCGGCGGCCGAGGCCTACGCCGAGCGCGGCCGACACAATGCGCTGTCCTGCGTGCTGGCGCTGACGGTAGGTGGCGAACGGCTACTCCTGACAGCGGATATCGCGGCTCGCGAGGAGGCGGTGCTGCTGGCGCGCGATGCCCCGGCGCTGCGCAGCACCGTCCTGCTGGCGCCGCACCATGGCGCCAAGGGGTCGTCGACGGCGGAGTTCCTCGCCGCTGTCGGGGCGCAGGAGGTGCTGTTTTCGGTCGGTCATCGCAACCGCTTCGGGCATCCGCGGCCGGAGGTGCTGGCACGCCACGCGGCGAGCGGCGCCCGCCTGTGGCGGACCGATCGCGATGGTGCCTTACTCCTGACGCTGCGTCCGGCGGGGCGGGAAATCGCTGCCTGGCGACAACGGCACCAGCGTTACTGGCAGGGACGGTGATACATTTCGTCCGAGGAGGAAGGCGCGATGACGATAAAACAACGCAGCGTCCGCTGTCTCAGCCCGTCCGGGCTGCATCGGATGAGCTATTACGAATGGGGCGAACGCGACAACCCGCGGGTACTCGTCTGCGTCCATGGCCTGACTCGCAATGCGCGCGATTTCGATCGTCTGGCGCAGGCGCTGTCGGGGCATTACCGGGTCGTCTGTCCGGATGTCGTCGGGCGCGGCCTCAGCGGCTGGCTGCGCGATCCGTCAGCCTACGCGATTCCGCAGTACGTCGCCGACATGGTCACGCTGCTTGCCCGTCTTGACGTCGAGACGGTGCATTGGCTGGGCACTTCGATGGGCGGCCTGATCGGCATGGCGCTGGCGGCGCAGGAAAATTCGCCGCTGATGCGCCTGGTGCTGAACGATGTCGGGCCGGTGATTAGCCGCGCCGCGCTGCAGCGCATTGCCGCCTATGTCGGCGCCGATCCCGACTGGGCTACGCCGGCCGAAGCGGTCGCCTACCTGCGCCAGATCAGCGCGCCGTTTGGCGCGTTGAGCGAGGCGCAGTGGGTCGAGCTGACCGAAAGCAGCATTCGTCAGCGCCCGGATGGGCGTTGGAGCTTTCGTTACGATCCGCGCATCGGCGAGCCGTTCCGGGCCGCCTTCGGGGACGGCGACATATCGCTGTGGCCGCTCTACGAAGCGATCCGCTGCCCGACGCTGGTTATTCGCGGTGGTGATTCCGACCTGCTGACGCGCGATACCTGGCGGCGCATGGGCGAGTCCGGGCCACGCGCAGAACTGGCCGAGATCCCCGGGGTCGGACACGCCCCGATGTTCCTTTCCGACGACCAGATCGACGTCGTCCGCAATTTCCTCCTGCACGCATGAAGACCATAGAGATTCCCGGCTATCGCATCGAAACCCTTGATATTCCCGCTCTCCGTCCTGGGCTGCCGACCCTGGTCCTGCTCCATGAAGGACTCGGTTGCGTCGCCATGTGGCGGGATTTTCCGAAGCAACTGGCGGCGGCGACCGGCTGCCGGACCATCGTCTATTCGCGGCCGGGCTACGGCGCTTCCGATCCGCATCCGGCAGTGCGTCAGCCGGACTACATGCACCGCGAAGCGCAACAAATCCTGCCGGCGCTGCTGGCGGCGATGGCGGTCGAGCGGCCGTTGCTGGTCGGGCACAGCGATGGCGGCAGTATCGCGCTGATCTTCGCCGGCAGTTTTCCTGAACAGCCGGTCGGCGTCGTGGTCATGGCGCCGCACGAATTCGTCGAAGCGGAAACCCTGGCCGGCATCCGTGCCGCGCGCGACATCTGGCGCGACAGCGACTGGCCGCAAAAGCTGGCGCGTTATCACCGCGACGCGCCGCGGGTTTTTGCCGACTGGAACGATTGCTGGCTATCGCCGGCTTTCCGCGACTGGAACATCGAGGCTTTCCTGCCGGCGATCCGTTGCCCGGTGCTGGCGATTCAGGGCGAAGACGACGAATACGCGACGATGCGCCAGATCGAGGCGATCGCCGAGCAGGTGCCGGAAACGCGCCTGCTCAAGCTGGCGCGCTGCGGACATACGCCGCAGCGCGACCAGACGGCCGCCGTACTGGCGGCAATTGCCGACTTCGTCAGTTGGCGGTGAACTGCTCGCGGGCGATCCGCCATTGCCCCTGGTCGCGGACCAGTTGCAACTGCTTGACGCCTTCGTCCTCGAAACGCTTCGAGCGGTAGTTCATCGGGAAGGTCAGCGTGGCGCTGTCCTTGCCGTCCATCTCGATCGTCGCTTCACCGAAACTGAGGTCGATCAGGCCGGCCTGTTCGATGATGCGGCGCCGGCTGGCCTGCCACTGTGCCGGACTTTCCGAGTTGCCCGCGTAGTCGGCGGTATAGAAGGAGAAGTAAGCCTCGACATCACGATTGGCCCAGGCCTTGCGCCAGGCTTCGAGCGTGCGCAGCAGTTCGTCGCGGCTTTGTGCAGTGTTGTCGGCGACTGCCGCCGGCGCTGCGGCGACGGCCGTCACGCCGGACGGCGTGACGACGGCGACGACCGGGGCGGCGCTGACCGTTTCCGTCGGCAACGGCGCGGCCGCTTCCGTCGGTAATGGCGTAGCCGCTTCCGCCGGTGGCACCACTTCGACCGCGCCAGGCACCGGCAAGGCTGCCGTCGGCTGACTTTCCACGAATTGTTCCGGCGAAGGCGGTGTCGGCGCGCTGAGGTCGCTGTAGAGGCTCATCAATGCCACCGAGCAGAGTGCTCCGATCGAAACTGCTGCAATCAGGTAAGTGCTAAATCCCGTATTCCCCTTGTCCATGCTGGCTCCCTATTTATGTTCATGAATCGCAACATTATTCTGATCGACCTGCGAGAAACGATTCTTTCATGATAAATAAGAAGATTTGTAAAGAAAGGTGTATTACTTTTGTATAATTGTTGCCGGAAACGCTTGCAGCATCTGGGAATATCGTTTGGCATTATCGACATAATGGCTAGCCGAATGTTTTAAACGAGAAATTTCCTCATCGGATAGTTCGCGCACCACTTTTCCCGGTGAACCGACGATCAGCACGCCGTCCGGGAAAATCTTGCCTTCCGGGATCAGGGTATTGGCGCCGACGATGCTCGACCTGCCGATCACCGCCCGGTTGAGGATGATCGAGCCGATGCCGATCAGGCTGCCGTCGCCGACCGTGCAGCCGTGCAGCATGACCAGATGGCCGACGGTGACGTCGTTGCCGATGTGCATCGGCACCCCTTCGTCGGTGTGCAGCACCGAACCGTCCTGGATGTTGCTGCGCTCGCCGATGTGGATCGGATCGTTGTCGCCGCGCAGGGTCGCGTTCCACCAGATTGACGCCTGGACACCGAGGCGGACGTCGCCGATGACGGTGGCGTTAGGGGCGATCCAGCTCTGTTCGCCGAGTTGCGGGATTTTTTCGCCGAGTTGATAGATGGGCATGGGGTTTCTCCGTGTTCTCCGTGTTGGGCAGGTGTGCCGAGCGATTTTCTCATGTTACGCTTCGCCACCAAGCGGGCTGCGGGGCCGGCCAAGTAAAGAGACAGCATGCCATTTCCGAAACTCAAATCCGGACACTGGGTCCTCGTCGTCATCGCCCTGCTGGTTGCCCTCGACTGGGCGATCCGCCGGCCGGACAGCCAGACCCGCCAGCTCAACGACGTCCTGGCCAGCCAGGGCAGCCCGGACCTGCAGCATTACCCCTACCATTTCCAGGTGCTGCGCGTCGAGCAGGGGGTGGCGGTACTGAGCACGCCGCGCAACGTCGAGGTGCCGGCGTTCCGGGTGCTCGGCGTTCTGTACCCCGAGGTCAATGTCAAGGACCCGAACGATCCGGCCTTCATCGCGGTCGAGAAAGCCTTGGCCCGGGTGCAGTCCGAAGCCGCCGAACTGGTTGGGGCGCAGCCCGGGATCAAGGGCGTGAGCTGGGAACTCGACCAGCAGTGGTTGCGTCGCCAGGGGATAGAGGTGATGGCGCCCTGAACGGGCGGCCTGTGGCATGATGCCGCGCTTGGCAGGCTTATACGGAACGCAGAATGGACGACTTTTCCAGTTTGACCGCCGCCGTGCGCGAGTTTCGCGATGCGCGCGACTGGCAGCAGTTTCACACCTTGCGTAACCTGATCGTCTCGCTCAACCTCGAAGCCGGCGAGCTGCTCGAACTGATGCAGTGGAAGAGCGATGCCGAGGTCGAGGCGCTACCGGCCGAGGCGACGACGCGCGAGGCGCTGGCCGACGAATGCGCCGACGTCCTGCTCTACTTGCTGCTGATCGCCGAGCGCAGCGGCATCGACCTGGCGGCGGCAACCCGCGCCAAGCTGCAGAAAAACGCCGCCAAGTACCCGGTCGACAAGGCGCGCGGTTCGCGCGCCAAATACACCGAACTCGGCTGAGGCGATGGCCGATTCCGGCTTCTACCGCGACCTGCCGGCCTTGCCGTCGTTCGCGGCGGCGATCGATACGCGCCACCACGTCGATTTGCCCGACGACTGGTGGGTGGTGATCGCCGACATCGTCGATTCGACCCGGGCGATCGCCGACGGCGCCTACAAGAAGGTCAACACCGTCGGCGTTGCCTGCATCGCGGCGATCGCCAACCTCGACCGCAGTATCGAACTGCCTTTCCTGTTCGGCGGCGATGGCGCCACCTTCGCCATTCCCGAACGCCTCTGCGCGCCGGCGGTGATCGCCTTGCGTGGCGCCCAGCAACTGGCGGCCGACAGTTTCGGCCTGCACTTGCGCGCCGGCCTGATCCGCGTCGGCGAACTGCGCGCAGCCGGGCACTGGGTGCGGGTGGGCAAGCTGGCGCTCTCGGAGCAGATCAACCAGCCCTTCTTCTCCGGGCGTGGCTGGGAGGAGGCCGAGCGCCGGATCAAGCGCGGCGATCCCGGCGTGCAGCACGTCCGTTTGGGCGAGGGGCCGGCCAGCGCCAGTTTTGAGGGCTTCGAGTGCCGCTGGCAGAACGTGCCGAGCTTTCGCGACGTCAAGCTGGCGTTGATCGTCGTCGCCACGGCGCTCGATCCGGCGCTCAACCAGGCGACTTATGCTCGGGTTTTGGCGCGGATCGACGAGATTTTCGGCGACCCCGGCAGCCATCATCCGCTGCATGCCGGGGCGTTGCAGTTGTCCTTCTCGCCCCAGGCGCTATCTGGCGAGACCAGGGTGCGCAGCGCCGGACGCGGCTTTCTTGCCGGTCTGCGCTACGCCAACCGTCTGTTGTTGCAGAACCTGGCCGGCTGGTGGCTGTTCCGCCACAAGCTCGACACGGCCTCGGTCGCCTGGAGCCGCTACCGCGACGATCTGGTCCGGCACAGCGATTTCCGCAAGTTCGACGGCGCCCTGCGCATGCTGCTCGATGCCGGCGAGACGCAGATCGCCGAACTCGCCGCCTGGCTCGACGCCGAGCGGGCAGCGGGAAGACTGGCCTGGGGCATGCATCGTTCGCGCGAGGCCTTGATCACCTGCCTGGTTGAATCGCATGCCGGCAAGCACCTGCATTTCGTTGACGGCAGCGACGGCGGTTACGCGCTGGCGGCGCGCCAGCTCAAGGCGCAACTCGGCGAGCGCCGTGCCTGAATCTCAGTGGAGTGGATAGGCGGCGTCCAGGCTCAGCAGCAACTGTTCGTAGAAGGTTTCGGGGACGATAGGTTTGGCGATGAAGGCATTCATGCCGCAGGCGCGGCAGCGTTCGCGGTCCTCGACGAAAGCGTTGGCGGTCATGGCGACGATCGGCACGTCCGCGTAGCCGGGCAGGCGGCGGATGCGGCGGGTGGCTTCCAGACCGTCGAGGTTGGGCATCTGCAGGTCCATCAGGATCAGGTCGTAATGGCCGGCGCTCGCCATCGCCACCGCCTGCAGGCCATCCTCGGCGAGGTCGGCGGCGAGTCCGGCATCGAGCAGCAGCATCTGGGCGATCTCGCGGTTGACCGGTTCGTCCTCGACCAGCAGCAGGTGGCGCATGCCGTGCCGTGCCGCGAGGCCGGCCTCGATCTGTTCGATGCTGTCGGTAGTGGCGACAGCGTGCGCTGCGCCGTGCTGCAGCCAGGCGGTAAACCAGAAGGTGCTGCCCTGGCCCGGCTGGCTTTCGGCGCCGGCTTCGCCGCCCATCGCCTGGGCGATCTTGCGGGTGATCGCCAGCCCCAGCCCGGTGCCGCCGTATTTGCGCGAGGTCGAATGGTTGGCCTGTTCGAAGGCATTGAACAGCCGCTCGATCGCTTCCGGGGCGATGCCGATGCCGGTGTCGCTGACCGAAAAACGGATCAGCGAAGCCTCTACCCGGGTTTCCAGGACCTGGGCGCGCAGCAGGATGCTGCCGCGTTCGGTGAACTTCAGCGCGTTGCCGGCGTAGTTGAGGAGCGCCTGCTGCAGCCGCGTGCTGTCGCCGCGCAGCCAGCGCGGTTCCGCCGGGTATTCGCGGCGCAGTTCGATGCCTTTCGCTGCGGCGCCGTCCTGGAGCATCGAGCAGATGTTTCCGAATAGCTCGGGCAGGGCGAAAACGCTGCTTTCCAGTTGCAGCTTGCCGGCCTCGATCTTCGACAGGTCGAGCACGTCGTTGATGATTTCCAGGAGGTGATGGCTGGCCGCCTCCAGCTTGTCGAGACGCGCCAGTTGCTCGTCGGGCAGTCCGGCACGGCGGATCAGGTGGGCCATTCCGGAGATGGCGTTGAGCGGGGTGCGGATTTCGTGGCTCATGTTGGCCAGGAAGGCGCTCTTGGCCAAGGTCGCGCTTTCGGCGAGGCGCTTTGCCTGGTCGAGTTCGGCGGTGCGTTGGCTGACCCGCGCCTCGAGTTCCGCGTTCAGTTCCCGGATGTCGGCCTCGGCCGCTTTCTGGGCCGAGATGTCGGTATGTGTGCCGAGCATGCGCAGTGGCGTGCCGTCGGCCTGTCGCGACTGGATGCTGGCTTGCGAAAGCAGCCATTTCCACTGGCCATCCTTGGTCCGCATGCGGAATTCGACTCGATACCGGGGAATCCGGCCGGCCACGTAATCCTGGTAGGCCTGCAGCGTCGCTTCCTGGTCATCGGGATGGAGAAGCGCCGCCCAACTCGCGAAATCGAGGTCGGCGAAGGCCTTTGGCGGATAGCCGAGCATTTCCGCGTATTCGGGGCTGACCCGGACCCGGCCGCTGCGCATGTCGAGGTCGTAGAGGCCCTGGTTGGCGCCGGCCAGCGCCAGTCGCTGGCGTTCCTCGCTGTCGCTGAGCGCCTGCTGGGTATCCTGGAGCGCCTGTAGCGCGGCGAAGACTTCGGCCACTTCGAGGTTGCGCGGCGCCGGCAGCGGAGCGGCCGGCTGGCCGTTCGGGCGCATTGCCGCGAGCTGCCCGGAAACCGCCAGCAAGGGGTCGATCAACTGCAGCTTGAGCAGGCGGAGCAGGGCGATCAGGGCAAACGAGAGCAGCGCGCAGAAGGCCAGCGCCTGCCACAGCATCTGCCGCGCCGACTGGGCGGCGGTGTCGGCCAGGCTGCTGCCGTAGGCGATCATGCTGCCCGAGGTTTCCTCGGCGGCGTGGGTCAGCGTCGCCCGGCGGCTTTCCCAGGCGGCTTCGATTTCCGCCCCCGGGGCAGCGCGTTCGCGCAGGGCGAGCAGCGAATCGGCGACTTGGAAGCTGGCGGCGAGCGCCGGATCGTTGCCGGCCAGGCCTTGCAGCGACGGATGCCGGCTGAGCGCCTGGAAGGCGCGGCCGGCAGCCCGCCAGCTTGCTGCTTCGGGGCTGCTGCTCAATTGGTCGCCGAGCAGGATCAACCGCTCGATGTTGCTGACCAGTCGCACCTTGTCGCTCAACCCGACGGCGGCCTGGCGACGATGCTCGACCGCCAGACGCTGCAGCTCCAGCACCTGGCGGGCCAGCAAGACGCCGGCGAGACACAGGATCAGGATCAGCAGCCCCAGGACGACCGCCGAGATGCGGCGCAAGCTGGGGGGCGGGCGTTCCGACATGGGCAATTACAGGATGCTGTAAGGGAAATGCCGCCGCGACAGGCGATCGTGGGTGCCGTCGCGGATCAGGGCGTCGAGGGCATTGTCGACCTCGGTCTTGAGGCCGTCGTTGCCGGGGCGCAGCACCATGTGCACGTCGCCGCCGAGGCCGCCTTCGGCGAGCGGTGCGCCGATGTAGGCGAAGGCCTGGCCTTCCTTGCCCTGCAGGAAAACCAGTGCCTGCTGCGTCGGCATCAGGGCGAGCGCGCACTGGTTCTGGCCGAGTAGCTTGAGCAGTTCCTGGTTGCCGCTGGCGGCCAGCGGCGGCGTCTGGGTATTCTCGCCGAGCCAGGAGAACTGGCGGGTGCCGGCGATGGCGCAGGTGGTTTCCCGCTTCAGCAGCGCGCTCGGCGGCGCGCCGCCGAGTTCGCGGTGGCCGATCAGGCTCGACGTCGAGCGCCAGATGACGCGGCTGAAACGGACCAGTTTTTCGCGTTCCGGCGTGCGCAAGGTGTTGGCGACGCCGAGGTCGTAGCGGCCGCCGCCGACGGCGGGAATCACTTCCGGGAAACGCAGCACCTCGATCTTGCACTGGCGCTGCAGGCGCTGGCACAGCGCATGCACCAGATCGACATTGAAACCCTTCAGCGCGCCCTTGTCATCGCGATAGGCAAAGGGCGGTGCGGTATCGGTGAGCGCAACCTGCAACGGTTCCTCGGCCCGGGCGCCGGCAGCGGCCGCCATCCCCAGCAGCATTGCCGCCATCCGCATGCTTCGTCCCGCCACGAGTGCACCTCCGACCGTTGATCTTGTTGCGGCGGACTGTATTACTTAAGTAATACGTGTGCAAGCAAATGGTCTATACGCTCGCCGTCTCCGGCATCAGACCGACTGACTTTCCAGCGTGTGGCGGGCGCCCGGCCCCTGGGCGAGCAGCGTAGCCAGCGTCGGCAGGGTTTCGTGCAGGGTCTTTTCCAGCGTCCACGGCGGGTTGATGATGAACATGCCGCTGCCGTACATGCCGAAGCCGTCGCGTGGCGGCGCCTTGACTTCGAGCGTCGCGTTCAGCCAGTTGGCGGCGCCGAGCCGCTTCAGGCGGTCCGGCAACTGGCGCGATTCGGGCTTGAGCAGCAGCGGATACCACAACGCGTAGGTGCCGGTCGGGAAGCGTTTCATGGCTTCCTGCAGGGCCTTGATCACGTTGCTGTAGTCGGCCTTGGTCTCGTAGGAGGGGTCGATCAGGACGAGGGCGCGGCGCGGCGGCGGCGGCAGCAGCGCCTTGAGGCCGGCAAAACCGTCGCCGGCCGTGACATTGACCTGGCGGCCGGCGCCCTTGAAACATTCCTCGAGCAGCGGCACGTCGCTGCTGTGCATTTCGTACAGGCGCAGGCGGTCGGCCTCGCGCAGCATCTGGCGGGCCAGCCAGGGCGAGCCGGGGTAGTGCTTCAACTGGCCGTCCGGGTTGAGCATGCGGACGAAATCGAGGTAATCGGCGGCGGCCGGCGGCAGTCCCGGCGCATCCCAGAGGCGGCCGATGCCGTCGCGCCATTCGCCGAGCTTGCTGGCATGGGCCGATTCGAGCGCGTAGCGGCCGGCGCCGGCGTGGGTGTCGATGATCCAGAAGGGCGCGGGCTTTTCGCCCATGTACTGGGCGATCTGCAGCAGGATCAGGTGTTTGAGCACATCGGCGTGGTTGCCGGCGTGGTAGGCATGGCGGTAACTGAGCATGGCAGGCAGTATACTTCGACGCCATGCCTATCTACGAAAGCATTTTCATCCTCGTCATCGGCGCGCTCATCTGGTTCTGGCTCGATTCATTGAAAGCGCGCGAGATCGGCGTGCGCGCGGCGCAGGCCGCCTGCCGCGACGAAGGCCTGCAGTTCCTCGACGAAAGCGTCGCCGGCCGTCTCGAAGGCTTCGGCCGCGACGACGCCGGGCACTTGCGCCTGCGTCGTTCCTACCTTTTCGAATACAGCGATACCGGCGACAACCGCCGGCGCGGCAGCGTCACCCTGCTCGGTCACGAGATCATCCTGCTGCATGTCCGCCCCCAACTCTACGTCATCCCGAAAACGCATGAAACCTTGCATTGAAGATATCCAATTCCACGGCATCCCGGCCCTGCGTGTGCACGGGCCGCAGGGCAGCAGCGCGGTGGTCAGCCGTCTTGGCGGCCAGGTCCTGTCATGGACCACGCCCGACGGGCGCGAACGGCTTTATCTATCCGAGCGGGCGGTGTACGACGGCAGCGCGGCGATCCGCGGTGGCGTCCCGGTCTGCTTCCCGCAATTCGCCGAGCGCGGCGACTTGCCCAGGCACGGCTTTGTGCGTACCCGGGAATGGGAAGTCAGTGCCCGGCGCAGCGGCGACGATTACGCGCTGGTCACCTTGGAGATCGGTGACGACGCAGAAACGCACGCCCTCTGGCCGCATCGCTTTCGCCTCGAGCTGACGCTGATGATCGAAGCCGACCGCATCGACCTCGAACTCTGCGTGGCCAACACCGGTGAGTTGCCCTTTGAATTCACCGCCGCGCTGCATACCTACCTGCGCGTCGTCCAGGTCGAGGATGTCGCTGTCGAAGGCCTGTACGGCCACGACTACCGGGATGCCACCGACGGCAACAAGGTGGTTCGCGACAGCGGTACCGAATTGCTCATCGAAGGCGAAACCGACCGCGTCTATCGCCATGTCCGCCGCCCGCAGATGCTGCGCGCCGGCAACCTCAGCCTGGGCATCCAGCAGCAGGGTTTTCCGGACACCGTGGTGTGGAACCCCTGGGTTGAAAAGTGCGCCGCACTGGCCGACATGCCGGACGATGACTGGCGCCACATGCTCTGCATCGAAGCCGCCGCTGCCGACGTCGTTCAGGAACTCGGCGCCGGCGACGAATGGTACGGCCGCCAGACTCTGGTCGCCTTGTAGCGAATTGTCGCGCTTGCGACAGCTTGGGGTGGTATCACAGCATTGATCGCAAAGAGATTTTTCCTGGTCCCCGTCTTGCTTGGGGCTGGGAATGGATTCCGTCGACACTCCTTCACAATCTCTGCATGGCGCCGTTTCGGACATTCCGCCGGGGCTGCTCGACGGTTTTGTCGCGCAGGAAGTGGCGCGCGGTACGCTGTTTGCGACGCCGGGCGACGCGCGCGACCAGGTGCTGATCGTCGGGCAAGGCCGGTTGCGCGTCTATCTGGCTGGCGAGAACCGGGAACTCAGCCTGAGTTATCTCGAAGCCGGCGACATCTACACGACGCATACACCGACCTATCTGGAGGCGGTGACGCCGTGCACGCTGTGGTTGATGGACACTCGCGCCTTCGCTCGCAAGCTGGCCAGCGATCCCTCGGTGACGCCGGCGATGATGCGTGTGCTCGGTCGTCTGCTGGCCAATGCCGTGACGCTGATCGAGGATCTGGCCTTCCGTGACGTGCCGGCGCGCCTGGCCCGTTTCATCACCGGCCTGACCGAAAGGCGAGGCCGGCCGCTCGACGGCGGCATCTGGCTGGTGCCGCTCGAACTCGGCACGGAAGACATCGCCAGCCTGCTCGGCACGACCCGGCAGACGGTCTCGTCGCTGCTCAACCAGTGGGAGCGCGACGGCATCCTGAGCCGCCAGGGGCGGCGCGTCCTCTTCATCCACGCGCTGGACACGTTGCGCCGGCTCGGCGCCGAAGCTTGAGCGAACTGTCGGCCAGCCGACGGACGGGAATAACGCCGACCGCTACCATGGCCGCGTTATCGCTTGAGGAGCAAGACCATGGAACCGAACCGGGAAGTTGCCGCCGATTGTCCGTGCCGCAAGGGCAGCGACCGTTATGTCAGTTTTGACGGGATCGACTGCGACGGCAACGCCCGGCGCCTGATGGAATTCATCCTGCGCAACGTCGAAGCGCAAGGCGGCGACCATCCCTTCTGGAACTACTTCCTGGCCAAGCGCACGCCGAAAAGCGGGCCGGCACCGGACGACCTGTTCCTGGTCCACGCCCACATCAACCAGATCCGCGATTTCTTCGAGGCTTGCGGCGACGAGGAGGCGATGGCCTTGCTGGTCCAGGTCGAGGAAGAGTGCTGCTGAAGCGCCAGCCGCGCGTTGAACTTTTTCCAGCGGGTGGTTTCAGAGCGTCCGTGACTCGTTTATAGTTGCCGCATGAAATCCATCCGCCGCCTGCTGGCGCGCTGCCTCCTGCTGATCGTCGTCGCCTCCGTGCTGTTTCCGGCGACCTTGCCGCGCGCGCTGGCGCAAGGCATTGGCGAAGCGGTGGCGATGCAGGAAGGCGGGCACGACCACCATGCCGGCGCAATGGCGCAGATGCATGCCGCGATGGACGATGATTGCGACGCTTGTCCCGATCACGATCAGGCACCGGCGCCCTGCGACGATGTCCAGCACCAATGCTGTCCCGGACATCTCTCCGGTTACCCGGCAACGCTCGCTGTTATCGCCTTGCTTCCGGCACCGGCCGCCACGCCGGTCATCGACCGCCGACCGGACGGTTTTCCGTCGCGCGTCCCCGAAGGTCTCGAACGACCACCCAGAGTCGTCTCCGCCTGAGCGTCGGCGGCTGACCGTTAACTCCCTGTAGTCCAGGCTCCCCGCGAGCCGAAAACGGCAACTCGCCGGCTCGTTCCATCCAGCCGGAGATTTCCCATGCGCCCTGTTGCGCGAATCCTTGTCTTGCTGGCGCTGTTACCGGTTACCCCGGTCGGCGCCGAAACCGTCGTCACCTTGCCGCAGGCGTTCGCCGCGGCCTGGACGCGACATTTCCTGTCGCAAACCCTGCCATTGCAGCGCGAGGCGGTTGCCGCCCGGCGGGACGCCGCTGCGGCCTGGACCCCGGAGCCGGCAGCCATCGAAATTGGCGGACGGAGCGACCGTTTCAACGCCGATCGCGGTGCCGAAGAGCTTGAACTCGGTCTGGCCTTGCCGCTGTGGCTGCCCGGTGAGCGTCAGGCCAGCCAGGCGCTGGCCGAGGCCGAAGGTGCCCGCCTCGAAGGACGGGCGGCGGCGCAACGCCTGCAACTGGCCGGCGAACTGCGCAAGGCCTGGTGGGAATGGCGGCTCGCCCGCGACGAAGTCGCGCTCAGCGACAATGCGCTCGACAGTGCCAGGCGGCTGCGCGACGACGTGGCAAGGCGGGTCGCTGCCGGCGATCTGGCGCGCGCCGACCTGCACCAGGCCGCCGCCGCCCTGGCCTCGGCGCAAGCCGAGCAGGCCGATGTCGCGGTTCGCCTGGAAGCCGCGGCAGCCCGCCTGCAGTGGCTGACCGGGCAGCAGCCCGAGGCCCTGAACGGCGACGGCGAAGCGGCCCCGGCCAAGGTGGCCGAGGCCGACTGGCTGAGCGCCCATCCCGAACTGCAGGCTGCCCAGGCCCGCTTCGAACAGGCGCGGCAGGCGCAGGCGCTGGCCCGATCGCGCAGTCGGGCGAATCCCGAACTGACCGTGTCCACCCGGCGCGAGCGCGGGGCCAGCGGCGAGGCCGCCGAACGCAGCTGGGCGCTCGGACTGCGCATTCCGCTTTCCTCGTCGGCCCGCCATGGCGCGGCGATTGCCGAAGCCGGCGCCGAGCGCGTCGAGGCCGAAATCGAAGTGGAACGCGAGCGCGAGCGCCTGCAACAGACGGCGCAGCTTGCCCGCAGCCAGTGGCAGGCGGCTGAACGCCGCCGTCAGGCGAGCGAAGAACGGGCGCAACTGGCGCGTGAGACGCAGCGCTTTTTCGACAAGGCCTTCCGCCTCGGCGAAAGCGATCTGCCGACGCGTCTGCGCATTGCCCAGGAAACTTTCGCCGCCGAACGCGCCGCCAGCCGCGCGCGCATCCAGGAATCGGCTGCGCTGTCCGCCTATCGTCAGGCCCTCGGCCTGTTACCGGAATGAACACGATGAAACTGAAAAACCTTCTGATTGCCGGCGCCACCGTAGCCGTGCTGCTGCCGGCGCAGGCCGCCGAACCCGTCGTGCCGCTGCCGGTGGTCATCGCCGAGAGCGAGGCCTTCGAAATTGTCGGCCGGCTCGATGAAAATTCGCTGCTTTTCCATGTCGACCGGGCACCGACCAATGCGCCGGTGCTCGGTGCGACGCTGTCGGTCGAGGCCGGCGGCAAGGAAGTTGCCGCGCCCTTCGACGCCGCCAGCGGCGCTTACCGGATCAGCGATGCCGCCTGGTTGCAGCCGCTGCGGGCGGTGGGCGAACACGCGCTGTCCTTTACCTTGCTGGCCGGCGACGAAGCCGACCTGCTGGCCGGCACCTTGAGCGTTGCGGCTGGCGCGCCGCCGGCCGTCGCGGCCGGCTGGCGTCTGTCGCCGGTGAGCGGCGGCCTGCTGCTGGCCGGCATCGGTCTGGTCGGCGCCGCCTTGGTGTGGCGCCGGGTCAAACAACGGCAGGGAGGTGTGGCATGAAACGCAGTCTTCTGATCGGCTGCCTGGCAGCCGCGTTTTCCCTCCCGCTGACGGCGCACGAGGGGCATGACCATGGCGATGAAAAGGCCGCCTTGCCCAACCTCGGCAACACGCCGCAGCGGCTGGCCGATGGCACTGTTTTCCTGCCCAAGACGGCGCAGCGCCAGCTCGGCGTGCGTACCGCACCGGTGGCCGCCGCCGACGCGGCGCGGGCGGTCGAATTGTCCGGTCAGGTCGTCATCGACCCGCAGCGCGGCGGTCGCGTCCAGGCGATGCTGGCCGGTCGCATCGAAGCCGGCCCGCAGGGGCTGCCGGCGGTCGGCAGCCGGGTGCGCAAGGGCCAGGTCCTGGCCTGGGTGGTGCCCGCCGCCGGTCAACTCGAACGCGCCGACCTCGCCGCGCAGCTGGCTGAATTGCAGGCAGCACGCCAATTGGCGGAAAAACGCCTGGCCCGTTTGCGCGAACTGGCCGATACCGTACCCGGCAAGGAGATTGAAGCGGCCGAAAGCGAGCTGGCCAGCCTCAAGGGACGGGTCGCCGCACTCGGTCACGGGGTCAGCGGGCGCGATGCGCTGGTGGCGCCGGTCGGCGGCGTCGTGGCTGCCGCCAACGCGGTGGTCGGCCAGGTCGTCGATGCGCGCGACGTGGTGTTCGAGATCGTCGATCCCGACGGTCTGCAGGTCGAGGCATTGGCCTACGAGGCGCTGGCGACCGATGAGGTGGTCGCGGCAACGCTTGCCGTCGGCGAGCGCAGCGTCGAACTCGATTTCCTTGGCGCGGCCCGCCGCTTGCGCGAGCAGGCGCTGCCGTTGCAGTTCGGCAAGCGCGGTGCCGGTCTCGGCCTGCTGCTGCCGCTCGGCCAGCCGGTGAAAATCCAGGTCAAACTGAAGTCGACCGCACGGGGCTGGCCGGTGCCGCAGCGCGCCGTGGTGCGCAGTCCGGCCAACGTTGCCATGGTCTGGGTCAAGACCTCGCCCGAGCGCTTCACGCCGAAACCGGTGCGCAGCCAGCCGCTCGACGGCAGCCGCGTGCTGGTCGTCGACGGGCTGGCCGATGGCGACCGCGTCGTCGTCGACGGCGCGACCCTGATCAGCCAGATTCGTTGAGCGAGGCCACATCATGTTCCAGTGGTTATTGAACCGAAGTCTGGGCAGCCGCCTGCCGGTGCTGGTCACCGCCGTGCTGCTGATGCTCTACGGCGCCTTCGAGGCGCAGCGCCTGCCGGTCGACGTCTTTCCCGACCTCAACAAGCCGACCGTGACGCTGATGACCGAATCCGGCGGCATGGCCGCCGAGGAAGTCGAACAACTGGTCAGCTTCCCGCTCGAGACGGCGCTCAACGGCTTGCCCGGCGTGGCCGGCGTGCGTTCGGTATCGAGCCCGGGCCTGTCCATCGTCTATCTCTCGTTCGACTGGGGCGTCGATCTCTATCGCGCCCGCCAGATGGTGGCCGAGCGGCTGACCGCGCTGCAGGGCACGCTGCCGCCCGGCGTCGTACCGCACATGGGGCCGGTGTCGTCGATCATGGGCGAGGTGATGATGCTGGCGATCCCGCTCGATACTTCGCAAGGGCGGGTTCGTCAGGACGCCATGGCGGCGCGCGAGTACGCCGACTGGGTGCTCCGGCCGCGCCTGATGGCGGTCGCCGGCGTTGCCCAGGTTATCCCGATCGGCGGCGAGGTGCGCCAGTTCCAGGTCCAGCCGGACACCCAGCGGATGGCCGCGCTGGGCATTTCGCTGGATGGGCTGGAGAGCGCGCTGGCCGGCTATTCGGCCAATACCTCGGGTGGTTTCCTTGAGGTGAACGGGCGCGAGTACCTGATTCGCCACATCGGCCGCAGTGCCAGCCTGGAAGACTTGCGCAACCTGGCCCTGACCGCGCGCAACGGGCTGGCGATACTGCTCCGCCAGGTCGCCGAGGTCAATTTCGCCGCCGCCATCAAGCGCGGCGACGCCGGTTTCAACGGCGGGGCAGCGGTCATCCTGAGCATCCAGAAGCAGCCCACGGCCGATACGGTCGACCTCACCCGGCGCCTGGAAAGCGCCCTGGCCGACATGGAGAAAAGCCTGCCGGCCGGCGTGCTGGCGCCGCAGGTGATCTTCCGCCAGGCCGATTTCATCCAGGCGTCGATCGACAACCTGCAGGCCAAGCTGCTGCTCGCCGCCTGCCTGGTCGCCGCGGTGCTGTTCTTCTTCCTCGGCAACCTGCGCACGATGCTGATCTCCCTGACCGCGATCCCGCTTTCCATCCTGATCGCGGTACTGGTCTTCAAGTGGCTCGGCCTGTCGATCAACACGATGACGCTGGGCGGGCTGGCGATCGCCATCGGCGAACTGGTGGACGACGCCGTCGTCGATGTCGAGAACATCCTGCGCCGCCTGCGCGGTGCGGCGGCGCGCAGCACGCCGTTCAAGCTGACCGAACTGGTCGTCGCCGCCTCGCTCGAAGTGCGCTCGGCGATCGTTTACGCGACGCTGATCATCGCCCTGGTCTTTGTGCCGCTGTTCGCGCTGCCGGGGATCGAGGGGCGGCTGTTCGTGCCGCTCGGCATCGCTTACATCGTCGCCATCCTGGCTTCCTTGCTGGTCTCGGTGACGGTGACGCCGGTGCTCTCGTGGTATCTGCTGCCGAAACTGGCGGCCACCCGGCACGGCGACACGCGCCTGGTCGAATGGCTCAAGCGGCATTATCGGCGGGCGCTCGAAGTCGTCCTGCGGGCGCCGCAGCGGCCGGTCGCCCTGACCGCTGCTGCCGTGCTGCTCGCCGCCGCCGCCGTGCCCTTCTTCCCGACCACCTTCCTGCCGCCGTTCAACGAAGGGTCGATGACGGTGACGCTGCGCCTGAATCCGGGCATCACGCTGGCCGAATCGGTACGCGTCGCCAGCCAGGCCGAGCGCCTGCTGCTCGGCGTGCCGGAGGTCGAGCACATCGGCCGCCGCTCCGGGCGGGCCGAACTCGACGAGCATGCCGAGGGCGTCCACGTCTCGGAACTGGAAATCCGCCTCAAGCCCGGCGGGCGCAACAAGGAAGCGCTCTACGCCGACATCCGCCAACGCCTGAAGGACCTGCCGGGGAGCCTCAACCTCGGCCAGCCGATCTCGCACCGCATCGACCACATGCTGTCCGGCGTGCGTGCCCAGGTGGCGATCAAGGTCTTCGGCGACGATCTCGACGTCCTGCGCGCCCAGGCGGCGGCGCTACAGCAGCGCCTGCAGCAGATTCCCGGCGTCGCCGATCTGGAGATCGAAAAGCAGGTGCTGGCGCCGCAGATCAAGGTGCATGTCGATTTCGCCGCCGCCGCGCGTTACGGGCTGTCGTCCGGCCAGTTGCTGCGCAACCTGCAGATGCTGGTCGATGGCGAGAAGATCGCCCAGATTGTCGACGGCAACCGTCGCTTCGATCTGCTTGTCCGGCTGCCGGAAGGCGCGCGCGGCATCGACGGTCTGCGCGGGTTGTTGATCGAGACGCCGGCCGGGCCGGTGGCGCTGGCGCAACTGGCGCGTATCGAGGACGGCGACGGGCCGAACCAGATCGTCCGCGACGACGGCCGGCGGCGCATCGTCCTCTCGCTCAACGCGCAGGGCAGGGCGCTCTCGGAAGTCGTCGCCGACCTGCGTGCGGCGGTGGCCGAACAGCCGCTGCCGGAAGGCTACTTCATCACCCTCGGCGGCCAGTTCCAGGCCCAGGAGGAAGCGGCGCGATTGATTTCGGTGCTCGCCATCGGCTCGGCGATCCTCATCTTCATGGTCCTCTACGGCCGTTACCGTTCGGCGCTGCTCGCCGCGCTGATCATGGCCAACGTGCCGCTGGCGCTGGTCGGCGCGGTCTTCGGGCTGTGGCTGTCCGGGCAGCCGCTGTCGATCGCGGCGCTGATCGGTTTCATCACGCTGGCCGGCATCGCCACCCGCAACGGCATCCTCAAGGTCAGCCACTGGCTCAACCTGATGCGTTTCGAAGGCGAAAAGTTCGACACCGCGATGATCATCCGCGGCTCGCTCGAACGCCTGACGCCGGTGCTGATGACCGCGCTGGTCGCCGCCTTCGCGCTGGCGCCGCTGCTCTTCGAAGCCGAGCAGCCGGGCACGGAAATCCTGCATCCGGTCGCCGTCGTGATCTTTTCCGGCCTGGTCGGCGCGACGCTGCTCGACACCTTCATCACCCCCGCGCTGTTCTGGCTGTTCGGTCGTCAAGCGGCCGAACGTCTGCAACGCGCGGATTTCAACGAAGCCCTCTGATTTTTCATCACAAGGAGTATCACCATGAATCGACTGTTATCCGTTCTCTGCCTGTCCGCCCTGTTCGCCGCCGGTCCGGTGCTCGCCCATGAAATGCACGGTCAGCCCATGCACGGCGGTGTTTTTGCCGAGGCTGGCCATGCCCAGTTCGAAATCGTTGCCCTGGATGGCGTGCTCACCGTGTATGCCAGCATCCACGGCGAAGCGCTGGCCACGGCCGGCGCGACCGGCAAGCTGACCGTGCTCTCCGGTGGCGCCAAACGCGATATCGAACTGAAGCCGGCAGGCAACGATCAGCTGCAGGGGAAGGGCACGCTCGCCGCTGGCGACAAGTTGCTGCTCAACGTCGTCTGGCCGGGCCAGAGTCCGCTGACCGCGCGTGCCGTCGTCAAGTAAGGAGGACATCATGATCAATATCGAACGCCGTCGTCTGCTGCTCGCCTCGCTCGTCCTCGGTCTGCCCGGGCTGGCGCTGGCGGCCCCGGCCAAGGTCAAGGTCGAGGTCTGGAAAAGCCCGTACTGCGGTTGCTGCAAGGATTGGGTGGCGCATCTCGAAAGCTCGGGTTTCGCCGTCAGCGTGCATGAGGTCGGCGACCTCGACGGTGCCCGGCGCCAGCTCGGCATGCCGGAACGCTACGCTTCTTGCCATACGGCGAAGGTTGCCGGCTACCTGCTCGAAGGTCATGTGCCGGCCGCCGACATCCGTCGCCTGCTGGCCGACAAACCGAAGGCCATCGGTCTCGCCGTGCCCGGCATGCCGGTCGGTTCGCCGGGGATGGACGGGCCGGTCTACAACGGCCGGCGCGATCCTTACGACGTCCTGCTGGTACAGGGCGATGGTCTGGTCAGCGTGTTCGCCAGTTACCGCTGAGCGGCGCTCAGCCACTTCAGCAGCATGGCGAACAGGTGCTCGGGGACGAAGGGCTTGGCGATGAAATCGTTCATGCCCGCCGCCTCGCAGCGCTGTCTATCCTCGGCGAAGGCGTTGGCGGTCATCGCCAGGATCGGCGTCCGCGCCTGCCCGGGCAGCCCGCGAATCCGGCGAGTGGCTTCGAGGCCGTCCATGCGCGGCATCTGCATGTCCATCAGGATCAGCCGGTAGCTGCCCTTGCCGGCGAGATCGACCGCTTCGCCGCCATCGTTTGCCAGGTCGACGCAAAGGCCGACGTCTTCGAGCATGGCGAGGGTGATTTCCTGGTTGATCGGTTCGTCTTCGACCAGCAGCACCGGCGTTCCGGCGTGCTCGTTCCGCAGCCTGGCCTCGGCCGTGGCGTCGGCTGACGGCAGGTTGCGTTGCAGGTTCGGGTTGCCCTTGCTCAGGCGGGCGGTGAACCAGAAGGTGCTGCCGACCCCCGGCGTACTGCTGACACTGGCTTCGCCGCCCATCAGTTCGGCTATCCGGCGGGTGATGGCGAGCCCCAGTCCGGTGCCGCCGTAGCGCCGTGTCATCGAGTTGTCGGCCTGTTCGAAGGGGGCGAACAGGCGGGGGAGGACCGCTTCGTCGATGCCGATGCCGCTGTCCTCGACCGCGAAGCGCAGCAGCGCGCTGACGGAGTTTTCATCGACCTGGCTGACGCGCAACGTGATGCCGCCCTGTTCGGTGAACTTGATCGCGTTGGCGGCCAGGTTGAGCAGCGCCTGCTGCAACCGGGTCGGGTCGCCGAGCAGGTGACGGCAGAGCGGGCCGATGTCGCACTGGATGGCCAGTCCCTTGCCGCGCGCCCGTTCGTGCAGCAGCGAGGCAACGTTGCCGAGCAGGCTTTCCGGCTGCACCGGCAGACGTTCGAGTTCGAAACGCCCGGCTTCGATCTTCGACAGGTCGAGCACCGCGTTGAGGATTTCGAGCAGGTGCTGGCTGGCTGCTTCGAGTTTGCCGAGCCGCTCCATCTGGCGCGGCTCGAGACCGTTCTGGCGGATCAGGTGGGCGAGGCCGGTGATGGCGTTGAGCGGCGTCCGGATTTCGTGCGACATGTTGGCGAGGAAGGCGCTCTTGGCGATGCTGGCGGCTTCCGCCGCTTCCTTGGCCTGGGTCAGCTCGGCGGTGCGGGCGGCGACCAGCGATTCGAGTTCCAGCGAATAGCGTTGCAGTTCCTCCGCCTGCTTCAGCTCCTCGGTGATGTCGAGGCTGAGACCGACCAGGGCGATCGGCTCGCCCCGGCCATTGCGCTTGACCGCCTTGATCACCTGCAGTTCGTGTACCAGCCCGTCGACGAACATCTGCTGCTCGTGCGAAACGACGACACCCTCGCAGCGCAGCGCGGCGGCGTCGGAATCGAGGCATTGCTGGCAGTAGGGCGCCGGCAACAGTTCGCGGTAATGCGCGGCGGCCAGGAAGCGTTCCTCGCTGATCCCGGTCGAGTCGCAGAAACACTTGTTGACGAAGACCAGGCGCCCCTTTTCGTCCTGCAGCCAGATGCCGATCGGCGCGTTGTCGAGGATCAGCTGCAGGGTTTCGCGCTCGAGCCTGAGACTGCGCTCGGCTTCGATCTTGTCGCTGATGTCGCGGGCGATGCCGAAGAGGCCGATGATCTCGCCGGCCGCGTCGTGAATCGGATACTTGCGGTTGTCCACCCAGCCGGTGCTGCCGTCCGGGCGGCGAAACTCCTGGATTTCGCTGGCGATCGCTTCGCCGGCGAAGACCAGTTTCTCCAGCCGGTAGTAGTGGTCGGCGTAGCTTTCGGGAAAAACGTCGTAGTCGGTGAGGCCGAGCAACTCGGTCCAGTGCCGGCTGGGGTCGGTGATCTTGGTCAGCGTCTGGCTGGCGCCGGTGAAGACGTGGTGGCGATCCTTGAAATAGATGAAGTCGTCGGTGTTGTCCATCATCGCCCGGAAGTTCACCATCAGGCTGGCGACGTCGATCGGCGTGGCGAGCGCCTTGGCGTCGTCGAGACGGATTTCGCGCAGGCCCGGATCGTTCGCGTCGATGCCGATGCATTCGCCGTGGCAGCAGCGAATCCGGCCGTCGGCGTGGCGCAGGCGGATGTTGAAGCGGTAGGGGAGGGGCGTGTCGGCGGCGAACAGGCGGCTGACGATGTCGCCGTCGTCGAAATGGACGATGCCGCCGGCGGCGAAAGCGTCGGCCAGCAGGCCTGCCGCGCTGATACCGAGCAGCGCCGCGCAGTCTTCCACGGCGAGCAACTGCGGCGGCGTGCCGGCGCGCAGACGGATACGGCAGGTGGCAGGCTGGGGTTGGGGCATGGCCGTTCTCCTCCTCTGAGCCATCTTATACCGGGCTTGGTGGCGCGTCATCGCCGTTTTGCGGGCCGGGTGGCGCCGGGGACAAAGGGTATAATCCGCCGTTTTGCGCCTTTCCGAAACGCCGTGAGCCAGCTCGAACAAGAAATTTCCCGCCGTCGCACCTTCGCGATCATTTCCCACCCCGACGCGGGTAAAACCACGCTGACCGAAAAGCTGCTGTGGTTCGGCGGCGCCATCCAGGTCGCCGGCGAAGTCCGCGCCCGCAAGGCCAGCCGCCATGCGACTTCGGACTGGATGGAACTGGAAAAGCAGCGCGGCATTTCGGTGACCTCGTCGGTCATGCAGTTCCCGTACCGGGAATGCATGATCAACCTGCTCGACACGCCGGGCCACGAGGACTTCTCGGAAGATACCTACCGCACGCTGACGGCCGTCGACTCGGCAACCATGGTGATCGACTCGGTCAATGGTGTCGAAGCGCAGACGATCAAGCTGCTGAACGTCTGCCGCATGCGCGACACGCCGATCCTGACCTTCATCAACAAGCTCGACCGTGAAGGCAAGGAGCCGATCGACCTGCTCGACGAAATCGAGTCGGTGCTCGGTATCCAGTGCGCCCCGATGACCTGGCCGATCGGCATGGGCAAGCGCTTCCGCGGCGTCTATCACCTCTACGACGACACCATCGCCTTCTTCGACCCGCAGGCCGAGAAGGGCACGGCGGAAATGATCCCGGGCCTCGACAACCCGCGCCTCGACGAGCTGATCGGCAGCCAGGCCGACGAACTGCGCAGCGATATCGAACTGGTGCGCGGTGCTTCGCATCCCTTCGACGCCGAGGCCTATCTTTCCGGCAAGCAGTGCCCGGTGTTCTTCGGTTCGGCGGTCAACAATTTTGGCGTGCAGAGCCTGCTCGATGCCGTCGTCGACCTGTCGCCGGCGCCCAAGGCACGGCCGGCGGTAACGCGCACGGTCGATGCCTTCGAGCCGAAGTTCTCCGGCTTCGTGTTCAAGATCCAGGCCAACATGGACCCCAAGCACCGCGACCGGATCGCCTTCCTGCGCGTCTGCTCCGGCCGCTTCGACCGCGGCATGAAGGTCAGGCAGGTGGCGAGCGGCAAGACGCTGTCGATCAACAACGCGATCACCTTCATGGCGCGCGACCGGTCGACCGCCGACGAAGCCTGGTCGGGCGACATCATCGGTATTCCCAACCACGGCACGATCCGTCTCGGCGAAACCTTCACCGAGGGCGAGGATTTGCGCTTCACCGGCATTCCGTCGTTCGCGCCGGAACACTTCCGTTTGGCGCGGATCGCCAACCCGCTGAAGATCAAGCAGTTGCAGAAGGGCTTGCAGCAACTGGCGGAAGAGGGCGCGACCCAGCTGTTCCGTCCGCTGTCGGGCACTGACCTGATCCTCGGCGCGGTCGGCACGCTGCAGTTCGACGTCGTCGCCAGCCGGCTGGAAAACGAGTACGGCGTGCAGGTCATCTTCGAAAGCTACAACTGTTCGACGGCGCGCTGGATCCACGGCGACCCCGGCGAACTCAAGCAGTTGTCCGAGCGCTACAGCGCCAACGTCGCCCTCGACGGCGCCGACGATCCGGTCTACCTGGCGCCGAACAACGTGTACCTGAACATGGTCAAGGAAAAATACCCCAAGCTGCGCTTCGACGAAGCGCGCGAGGTGGCCTGACATGACGGTCCGCGTCCAGACCGAGGATTTCGACGTCGGCGTCGAACTGGCGGCGCTGCGCGCGGGCGATGCCCGGGTCGGTGCGCTCGCTTCCTTCCTCGGCCTGGTGCGCGACATCAACGACGGGGCCAGCGTTGCCGGCATGACGCTGGAGCATTACCCGGGGATGACCGAGAAGGCGCTCGCACAGATCGTTGCCGAGGCGAAATCGCGCTGGAACATCTACGAGGCGCTGGTCATCCACCGTGTCGGCCCGCTCGCCCCCTGCGACCAGATCGTGCTGGTCGCGGTGACCAGCGCGCATCGCGGCGAAGCCTTCGCCGCCTGCGAATTCATCATGGACTACCTGAAAACCAAGGCGCCGTTCTGGAAGAAGGAAGCGACGGCGGACGGCGGGCGCTGGGTCGACGCCCGCGACACCGACGACAGCGCGGCGGCGCGCTGGCAGCAGCCTTAACGGAAGGTTCGCTGCAGCCGCACCAGCGCGGCGATCGGCAGGACAGCGATGGCCAGCCAGAAGAAGAGTTCGGCCGCCGCCAGCGTCAGCGGCGCCTGCAGCCCACCCACCTGGCCGCCCAGTCCGTGCAGCGCCAGTGCCCAGTCGGCTTGTGCCCCTTGCGGCTGGGCGGCGTAGAAATGCTGCAGGCCGGCGGTGGATAGCGCGATGCTGCTGGAAATGCCGAGCTGGCGGACGATGTTCTTGACCTGGTAGGCGTGCGAGAAGACGCGCGCCGGCAACTCGCTGAAGGTGCCGAAAGCGACCGGGCCGATATAGAAGGGTACGGCGACGCCGCAGACAAGTGCCGGCAGCAGCAGGAGCGGCCAGTCGGCGAGGCGTCCGGCCTGGCTGAAGGCGAGACAGGCGAGGGCGTAAAGACCGAGGCCGGCGAGCATGAAGTGGCGCTGGCGCGCCACCCGGCGGGCCGCCCAGGCATGGACGATGGCGGCGACGACGCTGCAGGCGGCGCTCAGACCAAGGATCACGGCGGTGCTGGCAAGCGACAGGCCGAGGCCGTTGTGAAAGAAGATCGGCAGCAGGAAGCCGAAGGCGCCGAGCATGAAATAGCCCGAGAAATACATGGCGATCCCCAGCAGGTAGCGCCATTGCAGCAGGCCGCGATAATCGATCAGCGGCTTTTCCTTGCGCCACTGCCGCCAGGCGAAGACGGTCAGCGCGGCGATCGAGGCGAGGCCGACGACGAACACCAGGCGATGCGCTCCGGCGCCGGCCGCCGGGATTTCCTGGATCGCGTACTGCAGGCCGAAGATGCCGATCACCAGCCAGAGCAGCCAGCCCCAGTGTTCCTCGCTGCGTTGTTCGGGGGGGACGGTGGCATCGTCCAGATGGGAACCGGCAATGGCGGCGATCAGCAGGCAGAGCGGCAGCGCTGCCCAGAACAGCGCGCGCCAGCCGAAAACGGCGAGCAGCACGGCGGCGGCGACCGGGGCGATGGCGGAAGCGCCGAGCAGGCTGCCGATGAAGGCGAGCAGCCCCTGGAAACGCGCGCTCGCCGGCAAGCGGTTGATCGCCAGGCGGCCGGCGGTGAAGAAAGTGGCGCCGCTGGCGCCCTGCAGCAGCCGGCCGCAGGCAAACTGGCCGAAGTCGCTGGCGGTTGCGGCGAGGCTGCCGCCGAGCGCAAAAACGCCCAGCGAGGCGAGCACGAAGCGGCGATAGCCGAGACGTTCGACCATCCATTGGTGCTTGTAGAGCATGTAGATCGAGCTGACGCCGTACAGCGTGTAGGCGAGCGCGAATTGTTCGGGGCTGAGACCGAGGCCGGCCATGATGTGGGTGGCGCCGAACATGACCAGCCCGGTTTCGAAGAACTCGATGCAGGTGATCGCGGCAATGCTGCGCAGCAGGCCGCCTGCCGGCGGTGCGGAAGGGTGGGACATCGGTGTTGGGGGGGAGGGAAAGCGGATAGTTTAGAAGCTCTCGTTGAATGCATGAAATCGATTGATATGATCTAGACTATCGATATGAACGATATTGACTATCCAGCCTTCCGCCGCCTCGATCTCAACCTGCTTGTCGCCTTCGACGCGCTGCTGCGCGAGGGCGGCGTCAGCCGCGCCGCGGCGCGGCTATGCATCGGCCAACCGGCAATGAGCCACGCCCTGGCTCGTCTGCGCGAGCTGTTCGCGGATGACATCCTGTATCGCGAAGGTGCCGGCATGCAGCCGACTGCCCGGGCGCTGGCCCTGGCGCCGCGTATCCGGCAACTGCTTGCCGAAGTCCAGGCGCTGACCAGCAGCGCGGCGGATTTCGATCCGGCGCGCGCCGTCGGCGACTTCCGGCTGGCCCTCAACGATCCGCTCGAAGCCTTGTTGCTGCCCGGCCTGGTTGCCCGCATCCGGGAACGGGCGCCTGGCCTGAGCCTGTCGGTACGACCGATTCCCGCGTCGCGCCAGCTTGAGCATCTCGATGCCGGCAATATCCGTCTCGCGGTCGGCCATTTTCCCGGCGTGCGCGAGGTCCATGAGGCAAAGCTGCTGTTCCGCGCCGGGTTTTGCTGCGTCTTCAACCCGGCCCTGCTCGACATGCCGTCGCCGATCGGCCTTGCCGACCTGGTCCGCCATCCACACATCCACACCAGCTATACCGGAGATGCGCCGGGGCTGACCGACCGCCTGCTGGACGAGGCCGGCCTGCGGCGCCACGTCGTGGCGCAGGTGGCGTCGCCGCTGGCGATTCCTTTCGTGGTCAAGCAGAGTCCGTTGCTGGCGGTGGTTCCCGATCTGGTGGCGCGCCTGTTCGCGGCTCACGCCGATCTGGCGATCGAGCCGCTGGCGGTGGACGGACTGGAATTGCCGATCTCGCGCGTCACACACCGGCGCGACCGGGGCGATCCGCTGACCGGCTTTGTCGCCGATCAGGTGGCGCAGGCCGCCGCCGCCCTGTTTGGCGAAACGGCGGCTGGCGCTGCGCGCTAAGCCGCGTCAGGTCCTGAACTGGGCGACGGCCTGGTGCAGTTCGCCCGACAGCTTGTGCAGGCGGCGGGCGGCGTCGGCCGTGTGGCGCACGGCGAGGGCGCTTTCCTCGGACATCTGGGCGATGGTTTCGAGCTTCTGCGCAATGTCGTTGCTGGCCTGGCTCTGCTCCGAAATCGAGTCGGAGATGCCGTTGACGACAAAGGTGACGCGCTGCGCGCCGTCGCGGATGCGCTCGATCGAATCGCCGGCCTGATTGGCCAACTGGACGCCGTTGCCGACCTTGACGACGCCTTCCTGCATGCTGCTGACGGCGCTGCGCGTGCCGTTCTGGATCTTGGTCACCATTTCGGCGATCTCGGTCGTCGAAAGACTGGTTCGTTCGGCCAGCTTGCGCACTTCGTCGGCGACCACGGCGAAACCGCGTCCCTGTTCGCCGGCACGGGCCGCTTCGATGGCGGCGTTGAGGGCGAGCAGGTTGGTCTGATCGGCGATTTCGCGGATGGTGTTGACGATGGAGGTGATCTGGTCCGAGCGATGGCCGAGATCTTCGACGATCTGCGACGAGGCCTGTACCGCCTCGGAAATCTTGCGCATTTCGCTGGCCGCGTTGTGGATCACCGCGGCGCCTTCTTCGGAAATGTTGCCGGCTTCGCGCGAGATGCCGTGTGCTTCGGCGGCATTTTCCTTGACCTGGTCGATACTCACCGCCATCTGCTCGACCGAGGCGGCCATCGACGAAGCGGCATCGCTCTGCTGACGGGCGCGATCGGCGACCTCGTCGGAAGAGCTGAGCAACTGGTCGGCGGCACTCGCCAGGTGTTCGGCGTTGCTGACGATGGTCGAGATCATCGCCCGCAAGGTGTCCTGCATGGCGCGGATGTCGGCCAGCAGACTTTCGCCGGGCGGGCAGTCGACCGGCGACGAGAGATCGCCGGCGGCGATGCGCCGGGTGACGGCGGAGGCCGCCGAGGGATCGCCACCGAGGGTCTTGATGATGCTGCGCGAGACCAGCATCAGCGAGACAGCGATGAAGCCGCCGATGGCCAGACCCCACAGCAGCAGCGTGGCGGCGTCCTGGCGGAACTTGGCGTCGACGTCGTCGATGTAGATCCCGGAACCGATCACCCAGCCCCAGGGCTTGAAGCCCATGACGTAGGAAATCTTCGGCACGCCTTCCTCGTGGCCGGGCTTGGGCCACAGGTAGTCGACAAAACCGGCGCCCTGGTTGCGCACCACGGTATTGAATTCAAGGAACAGCGGTTTGCCGTTCTTGTCCTTGAGTTGGTCGAGCTTCTTGCCGTCCAGTTCGGGCTTGATCGGGTGCATCACCATCAGGTCATCGAGATCGTTGATCCAGAAATATTCGACCTGGTCGTAGCGGATTGCCCGCACGGCATCGGCGGCGGCATTCTTGGCTTCAGCCTCGGTGAGGCGGCCGGCCACGGACTCGGCGTGGAAGTGGGCGACCAGCGCGTGGGTCGCCTCGACCAGGTTGCGTACCTTGGCCTCCCGGTCCTCCAGCATGCGCTGCTTGCTGCTGACCAGCAGGACGGCGAACAGGATGATCAGGGCGCCGACGGTTGCCAGTGTCATCGCGGTCAGCTTGCCGCGCAGTGTCATTGATTTTGCCATTTTTTCCTCTTGTGGGAATTGCTCTGCAACCGGGACGCTAGCATTCGAAAATCCATCAGGCAATAGGGGTTAATGCCTATCTTGCCCCCGGGGCTTGAAAAATCCGGTTTCGGACGTATCTGTGGGCCATCGAGAATTTACCGCGGAGCACACCATGCGATTTGATAAATTTACTACCATGTTCCAGCAGGCCCTGGCGGAAGCCCAGAGTCTGGCCAACGGCAACGACCAGCAGTTCATCGAACCGCAGCACCTGTTGCTGGCGCTGCTCGTTCAGGACGACGGCGGCACCGCCTCGCTGCTGGCCCGGGCCGGGGTCAATGTGGCGGGCCTCAAGCGCGACCTAGAGCTGGCGCTGACCCGTCTGCCCAAGGTCGAAGGTCACGGCGGCGACGTCCAGGTCGGTCGTGACCTGGGCAATCTGCTCAATCTCACCGACAAGCAGGCGCAGAAGCGCGGCGACCAGTTCATCGCCAGCGAGATGTTCCTGCTTGCGTTGTGCGAAGACAAGGGCGAGACCGGTCGCATCGCCAAGCAGCATGGCCTGCAGAAGAAGGCGCTGGAAGCGGCGATCATGGCCGTGCGCGGTGGCCAGAATGTCGATTCGCAGGAGGCCGAGGGGCAGCGCGAATCGCTGAAGAAGTTCTGCATCGACCTCACCGAACGCGCCGCCCAGGGCAAGCTCGACCCGGTGATCGGCCGCGACGATGAAATCCGCCGCGCCATCCAGATCCTGCAGCGGCGCACCAAGAACAACCCGGTGCTGATCGGCGAGCCGGGCGTCGGCAAGACGGCGATCGTCGAAGGGCTGGCGCAACGCATCGTCAACGAGGAAGTGCCGGAGACCTTGAAGGGCAAGAAGGTGCTGGTCCTCGACATGGCCGGCCTGCTCGCCGGCGCCAAGTACCGCGGCGAGTTCGAGGAACGCCTGAAGGCGGTGTTGAAGGAAGTGGCGCAGGACGAAGGCCGCATCATCCTGTTCATCGACGAAATCCACACCATGGTCGGTGCCGGCAAGGCCGAGGGCGCCATCGACGCCGGCAACATGCTCAAACCCGCGCTGGCGCGCGGCGAATTGCACTGCATCGGCGCCACCACGTTGGACGAATACCGCAAGTACATCGAGAAGGACGCAGCGCTCGAGCGCCGCTTCCAGAAGGTGCTGGTCGACGAGCCTTCGGTCGAATCGACGATCGCCATCCTGCGCGGCCTGCAGGAGAAGTACGAACTGCACCACGGCGTGGACATCACCGACCCGGCCATCGTCGCCGCCGCCGAGTTGAGCCACCGCTACATCACCGACCGCTTCCTGCCCGACAAGGCGATCGACCTGATCGACGAAGCCGCTGCGCGGATCAAGATGGAAATCGATTCCAAGCCGGAGTCGATGGACAAGCTCGACCGCCGCATCATCCAGTTGAAGATCGAGCGCGAGGCGGTGAAGAAGGAAAAGGACGAAGCCTCGAAGAAGCGTTATGCACTGATCGAGGACGAAATCGCCAAGCTGACCAAAGAGTATTCCGACCTCGAGGAAATCTGGAAAGCCGAGAAATCGGCCGTCCTCGGCACCGCGCAGATCAAGGAAGCGATCGATCATCTCAAGGCAGACATCGCCCGCCTGCAACGTGAAGGCAAGCTGGAGCAGGTCGCCGAACTGCAGTACGGCAAGCTGCCGCAACTGGAAGCGCAGTTGAAGGCGGCGGAAAAGGCCGGCGAAAGCGAGCCGAAGCAGAACAAGCTGCTGCGCACCCAGGTCGGCGCCGAGGAAATCGCCGAGGTGGTGAGTCGCGCCACCGGCATTCCGGTGAGCAAGATGATGCAGGGCGAGCGCAACAAGCTGCTGCAGATGGAAGACAAACTGCACCACCGCGTCGTCGGCCAGGACGAAGCGGTGCGCCTGGTCGCCGATGCGATCCGTCGTTCGCGCGCCGGCTTGTCCGATCCGAACCGGCCCTACGGCTCCTTCCTCTTCCTCGGCCCGACCGGCGTCGGCAAGACCGAGCTGTGCAAGGCGCTGGCCGAGTTCATGTTCGATTCCGAGGAACACCTGATCCGCATCGACATGAGCGAATTCATGGAGAAGCACTCGGTCGCCCGCCTGATCGGCGCGCCGCCGGGCTACGTCGGCTACGAAGAGGGCGGCTACCTGACCGAAGCCGTGCGTCGCAAGCCGTACAGCGTGATCCTCCTCGACGAGGTGGAAAAGGCGCACCCGGACGTCTTCAACGTGCTCCTGCAGGTGCTCGACGACGGCCGCATGACCGACGGCCAGGGGCGTACCGTGGACTTCAAGAACACGGTGATCGTCATGACCTCGAACCTCGGCAGCCAGATGATCCAGCAGATGCAGGGCGACGATTACCAGTTGATCAAGCTGGCCGTGATGGGCGAGGTGAAGACCTATTTCCGTCCCGAGTTCATCAACCGCATCGACGAAGTGGTGGTCTTCCACGCCCTCGACGAAAAGCACATCGCCGGCATCGCCAAGATCCAGCTTGGTTACCTGGAAAAGCGCCTGGCGCAACTGGAAATGGGCGTCGTCGTCGAGGACAGCGCGTTGCTCGAACTGGCCAAGGCCGGCTTCGACCCGGTGTTCGGCGCCCGTCCGCTGAAGCGGGCGATCCAGCAGCAGATCGAGAATCCGCTGGCCAGGGCCATCCTCGAAGGGCAGTTCGCCGCCAAGGATACGATCCGCGTCGCTTGCGAGAATGGCGTGATGCGTTTCACCCGGGCGTAAACGCAAACGGGCGGGCCCTCGCCCGCCCGTCCCGCAATGGCGGAGGCCGCGTCAGCAGTGGCCTTTCTTGGCCTGGCCCGGCGGGCAGAATCCGCCGCCGCGGTGCGGATGGCCGGTATAGTATTTCTCGCCGCGCGGTCCGTGATGTTTTTTCCAGTAGCGGGGTTCGCGCCAATCGTAGCCATCCCAGTAGTAACCGCGATCATCGCGCGAGCCGAAGGTGACGGTGACGCCGCCCGCCTGGACGCGGACGTTGCCGACATCGACACGGATGTCGCTGGCGTTGCCGAACAGCGGTACGGTGGCGAGTAGGGCCAGGATCAGGGTTTTCTTCATCAGTTTCTCTCTCTGGAAATGCAGGAAGTGCATTGCTGGAGACTATAACGCCCGAGGCGTCAAAAAGTTAACGCGAGGGAGCGCATTCATGTCACAAGACAGCTTTGAAGACTGGCGCCAGCGGCGCCACGCCGAACTGGCCGGCGCCGAGAGCTGGCTCGGACTGGTCGGCCTGTTCTGGCTGGACGGCGAAGTGTCCCGGGTCGGCAGCGGCGACGATTGCGTCGTCCGCCTGCCCGCCGGGCCAGCGCATCTGGGCGACCTGCTGAGGCGCGACGACGGCGTCGTCTGGCGTCCGGTCGACGCGCCCGTGCGTGCCTTGGCAACTGATCGCGACGGCAGGCCCGATGTGGTCGATTGCGGGGCTTTATCGTTCTTCGTCGTCGAGCGCGACGGCAAGCTGGCGGTTCGGGTCCGTGACCGGGACTGGGCGCGGCAACGGCCTTTCCATGGTGTCGAGTATTTTCCCGAAGACCCGGCCTGGATCGTCGAAGCCGACTGGCTGCCCCTGGCAGCGCCGCTCACTCTGGAGGTTCCCAACGTCAGCGGTGAGCTGAAACCGGTGACGGTGGCTTTCCAGGCAGTGTTCGAGGTGGCCGGTCAGCGCCTGGCATTGCTGCCGATGTCGGTCGGCGAAGGCGAGGTTTTCTTCGTTTTCCGGGACCGCAGCAGCGGCCGCGAGACCTATGGCGGCGGCCGTTTCCTGAAGAGCCGGGCGGCCGTCGGTGGCCGGATCGTCCTCGATTTCAACCGTGCCTACAATCCGCCCTGCGCCTTTACGCCCTTTGCCACCTGCCCGCTGCCGCCGCCCGAGAACTGGCTGCCGCTGGCGGTGACGGCGGGCGAGCGGCGCTGGCAAAAGCCTGACTGACGCCTGTCATTGCGATTTCCGTTTGCAGGGCATTTTCAATGCACTGGCGAAACGGCAGGCGAGTCGTGGCTTCTGTTGCGTTTCCGCCGACTGCATCAGTGAGCGCAGTAGCTGGTCGGGGCTTGCTTCGATGATCGGTCGCCAGTCTTCCGGGGGCAGCCATTCGACCAGGTTTCCGAGCACTTCCGATTGCAGGGCGGCGCCGAGCAAGGCGCGATCCCTGAACAGCCAGGCGGTTCTGCGACGCTTTTCGGCCAGCGGCAGCGAGGATGACGATACCGCCGCCATGGCGTCGGTGATCCAGTGGGGGAAAATTCCCTCTTCTTTCATGGCCTTCAGAATATCCAGCCTGAAATCGAGGACGGCATCGACAAATTTCTTGCGCTCGGCGTTCCAATGGAGATCCGAGAAACTGGCAATTCCGTAAAGTGGCTCCGGGTAGCGGCGCTGATCGCCAGTGCCGGCTTCCTCCGTTGTCAGGCCCAGACAGGTCCCAAAATCGCTCGTTTCCCGGCATTGCGTCAAAAGCGCCTGCATGGCCGGGTGAGTCATGGGCAAGGCGCGCAACTGCGGGGGCTGCCCATCGTTCGTGTCGATCGTCAACAGCTCGGGTGGGGTTTGGCCACATCCTCCTTGGTTGTTGTTTCTGCCGACCCAATAATGCTTGCCATCCTGATTGTCGCGAATCGGAATGATGTCGCCGAGGTAGGATGAATAGTCCTGTGCATATTTCTCGATCCTTCCGTTTTGCCAACGGAAGAGCGCGCTGGCGCCGACATCGTCGGTACATGGGGTCAGCCTTCGCATGCCTTCGAAGCTGTCGTCGTCATAAAAAATCCGCCCGCCGGCATTACCGCCCCATGCCAGGACGATGCAGTCTTCTTCTCCGGGGATGGTGATCGCCATCAGCGAGTCGGGTTGGGTAGTTTCGCCATCAATCAGTGGAGAGCGGCTTTTTTCCAGATCGATCAGCAGTTTTTTCCACTGCTTTGGAAAGCGCAAGCTGCTGCACTGTTCCCGATTTGCTTCGATGCGCCCCGCGGCGACCGCGGCGGGCGGTCTTACCCAGCCCCGGGAGAGCAAGGTCTGGCGAAATTCCTCCTCCGCACCGAACCAGCATCCGGCTTCCATGGCATAGGGTTTTGCCGGTGGCCGTGTCTGGCCGGCAAGCGCGAGCACCTTTGTTGTCTCCCAACGGATGGGGCAGTAATAGTCGCTACCCGGCTCGACGGGTTCGAATGCCAGTTCGAGGAGGCGTTTGCCGATTTCCGGACGGATCGAGAGCATTTGCGGCCAGAATGCGTCTATCGTCTTCTGGTTGTTGCGTTCCAGCCACCAGCGCAACTCCTCGCTGCTGGGGCGATAACCGAGACCCAGCAGGGTCAGGCGATGGGCTTGCGGCACGAACATCCACAGCTTGCCCTGGACGCTTGCCGGAAGCGGCGGGCGGAGCGAGGCCAGGAGTTCTCCCCAGGCTTCGGCGGCATTCGGGTTTTTTTCGTTTTGATCGAACCAGTAAGCGCCTTTGGTCGCCGCTTTCAATATCGCTTCCGGTTCGCGTTGTGGCAGATCGCCCCAGTGCGCCATCGCCAGCGCGCGCTCGCGGCGAGGCAAAGTTGACAGCCAGCGCCACCACAGCGAGAAAACGCTTTCGTCCCGAAGCGCCAGCAGCAAGGCCGAGTCGGGGAGGCGTTCGAGCATGATTGGTACGGCATGCGGGGCAGCCGCCCCGGTATGGTCGCGCCAGACAATCGCCCGAACCGTTTCCGTGGCGAAGCCGGGGTCGTCCCAAGGCCGGCGTATCCTTAGCCGGAACAGTCGGTCGACTTCCGCGGCCGATGCGGCATGGCGGATCAGGAATGGAAAGACGGGCTTGGGCAGACGTCTGTCCATTGTCTCGATATCCGCATCGTCCGGTTCGCTTCCCGAGCGCAAGATGCGGTCGGGGTCCGGCGCGGTCAAGGCATGGATCAGGCGCATGTCGCCGGTTCGCAGGGCATCGTTCAGCAGCGCCTGGCGGTTTTTGCCCAGCGGCACCGGGACATGGGCTTCAATCAGCTGGTCGATCCAGCCTTCGGCACGGTTGGATAGCGCGACATTCCAGACCTGATAAATCCCCTGGCGACGGCCATCGAGCATTCCGGGGTATTTGATCAGGCGCTTGAAGATGGCGTCCTGGCGATGGACGAGCGCCAGTTCAAGCGAATCGTGCTCGGCTTCCTTGAGTGGGTCCGCCCCGTTTTTCATCAGCCAGAAAGCGGTATCGACCAGGCCGGCACGAATGGCGTGATGGAGCAGCGTGCCGCCATGTCGCACGATATTCAGATCGGCCCCCAGTTTTTTTTGTTCTTTCAGCCACTCGATCAAGCTCGCTTCCTGATCGCTTTCATCGGCGTTGAAGCCGGGAGGCGCCTCATGTGCCCAACCGCCTTCCGGCGGCTGGGTTTGTGGCAGGGATAGCAGTGCTTCGGCCGCGGCAATGCTTGCCTGGTTTTCTTCGGCCGAGAGAGCCAGGGTAGACGCGAGAAGAATGCCGGCGATCAGTGCCGGTAGTTGTTTCAGGATCGACATGGATGGGCTTGTGTCACGAAGGAAAACGCTGGAACGGTCGCGTCGATGCCGAAAGAATAACCGCTAAGTATCTCCGCGCGTCATCCTTTCGCTGGGCACTGAGCAAGGAAATCGGGTATCGCTGAAAAACCAGTTCCGCATGGATTTACTTGGTTGCTGGCGATCGCCGCTTGCATTCACCAAGAAAAACGGTATATATAGTTTTTGGCGCATGTCGTTTTCTGTGGGTTTTGCCTGAAAGGAGCGCGGGATGGACGATTTCAAAACCATAGGCATTCATTTGCTTGGCGCGTTGGTCGCCGGTGGCGTGATTGGTCTGGAGCGCAGCTATCACGGTCGGCCAGCCGGTTTCCGGACGCATGCCCTGGTCTGTCTGGCATCCAGTCTGCTGATGCTGGTCACGCTTTACCAGTGGAAATGGCTGCCCGGCGTGCCGATGGATACCGTGCGCACCGACCCGACGCGGATGGCGCAGGGCATCATGACCGGCATCGGCTTTCTCGGCGCCGGCGTGATTTTCAAGGAAGGGCTCAGCGTGCGCGGGCTGACCTCGGCGGCGTCAATCTGGATCACCGCGGCGATCGGCGTTCTGATCGGCGTCGGCTTCTATTTTCCGGCGGTGCTTGGCACCGTCCTGACGATCGGTACGCTTTCCCTGTTCCGCTGGATTGAGGCCAGGTTGCCTTCGCATTTCTACGCTCACCACTCGATCCGTTTCGACAGTGCGGCGCCGATGCCGGAAGCCGATCTGCGCCGTTTCGTCACCGAGTCGGGCTTTACCATCGCCAACATGAGCTATCGCCTGACCGACGATGGCGCCTGGTTCGACTACAGGATGATCCTGTGTACCGTCGATCCGGCCAACATCTCGCGCTATGCCGAAGCGTTGCGTGTCCATGCCGGCGTACATGCCTTCCGGATTTCGCCGACCGGGGATTGAATGGGGGCTCGGCAGCGTGTTTCCGGGGCTGTTTTGCCTGCTGCAGCTTCGTCAAGACTGACACATTGTCAGGGCAATGAAAAAGCTTGGGCAAGCAAGCAGTTTTCGTTTTGAGGGGGGATTTCCCCATAGTAAAATTTTTCATCCGAAAATCGACTATACGGTTTTGGCATAAAAACGATACATACAAGGCGCTTCCCGACCGGGCGTGCCGTTGCGGATGAGGGTTACGATGTTCTGGAGCAACAATCGCCGTGTCAGCGAGCTTGAAAGCTCGCTGGCCGAAGGGGCGCGCCGCGAAGCGGCGTTGACCGAGGAAAATGCCGCGCTCAAGCGGGAACTGGCGGCACAGGCGGTGGCGCAGCGCGAGAAGGAGGCCGAATGCGACACCCTGCGCGAGATTGTCCGCAATCTGGCCATGTTCGGCGAATCGCTGGGCAGCTCGCAAGCCAGCCTGGGCGACATGGCCAACCTGCTGAAGCAGGAGAAACAGCAGGCCGTCCAGGCGGCTGAAGTCTCCCGGGCGAGCGGCCAGACGACCACCGAGATCGCCGCTAACCTGCACCGCCTGGCCGAGGATTCCGCCCAGGCTGCCCGCGAGGTCGATGTGCTGGCCCACCAGGCGAGCGAGATCGGCGCCATCGTCCAGTTGATCCACGAAATCGCCGACCAGACCAATCTGCTGGCGCTCAACGCGGCGATCGAGGCAGCCCGGGCCGGTGAGGCCGGGCGCGGTTTCGCGGTGGTGGCCGATGAGGTGCGCAAGCTCGCCGAGCGCACCGCCAAGGCAACCAAGGATATCGATGGCCTGGTGACCAGCATCCGCGAGGATTCCAATGCCGCCAAGACGGCGATGGAAGTACTGGCCCATGCCGCCGACGACTACAGCGAACGCGGCAACCGGGCGACCGACGACATGAACCGGCTGATCGGTCTGTCGCAGAAGATGGAGCAGGTGATTGCCGGCAGTGCGCTGAAGAGCTTCGTCGAAGTGGCCAAGGTCGATCACCTGGTATTCAAGTTCCGCATTTACCTTGGCTTGTTCGGTATCGAACAGGTCGATCCGGCGAACGTCGCCTCGCATACCACCTGCCGGCTCGGCAAGTGGTACTACGAAGGCGAGGGGCACGACTGCTTCAGCCGCTTGGGCGGCTACCGCGAGATCGAGGCGCCGCATATCGACGTTCATCGTTACGGCATCGAGGCCCTGAAATCGCGGCTGGCCGGCGACTATCCAGGCATGCTGCGCCATGTCCAGGCAATGGAGCGCTCAAGCATGCAGGTTCTCGACAGCCTGCAGCGCATGGCCGACGCTGCCGCCGACAGTCCGGACCTGCTCTGCCTTTCTCACTGACTCCGGACACGGCAACGACAACCCGGCCGCGGCCGGGTTTTTTCATGGCCGGAAAAATTCCTCCAGTTCGGCGAAGACTGCGTGCTCGGCGTGGTGGCGCCGGACACAGGCGACGTCTTCGAGCTTTTCCAGTTGTCGGATCATCTGCGGCAGCCGCTGGTCTTCATTGACCAACAGCCAGATCCGGCTCTGCCGGCCGTCGCCGACCGGCAGGCAGAGGATGCCTTCGACGTTGTAGGCGCGGCGCGAGAAAAGGCCGACGACGTGCGACATCACCCCGGGGTGGTTGGCGACGTCGATCTGCAGCACGGCGCGCGCCAGCGCGCGGGATTCGTTGCGGGTCAGGGCGTTCATGCTTGGGCTCCGATCATGTCACGGTTGGCGGCGCCAGGCGGCACCATGGGATAGACCATCTGTTGCGCGTCGATGCGGGCGTGGATCAGGCACGGGCCGGGGCGGGCGAAGGCCTCGGCGAGTGCCGCCAGCGGGTTGGCGGCGGCGTCGAGATCGACTGCGGCGATGCCGAAGGCGCGGGCGGCGGCGGTGAAGTCGGGCAGCACCTGGAAAGTCGAGGCAACCGGCCCCTGACCGTAGAACATCGTCTGCTGCTGGTGCACCAGGCCGAGCGCGGCGTTGTCGAGAAGCACGATCTTGAGGTTGGCCTGCACCTCGGCGGCGGTCACCAGTTCCTGGATGTTCATCAGGATCGAGCCGTCGCCGGTGAAGCAGACCACGGTCCGCTCGGGCGCGGCGAGCGCGGCGCCGATCGCCGTCGGCACGCCGAAGCCCATCGTTCCCAGCCCGCCGGAAGTCAGCCACTGCCGGGGCCGGCGCAGCGGGTAGGCCTGCGCCACCCACATCTGGTGCTGGCCGACGTCGGTGACGACGATCGCCGCGTCGTCCACGCAGGCGGCGACGCAACGGATCAGCCCGAAGTGCGAGCGCGGGTCGGCCAGCCCGGGCAGCGGTTGCGGGTGCGCGGTTTTCAGCGCGTCGACGCGCTGAAAACCGCGCACCCGCAA
>CAZFXO010000012.1:12903-79555 GCA_964523045.1 uncultured Dechloromonas sp. | reverse complement strand
AACGTTGTTGGCCGGGTCGCTTCGCTCCCCGGCAACGGGGGGCGTGGATTGAAACGCCGTCCAGCAGCTCACTACTGACGTCAAGCATCCGCTTCGCTCCCCGGCAACGGGGGGCGTGGATTGAAACCGGATCGATCCGATGAAGCAAAAAGGAGAACCCGCGCTTCGCTCCCCGGCAACGGGGGGCGTGGATTGAAACAGGAGAGCGCGCCATGTTGAGCCTTGCCGCGCAAGGCTTCGCTCCCCGGCAACGGGGGGCGTGGATTGAAACAACACGATAAGCGCCGCCGCGCCGATCTGGATCGCGCTTCGCTCCCCGGCAACGGGGGGCGTGGATTGAAACTCGGTCAGATGCACTTGCTCGAAACGCTGGTGGCCGCTTCGCTCCCCGGCAACGGGGGGCGTGGATTGAAACAGTCTGTCTGCTGATGAAGCAGCGGAATGGGTGGGCTTCGCTCCCCTGCAACGGGGTGCGTGGATCGAAACTTCGGTGAGCACGTAGGGGAGGTCGCGCTTGTACGGCTTCGCTCGACATGATTGTGCGACATGGCTGACGATCTCCCATTCAACGGTCGCGATTACGGGGCGTGCCTCCTATCCTTTTCGGCTAGCGCGCTGCAATCTGCCTGGGCGAGGTAGCGCGCTTCGGCGAGATTGCAGCTTTCCAGCGATCGCGTTTTCGTGTTGCCGCGGGGTGGGGAGCTTATTGCCCGGCTTCGCACTTCTTCATGAACGAGGTCTTGGCGGCGCCGGCCAGGGCCTTGCCGTTCTTGTCCATGGCCTTGGCTTCGCAGGCGGCTTTGGCGCTGCCCTTGTTTTCCGCCTGGCATTTCTTCATGAATGAGGCCTTGGCGGCACCGGCCAGGGGTTTCCCGTCCTTGCTGACGGCCTTCGATTCGCAGTCCGCGGCTTGCGCGAAACAGAGGCTTGCGGTGAACAAGCCGGCCAGTAATCCCATAAGCAGTTTTTTCATCATGACCTCTCGGTAGTTGATCGTTAGCGCAACGCCGCGGTGGCTTCCTGCCGGCGGCGGCTTGAGAGTAGCATCGTTGCTGACGAAAGCAATATGTCGCGGTTTGGGCTTTCAGCTTGCCATGGCAAGATTGCCTGGTGCTTTTCCTGTTCATCCTTGCCCGGAGATTCCGATGTCCGCCTTGTTCGCTCCTCTTTCCCTGCGTGACCTGAGCTTGCCGAACCGTATCGGCATGCCGCCTATGTGCCAGTACTCTGCCTGCGAGGGCGTCGCCAACGACTGGCATGTGCAGCACTACGGTAGCCGAGCGGTGGGCGGGGTGGGGCTGCTGATCGTCGAGGCGACGGCGGTATTGGCGGAAGGGCGGATCAGTCCGGGCGATCTCGGGCTCTGGCACGACGAACAGGTCGAGCCGCTGGCGCGTGTGGTGCGATTGATCGAGGGGCAGGGGGCGGTGCCGGCGATCCAGCTGGCGCATGCCGGGCGCAAGGCGAGCGTTGGCCTCGGTTGGGAAGCGCAGCGCACGCTGACGGCGGCGGAAGGCGGGTGGACGGCAGTGGCGCCTTCGCCGCTCGCCTTCGGTACTTACGCGGCGCCGCTGGCGCTGGACGCGGGCGGCATCTGGCGCGTTGTCGATGCCTTCGCGGCGGCGGCGCGGCGGGCGGTGCGTGCCGGTTTCCGGGCGGTGGAGATTCACGCCGCGCACGGCTACCTGCTGCACCAGTTCCTGTCGCCCCTGTCCAATCTCCGCGACGACAGCTACGGCGGCGATTTCGCCGGCCGCACGCGCCTCGTGCGCGAGGTGGCGGCGGCGGTGCGGGCGGTGTTGCCGGCCGGCATGCCGCTGCTGATTCGGCTGTCGGCGACGGACTGGGTGGAGGGCGGCTGGGATGTGGAGCAGACGGTGGCGTTGTGTCGGCTGCTCAAGGATGATGGCGTCGATCTGGTCGATGTGTCGACCGGCGGCCTGGTGGCCGATGCGAAGATTCCCGCCGGGCCGGGCTTTCAAGTGCCGTTCGCGACGCGCATTCGGAGCGAGGCCGGCCTGCCGGTGGCGGCGGTCGGCTTGATTACCGAGGCGGCCCAGGCCGAGGCCATCGTCGCCAAGGGCGAGGCCGACCTCGTGCTGGTCGGCCGCGAACTGTTGCGCAACCCGTTTTGGCCGCTGCAGGCGGCGCAGGCGCTGGGGGCCGAGGTGGCCTGGCCGAAGCAGTACCTGCGGGCGAAGCCGAGCGGTCGTTGACGGTGCCGGGGGGGCTTCCCCCGGCTGGGGCTCAGCGGAACTCGAAGGCTTCCTGGTGGAAGTCGCCGCGCGGCAATCCCTTTTCCCGGAGCAGGCGGGCCAGTGCTTCGCCCCAGCGGCGCGGGCCGCAGAACCAGACGCTGGTGCCGTCGCCACGGCAGGCGGCGATCTCTTCGCTGGTGAACGGGCCGTCACGTTCGCTCAGGCGCCGGTGTAGGCGGACGCCGGTGCGGGCACAGAGGGCGTCGAGCTGTTCCGGGAAGGGGCTGTCGCTGGCGCAAGAGTAGAAGAGATCGGCGTCCACGCGCTGACCGCTGTTGGCGAGTGCCTGCAGACGGGCGAGGAAGGGCGTGATGCCGATGCCGCCGGCGACCCAGATCTGGCGGGACGAGGCCGACGCGAAGTCGAACTGGCCGTAAGGGCCTTCGAGGCGGATCGTCTGGCCGGCGGCGACAGTTTGCGGCAGTTTGCCGGTGAAATCGCCGAGTGCCTTGACGGCCAGCGTCAGGGTGCCGGTTTCGGCATTCCAGGCAGAAGCGATGGTGAAGGGGTGGGCGCCTTCGCCGCGCACGCCGAAATCGGCCAGCAGGAACTGGCCAGCCTGATGGCCGGGCCAGGAGGCGGTCGGACGGCAGACGATTTCCAGCACCTGGCCGTCGGCCTGGCGGACGCTTTCGACTTGCGCCGGATGCTGGCGCCGGCGGCCGATGCGGCCGCTCAACGAGAGCAATGCCGGTACCACACCGAGCGCGGCGACGGCGAGCGTCGCCCAGGCCAGCGGCGTTTGCCAGAATTCCTTGGGCATCAGCAGCAGGCCGTGGAAGGCGCCGCCCAGGAAGATCAGGCCGAAAGCCTTGTGCACGAAGCGGAACCAGTGATAGGGCAGGCGCCGGAGCAGGGCGACGACGACCAGCGCCATCAGGATGTAGCCCGCCCATTCGCCGACGTCTTTCGCCAGGTCCATCCAGAAATCCGGGACGCGCGGGCCGCGCGGCCGGTTCGGCCCGGCGATCAGGCCGGCCTTCGAGAGCTTCTTTGGCAACCATTCCAGTTGCCAGTGCAACAGCACCAGGATGCCGGCGCCGATGCCGATGTTCTTGTGCAGGCGGTAGAGCTTGTCCAGCCCGCCGAAACGGTTTTCCAGCCAGGGGGCGCGGGTGGCGAGCAGCATGCCGGCGCTCATCCACCACAGGGCGACAATGCCGGAAAGCAGGATCAGGTTGCGCCGCCAGAACCAGAGGTCGCCCTGGTCGGCGGCCAGCAGGTCGGGCAGGGCGAAGGCGGCCCAGAGGCCGAGCGGCAACAGGCCGAGCAGCAAGCGAGGATGTTTCATTGTTTTTCTCCCTTTTCGTGAAGCCTCAAGTTTACGCCGTGGGCAAGCGAGAGTCTGTCGGGCGCCGGTTTCGGGATGTAAGCAAATGCAAGCGATGTTGCGAGCGTGCGCTTCCCGCGCCGTGTATAATCCGCCCCGTCATTGGGGAGTAGCCGCTCTGCATCCGCCAGAGGCCTGCGTCAACAGACTTGCCCTTACCGGGCATGGCGCAGGCGGTCCCGAACTTGGCAAGACCTTTGACCATGTCGCTTTCCCAGGCCGGAGAAGCGACGTGGTCAATCGTCCCGATCCGGCCAGGTATCTTCAGATGGAAGCTTTCCTCATTTCCACGGGCATCGTTGCCCTGGCCGAAATCGGCGACAAGACGCAACTGCTCGCCTTCATCCTCGCCGCCAAGTTCCGCAAGCCGCTGCCGATCATCGTCGGCATCCTGGTCGCCACCATTGCCAACCACGCCTTTGCCGGCGCGCTCGGCGCCTGGATCACGTCGCTGGTGGCACCGGGGACGATGCGCTGGGTGCTCGGCCTATCCTTCATCGCGATGGCGGTGTGGACGCTGATTCCCGACAAGATGGACGACGACGAGGCGGCGCTGGCGCGTTACGGGGTGTTCGGGACGACGCTGATCGCCTTTTTCCTGGCCGAGATGGGCGACAAGACGCAGGTCGCGACGGTGGCGCTGGCCGCGCAGTACCAGGCGGTCGTCGCCGTGGTTGCCGGCACCACGCTCGGTATGATGATCGCCAACGTGCCGGCCGTGCTGCTCGGCGACCGCATCGCCAACCGGATTCCGGTGCGCGTCGTGCATGCGATCGCCGCCGCTATTTTTGCCGTGCTCGGCGTGGCAACCTTGCTCGGTGCGGGCAGTAGCCTGGGGTTCTAGGACAGGTGGGCGGCGAGCGCGAGCACGCCGCCCAGATTGATGGCGATGCCGGCAGCGAAACGGACCGGATGCTTCCGGAAAACGGTGGTGGCGAGGTGGGTCATGGCGGCTTCCTTCGGATCGGTATGCCGTCATTGTCGGCAAGGCGCTACCGCCTCGCCAATTGGCAATGCCGATGCGCTGGATTTGCCCTGGCTATCGCTTGAGTTTGGCGAAGGCGTTGGCCATCGCGTTGCCGGCCGGCGGCGGGGCGTTGTGGCGGGCCTGCTGCTTCGACAACGGGGCGCCGCGCTGGCTGCCGCTGTCGTGCTTTTTCGGCTCGTCGGACATGCGCATGGTCAGCGCGATGCGCTGGCGGGCGAGGTCGACTTCCAGCACCTTCACTTTCACCACCTGGCCGGCCTTGACCACGTCGTGCGGGTCCTTGACGAAAGTGTTGGACAGTGCCGAAACGTGCACCAGGCCGTCCTGGTGCACGCCGATGTCGACGAAGGCACCGAAGGCGGCGACGTTGGTGACGACGCCTTCGAGGATCATGCCCGGGCGCAGGTCCTTCACTTCCTCGACGCCGTCGGCGAAAGTCGCCGTCTTGAACTCGGGGCGCGGGTCGCGGCCGGGTTTTTCCAGTTCCTTGAAGATGTCCTGCACGGTCGGCAGGCCGAAGCGATCGTCGGTGTATTTGCTCGGGTTGAGTCCCTTGAGCGCGTGGCTGTTGCCGAGCAGTTCCTTGATCGGCTTCTTCAGGTCGACGATGATCTTCTCGACCAGCGGATAGGCTTCCGGGTGCACGGAGGACGCGTCGAGCGGGTTGTCGCCGTTGGGCACGCGCAGGAAGCCGGCGGCCTGTTCGAAGGTCTTGTCGCCGAGGCGCGGCACCTTTTTCAGCTCGTCGCGCGACTTGAAGGCGCCGTGCGCGTCGCGGTAGCCGACGATGTTGGCGGCCAGGCTGGCATTCAGCCCGGAAATGCGGGTGAGCAGCGGCACCGAGGCGGTGTTCACATCGACGCCGACGGCGTTGACGCAGTCCTCGACCACGGCATCCAGATTCTTCGCCAGCTTGGATTGCGAAACGTCGTGCTGGTACTGGCCGACGCCGATGGATTTGGGTTCGATCTTGACCAGTTCGGCCAGCGGGTCCTGCAGGCGGCGGGCGATCGACACCGCGCCACGGATCGACACGTCGAGATCGGGGAATTCCTTGGCGGCGAGTTCGGAAGCCGAGTACACCGAGGCGCCGGCTTCCGAAACGACGATCTTCTGCAGCCGCGCTTCCGGGTACTTCTTCATGACGTCCTGCACCAGCTTGTCGGTCTCGCGGCTGGCGGTGCCGTTGCCGATGGCGACCAGCGTGACGCCATGCGTCGAGGCCAGGCGGGCGATGGTCGAGATCGAGCCGCCCCAGTCGTTGCGCGGTTCGTGCGGGTAGATGGTGGCGGTGTCGAGCAGCTTGCCGGTGGCATCGACGACGGCGATCTTGCAGCCGGTGCGGATGCCCGGGTCGATGCCCATGGTCACGTGCTGGCCGGCCGGCGCGGCAAGCAGCAGGTCCTTGAGGTTCTTGCCGAAGATGCGGATGGCTTCTTCCTCGGCGCGCTCGCGCAGTTCATTCACGAGTTCGAGTTCGAGGTGGGTGTAGACCTTGACCTTCCAGGTCCAGCGCACGGTGTCCTGCAGCCATTTGTCGGCCGGGCGGTTCTGGTGCTTGATGCCGAAGCGGGCGGCGATGCGCTGTTCGCAGGCATTCGGGCAGGGCTTGACGGCGTCTTCGTTGAGTTCCGAGTCGAGCACCAGCGCGACGTTGAGGAAGCCCTCGTTGCGCCCGCGCAGCAAGGCCAGCGCGCGGTGCGAGGGCATGTCGACGATGGATTCGGCGAAGTCGAACCAGTCGCGGAACTTGGCGCCTTCGGTTTCCTTGCCTTCGACGACGGTCGATTTGAGCAGGCCGTGTTCCTTCAGGTAATCGCGCAGCGTCTGCAGCAGTTGCGCGTCCTCGGCGAACTTCTCCATCAGGATCTGGCGGGCGCCATCAAGCACCGCCTTGGTATCGGCGAAACCGGCGTCGGCGTTGAGGTATTTCTCGGCTTCGTCTTCCGGCGTCAGTTCGGGGTTCTCGAGGAGGCCGAGGGCCAGCGGCTCGATCCCGGCTTCGCGGGCGATCTGCGCCTTGGTCCGGCGCTTCTGCTTGTACGGCAGGTAGAGGTCTTCCAGGCGCTGCTTCGTTTCGGCGTTCTCGATCTCGTCGCGCAGTTCCGGCGTCAGCTTGCCCTGTTCCTCGATGCTGGCGAGCACCGCGCCGCGACGGTCTTCGAGTTCGCGCAGGTAGCCTAGGCGCTCTTCCAGTGTGCGCAGTTGCGTGTCGTCGAGTTCGCCGGTGACTTCCTTGCGGTAGCGGGCGATGAAGGGCACGGTGGCGCCTTCGTCGAGGAGCTGGACGGCAGCCTTGACCTGGGCCGGGCGGACGTTGAGTTCGAGGGCAATGCGGTGTTCGATGGGAGCGAGCATGGGGGCGACGGCTGCGGAAAGGGGCGGCAATGATGCCGTAATCCGCAGGTGAATTACAACTCTTCGCGGAGTGGTGTAGGATGCCTATCGATACATCCCAACTCAAGAGGAGAGAGCACATGCAAGTGAATACCTATCTGTTTGGTACCGTCGATGTGGCAGAAGACAAGGTCATCAGCTTTCCTAACGGCCTGATCGGTTTCGAAGACAAGAAGCAGTTCATGCTCGCTCACGAGGAAGGCAAGGCCGAACCGCAGAGCTTCACGCTGCAGTCGGTGGACGATGCGGCGCTGGCGTTCCAGATCATCGATCCGACGGCGCTCGGCTTCAATTACGAGCTTGAACTGACCGACGAGGAAAACGCGCTGCTGCAGTCGCCGGCCGCCGACGACGTGGCGGTGATGATCACCCTCTACAAGCAGGAAGAAGGTGGCGGCGTCGCCCCCAGCCTGCGCGCGCCGCTGATCATCAACCTCAAGGCCCGCGTCGGCCTGCAGAAGCTGCTGGCACAGATGACTACCAACGTCACGCTGTCCAACCTGGTGAACAAGGTCTGATTCCTCGACACCCACGCCAAGCCGGCCTGCGCGCCGGCTTTTGTTTTTTCTGCAGGCGGGCTAGGGCGTGTTCTCGGTAACTTGCGCCGCCCGCTGCTTACTGTGAACTCGCCCTAACGGGTCCTGCCGGAAGTAATCGCGCAGCAGTTCGTAGAGCGCCGGGTATTCGGCGGCGACGACGTCGGGGATGCCGAAGAAGCATTCGCTGAGGACGGCGAAGAATTCCCCGGGCGCTTCGCTGGCGTAGGGGTCGATGATCGTCTCCTCGCCGTCGTCGACCCGGGCGCAGAAATCGTCGTATGCGGCGAAGAATATCTCCTCCCAGCGCTCGACGGTGAGGCCGGAGTGCAGCGCCGGCATGCCGTCCACTTCGCCGTTGAGCATGTCGAGCTTGTGCGCGAATTCGTGGATGACCACGTTGTAGTCGCCGCCGGCCATTTGCACGTCGCGCCAGGAAACGAGCAAGGGGCCGCCTTCCCAGGCTTCGCCGGCGAGCACGTCGGCGTAGCGGTGCACGACGCCGTCGTCGTCGGCGATTTCGCGCGGGACGACGAACTCGTCGGCATAGACGACGATGCCAACCCAGTCGCCATAGGCGCCGAGGCCGAGTTCGAGCACCGGCAGGCAACCCTGGGCGGCGATGGCGATGCAGATTTCGTCGTTCAGTTCGAGTCCGCCGGCGGTGGTGAATTCCTTGTCGGCCAGGAAGCGTTCGGCCAGCGCCCGCAGGCGGCGCGCCTCATCGGCGTCGAGCGCGCCAAGGAAGGGCTGGCTGGCCAGCGTCCGCTGCCAGAGTTCGTCGGGGATCGCTGCCGGGCGGCGGCGCAGCCAGTCGAACAGGCCCATGTGCCGCTCAGCCTTTCTTCATCGTCAACCAGATGCCGGCGAAGATCAGCGCGATCCCTGCATAGTGGTAGGGATGCGGGATTTCGCCGAGGAAGACGACCGAGAGCAGGGTGCCGAACACCGGCATCAGGTGGATGAAGAGGCTGGCCTTGTTGGCACCGACTTCGGCGACGCCGCGGTTGTAGAAGATGTAGCCGACGAAGCTCGGGAAGATGCCGACGTAGGCGAGCGAGAGCAGCGAGCCGGCATGCACGTTGATCGTCCGCCCTTGCGCGACTTCCCACAGGTAGGCGGGAAACAGCGCGGCGAGACCGACCAGCGTGAACGCGGCAAGCGCCAGCATCGGGTGCACGCCGGCCGGGCGCCAGGCCAGACCGACGGTGTAGATCGCCCAGACGGCGACGGCGCCGAGCATCCAGAGGTCGCCGATGTTGAGGTTGAGATGGAGCAGCACGCCCAGTTCGCCGCGGGCGACGATGGTCAGCGCGCCAAGCAGCGAAACGACGACGCCGGTCGCCGCCAGCGGCGTCAGCCGCTTGCCGAGGAAGGCCCAGGAAATGGCGATGGTGGCGACCGGGATGAAGGAGTTGAGCAATACCGCGTTGGTCGCCGTCGTTGTCTGCAGCGCCAGGTAGGCGAAGGTGTTGTAGCCGCCGACGCCGAACAGGCCGAGGGCGAGCACCGGCCGCCAGCCTTTCCGGAGCAGCGGCCACTGCGCCTTGAAATGCGGCAGTGCCAGCGGCAGGACGAGCAGGAAGGCGATCGTCCAGCGCCAGAAGGCGAGCGCCAGCGGCGGCACGTCGGCGCGGATGCCGCGGCCGAGCACCATGTTGCCCGACCAGAAGAGCGCGGTCAGGGTCAGCAGGAGGTAGGGATTGGTCAGGAATTTCGGCATGGTCGGCGGGTTGCGGCACCGTCGACCACGGGTTCGACGGCGATCTCGGTCAGGGGTAGAGCCCCCGTTCGGCACGGGCTTCGAGCACCCGGCGGCAGGCGATGATGAAGGCGGCGGTGCGCAAGGGGACTTGTTTTTCCTGTGCGACCTGCCAGATGGCATCGAAGGCGGCGACCATGATGCGCTCCAGTCGGGCGTTGATTTCGTCTTCGGTCCAGAAGAAGCTGGAGAAATCCTGTACCCATTCGAAGTAGGAAACGGTGACCCCGCCAGCGTTGGCCAGCACATCGGGAACGATCAACACGCCACGGTCGCGCAGGACGTCGTCGGCGGCCGGCGTGGTTGGGCCGTTGGCGCCTTCAACGACGACGCGGGCTTTGACGCGGGCGGCACGTTCCGGGGTGATCTGGCCTTCCAGCGCGGCCGGCACCAGGTAGTCGCATTCGAGCTGCCAGAAGTCCTCGATGTCGATCGGCGCGGCCCCCGGGAAACCGGCCAGGCCAGCGTGTTCGGCGGCCCAGGCCTGGGCGGCGGGGATGTCGATACCGGCTTCGTTGGCCAGCGTTGCCGTATGGTCGGCGATGGCGATGACCCGGGCGCCGGCGGCGCGGAACAGGCGGGCGGCGATGCCGCCGACGTTGCCGAAACCCTGGACGACGATGCGCGCGCCTTCCATGGCGATATGCTGGCGTTTGCCGGTTTCGCGGGCGCACAGGTAGACGCCGCGACCGGTGGCTTCCTGGCGGCCGAGACTGCCGCCAAGGGCGATCGGCTTGCCGGTGACGACGCCGGTGGCGGTACCGCCGCGGTTCATCGAGAAGGTGTCCATCATCATCGCCATGATCTTGGCGTTGGTGCCGACGTCGGGCGCCGGGATGTCGCGGTCGGGGCCGATGATGAGGCCGATTTCCGAGGTGAAGCGGCGGGTCACACGTTCCAGTTCGCCGCTGCTCAGCGCCGCCGGATCGACCCGGATGCCGCCCTTGGCGCCGCCGAAAGGCAGCCCGATGGCAGCGTTCTTGACGGTCATCCAGCCGGCCAGCGCCATCACTTCGTTGAGCGTCACCGCCGGGTGATAGCGGATGCCGCCCTTGCCGGGCCCGCGCGACAGGTTGTGCTGCACGCGGTAGCCCTCGAAGTGGGCGATGCTGCCGTCGTCGCGCTCGATCGGGATATCGACGATCAGCGTCCGCTTCGGGTGCTTCAAGGTTTCGATCCAGCGCTCCAGCGGGCCGAGGTGGGGGCGCACGCGTTCGATCTGTTCGATGAAGCTGGCCCAGGGCTCCGGCGCGGCCGGATCGAGGTAGGAGAGGCCGCCCAGGCTGGCGGGCGGGATGCGCGATTGGCTCATCGGGAACTCCTTTCAGTGAGGGGTCAGGCAGCCTCGCGCCGGCGGCGCGCGTTCTGCATGAACCAGACCAGCGCCAGCAGCAGGAGCGCCGGGATGAAGATCCATTCCTTGTCCGGACGATCCGGGTGGGGGATTTCGATGCGGGTCAGGTTGAATCCCTGTTCCAGTCCGAGCTTTTCCGCCGGGCTGCCGAAACGCACGGCGGCCACCTGGACCTGGTCGCCCAGCGTCATCATCGTCAGTCCCATGTTGGCCAGCCGCTCGCTGGCCTTGCCCGGCGCCCCGAGCGAGAGCAGCACGCCCTTGTTGACCTCCTGGCCTTCGAGGCTGAGGCCGTTGACCCAGACGCGCAGCTTGCCATCCTTCGGCGCCGCTTCGACGAGGCGCGTGAATTCGCTGGGCGCGGCTTCCTCGAACGGCGGATAGACCATGTCCATCCAGAACCCGGGGCGGAACAGGCTGAAGGTGACGAGCAGCAGCAGCAGCGTTTCGTGCAGGCGGTTGCGAACCAGGAACCAGCCCTGCGTCGCGGCGGCGAACATCAGGCTGGCCAGTGTCGCGCTGACCACCGTCAGGACCAGGTGGAAGGCATCGGTGATGCCGATCAGCAGCAGTTGCGTGTTGAAGATGAACATGAACGGCAGGATCGCCGTCCGCGCGCTGTAGCCGAAGGCGGTGAAGCCGGTCTTGATCGGGTCGCTCTTGGCGATGCCGGCCGCCGCGTAGGAGGCCAGGCCGACCGGCGGCGTGACGTCGGCCATCAGGCCGAAGTAGAAGACGAACAGGTGCACGGCGATCAGCGGCACGAGCAGTCCGCTCTGCGCGCCGAGTTCGACGATCACCGGCGCCATCAAGGTCGACACGACGATGTAGTTGGCAGTGGTCGGCAGGCCCATGCCGAGGATCAGCGAAATCACCGCGACCAGTCCGAGCATCACCATCAGGTTGCCGCCGGAAAGGATTTCGACCAGTTCGGTCATCGCCAGGCCGACGCCGGTCAGCGTCACGGTACCGACGATGATGCCGGCCGTCGCGGTAGCGATGCCGATGCCGATCATGTTGCGGGCGCCGGTGACCAGGCCGTCGAACAGATCCTGGAAGCCCTGCCGGGCGGCGGCAGCGAATTCGCCCTGGCCGCGGAAATAGGCGAAGAGCGGGCGCTGGGTGACCAGGATGAACATCAGGAAGAGCGTCGCCCAGAAGGCGGAGAGCGCCGGCGAGAGTTGCTCGACCATCAGGTTCCAGACCAGGGCGGCGACCGGCAGCAGGAAGTGCAGACCGGATTTCAGTGTCGGCGCGATTTCCGGCAGGTATTCCATCTTCTCGTCCGGCCGGTCCATGTGCAGTTCCGGGTAGCGGGCGGCGAAACGGACGATGGCGATGTAGCTGCCGAGCATCAGCACGCTGACGATGGCGAAGGCGGCGTCGCCGGCCACCGTCTTGATCCAGCCGAAGCCCCAGTAGATGACCGCCGACAGGATGACCAGCCCGGACACCGTCATCAGCGTCGACACCAGCGCCTTCTGCCAGGGCAGCGGCTCGCGGCGCGGCAGGCCTTCGAGCTTCATCTTCAGGGCTTCCAGGTGCACGATGTAGAACAGCGCGATGTAGGAAATGAGCGCCGGGACGATCGCGTGCTTCATCACCTGGGTGTACGGAATGCCGACGTATTCGACCATCAGGAAGGCGGCGGCGCCCATCACCGGCGGCATGATCTGACCGTTGACCGACGAGGCGACCTCGACCGAAGCCGCCTGGTCGGCGCGGTAGCCGACGCTCTTCATCAGCGGGATGGTGAAGGTGCCGGTGGTGACGACGTTGGCGATCGAGGAGCCGGAAATCAGCCCGGTACTGGCCGAGGCAACGACGGCCGCCTTGGCCGGGCCGCCGCGCATGTGGCCGAGCAGGGCGATCGCCGACTTGATGAAATAGTTGCCGGCGCCGGCAGTCTCGAGCAGGGCGCCGAAGAGCACGAAAAGGAAGATGAAGCTGGCCGAGACGCCGAGCGCAACGCCGAAGACGCCTTCGGTGGTCAGCCAGATGTGGCTCATGCCCTTGGCCAGCGAGGCGCCGCGGTGGGCGATGACCTCCGGCATGTAAGGGCCGAGGAAGATGTAGCCGAGGAAGACGATGGCGAGGATGACCATCGGCAGGCCGAGGGCGCGGCGGGCGGCTTCGAGCAGCAGGACGAGGCCGGTGACGGCGACGATCAGGTCGAGCGTGGTCGGCATGCCGGGGCGGCTGGCGAGTTCGCTGTAGAACAGGAAGAGGTAAGCGGCGCAGAAGGCGGCGACCCCGGCCAGCAGCCAGTCGATGGCGGGAATGTAGGCGCGCGGCGAGCGTTTCCACGCCGGATAGGCGGCAAAGGCGAGGAAGACCGAGAAGGCCAGGTGAATGGCGCGCGACTGGGTATCGTTGAGGACGAAGATGCCGAGCGAGAAAGGCAGCGGCGAGGCGATCCACAACTGGAACAGGGACCAGGCCAGGGCGACGGCAACGAGTAGCTTGGCCGCGATGCCGGTTGGTTTGCGGCCGCCGGTATCGGCTTCGGCAACGATCTGCTTGAGCTGTTCTTCGCTCAGTTCATGCACCGTGGTGTTTTTGTCCGGGCTCGTCATGGGAAGCTTCTCCGGGAATTTCCAGAAAGGCGGCGGGCTGCCCCTCGACAAACCGCCGCCGTGTCATCGCGCGTCGCCCCCGGCGACGCGCAACGCGGGGCGCTTACATCCAGCCCTTTTCCTTGTAGTACTTGACGGCGCCGTTGTGCAGCGGGGCCGACAGACCGTCCTTGATCATCGTCTTCGGGTCGAGGTGGGCGAAGGCCGGGTGCAACTTCTTGAATTCCTCGAAGTTTTCGAACACCGACTTGACCAGGGTGTACACCACTTCGTCCGGCACCTTGGCCGAGCTGACGATGCTGGCGACGACGCCGAAAGTGGTGGTGGGGTTCGGGTTGTTGGCGTAGAGGCCGCCCGGGATGGTCGCCTTGGCGTAGTACGGGAAGCTGGCGATCAGCTTGTCGACGCCGGGGCCGGTGACGTTGACCAGTTGGGCGCCGCAGGTCGTCGTGACGTCCTGGATGTTGGCGGCCGGGTGACCGACGACGAAGGCGAAGCCGTCGATCTTGTTGTCGCACAGGGCGGCGCCATGCTCGTCAGGCTTCAGTTCGGAGACCAGCGAGAAATCGGCGGTCTTCATGCCGATTGCCGGCAGCAGGACTTCCATCGTCGCGCGCTGGCCGGAGCCGGGAACGCCGATGTTGAAGCGCTTGCCCTTGAAGTCCTCGAACTTCTTCACGTTGGCTTCCTTGCGCGCGACGATGGTGAGCGGTTCCGGGTGCAGCGCGAAGACGGCGCGCAGGTCGCCCATCGCGCCGCCGTCCTTGAACTGGGCCAGGCCCTTGATCGCGTTGTACTGGACGTCGGATTGCGAAACGCCGAAATCGAGTTCGCCGGCCTTGATCGTGTTCACGTTGTAGACCGAGCCGCCGGTGCTTTCGACCGAGCAGCGGATGCCGTGCTTGGCGCGGTCCTTGTTCATCAGGCGACAGATGGCGCCGCCCGCCGCGTAATAAACGCCAGTCACGCCGCCGGTGCCGATGGTGACGAATTTCTGCTGGGCCATGGCCGGGGAGGCACCGAGGGCGCCAATGACGGCGAGGGTGGAAGCCAGGACGGTGAAGTTCTTCATGTTTGCTCCTTACGGGTGACGTGAAAAGGACGATGTAATGCCGTTCGGGCTTGTGACCTCTGGCAACTGGCCGGAACGGCGCATACGGTAGTCGACGGTCCCACAGAAACGCAGGCCCGGGGATTAGGGTAAACCCCGATGGTACTCCCCGCCCGGCAGCCGGAAAACCCTTCTCCGGCGTGGCATTCGCCGTCCGCATCTGTCATTCCTTGTCACTCAGACCTATAATCGCGGCCATGGTTTCCGTCGTCCATTCCGTCGCCGCTCACGGCGATTCTGAACAGTCCCTGGCCGTGCTGACGGCCGGCTTGCCGGAAGCCGATGCCCGGCGTCTCCGGGATGCCGTCGAATTCGCCGCCCAGGTTTACGGTAACAGTCTGCTCGGCAGCGGCGAGGGGGTCTGGCCGCACGCCCTGGGCATGGCGGTGATCATCGCCGGGCTGCGACTCGACGCCGATTCGCGCATCGCCGCCCTGCTTTTCGCGGTGCCGGCGCAGGACGAGCAAGGCGTCCTGCACATCGAGGAGCGCTTCGGCAAGGCGGTCGCCAGCCTGGTCTACGGCATCTTCCGGCTCAACCGTCTGCGGCCGATCGCCAAGGGTTTCGTCGCCGTCGATCTCGAGGCCGGCGAGAGCAACCCGGCGGAAATCCGCGCCCAGGTCGAGGTGCTGCGCAAGATGCTGCTCGCCATGGTCGAGGACATCCGCGTCGTCCTCCTGCGTCTGGCCAGCCGGACGCAGACCCTGCGCCATTACGCGGCGCAGCCCGACGACCTGCGCGTGCAGGTGGCGCGCGAGACGCTGGAACTCTATTCACCGCTCGCCAACCGGCTCGGCGTCTGGGAATTGAAGTGGGAACTGGAGGACCTGTCGTTCCGCTTCATCCACCCCGACATCTACAAGACGATCGCCAAGCAGCTCGACGAGAAGCGCAGCGAGCGCGAGGCCTTCATCGCCGACGCCGTCGCCCGCGTCCGCGCCGAGCTGGCCGAGGCCGGCATCGCCAAGGCCGAGATCTACGGCCGGCCGAAGCACATCTACAGCATCTGGAACAAGATGCGCAAGAAGGGCGTCGGCTTCGCCGAGGTCTATGACGTGCGCGCCCTGCGCATCATTGTCGACGACGTCAAGGACTGCTATACCGCGCTCGGCATCGTGCACAACCTGTGGACGCCGATTTCCAAGGAATTCGACGACTACATCTCGAAACCCAAGGGCAACAACTATCGCTCGCTGCATACCGCGGTCGAATGTCCGGACGGGCGCAGCCTGGAAATCCAGATCCGCACCTGGGACATGCACAAGCATGCCGAACTCGGCGTCGCCGCGCACTGGCGCTACAAGGAAGGCGCCAAGGCGCCAGGCGCCGACGCCTACGACGAGAAGATCGCCTGGCTGCGCCAGTTGCTGACCTGGAAGAACGAGGTCGCCGACAGCTCCGACTGGGTCAACCACTACAAGCAGGCGGCGCTCGACGAGACCATCTACGTGATGACGCCGCAGGGCCGCGTCGTCGACCTGCCGTCGGGGGCGACCGCCGTCGATTTCGCCTACCGTGTCCATACCGATCTCGGTCACCGCTGCCGCGGCGCCAAGATCAACGGCCAGTTGATTCCGCTCAACACGCCGCTCGAGACCGGGCAGCAGGTCGAAGTGCTGACCGCCAAGCAGGGCGGACCGTCGCGCGACTGGCTCAATCCGGCGCTCGGCTACATCCACACCAAGAGCGCGCGGGTCAAGGTGCGGGCGTGGTTTGCCAACCTGGCGCTGGAAGAGACGCTGGCCGAAGGGCGGGCGCTGGTGGCCAAGGAATTGCAGCGCGCCGGACAGACCGGCGCCAACATCGACGAACTGGCGCGTCGCCTGGAGTTTGCCAAGGTCGACGACCTCTACATTGCCGCCGCCCGCGGCGAACTCAACCTGCGCCTGTTCCAGGCGGCGGCGCGCGGCGAAACGGCGGCCGACACGCAACTGCCGGACGAAGTGCAGACGCGGGCGCCGCGCAAGCACAGCGACGGCAATCAGGGCATCCTGATCGTCGGCGTCGACAAGCTGCTGACCCAGCTCGCGCGCTGCTGCAAGCCGGCACCGCCCGACGAGATCCACGGCTTCATCACGCGCGGCAAGGGGATTTCGATCCACCGCGCCGATTGCCCGAATTTCGCCAACCTTGCCGCCCTGCACCCGGAGCGGGTGATCGAGACCGACTGGGGCAGCGAGACGACCGGCACCTTCGCCTGCGACATCGTCGTCGATGCGCACGACCGCCAGGGCCTGCTGCGCGACATCTCGGAAATCTTCACCCGCGAGAAGCTCAACGTCGTCGGCGTCAATACGCAGTCGCGCCAGGGCAACGCGCACATGAGCTTCACCGTCGAAATCGTCAATCTGCGTCAGCTGCAGCGCACCCTCGGCCTGATCCACGAGGTCGAAGGCGTTGTCGGCGTCCGTCGTGCCTGAATCCAGGGAGTCCCCGATGAAGGGAAACGTTGCTGCCATCGTACTGATCACCGTCGGCGTCGTCGCCCTCGGCGCCAACCTGGACCTCTTTCACGTCAACATCTTTCAGTTGATCGGCACCTGGTGGCCGCTGATCCCGATCGGCGTCGGCATCACCATGCTGTTTTCCCGGGATGGCCGTCAGGATCGCTCCTGAGCGGCAGTGGTCAGCGCAGCAGCAGCGGCGCCGCGGCGTCGAGGTCGGCCTGGCGCAGCATGCCCAGCTTGCCGCCGATCACCTTGCCGTTGCGGTCGATGAACAGCGTGTAGGGCAAACCGCCGCGCGCGTTGCCGAGGCCGGACATCAGCGCGTGCGCCTGTTCGCGGGCGAGATAGACCGGGTACTGGATCGGGAAGTCGCGGGCGAAGGCCTTGACCGCCGCCGCGTCGTCCTCGATGCCGATGCCCACAACCTCGATCTTGCCGGCGTGTTTTTTGGCGAAATTGTTGAGTTCGGGAATCTCGGCCCGACAGGGCGGGCACCAGCGGGCCCAGAAGTTGACCACGACCGGTTTGCCACGGTAGCGGCTCATCGCCACCGGCCGGTCGTCGGCATTGGCCAGCGTGGCGCCGAAGAAGGGGGCGCTGTCCGGTGCCGGCTGGGCGCTGCTCAGGTTGGCGACAAGGGCGAGGGCAAGGGCGGCAAGAAGTTGCTTCACGGGGCGGTCGGGAAAAATGGGCAGGGGCTGAATATTAGCATTTGATAAATGAGCTGTCCGCCGACCTGCGGCAATTTGTCGCAGGGGTGCGCCAGCGGGGCTGTGCCAGAATCGCCGCCGGTCTTGCCGGGCGCCTGGCGGCAAGTCCATGCGGAAGGAAACAAGTGAACAGGAAGATACTCCTCGACCTCATCGGCATCCTGCTGATCCTGCTGGTCGTTGTCGTCGGCTACAAGCTGTCGCCGTTGCTGCTGCCGAAGTCGGACCTGACGATTCGGCCCGACGCCACTTGCAACCTGCAGGAAGGGGCCTGTTCGGCAAGCTTGCCCGGCGGTGGGCGGGTCACGCTGAATATCGGCACGCGGCCGATCCCGCTGGTCAAGGCCTTCCCGGTGACGGTTGAGGCAAGCGGCGCCAGCCGTGTCGAGATCGATTTCGCCGGCGTCGACATGGACATGGGCTTCAACCGCCCGCTGTTGCAGGAGCGTGCGCCGGGCGTTTTCGTCGGCGAGGCGACGCTGCCCGTCTGCGTCACCGGCCGCATGAGCTGGCAGGCGACGGTGCTGGTCGATCTGCCCGGTTCGCGGCTGGCCATTCCTTTTCGTTTCGTGACCGGCTGACATGTCAGAACGCATCCTTACCGCCATCGCCGCCGCGCTTGCCGCGCTGATCCTCGCCCTGCTGCTGTTCTGGCATCCCGATCCCGGCGCCCGCCCGGCGCCGCAGCCCAACCCGCTGCCGGCGGGCGGCGACTTCACATTGCAGGGAGCGGCTGGGCCGGTCGCGCTGCACGATTACGCGGGCCGTCTCGTCCTCGTCTATTTCGGCTACACCTTCTGCCCCGACATCTGCCCGACGACGCTCAATGCCGTCGTCGAGGCGCGCGCGCTGCTGACGCCGGAAGAGCGGCAGAAGGTCGCACTGCTCTTCGTCTCGCTCGATCCGCAACGCGATACGCCGGAGCACCTCAAGACCTATCTCGAATTCTTCGACCCCGGCTTTACCGGCGTCACCGGCGACGCGTCGCAGATCGCCGAAGTCGCCGCCCGCTACGGGGTGATCTACACACTGCAGCCGGCGCAGGGTGATGCCGGCAACTACGCCGTCGACCACTCGGCGGAAACCTTCCTCGTCGGCCCCGACGGCCGCCTGCGCGCACGCCTCGCGCACGGTACGCCGCCGGCGCAGATGGCCGCGCTGATCCGTCAATACCTGAACTGAAACAAGGAGTCCTGCCATGAAACGCCTGTCCCTGCTGATCGCCGCCCTCGGCCTGTCGAGCGCTGTCCTTGCCGGCAGCGCCGACGATGTCTCCGTCGTCGATCCCTACATCCGCCTGGCGCCGCCCAACGCCACCACCACGGTTGCCTTCATGGTGCTGAAGAACAAGGGCGCCAACGAGGCGAAGCTGGTCAAGGTCGCGAATCCCGCTTCGAAGCTCTCGGAACTGCATACGCACATCAACGACAACGGCGTGATGCGCATGCGCCAGATCCCCGAGATCGTCATTCCCGCCCAGGGTGAAGCGGTGCTTCAGCCGAGCGGCCTGCACATCATGCTGATCAACATGCAGGCGCCGCTCAGCGAGGGGCAGGTGGTGCCGCTGACGCTCGGTTTCGCCGACGGCAGCAGCAAGTCGGTCGAGGTCAAGGTGACGAAGGCGATGCCGGCGGCGGCGATGCCGATGAATCACATGCATCACTGAGCGGCGGCTGGAGCGCGTCGGTTGCCGCGCCGCGCTCCGCTTCGCCGGCGTCGAAAGTCGACCAGCCGCGCCCGACGGGCTGCGGCAGCCCGCTCGGCCGCTGGTTGTGCATCCAGGCCTTGGCCAGGAAGTGGGCGGTCAGCGGCGCGGTCAGGAACAGGAAGAGGGTGATCAGCAATTCGTGCACCGATAGCGTGCCGTTGCTGGCCAGGAAGTAGACCATCGAGGCGACCAGAGCGCCGCCGACGCCGAGCGTCGTCGCCTTGGTCGGCGCATGCAGCCGGCTCATCAGGTCGGGCAGCCGGACCAGCCCCCAGGAGCCGACCAGGGCGAAGCTGGCGCCGATGACGATGAGCGCCGAGACGAGCAGTTCGTTGAACCATGCCATGGTTTTTCCCTATTCGATGATGTTGCCGCGCAGGATGAACTTGCAGTAGGCGACGGTGGACACGAAACCGAACATGGCGAGCAGCAGGGCCGCTTCGAAATACATCGTGCTGCCGGTCTGGATGCCGTAGACGATGATCAGCGCGATGACGTTGATCACCATGGTATCGACCGCCAGCACCCGGTCGGTCGTGCTGGGACCGGCGAACAGTCGCCACAGGTTGAAGAGCAGGCCGAGGCTGATCGCAACGTAGGCGTAGTGGATGGCGTATTCGATCACGGGAAGATCTCCAGCAGCCGGGATTCGTAACGTTCCTTCATGTCGCGCACGGCGGCTTCGGGGTCCGGCGCGTCGAGGCAATGCACGAGCAGCGACTTGCCGTCGGCCGCCAGGTCGCAGCTGACGGTGCCCGGCGTCATCGTGATGGTGCCGGCGAAGACGGCGATGCCTTCCGGGCTGGTCAGCGCCAGCGGCACGCAGACCCAGCGCGTGTGCAGGCTGGCGAGCGGGCGGAAGAGGATGATCCTGGCCACCTGGAGGTTGGCGACGGCGATGTCCCACATCACCAGCAGGAGATAGCTGAAGATCCGGCGGTAGTTGCGGATACCCGGGCGATCCGGCCAGAAGCCGCCGGTCAGCCGCGGGATGGCGATGCCCAGCGTCAGCCCGACCAGCAGGCCGCCGACCGAGACACCGTTGATCAGCAGCAGCCAGATCAGCGTCAACATCAGGCTGAGCAGCGGATGGGGAAACCAGCGCCGGAGCAGCGTCGGCCGTGGCGTGGATGGATGAGCCATCAGAGCAGTCCTCCTGGCAGAACGGTATTGCCGAGTACGGCTTCGATATAGCGGTGGGTGGCGAAGACCTGTTCCGCCGTCGCGTCGAGATAGGCGGTCAGCGGGCCGGCAAACAGCGTCAGGGCGACGTTCCCGGCGAGCAGCAGGCCGATGGCGACCAGCGACAGCGCATTGCCGGTCGCCGGGGCGGGGAAGCAGCCGGGCAGGCTGGTGCTCTTCCAGAACAAGGTGCTGCCGGCGCGACCGAAGCCGATGATGGCGAGCAGCGAGGTGCCCAGCACCAGCGCCCAGATCGTCACCGCCTGCGCATTGTCGCGGGCGGCGTCGAGGATCAGCAGCTTGCCGACGAAGCCGGACAGCGGCGGCATGCCGGTGGCGGCGATGGCGGCAACGAAGAAGGCGCCGGCGAGCAGGCTCTGCTGGGCGAAACGCGGGGCCGGCGCCAACTGGTCGTCGAGGCCGGGGCGGCGGCGGGCGATCAGGTCGGCGATCAGGAACAGCACGGCGCCGGCCAGCGTCGAATGCAGCAGGTAGTAGAGCGCCGCCGACAGGGCTTGCGGGGTGAACAGCGCGATGCCGGTGAGCAGCATGCCCATCGAACCGATCACCGCGAAGCTGGCGAGCTGGCCGAGACGACGGGCGGCGAGGACGCCGAGCATGCCCAGCGTCAGCGTCAGCAGCGCCGCCGGCAGCAACCAGGGCGCGGCCAGCCAGGCGGCGGCGCCGGCCGTCTCGCCGAAGGCCAGCACGTAGAGGCGGATCACGCAGTAGGCGCCGACCTTGGTCATGATCGCGAACAGCGCGGCGACCGGCGCCGGTGCGTTGGCGTAGGTGCCGGGCAACCAGAAATGCACCGGCACCAGCGCCGCCTTGATGCAGAAGACGAGCAGCAGGAGCAGCGCGCCGGCCTGCAGCAGGCCCTGGTTGGCGGCGGCGAGCTGCGGCACCTTGACCGCCAGGTCGGCCATGTTCAGCGTGCCGGCGACGGAATAGATCATGCCCACGGCGATCAGGAACAGCGTCGAGCCGACCAGGTTGATCACCACGTACTGGACGCCGGCCCTGACCCGGGCCGGCCCGCCGCCGTGCACCATGAGGCCGTAGGAAGCGATCAGCAGGACTTCGAAGAAGACGAAGAGGTTGAAGAAGTCGCCGGTCAGGAAGGCGCCGTTGATGCCCATCAACTGGAACTGGTAGAGGGCGTGGAAATGGCGGCCGTCGCGGTCGCCGCCATCGATGGCGAAGAACAGCACGGCCAGCGCGAGGAGCGCGGTGAGGACGAGCATCATCACCGACAGCCGGTCGCCGACGAGGACGATGCCGAAGGGGGCGACCCAGTTGCCGAGCGTGTAGGTCAGGATGGTGCCGTCGCCGACCATCGCGCCCAGCGCCAGGGCGACGCCGAGCAGGGCGACGGTGGCGGCGATCGAGAAGACGCGGGCGAGGACGATATCGTAGCGGGCGCTCATCAGCAGGATCGGCGCCATGATCGCCGGCAGCAGGATAGGCGCGATCAGCCAGTGGTTCATGCGGCGTCCTCCGCCTTGCCGTCGACATGGTCGCTGCCGTTCTCGAAGAAGCTGCGCAAGGCCATGACGACGATCACCGCGGTCATACCGAAGGAGATGACGATGGCGGTGAGGACCAAGGCCTGCGGCAGCGGGTCGGTGTAGCCGGCAGCCGTCGCGGCGATCACCGGCGGCTGGTTGAGCACCAGGCGGCCGGTGGCGAACAGGAAGAGATTGGTCGCGTAGGAAAGCAGGGCGAGGCCCAAGACGACCGGCCAGGTACGGGCGCGCAGCACCAGGTAGACGCCGGCGGCGGTGAGCAGGCCGATGGCCGAGGAAAGCAGGAATTCCATGTCAGTATCCCCCATGGCGCGGCGCGCTCAGGTCGGGCTCCATCGGGCCGTCCTGCGGCGGTGGCGCGTCGGCGAGCACACCGATGCGCGACAGGTTGGCCAGCGCCAGCATCACGGCGCCGACAACGGTGAGGAAGACACCGGTATCGAAAGCCATCGCCGACGCCAGTTCGAATTCGCCGACCAGCGGCAGGTGGAAATGGCCGAAGGCGCTGGTCAGGAAGGGATGATCGGCGAGCCAGGCGACGATGCCGGTGGCGGCGGCGGTCAGCACGCCGATGCCGATCAGCGCGTGGTAGTCGATCTTCATCCGGACCGCCGCCCAGCCATGGCCGCTCGCCATGTACTGCATGATCAGCGCGATGGCGACGACCAGGCCGGCGATGAAGCCGCCGCCCGGCACGTTGTGACCGCGCAGGAAGATGAAGGCGCCGACCAGCAGCGCCAGCGGCAGCATGACGCGGGTGGCGACCACGAGCAGCAGCGGGTGACGGTCGGCGGCCCGCGCCTGGTCGGGCGCCCAGGCCGCCAGCCTGCGTCCGACCGCGCCGCGGGTGGCGCCGTCGAGCAGGGCATAGATGGTCAGAGCGGCGATGCCGAGGACGATGATCTCGCCGAAGGTATCGAAGCCGCGGAAATCGACCAGGATGACGTTGACCACGTTGGTGCCGCCACCGCCGGGAACCGATTCTTCCAGGTAGTAGCCGGACAGCGTCGCCGCGTCGCGTGTGGTCATTGCCCAGGCGGCGGCGCCGACGCCGATGCCGGCCAGGGCGGCGAGCAGGCCGTCGCGCAGGCGTCGTCCGCCGGAACTTTCGAGCGGCGTTTCCTTGGGCAGGAAGTTGAGCGCCAGCAGCATCAGGATGACGGTGACGACCTCGACCGAAATCTGCGTCAGCGCCAGGTCCGGCGCCGACAGATAGACGAAGGCGAGGGCGACGACCATGCCGATGACGCCGATCGCGACCAGCGACAACAGGCGCTGCCGGTGCAGGGTGAGCAGTGCGCCGGTGGCGCCGAGCAGCAGCAACCAGGCGACGATGGCAACCGGCGTCGCCGGCAGCAGGGGGCGCTCGCCGGGCGCATGGCTGGCCATGGCGAAGGCGGTGAAGCCGACGACGACGGCGCTGCCAATGGCAAACGCCAGGTGGCGTTGCAGCGAGCCGTTGTGCAGCCCATGCGTGAGCGCCTGGGCAAGACGCACGGCGGTGCCGACGCCGGCGTCGAAGATGGCCTTGGCTTCCGGATGCGGGCCGGCCGACCACAGGCGGCGCAGTCCGGCGTAGCCGGCAAGCAGGCCGAGACCGACGGCGACGGCGACCGCGCTCATGCCCAGCGCCGGCGTCAGACCGTGCCAGATCGCCAGATGGTAGTCGGGCAGTGGGCCGCCGATCACCGCGCCGGCGACGGTGGCGACCAGCGGGCCGGCGACGCTGGCCGGAAAGAGGCCGATCAGGACGACCAGCACGACCAGCAGGGCCGGCGGTCCCCACATGCCGAAGGGCGGGTCGTGCGGCTGGCGCGGCGTCTTGCCGGCCGGCTTGCCGAAGTAGACATGGACGATGTAGCGCAACGAGTAGGCAACCGAGAAGGTCGCCGCCAGCGTCGCCAGCAGCGGCACCAGCCAGGGCTGGCCGAGCCAGGCGGTGTGCGCCGCCTCCTCGAGCATCATTTCCTTGGATAGGAAACCGTTGAGCAGCGGCAGGCCGGCCATCGACGCGGCGGCGATGCTCGCCAGCGTGCCGGCGATCGGCATCAGCGTCATCAGGCCGCCGAGTTGCCGGATGTCGCGGGTGCCGGTTTCGTGGTCGACGATGCCGGCGTTCATGAACAGCGCTGCCTTGAAGGTGGCGTGGTTGAGGATGTGGAAGACGGCGGCGACGGCGGCCAGCGGCGAACCGAGGCCGAGCAGGAAGGTGACCAGACCGAGATGGCTGACCGTCGAATAGGCGAGCAGGCCCTTCAGGTCGTCCTTGAACAGCGCGATCCAGGCGCCGAGCAGCATGGTGAGCAGACCGGTCGTGGCGACTAGGTAGAACCATTCGTCAGTGCCGGCGAGCACCGGCCACAGCCGCGCCATCAGGAACAGGCCGGCCTTGACCATGGTCGCCGAGTGCAGGTAGGCGGACACCGGCGTCGGCGCCGCCATCGCGTGCGGCAGCCAGAAATGGAAGGGGAACTGGGCGCTCTTGGTGAAGCAGCCGCCGAGGATCAGCAGCAGCGCCGGCAGGTAGAGCGGCGAGGCCTGGATCGCGTCCTTGTGCTGGAGGATCGTCGACAGGTCGTAGGAACCGGCGATGTTGCCGAGGATCAGCATGCCGGCGATCATCGACAGGCCGCCGGCGCCGGTCACGGTGAGCGCCATGCGGGCGCCTTGGCGGCCGGCCGGCAGGTGTTTCCAGTAGCCGATGAGAAGGAAGGACGAGAGGCTGGTCAGCTCCCAGAAGATCAGCAGGAGCAGGATGTTGTCGGAGAGCACGATACCGAGCATGGCGCCCTGGAAGAGCAGCAGGTAGCTGTAGAAGCTGCCCATCGGATCTTCCTTGCTCAGGTAGAAACGGGCGTAGACGATGATCAGCAGGCCGATGCCGAGGATCAGGCCGGCGAAGAAGAAGCCCAGGCCGTCGAGGAAGAAATTGACGTTGAGGCCGAGCTGCGGAATCCAATCCCAGCGCGCCTGCAGTACTTCGCCACGGAAAACGGCCGGGGCGTGCGTCAGTAGCAGCAGGAAGGCGAGCAGGCTGGTGGCCAGGGTGCCGGTGGTGCAGGCGTTGCGGCCGGCGCGGATGAGTAGCGCCGGGAGTGCGGCGCCGAGAAAGGGGAGGATGACGATCAGCGCCAGGCTCATGGGCTCTCTTTCCGGATGTCACGGTGAACAAATGCTGCGGTGGCAGTGCGGGAGACCACGATCAAGCTGTGGAGCGGCCAGTATAAGGGCCGCTTTGCGGATTCACCAAGGCAGGGCGGGGAAAAGAAACTTCGGTTTTTCCGGAGCGACCGTCCGGGTCCCTCCGGTTTCAGGCGCGGACCGGGTGCTTGGCGAGCTTGCGTTGCAAGGTGCGGCGATGCATCTTCAGGGCGCGGGCGGTGGCCGAGACATTGCCGTCGTTTTCCTTGAGCACGCGCTGGATGTGTTCCCATTCCAGCCGGTCGACCGACAGCGGCTCGTCCGGCGTGCTGTCGCCGTCGGCGGGGTCGGCGTCGTCGAAGGCGCTGAGGATGGCCTCGATTTCGACCGGTTTGGCGAGGTATTGGGTGGCGCCGCGCTTGATCGCCTCGACCGCGGTGGCGATGCTGCCGTAGCCGGTGAGGACGACGATGCGCGCCAGCGGATTGATGTCGAGCAGTTGCGGGATCAGCGACAGCCCGGACACGCCGGCCAGGTTGAGGTCGAGGACGATGCGCGAGGGCTGGTGCTGCTGCGCCAGTTGAAGCGCTTCCTCGCTGCTGTGGGCGCCGACCGCGGTCTGCTGGCGGCGGCCCAGGGTGCGGATCAGGATCGCGTTGAAGGTCGGGTCGTCGTCGATGATCAGGATCGGTGCGGTCATTTCTTCTCGATAGGTAGCAGGATGCGGGCGCGGGCGCCGCCGTCGTCGGGGTTGCTCAGTTGCAGTTCGCCGCCGAGCTGGCCGAGCGCCGAACAGGTGAGCAGCAGGCCGACGCCGAAACCGCCGGCGTGACCGGGAAGCTTCTCGCGGCCGCAGAGGCGCAGCACCTCGTCGGGGAAACCCGGGCCGTGGTCGCGAATCTCGATCTCGATGCGCTGCCGGGTCCAGGAGAGGCGGATGTCTACCGGCAGCGGGCTGGCGTTGGCGGCGTTGTTGAGCAGGTTGAGGAGCGCCTGTTCGAGGCGCGGATCGATCGCCAGCCGCGGCGCCGCGTCCTGGCTGAGCACTTGCAGGCGGCTGCTGGCCGTCGGGCGCAGCGACTGCCACTGGCAGCGCAACTCGTCGAGCCACTGGTCGACCGCTTGGGCATGCGTGTCTTCCAGGCGTTCGGCGCCGGCCCGCCGCGACAGGCTGGTGATGATCGTCTTGCAGGCGGCGACCTGCTGGCGCAGCAGGCCGAGGTCGTCGCGGGCGTCCGCCGGCAGCCGTTCGTCGCCGGCCAGTTCGCCGAGGATCAGCGCCATCGTCGCCAGCGGCGTTCCCAGTTCGTGGGCGGCGCCGGCGGCCAGTGTGCCCATTGCCGTGATCCTTTCGTCGCGCAGCGCCTGCTCGCGCGCGGTGGCGAGTTCGGCGTCGCGCTGGCGGATCAGCCGGGTCATGCGCAGGATGATCCAGGCGATCAGCAGTGCCGAAACGGTGAAGGTCAACCACATGCCGATCAGGTGCAGTTGCGTCGCCCGCGCCGCGTCGGCGATCGGCAGCGGCAGGTAGTAGAGCATGAGCAGCGAGTAGGCGACGACCGCCGTGCCGCCGACCAGGAAGACCAGGCGCTGCGGCAGACCCAGTGCGGCGATGGCGACCGGCGGCAGGAGCAGCGAGACCAGCGGGTTGGTGGCGCCGCCGCTGAAGAACATCAGCGCGCTCAGGGCGACGATGTCGATCAGCAACTGGCTGCACAGTTCGTTGGCGCTGGCGTCCCGGCTGCGCGCCGCCTGCCACTGGCCGAAACCGTTGAGCAGGGCAACGACGAGGAGGATCGCGAACATCACCGGGCGCGGCAATTCGATGCCGATCAGCGGCGGGGCGACCACCACCAGCAGCGCCATCGCCGCCAGCATCGCCCAGCGCAGGGCGAACAGTCGGCGCAGGTTGAGCAGGTACTCCCTGCTGTCGGCAGTGGGGGCAATCAGTGGCATGCGCGGATTATCGGCGATTTGCCCTGCGCGTTGCGCGTCCGCTGGCTGCGGCGGATTGTCGCAGCCTGTGGCGTCCCGGCAGACTGACTTTTGCGGTGAAGCCTACTTATAATGGAAAAATTATCAGAGAAACAAAATATAAAGAATGCCTTTTGCATTGCGCGACAACTTTCTGCTCGCCCTGTTCTATGCGTTGACCGGCTGGCTGGCCTTGCAGATTGCCGTGCCGCCGGGTTATGCGGCGCCTCTTTTCCCGCCCGCCGGGATCGCGCTGGCCGCGCTGCTGGTGCGCGGGCCGCGCTGTCTGCCCGGCGTTTTCGCCGGCGCCTTCGTCGTCCAGTCGCTGGCGGCGCTGCAAAGCGGCTTGTCGACGGCGGTCTGGCCGATGCTCATTCTGCCGGCGCTCGGTGCCACCGCGCAGGCCGCCTGCGGCTACCTGCTCGCCGGCCGTCTGCTCGGGCGCGACAATCCGCTCGACAGCCCGGACAGCATCGTCCGCTTCGTCTTCGTCGTCGCCCCGCTGTCGTCCCTGATCAGTCCGACGCTGGGGACGGCAACGCTCCACCTGATGCAGGCGACCGCGTTCGCCGATCTGCCCTTCACCTGGGCCAACTGGTGGGCCGGCGACCTGCTCGGCATCCTCATCATGGTGCCGTTGCTGCTCGTCTTCCTCGGTCATCCAGCCGATGCCTGGCGCTCGCGGCGGGCCACCGTCAGCGTGCCGATGCTGATCGCGCTGGCCGTGCTCGCCGCCAGCTTCGTCCAGATCCGGCACTGGGAAGAAAAGCGCCAGCAGGCGCAATTGAACCGCGATGCCGAACACCTGGCGAGCCTGGTCGGCAAGCGCCTGGATGCCCAGCTCGACCAGGTGCAGGCGCTCGAGCGCCTGGCCAGCGTGGATCCGGCGCTCGACGCTGGCGTCTGGCGCGATTTCGTGACGCCCATGCTCGAACGCTATCCGGGGACGCAGAATTTCGGCTGGAGCCCGCTGGTGGCCGATGGCGAGCGCGACGCCTTCGAAGCCGCGGTGCGCGCCGCCGGACATCCCGATTTCGCCATCCTCGGCCGCGACGCGACGGGCAAGACCTTCGTCGCCGAACGCCGCGACGAGTACCTGCCGATCCTTTACGTCGAACCCGAGGCCAGCAACCGCAGCGTTCTCGGTCTTGATCCGCTGGTTCTCGAACAGACCCGCGCCGCTGCCCGGCAAAGCCGGGAAACCGGCAAACCGGTGGCATCCGGATCGATCCGCCTGGTTCAGGAACGCGGCGAACAACGCGGCGTGGTGGTTTACCAGGCGGTGTTCGGCGGTCGGCCGGTGCGCCAGGTCGGCATGGTTTCCGCCGTCTTTCGCATGGACGACGCGCTGAACTCCGCCTTGCGCGGCAAGACCAGGCAACTGCAGGTCTGCCTCAGCGATCTCGACCAGAGCACCGGCCAGCGTCTCTACGGGCCGGCCGATTGCGCCGCCGGCACCTGGCCGGGGAATCAGCCCTACTGGCGCGACCGTTTCGAGTTCGCCGGTCGCCACTGGCAACTGACGATCGCTGCCAGCGATGAATACATGGCCGGCCTGCGCAACTGGAGCGTCTGGGCAACGCTCGCCGTCGGCCTGCTGTGTACGGCGGTGCTCGGCGCCTTCCTGCTGCTGACCAGCGGCCGTACCCGGCGCGTCGAGAGGCTGGTCGAGGAACGCACCCGGCAACTGGCCGAGGCTGGGCGACAGGTGGCGCAGCAGCAGGAGGAGTTGGCCCAGGCGCAGCGCATCGCCCGTCTCGGTAGCTGGGAAGTCCTGCCCGACAGCGCTGAGTGCCATTGCTCCGACGAGTTGCGCAAGATGCTGTGCCTGGCGCCGGAAGAAACGATCCGCCGCGAAGGACTGATCGAACGGATGCATCCGGATGACCGCTCGCTGCTGGCGCGGGCGCTCGACCAGGTGGCGGCGGCACCGGGACGGGCGGATTTCGACTGCCGCCTGGACGGCGGCGGGACGCTCGCCAGCACGCTGCATTTCCGCATCGAGAGCGACTGGGTCAAGGGCGCCGGCCTGCGTGTCCGCGGCACCGCCCAGGACGTCACCGCGGCGCGGGTGGCCGAGGAACACATCGCCTTCCTTGCCCATTACGACGTGCTGACCGGCCTGCCCAACCGTACCCAGTGGAACGAGCGGGCGCATCTCGAATTGCGCAGCGCGGCGCTGCAGGGCGATTGCCTGGCGGTGCTCTTCCTCGATCTCGACCATTTCAAGTCGGTCAATGATTCGCTCGGCCACCCGGTCGGCGATCAACTGCTTTCCGGCGCCGCCCGCCGCTTCGCCGGCTGCCTGCGCGAAGGCGACTTCCTCGGCCGTCTCGGCGGCGACGAATTCGTCGTCCTGCTGCCCCGGCTCGAACGCCCGGAGGACGCCGCCGTCGTCGCCCGCAAGCTGATCGCCGCGCTGCAGGCGCCGATGCTGATCGAAGGCCACGAACTGACCGTGTCGACCAGCGTCGGCATCGCCGTCTTCCCGGAGGACGGCGAGGACGCCAGCACCCTGCTCAAGCACGCCGACGTCGCGATGTACTGCGCCAAGGACCAGGGGCGCAACACCTATCACTACTTCAAGCCGGAGATGGACGTCCACGCGCTCGAACGCCTGATGCTGGAAAACGCGCTGCGCCGCGCCATCGAGCGCAACGAACTGGTTCTCCACTACCAGCCGCAGGTCGCCGCCGACGATGCCCGCGTTCTCGGCTGCGAGGCGCTGGTGCGCTGGCAGCACCCGGAACTGGGCATGCTGCAGCCGGTCCAGTTCATCGGTGTCGCCGAGGAAAGCGGCCTCATCGTCGCGCTCGGCGAATGGGTGCTGGAGACCGCCTGCCGGCAGCTCGCCGCCTGGCAGGCTGCCGGCCGCGAGCTGGTGGTGGCGGTCAACATCTCGGCGCTGCAGTTCCGGCACGGCGGCTTCTTCGACAGCGTGCGCCGCATCCTGCGCGACACCGGCGTCGATCCCCGCCATCTCGAACTTGAGCTGACCGAGAGCGCGCTGATGCAGCCGACCCCGGAAGTCTTGGCGCGCATGCAGCAACTGCGCGACCTCGGCATCATGCTGGCGCTCGACGACTTCGGCACCGGCTACTCCAGCCTCTCCTACCTGAAGCGCCTGCCGATCCGCCGGCTCAAGCTCGACCGCAGCTTCGTCAAGGACCTGCCCGACGACGCCGAGGACGTGGCGATCGCCATGGCGACGCTGTCGCTGGCCCGCGACCTGGGCATGGACGTCGTCGCCGAAGGCGTCGAGAAGGAAGTGCAGTGGCGCTTCCTGGCCCAGCACGGCTGCCAGGTGATGCAGGGCTTCCTGTTCAGCCGCCCGCTGCCGGCGGACGCCTGGGAACGTTGGCTGGCCGAGCGGCAGGGGGGGTGAGGAGGGGGCGTGCTCCGGTCGATAAAAATGTTTGACCGAAGAGAGTCAGGTTGGGTTTATGTCATGCGGATACTTGGCGGGGATTCCTTGGTAGAATCCAACGTCATTTTTTGTCGTTGCGCGTCAGGACCGATCAGCAAGGGACTGTTTGCCAGACAACTCTCCGGAGGAAAGCCGTTTGAGCACCGAGCGCGCCGTTGCTGCGGCGAACACCTGTCTGAATGACAGGATCAGTACGGTCAGGGAGGGGGCGAAGGCCTTCTTTTCGACCTGGAAGGTCGACAGCATTTATGACTTCGAGCCGTTCAGCGTTGGCTATTTCACCAATATTCCGCTGGCCGAAGGATACGTCCTCAAACTGCCCGACGGACTGTCGCACCATCTCACCACCATCGGCGTGGCGAGTGATTTTTCTTATACCGCGAGCTGGACTGAAAGGTGGACAGGATGAAGCCAGGCAAGGGGGGCTTGTTTGTCGCACTGCTTTGCGGCCTGCTGGCTGCCTGCGATGGCGGAAATGACTGCGGCGTCGCCGATGTCGTCCAGGAGGTTCGCCAGGTCGAGGTCGGGGCGGTTCGCTACCACCTCTATCTCAGGACCAGTGGGGTCAGCGACAAGACGCGTTTCCTGGTGCTTTACGACCGCAAGCCTGCATTTGATCGCTGTGGCGTGGCCAACCGTGTACCGGTCGGCGAGGCCGTGCTCGACGACGGGCAGGGAAGGCCGGTCCGCGTTGTGCTGGCCGACGGGCAGCTTGACGTGCAATACGCTGGCGGCGGCGATCGCGGCGTGCCGCCGGATATCGCGCTCGAGATCCGCGCCGCGCCGTAACGCGGCGGTAGCCGGCCTAGCCGGCAAGCGCCGCGCTGAGTGCGGCGATCATCCAGGCGTGGTCGAGGACGCCGGCGCTTTCGCGGACGCTGTGCATCGCCCACATCGGCGCGCCGACGTCGACGCTGGGGATGCCGAGGCGGGCGGCGACGATCGGGCCGATCGTGCTGCCGCAGCCGAGATCGCTGCGGTGGGCGTATTGCTGACAGGGGACGCCGGCGCGCTCGCAGATGGTGAGGAAGCGGGCGGCGCTGGCGGCGTCGGTGGCGTAGCGCTGGTTGGCGTTGCGCTTGATTACCGGGCCGCCGTTGACCAGCACGCGGTGGCAGGGCTCGTAGGCGGCGGGGAAGTTCGGATGCCAGCCATGCGCCATGTCGGCGCTGATGAAATAGCTGGCGGCGAGCATCCGCCGCTGGTCCTCGCCGTCCAGTCCGCAGGCGGCGGCGAGCCGCTGCAGGACGTCGCCGACGAAGGAGCCGCCGGCGCCGACGGCGCTTTCCGAACCAACTTCTTCGTGGTCGAAGAGGGCGACCAGGCTGCTCGCGGTGCTGTCTTCCTGCGCCAGCAGCGCGCTCAACGCGGCGTGGCAGGAGGCCAGGTTGTCGAGCTGTCCATCGGCGATGAATTCCTGGTCGCTACCCCAGAAACTGCCCTTCTGCGTGTCGCAGGCGACCAGGTCCCAGGTCAGCAGTTGCGCCGGATCGACGCCCAGGGCCTCGGCCAGCGGCCGGCGGAACTGGGCATCGGCGCCGTCCCCGGTGCTGCCGAGGAGGAGCGGCAGTTCGGTCTGCTTGTTGAACTTGAGGCCGTTCTCGTTGGCCTCGCGGTTCATGTGGATGGCCAGGTTGGGCAGGCGCAGCAGCGGGCGGTCGATGTGCAGCAGGCGGCTGACGATGGCGTCGCCGGCGCGCACCATGACCCGGCCGGCGAGACCGAGGTCGCGGTCGGCGAAGGTGGCGAGCAGCGGCCCGCCATAGACTTCGACGCCGATCCGCACCAAGTCGGCGGCGTCTTCCGCCGGGCGCGGCTTGACGCGCAGCCCCGGCGAGTCGGTGTGAGCGCCGATCAGCGTCAGGCCGGCTTCGGCCAGCGGCCGCTCGCCGAGGCGGAAGGCGATCAGCGACGAATCGCCGCGCGTCACGTAGTAGCGCCCACCGTTAGTCAGCGTCCACCGTGCGCTTTCGTCGAGCCGCTGGTAGCCGGCCGCCTGCAGGCGCTGCACGCTGCTGGCGACGGCGTGCCACGGGCTGGGGCTGGCGTCGATGAAATCGAGCAGGTCCTGTGCCTGGCGGCGGACTTCGGCGGAAATCGCGGTCATGAGTGGGATCTTCCCTGGGTGCAGGCGTCGACGATGATGTCGCCGACCGCCGGGTGGTAGAGCATGGCGAGATGGCCGACCGGCGGCAGGTCGGCGTTGTGGGCGCCGGGCAGTTGCTGGTTGTCCTGCGGCATCACGTAGTTGTCGGCCGGGTTGCGCAGGGCGATCGTCGGCACGCCGGTCTTCTCGCCCTGCATGTCGCGCAGCCACAGCGAATCGGGCTCCATCTCGCGGGCGTTCTGGCCGATGCCGTAGCGGGCCAGTTCGCTGCCGGCGTTCGGCGTTGCCAGCGTGATCAGCGCCTGCACCTTGTCATTGCCGTGGCGGGCGAGGTAGGAGCGGCAGACCAGGCCGCCCATGCTGTGGCCGACCAGGGTCAGGCGGCGGGCGCCGCTTTCCCGGCAGACGGTTTCGATGCGCTCGCGCAGTTGCGGCACCATGCGGCCGAGACTGATGAAGGGCGGAAACAGGCTGACGCTGGCGACGGTGCAGCCGGCCGCTTCGAGGCGCCGGCGGAGCAGCCAGAAGACGCCGCGGCTGCAGCCGTAGCCATGCACCAGCAGGACCACCCGGCCACCGCGGTCGAGGCGGTCGGCCGGCATCCACAGGGCTTCCAGCGGGACGACCAGGAGGAAGGTGAACAGGTAGGCGGCGTAATCCTGCAGCATCAGCCACAGACGCCGGCCGATGTTGCGCGGGTAGCCGGGGCTGGCATAACGGGCGGCCAGCCGCCAGGTGCCGGCATTGAGCAGGGCGCGGCTGAAGAGCAGCACGGCGAGCGCGACGAGCAGCGCGTGGCGCGCCGGCAGGCCGAACAGGGCGCCGGCCAGGAAGTAATAGGTGGCGAGTTCGGCGGCCAGCCAGAGCAGGACGGAGATCGGTTGCATGCCCGGGCTCAGGTGGCTTCGGCCGCTGGCTTGGGCAGCCACAGGCAGGCGCCTTTCGATTCCTTGTCGATCGCCGCCAGGACGCGCTGGTGATCGGCCAGTTCGGCGTCGTTCGCCCGCCGGACGCGCAGCGGCTTGCGCTGGCGCGCCTTGCCGTCGGCGCCGAGCAGCGCCGGCGGCGCTTCGTCGGGCTCGATCATCAGCGAGTTCTGGCCGCGCGTCATCGCCAGGTAGACCTCGGCCAGCAGCTCGGTGTCGAGCAGCGCGCCGTGCAGGGTGCGGCTGGAGTTGTCGATCTCGTAACGTTCGCACAATGCGTCGAGGCTGTTGCGCTTGCCCGGGTGCAGTTCCTTGGCTTCGCGCAGGGTGTCGATGACGCCGCGGCAGACGGTCTCGACCGGGACGCGGCCGAGACGGTCGAGTTCGGCGTTGAGGAAACCGAGGTCGAAGGGTGCGTTGTGGATGACCAGTTGGGCGCCGTTGATGAACTCCAGGAACTCGTCGACGATGTCGGCGAATTTCGGCTTGTCGGCGAGGAATTCGAGCGTGATGCCGTGCACCGCCTGGGCGCCGGCGTCGATCTCGCGTTCCGGATTCATGTACTTGTGCAGGTGGCGGCCGGTGAGCCGGCGATTGACCAGCTCGATGCAGGCGACTTCGATGATGCGGTGGCCGTCGCGGGGGTTGAGGCCGGTGGTTTCGGTATCGAGGACGATCTGTCTCATGCAGTTTCCTTCAGTTCGTCGATGCCGCGGTTGGCCAGCGCATCGGCGCGTTCGTTCTCGGGATGGCCGGCGTGGCCCTTGACCCAGATCCACTCCAACTGGTGGCGGTGCGCCTGTTCGTCGAGCTGCTGCCAGAGATCGGCATTCTTCACCGGCTTCTTGTCGGCGGTCTTCCAGCCGTTGCGCTTCCAGCCGTGGATCCACTCGCTGATGCCCTTCAGCACGTATTGCGAGTCGCTATGCACGCGCGCCTTGACCGGCCGCTTCATGGCGTCGAGGGCGCGGATCACCGCCAGCAGTTCCATGCGGTTGTTGGTGGTGGCCGCTTCGCCGCCCCACATTTCCTTTTCGTGGGCGCCGGCGCGCAGGATGGCGCCCCAGCCGCCAGGGCCGGGATTGCCGCGGCAGGCGCCGTCGGTATAGATGTCGACGATCTCAGTCGCCATGGCTTTCCTTTTGTGCGATCGGGCGCAGCGCCTTGCCGCGCAGGCTCTTCTTGCGCCAGTTGGGGGTGATCAGGCGCATGCCATGCACGCGCTTGACGGCGCGCAGCATATAGACTGCGCCGGAATATTTCCACCAGCGGCGCCCGGCCAGTTCGGCGAAACGCCAGCGCTGCAGCCATTTCTGCTGCTCGCAGGGCGGCGCGTAGCAACCGAAGCTGCCGCGGTCTACGTCGAAACCGAGCAACTTCAGCCAGTCTTTGAGGCGGGTCGGCGACAGGTAGTTGCCGTCCCATGGGAATCCGCATTTCTGGCGCAGACGCCGCTTGACGCCCCATAGCGAGAGCGGGTTGAAGCCGGTGACGATGAGCTGGCCTTCGGGAATCAGGATGCGCTCGACCTCGCGCAGGATTTCGTGCGGGTCGGCGGCGAATTCGAGGATGTGCGGCAGCACGACGAGGTCGATGCTCTGGTTGGCAATCGGCAGCGCCGCCGGCGAGCAGCGCACCGCCACCGGATCGCCAGCGCCGATCTTCAGACGTTGCGCCATGCGGTTGGCGCGCAGCAGGTCGCATTGCGGCAGGCCGATCTGCAGCGCGTTGAAACCGAAGATGTCGGAGACCTCCTTGTCGATCTGCGTCACCTCCCAGTCGAGCACGTAACTGCCCTGCGGCGAGGCGAGCCAGGCGGCGAGTTCGGGATTTGACATCCGCGCGAACTGGTTCGATAGTTCCGGCATGTTCGAAATCTCGCTCATTCCCGCCTTCAAGGACAATTACATCTGGCTGCTGCGGCGCGACCGGCTGGCCTTCGTCGTCGATCCCGGCGATGCCGCACCGGTACGAGCCCGGTTGGCGGCGGACGGGTTGCGGCTGGCCGGCATCCTGATCACCCACCATCACGCCGACCACCAGGGCGGCGTCGCGGCGCTCGTCGCGGAGCATGGCTGCCCGGTCTATGCGCCGGCCGAAGAGTCTATCACAGGCCGCACCCATCCCTTGCGCGGCGGCGAGCGTCTCGACGTGCTCGGCGTGGCGGTCGAGGTGCTGGCCGTGCCCGGTCACACGCTGGGCCATCTCGCCTACCTCGCGGCGGACGCCTTGTTCTGCGGCGACACCCTGTTCGGTGCCGGTTGCGGCCGCCTGTTCGAAGGCACGCCGGCGCAGATGCAGGCCGCGCTGGCGCGCATCGCCGCCTTGCCGGAGACGACGCGGATCTACTGCGCCCACGAATACACGCTGATGAATCTGCCTTTTGCCGCTGCCGTCGAGCCCGCCAATCCGGCGCTCGCCGAACGCCTGCGTCGGGCGACGGAACAGCGTCAAGCCGGGCAGGCGACGGTGCCGCTGACGCTGGCCGAGGAACTGGCGACCAATCCCTTCCTGCGCTGGGCGCAGCCGGCGGTGATCGCCGCGGCGCTCGCCCACGGTGCCGCGGATGCTTCGCCGGCCGCCGTCTTCGGCGCCCTGCGCGCCTGGCGCAACAGCTTCTGACGGGCGTCAGGCAGCGGGCGGGCGGTGGCGGATGCGGGCGGCGGCCTTCTTCATCGCGTCGAGGACGCGCGCCGCGTTGAACGGCTTGACGATGAAGCCGGTGGCGCCGTGCTGGATCGCTTCCTGCACGGTTTCCGGGTCGGCGCTACCGGTGATGACGATAAACTCGATTTCCGGTTGAGCGTTCCTGATTTCCGCCATGGCGACCAGGCCGTTCTTTTCCGGCATCAGCACGTCCATGCAGATGATCGCCGGGCGCAGGCGCTCGGCCGCCTCGACGGCCTGCACGCCGTTGCGGGCCTCGCCGACGATTTCGTACTCGTCGCCGCGCAGCATGCTGCGCAGGATGGTGCGCATCATGTCGTTGTCGTCGACGATGAGGACGGACAGCGCGTTCTTGTTCATGGCGGGCGGATCAGAAGCAGTACTTCATGAAATAGCTGAGGGCGGACAGGCTGATGAAAAGGGCGAGGAATCCCCAGAAGAACGCCCATTTCGTCGCTGCCGCAGCCTCCTGGTGGCGGCCGCGCTGGCGCATCTCGAACACCCGCTGCACTTCGCCCAGGGTCAGCAGGGCGCTGAAGATGAAGAAGATCATGCCGGTGAACATGGCGATGATCGTCGCGTTGTTCAGCGTCGGGCAATAGCCGGTGGTCAGGTGGGCGAAGGTCAGCACGGCGTCGGTCTTCATCGCGTACATGCCGACCAGGAAGGCAAGCAGCGCGAAGCCGGCGATCAGCAGCGTGGTTGCCCACACCTGCCAGCGGCGCAGTTCCGCCAGAACCTCACGTATTTCCTCAAGCAGGCGCGTCATGGCCGTGTTCCGTCGTTGCGCATGGTTGCGCTGTGCTAGATTTGGCGAAATTGAATTGGCCGAAGATTAACATGACCGCAGCCCCCTCGTCCGCTCCCAGCAAGCTTGCCCAATGGCGCAGCCGTTTCGATACGCCACCCAACCGGCGGCGCGGCAAATGGCTGGCGGGCGGCCTGCTGGCATTCGTGCTGTTCGGCTTCTTCGCCGCGCCGCCCTTGCTCAAGAGCCTGCTGCTCGACAAGCTGAGCGAGGCGCTGCACCGCGAGGTCAGCATAGCGCGCATCGACGTCAATCCGCTGACGCTGTCGGCGACCGTCGCCGGGCTTGCCGTGCGCACGCCGGAAGGGCGCGAGGTGGCCGGTTTCGACGAGTTGTACGTCAACCTGTCGGCCAGTTCGCTGTTCAAGTTCGCCGCCGTCGTCGATGAAATCCGCCTCGTCGGCCCGCGCCTGAGCGTGGTTCGCCTCGACGAGGGGCGCTACGACGTTTCCGATCTGCTCGACAAATGGTTGAAGCCGGACGACGAGCCGGACAGCGGCGTGCCGCGCTTCTCGCTGAACAACATCCAACTCAGCGGCGGCAAGCTGGTGTTCGAAGACCGGCCGCGCGGCCGCGTCCACACCGTGGAAGAGATCAATCTCGGTTTGCCTTTCGTTTCCAGCCTGCCCTACCAGGCGGAAATCCTGGTCCAGCCGATGTTCTCCGCCCGCATCGACGGTTCCGAATTGCGTCTCGACGGTAAGGCGACGCCGTTCGCCGACGGTCGCGAGAGCGAGTTGAACCTGGAGCTCGACGGCTTCGACCTGGCGCAACTGCAGCCTTATCTGCCGGCCGGCGTGCCGCTGCGGATCGGTGCCGCCAAGCTGCATTCGCAGTTGCGTCTGCTGTTCCGGGAACTGGCGGATGGCGCCAACTCACTGACCCTGACCGGCCAGGCGCGGATCGACGGGCTGGCGCTGAGCGACGACGGCGGCCGACCGCTGGTCGGCTGGAAATCGCTGGCCGTCGATCTCGAGCAGTTCGATCCCTTCAAGCGCAGCCTGGCGCTGCGCAAGCTGACGCTGGACGGCGCCGAACTCGACCTGGCGGTCGACGGGCGCGGCGAACTCAATTGGCTCGCTGTTGCCAACCGGTTCGCCAAGCCGGCTGCCGCCGCGCCGACGGCCCCACCGGCGGCGCCGGCAGCGCCGTTCGCCTGGTCGTTGGCGGCGTTCGAACTGAAGGATTCACGCATTCGCTGGCAAGACGCTTCCGGGCCGCGGCCGGTGCGCGGCGAGATCGGTGCGTTGAGCGCGCGCGTCGGCGCCGTCGATCATCGTCTGGCGACGCCGTTGGAGATTGCCGAGGCGGGTTGGCAGATGGATTTCGGCGCACCGCTGAAAGTTGCTAGCGTCGGCCTCAAGGCGCTGCGTGTGGATCTGGCGGCGCAGCGCGTCGAGGTCGGCGAACTGGCGGTCAGCGGCGCGCGCATCGCCGCCGGTCTGGCCGCCGACGGCAGCTTCGCCTGGCTGACGCCACCGGTACTGCGCGGCGTCGCTCAGGGCGGCAAGGCGCCGGCGCCGCGGCCGTGGCTGGCGCAGGTGGCGCAGCTCAAGGTGGACGACCTAGGCCTGCGCTTCGAGGATCAGTCGGTGCAGCCGGCGGCGGTGCAGGAAATCACCGCCTTGAGCCTGCAGGGCGAGCGCCTCGGCAACCTGCCGAACGAGAAGGGCCGCCTGACGCTGCAGGCAACGGTCAATGGCGAAGGCAAGCTGGCGGTGGCCGGCGAGGTCCAGGCGGTGCCGCTGGCGGCGAACCTGAAGATCGACAGCAGCGGCATTCCGGTGCAGGGCCTGCAGGGCTATTCCGGCCGCTACCTCAACATCCGCCTGCAACGCGGCCAGTTCTCGAACCAGGGTGAGGCCGTCGTCCGCGTCGACGGCGGCCGGCTGAAGGCGACCTACAAGGGCTCGGCGACGATCGGCAACCTGCTCGCGGTGGACCAGGACAACAAGGCCGATTTCCTGAAGTGGAAATCTCTGCATTTCGACGGCGTCGATTTCCGCCTCGATCCGCTGGCGATCGACGTGCGCGAGATCGCGCTGGCCGATTTCTACTCCCGCCTGATCCTCAACAAGGACGGCCGTCTCAACCTCGCCGACATCGTCCGCCGCAACGCGGCGGCGCCGGTCGCCGCCGCCGACGCAGCGGCAGCACCGGCGAACCCGCCGCCGGTTGCGGCACCTACGCCACCGGCGCCGCCGCCGGTGCCGATCCGCATCGCCAAGGTGACGCTGAACAATGGCACGGTCAATTTCTCCGACTACTTCGTCAAGCCCAACTACACGGTCAACGTCGGCAAGCTGAACGGCCGGGTCAGCGGCCTGTCGTCGGCCGAGGGCACGGTCGCCGACATGGAGCTGCGCGGCACCTACGCCGGTTCGGCGCCGGTGCTGATCAGCGCCCGTCTCAACCCGCTGGCGGCGCAGTCCTACCTCGATCTCAAGGGCGAGGTGAAGGGCGTCGACATGACCGGCTTCTCGCCTTACTCCGGCAAGTACGCCGGTTACCTGATCGACAAGGGCAAGCTGTCGCTGAACGTCGCCTACAAGCTGGAGAACCGCCAGCTGAGCGCCGACAACCGGCTGTTCATCGACCAGTTCACCTTCGGCGAACGGGTCGACAGCCCGGATGCCACCAAGCTCCCGGTCAACCTGGCGCTGGCCTTGCTGCGCAACAACCGCGGCGAGATCGACATCAACCTGCCGATTTCCGGCTCTCTCGACGATCCGCAATTCTCGGTCGGCGGGCTGGTGATCAAGGTCATCGTCAACCTTTTCGTCAAGGCGGTGACCTCGCCGTTCGCGCTGATCGGCTCGCTGTTCGGCGGCGGCGAGGAACTGTCCACGCTGGCCTTCGCCCCGGGGCGCACGCAGTTCGACGCGGCGGCGCAGAAGAAGCTGGAGACGCTGGCCCGCGCCCTCACCGAGCGTGCCGCGCTGAAGCTGGAAATCGCCGGCTACGCCGATCCGGAGATCGACCGCGACGGTGTCAAGCGGGTCGCCATCGAGCGGGCGATGCAGCGCGAGAAGTTCGCCGACCTGCAGAAGAAGGGCGGCGACGCCGAGTCGGCCGATGCCGTGCGCATCGCGCCGGAGGAATACAAGACCTACCTGACCCGCGTCTACAAGGCCGGCAAATTCCCGAAACCGCGCAACTTCATCGGCTTGCAGAAGGATCTGCCGGTCGAGGAAATGGAAAAACTGCTGCTTGCCAACCTGCCGGCCGGCGACGACGACCTGCACCTGCTCGCCCGGCAGCGTGCCGAGAACGTCCAGACCTGGCTGATCGAGCAGGGCAAGGTGGCGGCCGAGCGCATCTTCCTGGTGCCCGGCAAGGCGAAGGCCGAGGCGCCGGCAGGCGCTGGCGGGCGCGTCGAATTCACGCTGAGGTAGGACGATGAGCGAGGCGATGACGCTGGCCCTGCTGCTCGGGCTGATGACGGTGATCCTGCTGCAGGTCGCGCTGCTCTGGCGCGGCAGCCGGCCGGGCGAGGAGGCGGCCGCCTTGCGCACCTTGCAGGACGGGCTGGATAAGGGGCTTGCCCGGCTCGAGCGCGAACTGCGCGAGGAACTGGCGCGCAGCCGCCGCGAGGACGCCGAGGAGGCTTTCCGCGACCGCGAGGAACGCGCCCAGTCGGCCAACCTGCTCGGCCAGGCGGTGAGCACCCAGATGGGCCAGCTCGGCACGCTGCAGGCGGAGCGCCTGGAAGCCTTTGCCCGCGAGCTGAACCGTTTCTCGCTCGGCCTCGACGAACGTTTCGAACGCCTGAAGAGCGGTGTCGAAAGCCGGCTGACCGCGATGCAGGCGGACAACGCCGGCAAGCTCGAGGAAATGCGCCGCACCGTCGACGAGAAGCTGCACGCGACGCTCGAACAGCGCCTCGGCGAATCGTTCAAGCTGGTCAGCGAGCGCCTCGAACAGGTGCATCGCGGCCTCGGCGAAATGCAGAATCTGGCCGCCGGCGTCGGCGACCTCAAGCGCGTGCTGACCAACGTCAAGACCCGCGGCACCTGGGGCGAGGTGCAACTGGCGGCACTCCTCGAACAATTGCTCACCGCCGGCCAGTACGCGGCCAACGTCGCCGTCCGTCCGGGCAGCGCCGAGCGCGTCGATTTCGCCATCCGTCTGCCCGGGCGCGACGACGGCGCGACGGTCTGGCTGCCGATCGACGCCAAGTTCCCGGTCGAGGACTACCAGCGCTTGCTCGACGCGCAGGAGCCGGCGGCGATCGAGGAGGCGGCGAAGGCGATCGAGACGCGGCTGAAGAACGAGGCGAAGAGTATCCGCGACAAATACGTCGCGCCGCCGCACACCACCGACTTCGCGCTGCTCTACCTGCCGGTCGAGGGCTTGTACGCCGAGGCGCTGCGCCGGCCTGGGCTGGCCGAGACATTGCAGCGCGAGTACCGGGTCAGCCTGGCCGGCCCGACCACGCTGGCGGCACTGCTCAACAGCCTGCAGATGGGCTTCCGGACGCTCGCCATCGAGCAGCGTTCGGCCGAAGTGTGGGCGGTGCTCGGCGCGGTCAAGAGCGAGTTCGGCAAGTTCGGCGAAGCGCTCGCCCATACCCGCAAGAAGCTGGAAGAAGCGAGCAACAGCATCGTCCGCGCCGAGACGCGGACGCGCCAGTTGACGAGAAAACTCAAGGACGTCGAGGCCCTGCCGGCCGGCGACGCGCAACAACTGATCGGGGGAGATGAGGATGGCGAAGACGCCTGAACTGGAAGCAGCTTACCGGGCAACGACGTACCGGGTGTTCCTGCCCGGGGGAGTGTTCGAACTGCGCGTTGACCAGCCGTCGCCGGCGCTGGCCGAATGGCTGGCGGCAGAGCGAGTGCCGGGCTTCGCGGTGATCACCGCCTTCAATCCGGGCGGGCGGCGGCTCTCCGACGACGACAATCTGGGCCGCCAGTCGGCGCTCGAGTGCGACCTGCTGGAAGGCAACTACGAGCCCTATTCCGCCGAAAACCGGCCCGATGACGCGGCGGCGCCGGTCGAGGAGAGCTGCTTCGTCCCCGACATCACGCGCGAGGACGCGCTGGCGCTGGCCGACGATTACGAACAGAATGCGATTCTCTGGGGAGGCGCGGACGGGATTCCCCGTCTGGCATGGACGGAAGAACTCGAATAATGACGAGCAGGATCGGCCGCTTCGAAATTCGCGGCGAACTGGGGCGGGGCGCGCAGAGTGTGGTGTATCGGGGCTTCGACCCGCAGTTGCAGCGCGAGGTGGCGATCAAGACCCTGCATTTCAGCAATCCCGACCCGGAGCAGAACCGGGTCCTGCTCGACGAGGCGCGCCTGGTCAGCAAGCTGCGCCACGCCAACATCGTGCCGATCTTCGACGCCGGCGAGGAAGGCGGCGACATCTACCTGGTTTTCGAACTGGTGCCGGGGCAGAGCCTGGCCGATTTCCTGCGCACCGCCGGTGCCCTCTCGCCGGTCAAGGCGGTCAGCCTGCTGCGCCCGGTGCTCGACGCGATCGCCCAGGCGCACGCCAACGGCATCATCCACCGCGATCTCAAGCCGTCGAACATCCTGCTCGACGAGAACGGCATGCCGCGGGTCATGGATTTCGGTATCTCGGTCCGCATCAGCGGCCAGAGCGAGCGCCTCGACAAGCTGTCGGGAACGCCCGCCTACATGGCGCCCGAGTACATCCTGAAGCGCGAGGTCGGCGAACGCTCCGACATCTTCGCCGCCGGCCTGATCCTCTTCGAGATGCTGGCCGGCCGCCGCGCCGTGCAGGGAGACAGCCTGCAGGAGATGTTCCGGCGCATCGTCAGCGAGGATCTCCGCCTGCCGGAGCAGGTGCAGGTCGACGAGCGCCTGGCCGGCATCCTCTACAAGGCGCTGGCGCGCGACCCGGCACTGCGCTACCGCAACGTCGGCCAGTTCGCCGAGGCGCTCGACGCCTTCATCGAACCGGAGGCGACGCTGCCCGCCGACGCCAGCGGTCAGGCGACGATCGATTTCCTGCTGCGCCGCATGCGCCACAAGAGCGACTTCCCGGCGCTTTCGGAATCGGTCGGCGCGATCAACCGCATCGCCAACAGCGAGACGGAAAGCGTCAGCCGGCTGTCGAACACCATCCTCAAGGACTTCGCGCTGACCAACAAGCTGTTGCGCCTGGTCAATTCGGCCTACTTCCGGCCGGCCGGCGGCGGCAACATCAGCACCGTGTCGCGGGCGGTGGTCGTGCTCGGCTTCGAAACAGTGCGCAACATCGCCATCTCGGTGCTGCTCTTCGAGCACCTGCAGAACAAGGGCAACCTCGGCCAGCTCAAGGAAGAGTTCCTGCGCGCCAACCTGGCCGGCATCCTCGCCCGCGACCTCGGCGCGACGGCGCAGATGCGCGATCTCGAACAGGTTTTCATCTGTGCGCTGTTCCACGGCCTGGGGCGCCTGCTGGCGCAGTACCATTTCCCCGACGAAACCGCCGAAATCCGCCGCGTCATGGCGCAGAAAGGCGTGCGCGAGGAGGTGGCGGCGCAGCAGGTGCTCGGCATCTCGCTGGAAGAACTGGGCGTGGCAATCGCCCGCCAGTGGGGCTTCCCGCCGCTGATCGTCGGCGCCATGCGGCGCCTGCCGGCGGGCCGTGCGCGCAAGCCGGGGTCGCCGGAAGAGCGGCTGCGGACGTTGTCCGGGATGGCCAACGAGTTGTGCGAAGTGATTGCCCTGGCGACGACGGAGATTCGCGACCAGGAATTCCGCAAGGTCGTCACCCGCTTCGCCGAGGCGATCCCGCTCGACGACGGGCAGGTCATGCAGACCTTGCGGCGCGCGGTCGAGGAGGTCGGCGAGTTTGCCCGGATCGTTCATCTGGGGGTGCAGAACACGACGTTTGGGCGGCAGATGCGGCATTTCGCCAAGCTTGCGCAGAACCCGGGCGAAGCGGCGGGCGTCGGCCAAACTGAGGATTCGCTCGGCAGCATCGCGCTCGGCGACGATGTTGTGCCGGGTAGCGTCGGTGACGCTGCCAGCCCCGTCGGCGTCGATGCACAGGCAGTGTTGACCGCCGGCATCCAGGACATCAGCAACACCCTGGTCGATGGCTTCAAGCTCAATGACATCCTGCGCATCATCCTGGAAACCATGTATCGGGCGATGGGTTTCAAGCGCGTCATCCTGTGCGTGCGCGATCCGCGCAGCAATACCATGCAAGGGCGTTTCGGCTTCGGTCCGGAAGCCAGCGAACTGGCGCGCAGCTTCCGCTTTCCACTCAGCTTCACGCCGGACATCTTCCACGCCGCGACCTCGAAAGGGGTCGATGTCCTGATCCGCGACATCGACGACCCGAAGATCGCCCAGCGCGTTCCCGCCTGGTACCGCAGCCTGTTGCCGGCGCGCTCCTTCGTCGTCTTTCCGCTCAACCTGAAAGGCAATCCGGTGGCGCTGATCTATGCCGATTGCGACGAGGCGGACGGCATCCACATCCCGGAAAAGGAGTTGTCGTTGCTGCGCACCCTGCGCAACCAGGCGGTGCTGGCGATCAAGCAGGGCGGATAGCAAAAGCCCGCCGGAAGGCGGGCTGTCGAGGACGGTTCAGGGGCGCTTCACCAGAGCTGCCACCAGGCGGTCTTGCGCTCGATCCCGTCGGCATAGAAATGGCTGTTCGGGAAATTCTGCTTCAGTACCCGCTCGGCGTCGTCGCGCAGTTCCTTCATTTCCAGCTTCTCGTAGGCGAGGACGAGGATGTACAGCGCTTCCTCGATCGCCGGCGCGTGCGGGTAGGTCTCGACGGCGACCTGAGCCCGGTTGGCAGCGGCGATGTAGGCGCCGCGCTTGAGGTAATAGCGGGCGACGTGAACTTCCAGCGAGGCCAGCGCATTGACCAGGTAGTTCATGCGCTTGATCGAGTCCGGCGCGTACTTGCTATCCGGGAAGCGGGTGACCAGTTCCTTGAACGACTCGAAGGCTTCGCGCGCCGCCTTGGGATCGCGTTCGGTCAGGTCCTGGTTGCTGATGTGGCCGAGCAGGCCGAGATCCTCGTTGAAGTTGACGAGACCCTTGAGGTAGATCGCGTAATCGACGGCGGGATGGTTCGGGTGCATCTTGATGAAACGGTCGGCGGCGGCGAGTGACGATCCCGGTTCGCCCGACTTCCAGTAGACATAGGCCAGTTCGAGTTGCGCCTGTTGGGCGTAGCGGCCATAGGGGTAGCGGGCTTCCAGCTTTTCCAGCATCTTGACCGCGGTTTCCCACGCCCCTTCGGTCTGCGCCTCGCGGGCGGCGGTGTAGAGGCGATTGGCGGACCAGCCGGCGGTTTCGTCATGTTCGGCCGGCAGCGAACTGCAACCGGCAAATAGGGCAGCGGCAAAGAGCGCCAGCAGCAAGCGAAGGCTGGCGGCGAAAGTCGGGAATGCAGGTAAACTGCGCATCATGAATGATCCTCTTGAAAACTCGGGCGATTATAGCCCAAGCGAGCCGCTCAAAATGACGGTTCCCGATGTCATGGGCGGTCGCCGGCTCGACCAGGCGCTCGCCGAAATGCTGCCCCAATACTCACGCAACCGCCTGCAAACGTGGATACGCGAGGGCTGCGTGACGCTCGACGGCGAACCGGTCGGCGAACCGAAGCGCAAGCTGCTGGGCGGCGAACTGTTGCTGCTCGAACTGCCCGACGACGAATTCCTCGGTGCTGAGCAGGCGGAAGACATTCCGCTTGCGATTGTTTATGAAGACGAGGCGCTGCTGGTGATCAACAAGCCGGCCGGGCTGGTCGTCCATCCGGGCAGCGGCAACCGCAACGGCACATTGATGAACGCGCTGCTGCACCACGTGCCGGGCATCGGCGAAGTGCCGCGGGCCGGCATCGTGCATCGCCTGGACAAGGAAACCAGCGGTCTGCTGGTCGTCGCCAAGACGCTGGAAGCGCAGACCGACCTGGTGCGCCAACTGCAAGCGCGCACCGTCAAGCGCCAGTACCTGGCGGTCGCCGCCGGCGTGATCCGGCGCGACGGTGGTGTCGACACGCCGATCGGCCGTCACCCCGTGCATCGCATCAAGATGGCGGTGGTGCCGGAGAGCCGTGGCGGCAAGCCGGCGCTGACCTGGTACCGGGGGCTGGAAATCTATGCCCACAGCACGCTGATCGAGTGCTCGCTGGAAACCGGGCGCACCCACCAGATCCGCGTGCACATGGCGTCGATCGGCCACCCGCTGCTCGGCGATCCGGTGTACGGCAAGCGCGATCCGCGGCTGCCGGCCTTTCCCCGCCAGGCCCTGCACGCGACGCGGCTCGGCCTGGTGCATCCGGTGAGCGGCCGGCAGATGCAGTGGGAGGTGCCGCTGCCGGAAGACATGCGCGAACTGGTCGACCTTCTGCGCTATGGTTGATTTCCTCATTCCCGACTGGCCGGCCCCCGCCAACGTCCAGGCCCGGCAGACGCAGCGCGGCGGCGGGGTCAGCCCGGCGCCGTGGGCCAGCCTCAACCTCGGCGACCACGTTGGTGACGATCCGGCGCGGGTCGCCGCCAACCGCGCCCGACTGCTTGCCGAACTGCCGGCGCCGCCGCTCTGGCTGCGCCAGGTGCATGGCACCGCCGTCGTCGACGCGGCGACATCCGCCGTCGACAGCGAGGCCGACGCCAGCTTTTCCCGCGTTGCCGGGGTCGTCTGCGCGGCGATGACCGCCGACTGTCTGCCGGTCCTCTTCTGCGACCGGGCCGGCAGCGTCGTCGCCGCCGCCCATGCCGGCTGGCGCGGGCTGCTCGCCGGCGTGCTGGAGAGTACCTTGACGGCAATGGCGGTGGCGCCGGGCGAGGTGCTCGCCTGGCTGGGCCCGGCGATCGGTCCGGAAAACTTCGAAGTCGGCGCCGAGGTCCGCGCCGCCTTCGTCGCCCGCGATCGGGAAAGCGCCGCCGCCTTTCGCACGCACGGCGACGGCAAGTGGCTGGCCGACCTCTACGCCCTGGCCCGGCAGCGTTTAACGGCGGCCGGCGTCGGCGGCGTGTTCGGCGGCGGTGCCTGCACCTTCGCCGACGGTGAGCGCTACTTTTCCTTCCGCCGCGACGGCGTCACCGGGCGCATGGTCAGCCTGATCTGGCTGGCCTGAGGCGGCCAGCCGCTGCTGTTCGAGGAAAGCGCGTCTTTGCCGGCGCACCTTGCTGCCGGCGAAGTAGAGGATGAGCCCGCAGGGCAGGGCGCCGTAGAACAGGAAGGAGACGATCCCGGCAACGAGGTTGGGCTCGCTGGCGGCGACCAGAACGGTGACATAAAGCCACCCGACGACGATGATCATGGCTAGGGACATCCGACGATTCTAAATCGAAAGCGCTCGTCCGGCAGCCAGCAATCATCATGCTGTGGAAGCGCCGATTTATGCATTGACAGTGCCGGGACGGGTATGGAGAATCCAGAAGCTGAAGCCCACGACAACCAACGAGAAACGGCATCCCATGGCGCAAGGATCGGACAACACCCAGGCATTCCTGGCTTCTGCCATGCAGTTCCTGCAGGCCGGACAGGGATACGCGCAGCAATTCATGGAGCAGTTCGGCAAGCAGGCCGGTGTCGCCGGTCAGGCCCCGGCGGTTGACCCGCAGGCGCTGACCGCGCTGCAGAAGGAATTCATGGATCGCCAGATGTCGCTGTGGCAGTCCATGCTTGCCAAGCAGCAGGGACAGACGCCCGCCTTCGAAGTCCGCCCGGAACCCGGCGACCGCCGTTTCGCAGCGCCGGAATGGCACGAAAGCCCGATCTACGATTACCTGCACCAGGCCTATCTGCTCAACGTCCAGTACCTCAAGGAAATGGTCGAGAAGCTGCCGGCCGACGACGCCAAGGCGCGCGACAAAATGCGCTTCATCGCCCGCCAGATGGCCGACGCGCTGGCGCCGACCAACTTCGCCGCGACCAATCCGGAATTCATCAAGCTGGCGCTGGAGACCAAGGGCCAGAGCATTACCGACGGCATCAACAACCTGATCCGCGACTTCGAGAAGGGGCGCATCTCGATGACCGACGAATCGGTCTTTGAGGTCGGCCGCAACATCGCCACCACCGAAGGCGCCGTCGTCTTCGAGAACGAGGTGATGCAACTGATCCAGTACGCGCCGCTCACCGAGAAGGTCGGCAGTCGGCCGCTGCTGGTGGTGCCGCCGTGCATCAACAAGTTCTACATCATGGACCTGCAGCCGGACAATTCGCTGATCCGCTACATGGTCGATCAGGGCAACACCGTCTTCCTCGTCTCCTGGCGCAATCCGAGCGAGGCGCAAGGCCATCTCGGCTGGGACGACTATCTGGAGCACGGCCCGATCAAGGCACTGGCGGTGGTCCGCGAGCTGACCCGGGTCAAGCAGGTCAATGCGCTCGGTTTCTGCGTCGGCGGCACCATCCTGACTTCGGCGCTGGCCGTGCTCAAGGCGCGCGGCGACGACTGCGTCGCTTCGCTGACCTTGCTCACCACGCTGCTCGATTTTTCCGATACCGGCGAAATCGGCCTCTTCATCGACGAACAGGCGCTGACCACGCGCGAGGCGACGATCGGCCAGGGCGGCCTGCTGCCGGCGCGCGACCTGCAGAACACTTTCTCCTTCCTGCGCGCCAACGACCTGGTCTGGAACTACGTCCAGAACAACTACCTCAAGGGCCAGAAGCCGCAAGCCTTCGACCTGCTTTACTGGAATTCCGATTCCACCAACCTGCCGGGGCCGTTCGCCTGTTGGTACATGCGTCACATGTATCTCGACAACAGCCTGCGTGTCCCAGGCAAACTCGAGATGTGCGGGGTCAAGGTCGATCTCGGGCAACTGGCGATGCCGGTCTACCTGCTGGCAACGCGCGAAGACCACATCGTGCCCTGGCAATCCGCTTATCAGAGCACGCGTATTCTCGGCGGCCAGAGCCGCTTCGTTCTCGGGGCCTCCGGCCACATTGCCGGGGTGATCAACCCGGCGAGCAAGAACAAGCGCAGCTACTGGATCAACGACGATGTCACGACCGATGCCCCGGCTTGGCTGGCGGCGGCAACGGAAATGAAGGGTAGCTGGTGGACCGACTGGTCGGCCTGGCTGCAGCAGCACTCCGGAGGACAGCGCGCCGCGCGCAAGATCGGCAATACCAAGTACAAAGCCATCGAGCCGGCACCGGGCCGCTACGTCAAGGAACGTGCGGTCTGATTCCAATAAACCCACGGAGGAGCAAAAAATGTTGAGAGTTGCACTGATTACCGGCGGTATGGGCGGTCTCGGCGAAGCCATCTGCATCAAGATGGCCGGCTTGGGCTACAAGGTGGTGACCACCCATTCGCCCGGCAATGCCAAGGTCGACGAGTGGCTGAAAAACATGAACAACATGGGCTACGGCTTCAAGGCCTATCCCTGCGACGTCACCGACTTCGATTCGGCGAAGGTCTGCGTCGAGACGGTGACCCGCGAAGTGGGGCCGATCGACGTGCTGGTCAACAACGCCGGCATCACCCGCGACATGACCTTCAAGAAGATGACCAAGGCCGACTGGGACGCCGTCATCCGCACCAACCTCGATTCCGTCTTCAACATGACCAAGCAGGTCATGGACGGCATGATCGAACGCAAGTGGGGGCGCGTCATCAACGTCGCCTCGGTCAATGGCCAGAAGGGTGCCTTCGGCCAGACCAACTACTCGGCCGCCAAGGCCGGCATGCACGGTTTCACCAAGGCGCTGGCGCTCGAAGTCGCCCGCCAGGGTGTCACGGTAAATACCATCTCGCCCGGCTATATTGGCACCAAGATGGTCACCGCGATCCCGCAGGACATCCTCGATTCCAAGATCCTGCCGCAGATTCCGGTCAGCCGCCTGGGCAAGCCCGAAGAAATCGCCGGCCTCGTTGCCTACCTCGCTTCCGATGAAGCGGCGTTCGTGACCGGGGCCAACATCTCCATTAATGGCGGTCAGCACATGTACTGACCGGCGTTTTTCAACCCCGCTTCAACAAAAAAGGAAGGAAACATCATGACGCAACGTGTCGCTCTCGTTACCGGTGCCATGGGTGGTCTCGGTACCGCCATCTGCCAACAACTGGCCAAGGCCGGTCACAAGGTGGTCGCCGCCTACCATCCCCAATTCGACAACAAGGACGCCTGGCTGGCCGAGATGTCCGCTGCCGGTTTCAACGATTTCGTCTGCGTCGCCGGTGACGTTTCCGTCCTCGAAGACTGCCAGAAGATGGTTGCCGAAGCAGAAGCCGCCTGCGGCCAGGTCGACATCCTGGTCAACAATGCCGGCATCACCCGCGACCGCATGTTCGCCAAGCTGGAAAAGGATGGCTGGGATGCCGTCATCTCGACCAACCTGACCTCGCTGTTCAACATGACCAAGCAGGTTTCCGCCAAGATGGCCGAACGTGGCTGGGGCCGCATCATCAACATTTCGTCGGTCAACGGCGTCAAGGGTCAGGCCGGCCAGACCAACTACTCGGCTGCCAAGGCCGGCGTCATCGGCTTCACCAAGGCGCTGGCCGCCGAGCTGGCTGCCAAGGGCGTCACTGTCAACGCGATCGCCCCGGGCTATGTGGCGACCAAGATGGTCATGGCGATCAAGCCGGAAGTGCTGGAAACCATCGTCGCCTCGGTGCCGATGAAGCGCCTGGCCAAGCCGGAAGAAATCGGCTTCGCCTGTGCCTACCTGTCCGACGAACTGTCCGGCTTCACCACCGGCGCGACGATCAACGTCAACGGCGGCCTCTACTACCAGTAAGAAGCCCGCGCAGGAAGCGAAAAGGGCGCCTTGGGGCGCCCTTTTTTTCCGTTATAATGCTGCGCTGCACATAAATTTTCTCTTGAGGCTCCAGCATGTCCGAACCGGTTCGCCTGATCAAGAAATACCCCAATCGCCGCCTCTACGATACCAAGACGAGTGCATACATCACGCTGGGGGACGTCAAGGAACTGGTGCTCAAGTTCGAACCGTTCAAGGTGCTCGACGCCAAGTCCGGCGAGGACCTGACCCGCAGCATCCTGCTGCAGATCATCCTGGAAGAGGAAACCGGCGGCGTCCCGCTGTTCTCCTGCGAACTGCTCTCCGGCTTCATCCGTTTCTACGGCAGCACTTCGCAGAGCATGCTCGGCAAGTTCCTCGAGAACAACATGAAGACCTTCGTCGATTTCCAGCAGAAAGTCCAGGAGCAGTCCCGTTCGCTGTACGGCGGCTCGGACACGGCGAGCGTGCAGGCAGATTTCTGGAACCAGTTCCTGACCTTCCAGCAGCCGGCGATGCAGAACATGATGACGGCCTACATGGACCAGTCGAAGAAGATGTTCCAGTCGATGCAGGACCAGTTGCAGTCGCAGACGCGCACGATGTTCGGCGGTCTGGGAACGCCGCCGGAAACACCGGAAAAGAAGTAACCGGAGATTCCTCTCCCGCCAAATGAAAACGGCCGCAATCGCGGCCGTTCTGCTGTCGGGGTGAGACGAAGCTCAGGAACGCGGCCCGCGGTCGTCGCGCTTGCCCGGTCCGCGCTGCTTCAGGTCGGCAAGCTGCTTTTGCTGTTCCGGCGTCAGCAGGCCCATGATCTGCCGTTCGGTCTGCAGGCGGGCCATCTCCATGTCGGCGCGCTGACTGGCGATGCGGTCCACCACCTGCTTGGCCTTGGCTTCGCTGTAGTCGGGCGCCGCCTTGAGGGCACGCAGCTCGTCTTCGGACTTGCGCAACGACTTCATCTGCTCGCGCATCTTCGGCGCCTGGGCGTGCATGATCTCGAAGATCTTGTCGTCCTGGGCTTCGCTCAGGTTCAGGCGATGCAGGCCGCGCATCGCCATCATGCCGCCGCCGTGCATCATTTCGCCGGACGGCATGGAAGCGCCGCGCATGCCATCGCAGCCACCCTTGCCGCCCTGGAAGGCCAGCGCGCTGAGCGGGACGGCGAGGGCAAGGGCGCTGGCGGCGAGGAAGCGTTTGCTGGTGATGTCGAAAAGGTTCTTCATGATGTTCTCCTGTCGGTGAGCCGGAAACGTTCCGGCGACAGGAGCAGGTTACGGAGATTGGCGTTAGCTGTCGTTTGCCAGATGTAAGGATTCATTTCAGTCGGCGAGCGGCGGGAAGGCGTCGAGCGCGTTGGCCAGGCTGGCCACTGTGCGGGCCGGCGCCTGCAGTTTGTCGAGGCCGAAGAGGCCGACGCGAAACGTTCTGAAACCTTCCGGCTCGTCGCACATCAGGGGAACGCCGGCGGCGCTCTGGATGCCCTGGGCGAGGAACTTGCGGCCGTTCTGGATTTCCGGGTCGGTGGTGTAACTGACGACGACGCCCGGCGCCTGGAAACCTTCCGCGGCGACGCTGGGGAAACCGCGCTCGACGAGCAGGGCGCGCGCCTGGCGGCCGAGTTCCCATTGCTCGGCGCAGACCTGTTCGAAACCGCGGGCCTCGGTCTCCTGCATCGCCTGGCAGACGGCGGCCAGGGCGTCGGTCGGCATCGTCGCGTGGTAGGCGTGACCGCCGTTTTCATAGGTTTCCATGATCTGCAGCCACTTCTTCAGATCGCAGGCGAAGCTGCTGCTGGCGGTGGCGTCGATACGCGCCCGGGCGCGCTCGCCGAGGGCGATCAGGGCGCAGCAGGAAGGCCCGCTCCAGCCCTTCTGCGGGGCGCTGACCAGGATGTCGACGTCGTTCGCCGCCATGTCGACCCAGACCGTGCCGGAGGCGATGCAATCGAGGACGAACAGACCGTCGACCGAACGCACGGCGGCGCCGACGGCGCGCACGTAGTCGTCGGGCAGAATCATGCCGGAAGCGGTTTCGACGTGCGGCGCGAAGACGACGTCGGGCCGTTCGCGCTGGATCGTGGCGACGACTTCCTCAAGCGGCGGCGGCACGAACGGCGCCTGCGCCCCGCTGCCTTGCTGGCGGGCCTTGAGGACGATGCTTTCGGAAGGGATGCGGCCCATGTCGAAAATCTGCGTCCAGCGGAAGCTGAAGAAACCGTTGCGGATCACCAGCACCTTGCGATTCGTCGCGAACTGGCGGGCCACCGCTTCCATGCCGTAGGTGCCGCCGCCCGGGACGAGGACGCTTGCCTTGGCGTTGTAGGCCTTCTTGAGGATGCGCGAGATTTCGCGCATGACGCCCTGGAAGCGCGCCGACATGTGATTCAGCGCGCGGTCGGTATAGACCACGGAGTATTCGAGCAGGCCGTCGGGATCGGGATGGGGGAGCAGGGCGGGCACGGGGTTCTCCTGGGAGCGTTGAGCAGCTTGCGAGGATAACGCCGTGCGGCGGCCTCGGCTAGCCCGGCGTTTCCGGGTTCGGCCGATCGCTGACGATGCTGCCGTCGACCAGTTCGACGATGCGGTCGCAGCGCGCGGCCAGCCGCGGGTCGTGGGTGACGACCAGGAAGCTGGTGCCTTCGCGCTGGTTCACCTCGCGCAGCAAGGCGAAGATGTCGTCGGCGGTATGCGTGTCGAGGTTGCCGGTCGGTTCGTCGGCGAGCACCAGCGACGGGCGCATGGCCAGGGCGCGGGCGATTGCCACGCGCTGCTGCTGGCCGCCGGAAAGCTTGCTCGCCGGGTGCTTGGCACGATCGGCCAGGCCAACGCTGGCGAGCAGCGCGGCGGCGCGCTCGCGCATCGCCACGTCGGGCCGGCCGCGGTCGACGAGCAGCGGCATCATCACGTTTTCCAGCGCGGTGAACGCGGGAATCAGCAGATGGTGCTGGAAGACGAAGCCGATGCGCTGACCGCGCAGGCGGGTGATTTCGCCCTCGGCGAGGCTGCTGGTTTCGTTGCCGTCGATGAACAGGCGGCCGCCGCTCGGCCGGTCGAGCAGGCCGATCAGGTTGAGCAGCGTGCTCTTGCCCGAGCCGGAAGGGCCGATCAGGGCGGCGAATTCGCCGCGCTGCAGTGTCAGGTCGACGCCGTGCAGGACTTCCAGCTCGCTGTCGCCGCTCTGGTAGGACTTGCGGATGCCGCTCAGTTGGAGGACGGGTTCAGCCACGGATTGCCACCACCGGATCGAGCGCCGCCGCGCGCCGCGCCGGCATCAGCGCCGCCAGCACGCCGACCGCCGTGGCACCGGCGGCGGCGATCAGTACCAATCCCGGCGAAACCTCGATGACGAACATCGGCGTGCCGTCGGCGTTGACCGCCAGCGTCCGCCACAAGGCGAGGAAGAGGCTGGCCAGCGCCGAACCGAGCAGCGAGCCGAGCAGGCCGACGATGCCGCCCTGCAGCAGGAAGGTGCGCAGCAACTGGCCGCGGGTGGCGCCCATGGCGCGCAGGATGCCGATCTCGCGGGCGCGCTGGACGACCGAGACGACCAGCACGCTGGCGATGCCGAAAGCGGCCGAGAGGGCGACGAAGAAGCGGATCACGTTGCTCGAGATGCGTTGCGAGGTGAGCGCGGTGAAGAACTGGGCGTTGGTCTTGATCCAGCTGTCGGCGACCAGCCCGGTTTCGGCGGCGATGCGCTGGGCGAGGGCTTCGGCGCCGTACATGTCGTACACCGCGAGATCGATGCTGGAGACGCCGCCGGCCAGATCGAGCAGGCTCTGCGCGGTGCGCAGGCCGACATAGACGTTGCGCCCGTTGGCGGTCTTGTTGCCGAGATCGAACAGACCGGTGATGGTCAGCGTGTCGCCGGCGCCGCTGGCGGTGGAAACGCGCAGCTTGTCGCCGAGCGAGGCGCCGAGGTCGCGCGCCAGCTCGGTGCCGATCACCGCTTCGCCGGCGCGCACGCGCAAGGCGCCGGCGACGATCTTCTGGTCGAGTTCGATGACGCGGGTGTAGTGCTCGGGTTCGATGCCGATCAGTGTGATCGACTTGTTGGCGTCGCCGCGCACCGCGAAGGCCGGGCCGGAAGCGACCGGCGAGACGGCGGCGATTTCGGGCATTTTTTCCAGCCGGCCGCGCAGCGCCTGCCACTGGTCGATCGAACGCAGGCGCTGCGCCTGGATCTGGACCAGTGCCTGCGCCGGGTCGTGCTGCGGGCGGGCGACTTCCTCCGGCGGCAGGATCACCAGGTGCGCCTGCGAACTCAGCGTGCGCTTGACCAGATTGGCCTGCAGACCGGAGAGCAGGGCCGACATGAAGACGATCACCGAAACGCCGACGCCGACGCCGACGATGATCAGCAGGCTCTGCGTCCGCCCCTCGCGCAGAAAGCGCGTGGCGGCGATCCACTCGAAGGGCAGCCAGGGATGCATCGCTCAGCCCGGCAGTCTGGCGCGCACCCGGTCGCCGGCGGCGGTGCGCGGGTTGGTGGCCGGGATCACCGCATCGCCGGCGGCCAGCCCGGACAACACCTCGACCTCGCCGGCGCTGCGCAGACCGAGTTGCAGCGGCTGGCGCACGGCGCGGCCGTCGCGCACGACCAGCGCCCACGGTTCGCCGGCATTGCCGCGCAGGCCTTCGAGCGGCAGCAGGAGGGCCTGCGGGCGGCTGCCGGTGGCGATGTCGATCGATACCGTCATGTCCTGTTTGAGGTAGTCCGGCGGGTTGTCCACGCGCAGGCGCACTTCGACCGAACCACGCTGGGCATCGACGACCGGGCCGATGAACGAGACGCGGGCCGGGAAGTTGCGGTCCGGCCAGGCGTCGGCGGAAACCGTCGCCGCCTGGCCGAGCGCCAGCAGGCGCAGGTTCTTCTCGTCGATCTGCACGATCAGCTCGGTGGCGCCGGCCGGCGACAGGCTGAGCAGGGTCTTGCCCGGCTGCACGCTGTCGCCCGGTTCGACCAGGCGGGCGAGGATGGTGCCGGCACGCGGGGCGACGATGCGGCTGTAGGCGAGCTTCGCTTCGGCGACGGCGAGGGTGGCGCGCGCCTGGTCGACGGCCGCTTCGGCGAGCTTGAAGTCGGCGCCGCCGCTGGCGTTGCTCTGCGCCTGCAGGTGGCTCGATTGCGCCTGGCTTTCGGCGACGGCCAGCGCGCGGCGCGCGTCGTCGAGCTGGTTGGGGCTGTAGAAACCCTTGGCGACCAGCGCTTCGACCCGCTCGAACTGGCGTTGCGCCTGGGTCAGGTTGGCTTCCGCCTGGCGGATCGCCTCGCGGGCCAGCGGTTCGCCGAGCAACTGCAACTGGCGCACGCGCAGTTCGGCCTGCGCCAGTTGGGCACGCGCCTGGGCGGCGCTGGCCTGCAGCTCGCGCTGATCGAGTTCGATCAGCAGCTCGCCGGCGGCGACCGGCTGACCTTCGACGACATGCACGGCGCGCACCTGAGCGCTGACCTGAGCAGCCAGTTCGCTGCGCTGCGGCGAGCGGACGCGGCCGCTGGCGACGACCGACTGGCGCATCTCGCCCTGGCGGACGACGACGACATCGACCGCGCTGCCGAACAGCGGGCGCAGCAGCAAGACGGCGAGCAGCCCAAGCAGCAGCAACAGCGGCACGAGGATCAGCGGGCGGCGCAAGGAGGCAAGGGAAAGGCGGAGCATGGCCGGGATCAGTGAAAGCTTATATGGCAGTCGCGCATGGTAACCGCAAACGCCTTCACCATGGGCCGGGGTTGTCGGCACCGTAGCCGGCAAAGCGCTGTTCGAGAAAATCGAGGAAGACGCGCACCTTGGCTGAGAGCAGGTGGCGCTGCGGATAGACGGCGTGGATGTCGGCGGTGCTGCCGGCCCATTCCGGCAGGACGCGGACCAGGCGGCCGCTGCGCAGGTCGGCGGCGATATCCCATTCCGAACGCAGGACGATGCCGTGCCCGGCCAGCGCCCAGTCGACGGCGATCTCGCCGTGATTCACGGCGAGCGGGCTGCGCACCTTGACGGTGACTTGTTCCTTGCCGTCGGTCAGTTGCCAGTTGTTGAAGGCGCGTTCGTGTTCGCGGATGACGATGCAGTCGTGCGCGGCCAGTTCGCGCGGGGTCTGCGGTGTGCCGCGGGCGGCAAGATAGGCCGGGGCGGCGCAGAGCAGGCGGCGGTTGGGGGCGATGCGGCGAGCCAGGATGCGGGCGTCGGGCGGCGGCCCGAAGCGGATGCCGATGTCGATCGCGTGTTCGGTCAGGTCGAGGGCGCGGTCGGCCAGGTGGAGGATGATCTCGACATCCGGCCACTGACGGACGAAATCGGAAATCGCCGGGCCGAGATGGCGCCGCCCGAAACCGAAGCCGGCATTGATGCGCAGCAGGCCTTGCGGTCGCTCGCGGCTGGCGGCGAGCGAGCGTTCGAGACGTTCGATGTCGCGCAGGATGGCTTCGCCATCTTCCAGGTAACGCTCGCCTTCCGGCGTCAGGCTCAGGCGGCGCGTCGTCCGGTTGAGCAGGCGCACGGCGAGCCGGCGTTCGAGCGCCGCCAGCCGCCGGCTGACCGCCGGCGGCGTCACGCCGAGCGCCTGGGCGGCGGCGGCCAGGCTGGGCTGGCGAGCGAGCAGGCTGAAGAAGGCGAGATCGGGGATGTCGGTCATTCGTGCGTTTTTAGTAATAATCAATTGATTGTTGCGCCATTGTATCCGTGTGGCGGATGAATATCATGGGTCATCCCGTGTTCCGTTTTGTTCCCCCCATGCCGCTGCTGCCCTTTGCCGATCTCTTCCTCGCCCTGACCCTCGGTGCCGCCCTCGGTTTCTTTGGCGGCCTGTTCGGCATCGGCGGCGGCATCGTCGCCATACCGCTGTTCGTCCTCGCCTTCACGATGGATCAGGCGACGGCGCAGGGAACGGCGCTGGTGCTCATGGTGCCCAACCTGTTGATCGGCTGGTGGCGTTACAGCCAGAAGCATCCCGTCGGCTGGCGCTCGGCGCTGGCCATTGCCCTGCCGGCGACCCTGACCACCTGGACGCTGGCGCATTTTGCGACGCGCCTCGACGGGCAATTGCTCGGTCACCTGTTCAGTCTATTTCTCGGCGTGCTTGCCTTGCGCCTGCTCTGGCAGGGACGGGGCGGCCGGGAAGCGGTGAGCGGGGCGCCGCTGCGTCCGTTCAGCCTGCCGCTGGTCGGCGTCGCCGGCGGCAGCAGCATGGGTCTGCTCGGCATCGGCGGCGGTCTGGTGGCGACGCCGCTGCTCTCCGGCTGGCTCGGCCAGCGCCAGACGGTGGCGCAGAGCCTGGCGCTGGCGCTGGTCGCGCCGAGTTCGCTGGTGGCACTGAGCGCCTATGCCGGTGCCCAGCGCGTCGATTGGAGTCTGGGCTTGCCGATGGCGATCGGCGGCAGCTTTACCGTCGCCGCCGGCGTCGCGCTGGCACACCGGCTGCCGGAACGGCGGATGCGCGCCGCCTTTGCCTGGATGCTGCTGGCCACCGCGCTGTGGCTGGCAGTGTCGCGCTGAGCCTTCAGCGCCAGCCTTCAACCGCCATCTTGCGGCGCAGGAAGGCGATCTGCGTCTGCAGCGGCAACTGCTTGGGACAGAAATCGTGGCAGCCGAGCAGGCTCATGCAGCCGAAAACCCCGTTGTCGTCGCCGATCAGCTCAAAAAAATCGGCATCGCTGCGCGTATCGCGCGGGTCGAGGCGGAAGCGGGCGATCTTGTTGAGGCCGACGGCGCCGACGAAATCGCTCCGCATCTGGGCGGTGCCGCAGGCGGCGATGCAGCAGCCGCACTCGATGCAGCGGTCGAGTTCGTAGATCGCCTCGGCAAGCGCCGGTTCCATGCGCGGCTCGAGGCCGTCGACATCGACCGGTTCCTGCTGCGCGATCCAGGTCTGCAGGCGTTCGGCGGTGCCGCGCATCCACTTGCCGGTATTCACCGAAAGATCGCCGATCAGCTCGAAAAACGGCAGGGGGGCAAGGACGATGCGCTCGCCGTAATCGCGCGTCAGCGTCCGGCAGGCGAGCGCCGGCCGGCCGTCGACCAGCATCGCGCAACTGCCGCAGATGCCGGCCCGGCAGACGAAATCGAACTGCAGCGAGGGGTCCTGGCTGGCGCGGATTTCGTTGAGGGCGATGAACAGCGTCATGCCGTCGCTCTCGTCGATCGTGAAATCCTGCAGGTAGGGCGCCGTTGCCGGCTCGGCCGGGTTGTAGCGCAGGATCTGCAGGGTCAGGCGGCGTGGCCGCGGCGGGCTGACGGACTTGCGCAGCAGCGGGATCATGCGGGGTCTCCGAGGCGGGCGTTGGCGCCGCGCAGGTGTGGCGGCAGCAGGTCGCGGAAGGGCAGCAGGGCATCCTGCACGGTGTGCCGGTCGGCCCCGGCCAGCTTGGCGCGGATGGCGTCGACCTCGGCCTGGCGGACGGCGGTCAGCGGATGCTCGATGGCGTCGCGGGCGCCGTAGCCGCGCCAGCCGGGCGGCAGTTCCATGCGGGCGACGTCGAGCGCCTCGTAGGCGAGCGTCGGCAGCGTCAGCTCGGGGTCGGGCCAGGTCGCCAGCGTGCGCTTCAGCCAGTCGGCGTCGTTACGCCGCGGAAAGTCCTCGCGGTAGTGGGCACCGCGGCTTTCGGTACGTTGCAGCGCGCCCCAGGCGACGCATAGCGCCAGCTTGAGCATCTTCTGCAGGCGCCAGGCCTGGGTCAGCTCCGGGTTGGCGCCCGGCCGGCTGCTGCGCAGGCCGAGGTCCTGGCTGCGCCGCAGCAGGCTTTGCAGGGCGTCGACCGCGGTGTGCAGGGCGTCGCCATGACGGACGATGCCGACGCGGGCGGTCATCGTTGCCTGCATCTCGCGCAGCAACAGGGCGGCGCTTTCCTTGCCGCGGCAGTTGGCGAGCTCGGTGAATTCGCCTTGCGCCCGCTCGAAACAACGGCGGATCAGGGCGGTCGAAACCGTCAACTCGCCGGCCGGGGTGGCGCAGAAGTCGGCCATCGCCGCGCCGACGATCATCCCGGAAACCACCGTTTCGGCGACCGAATTGCCGCCCAGCCGGTTGAAGCCGTGCAGATCCCAGCAGGCCGCCTCGCCGCAGGCAAACAGCCCTTTCAGGCCGCGTGCCGCGCCGTGCGCGTCGGTACGGATGCCGCCCATCGAGTAATGCTGGGCCGGGCGCACCGGTATCCACTGTCTGGCCGGGTCGATGCCCAGGAAGTACTGGCAGATTTCCTTCACTTCGCGCAGCTTGCGCTCGATGTGGGCAGCGCCGAGCAGCGTGATGTCGAGCCAGAGATGTTCGCCGTACGGGTGGGCGACCCCCTTGCCGGCGCGGATGTGCGCTTCCATGCGCCGCGAGACGACGTCGCGCGAGGCCAGCTCCTTCTTTTCTGGCTCGTAGTCGGGCATGAAGCGGTGGCCGTCGACATCGCGCAGCAGTCCGCCGTCGCCGCGACAACCCTCGGTGACCAGGATGCCGGCGGGAAAGATGGCGGTTGGGTGGAACTGCACCGCCTCCATGTTGGCGAGCGGCACGACGCCGGTGTCGAGAGCGATGGCGGCGCCGATGCCTTCGTTGATCACGGCATTGGTGGTGACCTGGTAGAGACGGCCGAAACCGCCGCTGGCGATGCAGGTGGCGCGGGCGACGTAGGCGGAAAGCCGGCCGTTCGTCAGGTCGCGCACGATGGCGCCGTGGCAGCGCTCGCCGTCGTGGATCAGCGCCACCGCCTCGCGCCGCTCATGGACCGGGATGCCGGCGGCGATGCTCTGGTCGCTGACGGTGTACAGCATGGCGTGGCCGGTGCCGTCGGCGACGTAACAGGTGCGCCACTGGCGCGTGCCGCCGAAATCGCGGGCGGTGATCAGGCCGTGGGCGGCGGCGGGTTCCTCTAGCGTCACCGGCTTGCCGTCGATGATCGCGGGACGCGCGCCGGCCTCGACCCGGTTCCATGGCACGCCCCAGGCCGCCAGCTCGCGCACCGCCTTGGGGGCAACATGGGCAAACATGCGCGCCACTTCCTGGTCGCAGCCCCAGTCGCTGCCGCGCACCGTGTCCTCGAAATGCACATCCTCGTTGTCGCCGGCACCGCGCGCCGCGTTGGCCAGGCTGGCTTGCATGCCGCCCTGGGCGGCGGCCGAGTGCGAACGCTTGGGCGGCACCAGGCTGAGGACGATCACCTCGCGGCCGCGCTTCCGGGCGGCCAGCGCGGCGCGCAGGCCGGCCAGCCCGCCGCCGATGACGAGGACGTCGCTATGGATGATTTCCATCTTCAGCTCCCGGCGTGTTCGGCGCTGGCGGCAGGCGGCGGCAGGTAGCGTTCGCCGGCGTGCTCGGCATGGCTGCGGCCGAGGTCGATGTAAGCGAGCAGGGTGAGCAGGCCGAGGGTGACGAAGAAGGCAGTGAATACATGGCGCACCCGGCGCAGGCGCAAGCGGCCGCGGTTCGGCTCGTCACCGACGAACCAGCCCCATTTGAGGGCCAGGCGGTAGAGACCGATCCCGCCATGCACTTCGGCCGTAAACAGCAGGGCGAAATAGATCGGCCACATGCGGCCGCTCCACACGCGGTCGGCCGATTCATACGGCCCGATCAGCGCCGGCTGGCTGAGCATGTCGTAAAGATGGATGGTGGTCAGGAAGAAAAGGATGAAGCCGCTCACTACCTGCAGCCACCACAGGCTGGTATCGACATGCCGCAGGCGCCGGCGGTGGCGGGCAAAAGCGCTGTGCTGGCGATGACTGGCCGGAAACTTGCGCATGGCCAGCCAGGCGTGGGCGATGAGCAGGCCGGTGACGCCGGCGGCAACCAGCGAAACCAGCCAGGGATGCGGTTCGCCGAACAGCCATTCGCCCTCGAAGAAGCGGGCGACGCGGTAGAACATTTCCTGGCTGACCAGAATGCTGGAGACGAAAGCCATGTGCGCGACCAGGAAGAGCGCCAGGAGCAGGCCGGAAATGCCCTGCAGCAGGTCAAGGCGGGCTGGCCACGGGTTGTGTGCCTGACGGCGCTGGCCGGTCAGCGCGGTCAAGCCATCGATCCGGGCGGCATCGGCTTCGCCGTCGGCCGGTAGCGGCGACGGCAAGGGGGGCTTGGCGTAATGAGGCATGGCTGGCTTCCTCTCGTTGGGGTTGCGGCTGCTTTTGTTGTGATTCGAATCTAGCACGAAAGGTTCTTTTTGTTGGCAAGAAATTGTGCGGCGCAGCAAACGTAATTATCGGATTTGGAAAATGTTTCTCAAATGTTGCGTAGTAAAGTGTTGCGGCGCACCACGGCAGGGCGGGGCCGTCGTCGGCGGCTTCTGTTAAGATGCCGCGGGCCGCTGCCGCTACCTTCTCGTCTGCCCGATCACCACCTTGTCCACCCTCCAGGAAATCTTCTCTCCCGACGGCCCGTTTGCCCGCGCCATCGACGGCTATCGCGTGCGCCCGCAGCAGGTCGAGATGGCCGAGCGCATCGCGGCGGCGATCAAGGAGAACGCGGTGTTCATCGCCGAGGCCGGCACCGGCACCGGCAAGACCTTCGCCTACCTGGTGCCGGCGCTCAAATCGCACGGCAAGGTGATCGTCTCGACCGGCACCAAGACCTTGCAGGACCAGCTCTACAACAAGGATCTGCCGATGGTTCGCGAGATCCTCAAGGCGCCGGTGCGTACCGCGCTGTTGAAGGGGCGGGCCAACTACGTCTGTCCCTATCACCTCAACCGGTCGCTCGCCGACGGCCGCTTCCTGAGCCGCGAGGACGCCGCCGACGCGCGCCGCATCGCTGCCTTCGCCAAGATCACGCAGACCGGCGACAAGGCCGAATGCAACGAGGTCAACGAGAACTCGCCGGTGTGGAACCACGCTACCTCGACGCGCGACAACTGCCTCGGCCAGGAATGCCCGGACTACAAGACCTGCTTCGTCATGCAGGCGCGCAAGGAGGCGATGGCCGCCGATCTGGTCGTGGTCAATCACCATCTCTTCTTCGCCGACGTGATGCTGCGCGACGAAGGCATGGCCGAGCTGCTCCCCGCCTGCAACACGGTGATCTTCGACGAGGCGCACCAGTTGCCGGAAGTGGCGACGCTGTTCTTCGGCGACAGCCTGTCGACCGCGCAGGTGCTCGACCTCTGCCGCGACACGCGGGCCGAGGCGCTGACCCACGCCCGCGACTGCCTCGACCTGACGCCGCTCTCGAAAGCGGTGGAAAAGGCGGCGCGCGACCTGCGGCTTTCCGTGGGCGTCGATGCCGGCCGCTTCTCGGCCGGTCAGTTGCTCGAAAAGGCCGAGTTCTCGCCGGCGCTGGCGGCGCTCGAAAGCGAATTGGAAAAATTCGTCGCCCTGCTCGAAACCCAGGCCAGCCGCGCCGAAGGCCTGGAAAAGTGCTGGCAGCGGGCAAGCGAACTGCGCGAGCGGGTCGGCCGCTGGCGCAAGCCGGTCGACGCCGGTTACGTCTACTGGGCCGAAGCCTTCACCCAGTCGCTGCAACTCAACGCGACGCCGCTCGACGTCGCCGGCATCTTCCGCAAGCAGATGGGCGGTCACCCGCGCGCCTGGATCTTCACCTCGGCAACGCTCGCCGTGCAGGGCAAGTTCCACCACTACTGCGCCGAACTGGGCCTCGGCGACCCCGAATCCGCCTGCTGGCACAGCCCCTTCGACTACGGCGAGCAGGCGGTGCTCTACGCGCCGCTCGGCATGCCCGACCCGAACGCCTTCCATTACACCGAGACGGTGGTCGACGCCGCCTGGCCGGCGGTGAAAGCGGCCAACGGCGGCGCCTTCTTCCTGTGCACCAGCCTGCGCGCGATGCGCCGCACGCACGAACTGCTCAAGGCGAAGATCGAAAGCGAAGGCCTCGACCTGCCGTTGCTGGTCCAGGGCGAGGCGAGCAAGAACGAACTGCTGCAGCGCTTCCGCTTCCTCGGCAACGCCATCCTGGTCGGCAGCCAGAGTTTCTGGGAAGGCGTCGACGTGCGCGGCGAGGCGCTGTCGCTGGTCGTCATCGACAAGATTCCCTTCGCGCCGCCCGACGACCCGGTGCTCTCGGCGCGCATCGAAGAGATGAAGAAACAGGGTCGCAACGCCTTCATCGAATACCAGTTGCCGCGCGCCGTGATCAACGTCAAGCAGGGCGCCGGCCGGCTGATCCGCGACGAATCCGACAAGGGCGTGCTGATGATCTGCGATCCACGACTTATATCAAAGCCGTACGGGCGCAAGGTCTGGCAAAGTCTGCCGGCCATGAAACGGACCCGCGAACTGCAGGTCGTCCTCGATTTTTTCGCCAACCGATGAAAACCACTTTCGACCAGCTCGCGGCGCGCCAGCCGCAACTCTTCTCCGCCGCCGACATCCGTGTCGACAAGGCGCAGCTCGAAGCCATGGCCGAGCTGGTCGGCGCCATCGAAACGGTGCTGGCCTTGCCCGCCTTTCGGGCCGAAGCGCTCGCCAGGGCGCCGGCCAGCGCCCGCGTGCCGACCGCCGCGCGCGGCGTCTTCATGGGCTACGACTTCCACCTGACGGCCGAAGGACCGAAGCTGATCGAGATCAACACCAACGCCGGCGGCGGCCTGCTCAACGCCTATCTGCTCGCCGCCCACGGCCGCGCCGACGAAGGTGCCGCACTGCTCGCCGCCATCCTCGACATGTTCCTCGCCGAATGGCGGCTGGCCCGGGGCGACGCGCCGCTGCGCCGCATCGCCATCGTCGACGAGGCGCCGGCCGGGCAGTTCCTGGCGCCGGAATTCGAACTCTGCCGCGACCTCTTTGCCGTCAACGGCATCGCCGCCGTCATCGCCGATCCGAACGATTTCGTCTACGCCGACGGCGAACTCCGGCTGGCCGGCGAAGCGGTCGACCTGATCTACAACCGGCTGACCGATTTCTACCTCGAAGGCGAGTCCTGCCGCGCCATCCGCGCCGCCTGCCTGGCCGGCGCCGTGGTCCTGACGCCGCACCCGGCGGCGCATGCGACGCACGCCGACAAGCGCCACCTGATGACCCTGTCCGACCCGGAAAAACTCGCCGCGCTCGGCGTCGACGCTGAAACGCAGCGCATCCTGCTGGCCGGCGTGCCGCGCACCGTGACGGTCGATCCCGCCGACGCCGATGCCTTGTGGGCCGGGCGCAAGCGCTGGTTCTTCAAGCCGCCGGCCGGCTTCGGCAGCCGCGCCGCCTATCGCGGCGACAAGCTGACCCGCCGCGTCTTCGACGAAATCCTCGCCGGCCACTATCTCGCCCAGGAAATCGCCCCGCCGTCGGAACACGCGGTGATGGTCGACGGTCAGCCGCAGACGATGAAGGCCGATTTCCGCTGCTTCGTGTACGACGGCCATGTCCAGTGCGTCGCGGCCCGCCTCTATCAGGGGCAGACGACCAACTTCCGCACCCCGGGCGGCGGCTTTGCGCCGGTATTCGCGGCCGCGGCGGCGGCGCTCGATGGCTGAACCGGTGGTCCTCGAAACCGCTCGCCTGCGCCTGCGCCAGTGGCGGGCCGACGACCGCCAGCCGTTCGCCGCCATGTCGGCCGATCCGGCGGTCATGGCATGGTTTCCGGCGCCGCTCTCGGCAGTGGAAAGCGCGCAACTGGCGGAGCGTTGCGCGGCGCTGATCGACGAGCGCGGCTGGGGATTCTGGGCGGTCGAGGAAAAGTCCGCCGCCGCGTTCATCGGCTGTGTCGGTCTGCACGTGCCGGCGCCGGAACTGCCGTTCTCGCCCTGCGTCGAGATCGGCTGGCGTCTGGACCGCCCGTACTGGGGGCGCGGCCTTGCCCACGAAGCGGCGCAGGCGGCGCTGGCATTCGGCTTCCAGCGGCTTGCTCTCCCCGAGACCGTCGCGTTCACGACGCTTGGCAACCGGCGCTCGCAGTCGCTGATGCAGCGTCTGGGCATGCGTCCGGCGGGCGAGTTCGATCATCCGCAGTTGCCGGCCGGGCACCCGCTGCTGCGGCACTGTCTCTACCGTCTGGCGCGTGCGGATTTCCTGACCCGGGAGAAGTTGGCATGAGCGCCCCGGTTTTTGCCTGCACTCCGGAACCACCGTATCATGCGGTGATTTTCAGTTCCCGGCGCGCCGGGGGCGACGCTGGCTACGCCGTCATGGCCGACCGCATGCTCGAACTGGCGGCGCGTCAGCCCGGCTTTCTCGGCGTCGAGAGCGTGCGCGACGCGGACGGTTTCGGCATCACGGTTTCCTACTGGAGCGACGAGGCGGCGATCGCCGCCTGGCGCGAAAACGTCGATCACCTGGCAGCGCGTCAGGGCGGCCGCGCCGGTTGGTACGAAGCTTTCGCGGTCCGCGTCGCTCGCGTCGAGCGCGCCTATGGCTGGAATGACAAGGACAACAAGGAAATGACGCGGTGAAGGTGTTTGGCATTGCCGGCTGGTCCGGCTCCGGCAAGACGACGCTGCTGGAAAAGCTGATTCCGGCGCTGATCGCGCGCGGCCTCAAGGTCTCGGTGATCAAGCACGCGCACCACGGCTTCGATATCGACAAGCCGGGCAAGGATTCGTACCGCCACCGCGCGGCCGGCGCCGGTGAGGTGATGCTGGCCAGCGGTTCGCGCTGGGCATTGATGCACGAATGCCGGGACGAACCGGAACCGGCGCTGTCCACGTTGCTCGCCCGGCTGACGCCGTGCGACCTGGTGCTGGTCGAAGGCTTCAAGCAGGAACCGGTGCCCAAGCTGGAGGTCCACCGTCCGGCCAACGGCAAGCCGCCGCTCTTTGCCAAGCGCGAGGACATAGTCGCCGTCGCCTGCGACGAGGCCATTGCTGCGCCGATCCCGGTGCTGCCGCTCAACGACATTGCCACGGTGGCCGAGTTCATCATCCGCCACTGCCAACTCAAGGTTTGACCATGCTCAGTTACGAACAAGCGCTCGAACAACTGCTCGCCGCCGCCCGGCCGGTCGAGGAAATCCGGCATGTGCCACTGACTGCCGCGGCCGGCCGCGTGCTGGCGCAAGCGCAGGTTTCCGCGGTCGACGTGCCGCCGCTCGACAATTCGGCGATGGACGGCTACGCCGTGCGCGTTGCCGATCTCGCCGGCCTGGGCGAGGCCGGCATCACGCTGCCGG
>CAZFXO010000012.1:0-12893 GCA_964523045.1 uncultured Dechloromonas sp. | reverse complement strand
TCAGCCAGCGCATTCCGGCCGGCACGGTCGGCAGCGAACTGCAGCCCGGCAGCGCCGCCCGCATCTTCACCGGCGCCCCGGTGCCGGCCGGCGCCGACGCGGTGATCATGCAGGAGCGCTGTGTCGCTGGCGACGGTGTCGTCACCGTCAACCACCTGCCACGCCTCGGCGAGAACATCCGCCTGCGCGGCGAGGACATCGCCACCGGTAGCGAAATCCTGCCCGCCGGCGTCCGCCTGCGCGCCCAGGAAATCGGTCTGGCTGCCTCGGCCGGCCTGCCCGAACTGCCGGTGTATCGGCGCGTCCGCATCGGCATCTTCTTCACCGGCGACGAGCTGGTGCAGCCGGGCGAGCCGCTGCCGCCCGGCGCCATCTACAACTCCAACCGCTACCTGCTGCGCACGCTGCTCGAAGGGCTGGGCTGCGAAGTGCGCGACCTGGGCAGCGTGCCCGACCGCCTCGACGCCACCCGCGACGCGCTGCGCCGCGCCGCCGCCGACAACGACCTGATCGTCACCAGCGGCGGCGTCTCGGTCGGCGAAGAGGACCATATAAAGCCGGCGGTCGAGGCCGAAGGTCGGCTCGACATGTGGAAGATCGCCATCAAGCCGGGCAAGCCGCTGGCCTTCGGTGAAGTGCGCAAGCCGGAGGGCGGCAGCGCCTGGTTCATCGGCCTGCCGGGCAACCCGGTCGCCGCCTTCGTCACCTGCGCGATGCTGGTGCGCCCCTTCATCCGGCGCCTGCAGGGCGTTGCCGACGTGCTGCCGAAAACCTTGGCGCTGCTTGCCGACTATAGCTGGAGCAGGCCGGACGGTCGCCTCGAATTCCTGCGCGCTCGGATCAACGCCGCCGGCCGCGTCGAGCTTTACCCGAACCAGGGTTCGGCCGTCGTCACCTCGCTGTGCTGGAGCGACGGGCTGGTCCTCAACCCGCCGGGACAGGCGGTTCAAGCGGGCGACAGCGTCCGTTTCGTCACTTTTGCGGAGTTGCTGGCATGAGCGTGAACATCCTTTACTTCGCCAGCCTGCGCGAAGCCTTCGGCACTGCCGGCGAAACCGTCGAGCTGCCGGCCGGCGTCGCCAGCGTCGGCCAGTTGCGCGACTGGCTGGTCGGCCAGGGCCGGGCCGAACTGGCCACCGCCAAGAATCTGCGCTGCGCCGTCAATCAGGAAATGGCCAAGGCAGACGCCGCGATCCGCGACGGCGACGAAGTCGCCTTCTTCCCGCCCGTGACCGGAGGCTGAACGATGTCGATCCAGTGGTATCCCGGTCACATGACCCAGGCCCGCAAGAAGGCGGGCGAGACGCTGGCCATGGCCGACGTCGTCGTCGAAGTGCTCGACGCCCGCCTGCCGCAGGCTTCCAGCAACCCGATGATCCACGAGCTGCGCACCTTCCGCCAGCGCCCCTGCCTGAAGCTGCTGAACAAGGCCGACATCGCCGACCCGGCGGTGACCAAGGCCTGGCTTGACTACTTCGGCAAGCAACCGGGCGTGATGGCGGTCGCCATCTCGTGCAAGAAACCCGGCGACGTCGCCAAGATCCCCGGCCTGGCGCAGAAGCTGGCGCCGCACCGCTGCGACGCGGTCAAGCCGCTGCGGCTGATGATCATGGGCATCCCCAACGTCGGCAAATCGACGCTGATGAACGCGCTGGTCAAGAAGAAGGTCGCCGCCGTCGGCGACCAGCCGGCGGTGACCAAGAGCCAGCAGCGCATCGACCTCAGCTCGCGGCTCACCATCTACGACACGCCGGGCATGCTGTGGCCGAAGATCGACCACCCGATCGACGGCCTGATGATGGCGGCCAGCCATTCGGTCGGCGTCAACGCCTACATCGACGACGAAGTCGCCACTTGGCTCGCCGGCTACCTGCTCGAACACTACCCGGCGCTGCTCCAGGCACGCTACGGCTTCGAGTTGCAAGGCATGGACGCCGTCGCCGTCCTTGAAGGCATCGCCCGCAAGCGCGGCTGCATCATCAAGGGCCGGGGCGGCGAACTCGACCTCGAAAAGGCTGCCGGCATTCTGCTCAACGACTACCGTACCGGCACCCTCGGCCGGATCAGCCTGGAAACGCCGGCCCTGCGCGCCAGCCGGCAGGCCGAACTGGAAAAAGCGGCGAACTCCGCGGCCGACCGCGAAAACCCGCCCGATACCACGTCAACCGACGAAGACGCCGAGCACTAGGCCTTTTCCGAAAAGCTGGTTATAATCCGCGCCTCTCGCCAAACGGCGGGACTTTTCCTCGATAGCTCAGTCGGTAGAGCGCCGGACTGTTAATCCGTAGGTCCCTGGTTCGAGCCCAGGTCGAGGAGCCAAGGATTCAAGCACTTAGCCCGCCTTTTGGCGGGCTTTTTGCTGTCGGCAGGGATTGTTGCTGCAATCGTCTTGCGTTTTCGCGCGGGAAATTCCGGCGAAGCCAAAAATTGAGTCGGGCATATAAGTCAGCGCCGAGCAATCCATAGGCCAACCGTCCAGCCATCAAACTCTTCCCGATTCAGGAAAAGCATCAAATTCCCGCTTTTGGCACGCCACTGAACGGATGGCTCGCGATCACTCGACGATCTTTGTACGATCCCCGGGCCGTACTGCTTTTCCAATGCGCTCTTGATTTTCAGAAATGTCTGGTGAAGACGATTTCGATCATCTTTGCGACATCCTTTGATTGGCGCTTCATCATCCCAGCATCTGGAATCCAAATCCGTTGTATTGATTCGAATCCCGATATGTCTTCCTTCAAACCGCTCAAGAGTAATTTGCGCCTCGCCGAATAGGGGCATTCCTGATTCGGTAAAGACTTGGGCATCGACGCGGATCAGCTTCCCGAAGTATTCGGCACTGTAGTTGTTGTTCTCTATCCTGGAACCGCCACTCTGTGCCAATACTTGGTCACTGCTCGGCTCCCATTTGAGAGGCGCTACGAAGCTGGGCAGATCATCGGGTTCGAATGCAGGTGCCGCAGCGAGAGGTGTCTGCAAAAAAAGGATTGCGAGAAAAGCGAGTATTGGTCGATTCATCTGCTGCCTGATGCCACTTTTTCAGATTAGGCTTCAATTTGAAGCCCCAAGGGGGAAGAGACAATCAGGAGGTCATGCACTCCAGTTTGGCTCGACTGCCAATCTGACGGTCACGGTGGGCAGGCTGGCGGGGGGATTGTCGCCGACCTCGGCCAAGCTTTCCAGTGTCATGTAACGGCGCTGCTGCGGCAACTCGTATTGTGTTCTAGCAAACCCAAAAGCTTCCGCTCTTGCAATACGCGGTGGCAATCCGCCCCGGTGCGATCCATCGGCCTCAATGCCTGCCGATATCTTGTTGTCGCACCGGGTGTCTTGATCAAGCTGCCGGTGGGCGCTCGGCCGGGCTGAGCGCATTGGCCTTGGTGAAGATATCCCATTCATCGGGATCGAGTTCAAGGTTTTCCGTTTCACCGGCGATGTCGACCGCTGCGAGAAAATATCCTTCAGCGTCGACAAATTCCTTGACGGTATGAACGGTGACTTCAGGAAGACCTCTGCCGGATTTCCAAATGCCTGTTGCGGGTTTTGCCATGATGTGGACTCCAAGGTTAGGGGCTGGCGCGTGGTGGTGTTGCAGCAGATTGCCAGCCATAAAAGTGACTGTCTTGGGGCCGGGAAGTTCCGCAGACCATCGGCGTAGTCGCTCAACGCATAAAGATCAATCTCCCGGCATTACGTCATGATGACCTTGTTACATCGGGCTTCCTTGGCGCGATAGGGCGCCAGATCCTCTCTTGCGCCAGACATGCGCCGGAATCTTGATATTCCATGAGGTGAGCAAAGCGTCGCGATTTTTGTCCCCACCCTTCATTTCCAGACAGGGTTTATCGGAAAGTCGGGGGGATACATCTTGAGGTACTGCGCGACCCTTGGGTAGCGACCGAGATTCCGGCTGCTTCCATGAGGTAAATCGTGTCGCCAGATGATCAGGTCGCCTGCGCCGGCAGCGATTGGGGTGGCATCCAAGACCTGCGCCGCTTCGCGTGGGTCTTCGCCGGGATCAAGTCCATCCAGCCATTCCTTGATGCGATGGTGGAAGCCGGGGACGCATTGGAAAGCCCCTTGGTCCGCCGCGACATCGTTCAGATACAGGATACCTTGTACGCCAAACGGCATGGGCTGATGGATGCTCGTATCCCAATGTAGCTTGCTCGGGCCGGAGATAGGGCAGGCCTCGTCCTGCTCGGGGCGGTTCAGGCTTGTCTGGTCGATGGTCATCAACAAGTTTTCCGTACCCCAGAGCTGGGCAAACGCTTTGTGGATGCGCGTTGATTGTCGATTCCGGGCAAGCGCGGGGTGGTAAAAAAGAGAGGCCCAGAAGATGTGCTCGCGCTCATACCAGGTCTCGGGCCGCTGCGGGTCCATGCCGAGGAACGCCCATACAGCCAGTTCTGCGGCGCGAGCGTCTTCTTTGTGGATCGCATTGCGCAGCACCACATAGCCATTCTCTTCCCAAAAGGCCAGGTCATCGGCGGTCAAAACCGGCTCGGCGATCGTGTTGCGCAAGGGGTAGTCGTTGCGTTGATCCGCGAGACAATCGGCAACTGCCTGGTTAACACGGGTTACTGTTTCCATGGCGATCTCGCCGCCGAGTGTGTCGACGATCCAGCGTTCGAATTTTTCGAAGCTCGGCTGCGTCTGGAAGAGAAATTTGTCAGGCTCAACGATCCCCAGGCCCAATCCGTCCAGCACGATGCGGTCCAGGTTTTCTTCCTTGGGGTGCAAGGTCCGTTGCCCGCGATTTTTCAATGTTTCGAGACGCCTGTGCCAAAGGGATTTGAGATGGCGCACGCCGAGTTGGCCAATATTCTCGACGTCTATTTTCGTTACATGCGCATCAATGCTCATCTCGCCTCCTTGTTCAGTCCGAGAAGTCCAATGACATATTTTGTTTCTTATTTGCCGGATTGGTCTCCAATTTTGATTCGCAAAGAATAGCTGTCTGTTTCCGGTAAGCGGGTTGTGCGGTGTCTCCGCTTTTTGGTGATCGTTTGTGTGGCGATGTGGTTTTTTTACGGGGGCAAATATGCGACGCCGAACGGCGCGGGGGGTCGATGTCAACCGAATTTCCTGGGGGCGTTTCGTCAAGCGCAAAAATCATCTGGTTTTCGCGGTCGACCGCAGTATTCGGGTAAAAACCGTCGGTGCGCTCAACTCCCCCGCATCTTCCCCAAGGCCAGGTTCGCCGCCGCCGTCCTTGTTTCCACCCCGAGCTTTTCGTAAATGTGCTCCAGATGCTTGTTGACCGTGCGCGGGCTGCTGCCGAGGATGTCGCCGATGTCCTTGCTGGTCTTGCCCTGGACGACCCAGTAGAGCACTTCGGCTTCGCGCTGGGTGAGGCGGAAGGCGGCGATCAGGGATTCGACGGCGGAGGCGTCGTTTTCCTCGCGCAGGACGACCAGCCATTCGTCGTCGCCGGTCTGGTCGTGGAAGGAGGCGAGCAGGCGCTTGTTGCCCTGGGCGGTGAGCAGCGGCGCCGGTTCGCGCTGGTCGCGGCGGGCGGCGTTGGCGGCGGCGATCCAGGCGAGCAGTTCTTCCGGGGCGACGGTTTCCGGGTTGGCGAAGTAGGCGTTGAGCAGGTCGCGGGCCAGCGGCGTCTGCCAGACGATCTTGCTGTCGGCGGCACGCACGGCGACGGTGGCCTGGCCGAAGGCGTCGAGCGCGCTGCGCGCCTGCTTCATCTGGCGGGCGTTCTGCATGTGGGCGGCGATGCGCGCCAGGACTTCGGCCGGGCGGATCGGTTTGGTCACGTAGTCGGCGCCGCCGGCAGCGAAGGCGGCGACGACGTGCTCGGTTTCGGTGAGCCCGGTCATGAAGACGATGGGGATCTGCTGCGTCGCGAAGTCGGCCTTCAGCCGGCGGGCGACTTCGAAACCGTCGATGCCGGGCATCAGCGCATCGAGCAGGATGACGTCGGGCAGGCTTTGGCGCGCCCGCTGCAGCGCCGATTCGCCGTTGGTGGCGACGAGCACGGTGTAGCCGGCCTCGTCGAGCGCGTCGTGCAGCAGCGAGAGGTTCTCGGGGACGTCGTCGACGATCAGGACGATGTCGGAGATGGCGCGGTCAACGGGGTTCATGGGCCGATTTTCGCAGGATTTCCTTCATTGCGTCGAACTGGAACTGGCGCGCCAGCTCGCGCAGGACGCGGACGAACTCGCCGTGGCGGGCGTCGAGCTTTTCGATCTCGGCGAGCTGGTTGAGGATGCCGCGCAGGTAGCCGAGGTTGATCGCTTCTTCCAGCGCGCTGACGTGCCCGGCGTCCGGGGCGACCAGCGGCAGCGGTTCGGCCGGCGCCGGGGCGGGCGGCGGTGTGTCGGCGGTGACCCATTCGAGGTCGAGCTTCCTGCCCAGCCAGGCTAGCAGTTGATTGACCTTGAGCGGCTTGACGATGAAATCCTCGGGGGCGATGCCGACATCGTTGTCCAGCCCCTTGTCGAAGGCGTTGGCCGAGAGGATGGCGAGCTGGGCGTCGGTCAGGTGCTGCTGGCGGATGCGGCGGATCGTCTCCCAGCCGTCGATGCCGGGCATGCCGAGGTCCATGAAAACGAGATGGGGCTTGACCCGGGGAATCACCTGCAGCGCTTCGTAGCCGCTGGCCGCCTGGTCGACGATGAAGCCGAGCGGTTCGAGCACGCTTTGCAGCATGTCGCGGTCGACCTTCTCGTTATCGACGACAAGGATGCGCCGGCGCACGCCGACGTAGCCGATGCGGTTGAGTTTCGGCAGTTCGCGCGCCGCCTGCGCCGAATGCACCTGGGGCAGGAAGAGGCGGATGCGGAACAGCGTGCCCGTGCCGGGCTCGCTCGAGACCTGCATCTCGCCGCCCATCAGGTCGGTGAGCATGCGGGCGATGGTCAGGCCGACGCCGCTGCCGCCGGCCTGCGCCGTGCTGCCGCGCTGGAAGGGCTCGAAGATGCGCTCCATGTCGGCCGCCGGGATGCCGGGGCCGGTGTCGCGAATCTCGAAGACGGCCATCTCGCGCCGGCATTCGACCTTGAATTCGACGCCGCCGCGCACGGTGAACTTCACGGCGTTGCCGAGGATGTTGATCAGGATCTGGCGCAGCCGTTTCTCGTCGGCGCGCACCACGGCCGGCAGCTCTCCGGCCGGACGGTAGTCGAACGACAGCCCCTTGTTGCGCGCCTGCAGCTCGAACATGCCGACGATCTGCTGCATGAAGTCGGGGAAGTCCATCGCCTTGACTTCCAGCGTCAGCTTGCCGCCTTCGATGCGGGCGATGTCGAGCGTGCCTTCGATGACCGACAGCAAGTGGTCGCCGGACTTGCGGATGACGCTGACCGCCTGCCGCCGGTTGGGCGGCACGTCGGGGTCGGCGTCGAGGATCTGCGCGTAGCCGAGGATGCTGTTCAAGGGCGTGCGCAGTTCGTGGCTGATCGCCGTGATGTAGCGGCTCTTCGCCTGGTTGGCGGCGTCCGCCACCTGCTTGGCCTTCTGCAGCGCCTCGTCGGTGCGCTGGTGCGATTCGATTTCCTGCAGCAGCAACTGCGTCTGGCGGTTCGATTCCTCCTGCGCGACGCGCCGGCTTTCCTGGGTCAGCACCATCCACCAGGCGCCGACGCCGGAGAGCAGCAGCAGCGCGGCGAAGGTCTTGACGAAGCTTTCCTGCAGCGCGGCGACCATGGCCGGGTTGCCGTCGCCGAGCATCAGCAGTTCGTGGGTGTACAGCACGCCGAGCACCAGCGCCAGGATCGGCACGATGCCGAGCATCAGCAGCAGGTAGTGGCCGAGGCCGGTTTCCAGGTAAGGCAGGGCGGCCTTCGGCAGCAGCCGGGCGAGCAGCGCGTGCCACTGCGCGGCGAGGCTGGCCTGCGGCTTGCAAAGATCGTGGCAGCGGGCGTCGAGCGAGCAGCACAGCGAACAGATCGGCCCCTGGTAGGCCGGGCAGTGGGCCATGTCCTCGGGTTCGTAGTCGCGCTCGCAAATCGCGCATTTGTGCGAGTCGACCGTCAGATTCGCCGGCCGCGCCAGGTAGTAGCGGCCGCCGGTGCGCCAGGCGATCAGCGGCGAGATGACGAAGGCCGTCGCCATCGCCACGAAGGGGGCGTAGGGCTGGACAGCGTCGCCGAGAAAGCCGGAGAAGGCAGCTACCGAGAGCAGCGAGGCGGCGGCCATGGCGCCGACGCCGACCGGGTTGATGTCGTAGAGGTTGCTGCGCTTGAACTCCATGCCCTTCGGCGACAGGCCGAGCGGCTTGTTGATGACGAGGTCGGCAACCACCGCCGCCATCCACGAGATGGCGATGTTCGAGTACAGGCCAAGCACCTGGCCGAGCGCCTGGAAGACGTTGAGCTCCATCAAGAGCAGCGCGATCGCCGTGTTGAAGACGACCCAGACGACGCGCCCCGGGTGGCTGTGCGTCAGCCGGGCGAAGAAGTTGGACCAGGCGAGCGAGCCGGCGTAGGCGTTGGTGACGTTGATCTTCAGTTGCGAGACGATGACGAAGATGGCGGTGACGGCAATCGCCAGTGTCGTGTTGTCGAAGACGTGGGAGAAGCCGATCAAATACATCTGGTTGGGGTCGACCGCCTTGTCCGGCGAAAAACCGTTGCGCAGCACCAGCCAGGCGAGCAGCGCGCCGCCCAGCATCTTGAGGATGCCGGGCACCACCCAGCCCGGCCCGCCGACGATGACGCCGAGCCACCAGCGGCCCCGGTTGGCGGGCGTCTTCTCGGGCATGAAGCGCAGGTAATCGACCTGTTCCCCCATCTGGGTCACCATGGCAATGCCGACGGTCAGTGCTGCACCAAATAGGTGCGGGTTGAAACTGCCGCCGTTGCCTTTCTCGCCGGCGTAGGCGAGCAGGCCGGCGAAGGCATCGGGTTCTTCAAGCAGCACGAAGACGTAGGGCAAGACCAGCAGGAAGAGCCACACCGGCTGCGTCCACGCCTGGAAACGGCTGATCGCGGTGACGCCGTGGGTGACCATCGGGATCACCACCAAGGCGCAGACCAGGTAGCCCCAGGCCGGCGCCAGGCCGAAGGCGAGTTCCAGCGCGTAGGCCATGATCGCCGCTTCGAGGGCGAAGAAAATGAAGGTGAACGACGCGTAGATCAGCGAGGTGATGGTCGAGCCGATGTAGCCGAAACCGGCACCGCGCGTCAGCAGGTCCATGTCCAGCCCGTGCCGGGCGGCGGTGACGCTGATCGGCAGGCCGAGCAGGAAGATGATCAGGCCGGTCGCCAGGATCGCCCAGAAGGCGTTGATGAAGCCGGCGTTGACCAGCATCGTCGCGCCGACCGCTTCGAGTACCAGAAATGAGGCCGCGCCGAAGGCGGTATTGGCGACGCGCAGTTCCGACCACTTGCGGAAGCTGCGCGGGGTGAAGCGTAGCGCGTAGTCTTCGAGCGTCTCGTTGGCGACCCAGGTGTTGTAGTCGCGGCGGATCTTGATGATGCGTTGGGCGGGGGCGTTCTGGCTCATGCACCAGATTGAAGCATGTTCTGTGCCGTGGGTTTTTCGCTGTCTGCTCGGGCTGTCTATCCTATTCGTGATACTGGACGAGAGGCGTCTGACGTAAGACACTGCAGGCATCGGCCAGTATCGTTTGGCGGTCGCCTGCAGTGCGCTTGAAATCGTTTTGAATCAATGCCCTGGGCTTGTTGTGGGGATTCCCGAAACTGCCTGTTCAGTGACCGGAGCAATTTTGTCCATCCATTCCGCCAGTTCGCGAGAGTCATCGTCGCCGGGCCCGCAACGCTGGGCTTTCCCGCGCCCCTATGCCTTGCCCTGGATCGTCCTCGGCTTGCTGCTCTTGCTGACCTTTACCGCTTGGTACATGACGCTGGAGACGGCGAAGCACCGCGCCAGCGAACGTTTCCTCTACCGGGCCGAGAAGGAGCGCGACTACATCCGGCTGCGGATGTCGGCGCATGAGCAGGTATTGCGCGGGGCGGCTGCTTTTTTCGAAGCCAGCGATCAGGTCAGTCGTGACGAATGGCGGCGCTATGTCGACCGTCTGCAACTGGGCGGCAACCTGCGCGGCGCCCAGGGGTTGGGGCTGGCGCTGCTGCTGGGACCTGCCGACAAGCCGGCGTTCGAGGCGGCGTTGCACGCGGACGGCATTTTCCCTTATGAAATCCGTCCGCCGGGCGTCCGTGAGCAATACAGCGGCATCGTCTATCTCGAGCCGCAGAATGCGCGCCATCGGCAGGCGATCGGCTACGACATGTTGTCCGATGCCACGCGGCGCACGGCGATGGAACTGGCGCGCGACACCGGGCAGCCGGCAATCACCGGCAAGGTGATTCTCAAGCAGGAACCGGAAGGACCGGAGCGGCAGCCCGGTTTCTTGATCTACCTGCCGGTCTATCGCGTCGAGCTGCCGCGCAACACCATCGAGCAACGGCGGGCCGCCGTTGCCGGTTTCGTTTTCAGTCCCTTCCGGGCGGGCGATCTGCTGCGCGAGATCATGTCCAGCCGGGAGAATGACGTCGATCTCGCGCTGTTCGACGCGACGGTGGCGCCGGAAAACCTGCTCTACGATAGCCGGTCGGATGACGAGAGGGCGCCGCGCGGCACTCATGTCGTCGTATTGCCACTGGAGATGGGCGGACGTCGCTGGCTTGCCCGTTTCCAGAGCCGTCCCGAGTTCGACGCCGCGTTTACCAGCCACCAGCCGGAGAATGTCGCCGGTTACGGGCTGTTGCTGGCGTTGATGATCTTCGGCTTGCTCTACAGCAATGCCCGCCACAACCGGCGGATTGAAACGATCGCTCGTCAATTGCGCGAAAGCGAGCAGTCCTTGCGCAGCGTTCTCGACAATTCGCCGGATGCGGTCTTCATCGCCCGTTCGGACGGGCGCTACGAGTATGTGAACCAGAAGGCCGGCGAATTCGTCGGCTACACCAGCGCCGAACTGCTCACCATGAACATCGGCGGACTCTCCCCGAGCGGCCTGATCGAAGCGCATCACCGCATCTTCGAGCGGATCGTCGGCGAAGGGCATTGTTTCACCGAGATCGAACTGCGGCGTAAGGATGGTACGAGCGCCTTTGCCGAAATGAGCGCGGTCCTGCTGCCGAACGGCAATGTCCTCGGCCTGTGCCGCGACATCGCCCGGCGCCGCCAGGCGGAGCAGGCGCTGCTCGCCGCCGAGCGCAAATTCCGCGGCCTGATCGAGCAGTCCCTGGTTGGTGTTTACATCATCCAGGACGGGCGTTTTCCCTACGTCAATCCGCGCTTTGCCCAGATGTTCGGCTTTGCCAGCCCGGAGGAGGTGATTGACCGCGTTGCCGTCAGCGATCTGGTCGCCCCGGAAGCCCGGGAAACCGTCACCGAAAACCTGCGCCGGCGGGTCAGCGGCGAAGTCGAGGCGATCAATTATTCCTTCGTCGGCCAGCGCCGGGACGGTAGCAGGCTGGATGTCGAGGTCTATGGGCGGATCATGGAGCACGAGGGCCGGCCGGCCGTCATCGGTGTCCTGCTCGACGTTTCCGAACGCAAGCGGGTCGAGGCGGAACTTGAGCAGAATCGCCTGCATCTGGAAGAGCTGGTGGCCGCCCGGACCAGCGAACTGTCGGTGGCGAAGGAGGTCGCCGAGGCCACCAACCGGGCGAAGAGCAGTTTCCTCGCCAACATGAGCCACGAATTGCGCACGCCGATGAACGCCATCATCGGTCTGGCAGGTATCCTGCAGCGCCGCTACGACGACCCGGTGCTGGCCGACAAGCTGAACAAGATCGCCGCCGCGGCCAAGCATCTGCTGCATCTGCTCAACGACATTCTCGACCTCTCCAAGATCGACGCCGAACGGCTGACGCTGGAGCAGGTGCCTTTCCGCTTCGGCAGCATCCTCGCCGATGTCGAGAGCCTCATCCACGAGCGAGTGGTGGCGCGGCAACTGACTTTCGAGCGCCAGATCGAATCCCGTCTCGCCAGCCTAGAAGTGTTGGGTGATCCGCTGCGCCTGCAGCAGATCCTGCTCAACCTGGTGACCAATGCCGTGAAGTTCACCGAGCAGGGCGGGGTCACCATCGCGGTTTGCTGTGAGGCGGAAACTCCCGCCGACATCGTCTTGCGCTTGAGCGTCGAGGATACCGGCATCGGCATTCCAGCCGATGCCAAGCGGCGTATTTTCGAACCCTTCGAGCAGGCCGACAGTTCGACCACCCGCCGCCATGGCGGCACCGGCCTCGGTCTCGCCATCTGCAAGCGCCTGGTCGAACTGATGGGCGGCGTGATCGCGGTGGAAAGCACGCCAGGCGTCGGCAGTCGCTTCAGTTTCGCGCTGCTCTTCGCCAAGGTCGACGCCGCAACGCCTCGAAGCGTCTCGGCGACCGTCGGCGGCAGCGAAGCCGAAGTCATCATCCGGCAAAAGTATCGGGATCGGCATGTCCTGTTGGTCGAGGACGACCCGATCAACCAGGAAGTCGCCCGCGAGCTGCTCGGCGAATCGCTCGGACTTGCCGTCGATGTCGCCTCGGACGGCGCCGAGGCGGTGGCCAAGGCCGGCGCTTCGTCTTACGACCTGATCCTGATGGACGTCCAGATGCCGGTCATGGATGGCTTGACGGCGACGCGGGCGATTCGCCAGCTTAACGGACATGCGGCAACGCCGATCCTGGCGATGACCGCCAACGCCTTCGTCGATGACCGCCGGCGCTGTCTCGCGGCCGGGATGAACGACTTCATCACCAAGCCGGTTGATCCGGATGTGCTTTTTCTGGTGTTGATGCGGTGGTTTGAGCGGGGGGATAAAGCGGGGCGCTGAGGCTGGTTCTTTCGCGCTGCGCGGGTGGGCGGAATCGGTTGCTGAAGCATTGGGTTTCTTATGCTTCGGCGGGCGGTTTTGGTTTTTGAGGCGCTGTTTTCCGCCGCTGACCGGCGGGCGTACTTTCTTTTTTGTGGAAAAAAGA
>CAZFXO010000011.1:0-80335 GCA_964523045.1 uncultured Dechloromonas sp. | reverse complement strand
CCACCTTTCGCCGTCCGGGCCGGCGAAAGGTGGCGGTTCGCCGGGGGGGGCGAATTCGCCCGGTGGTGGCGGTGCGGGGGGCGCCAGCCGTTCGGCGAAACGCGCTTCCATGCTGCGCCGTTCCGCCCAGAAAATCGCGCCGGTGGCGAGCACCGCCGCCAGTTGCGCCAACCAGACGATCAGGAAGAACTTCCAGAACAGGCGGCCCATGGTCAGCCGGCGAGCATCTGGTAGCCCTGGCGGAATACCGTCTGGATCGGTGAGCGGCCGTCGTCGAGCGTCCCCAGCTTTTGCCGGATGCTCGACAGGTGGACGTCGATGCTGCGGTCGTAGCGCGCCAGCGGGCGGCCCAGCGCCTGCTGCGACAACTCGTCCTTGGCGACGGTGCGGCCGGCATGGCGGGCGAGGACTTCGAGCAGGTTGAATTCGGTGCTGGTCAGTTCGACCGCCTGGCCGCGCCAGTAGGCCCGGCGCTGGGCCGGCTGCAGGTTGAGCGGGCCGACCGTGATTTCCGCCTGCGGGTCGGCGTTCGCCACGCCGCGGCGCAGGATCGCCCGCAGCCGGGCCGCCAGTTCGCGCGGCAGGCAGGGCTTGGGCACGTAGTCGTCGGCGCCGAGTTCGAGGCCGACGATGCGATCCATGTCGTCGCCGCGCGCGGTCAGCATCAGCACCGGCATCCGGCTTGCCGCGCGGATGCGGCGCAGCGCCTCGATGCCGGAGATGCCGGGCATCATCACGTCGAGCACGGCGATCGCGAACTGCCCGGAAAGTGCCGCCTGGACGCCGCTTTCGCCATCGTGGGCGAGGGTCACGGTGAAGCCGTCGCGGCGCAGGTAGTCAGCCAGCATGCCGGCCAGTTCCTCATCGTCGTCGATCAGCAGCACAGCCGCCATTTTTTGCTCCGGGAAATCAGTTGGAGCCCGCATGATAGCCATTGCCGGCGCGCCATAGTGCTGTTTTTACGGGCTTTTACCTGTCCTTGCCGGCTTGCCGGCAATTTTTGCCGGGGCCGCGTTCCGGCGGAAAATTACGCATTCCAGGTGGGATTTCAACGCCTGTTCGGAGCAAAAAGCGGTTTTCTTGACGAGTTTTTACCCGTTTTAACCCGCTTCGCCGCCAATTTCGACCCTTGTTGGCCGATAAATTGCACTGGAAGAGGCCGTCGAAACCCGATTCGATCCCATCAACCATTTTCCAGGAGTTCATCATGGTCAGCGGTGTCAGCAATAGCTCGTCATTGAGCCAGTTATTTTCCCGCCTCGACAGCAAGGGGCAGGGCTACCTCGAGAAAAGCGACTTCGCGGCGGCGTTCAGCGCCATCGGCGAAAGCGACGAAAGCACCATCGCCGATGTCTTTGCCGCGCTTGACGGCGACAGCGACGGTAAAGTCACCGAAAGCGAGTTTTCCAGTACCCTGAGCCAGTTGCAACAGGAACTGGACAGCCAGTTCACCCAGATGCGCATGCAGGGCATGGCGGGGCAGGGGCCGCAAGGCATGGCCGGTGGCATGCCGCCGCCACCGCCGCCGAACGACGAAGGTTTCACCGAGGACGAACTGAGCGCCCAACTGGACGAAATCGGCGACTCCGACAGTGACCGCGCCAGCCTGATTTCCGACATCGTGGCCAATTTCGAGGCGGCGGACAGCAATGGCGACGGCAAGGTCAGCTTCCAGGAAGCGATGGCCTACAAGCAAGCGCAGTCGGGCGAAACCGATACCACCGCGCAAGCCCAGGCTGCCGCCGCAGCGATGCCGCCACCGCCGCCGCCAGCCAACGATGCCGGTTTTACCGAGGATGAACTGAGCGCCCAGTTGGACGAAATCGGCGATTCCGACAGCAAGCGCGCCAGCCTGATTTCCGACATCGTGGCCAATTTCGAGGCGGCGGACACCAATGGCGACGGCAAGGTCAGCTTCCAGGAAGCGATGGCCTACAAGCAAGAGCAGTCGGGCGACGGCTCGTCGACCAGCGCCACGTCGACCAGCGCGACGCAGCAAGCCGCCAGCGACGAAACCCAGGTCATGCAGCGCATCATGCAGTTGATGCAGGCCTATGGCCGTCCGGCTGAAACGACGGCGAGCAGCCTGTTGTCGACGCTGGCCTGAGGGCTGCCGGAAGACGGCGGATCGCCGGGCGATGGGGCGTATTCGCGGTAAGCGGCGGGACGCTGCTTACCGCGAAGGCACCCTAGTGGCTTTCCGGCTCCGCCGGCAGCAACTGGTTGAGCAGCACGGCGAGCACGCCGCACAGGCTGATGCCCTGCAGCGAGAAGCTGCCGATGGTGACGCCGAGGCCGCCGATGCCGGTGACCAGCGTCACCGAGACGATGCACAGGTTGCGCGCGCTGGACAGGTTGACCCGAGCGTCCATCAGCGTCTTGAGGCCGATGCCGGCGATCGAGCCGAAGAGCAGCACCATGATGCCGCCCATCACCGGCAGCGGGATGGTCTGCAGCAGGGCGCCGAACTTGCCGACGAAGGCCATCAGGATGGCGAAGCAGGCGGCCCAGGTCATCACCACCGGGTTGTAGTTCTTGGTCAGCATGACGGCGCCGGTGACTTCGCCGTAGGTGGTGACCGGCGGGCCACCGAACAGGCCGACGACATTGACCGCCAGCCCGTCGCCGAGCAGGGTGCGGTGCAGGCCGGGGTTTTCGGTGAAGTCCTTGCCGGCAACCGAGCCGATGGCGAGGATGCCGCCGACGTGCTCGACGATCGGTGCGATGGCGACCGGGATCATGAAGAGGATCGCCGCCAGGTTGAATTCCGGCGTGCCGAAGGCCGGCATGGCGATCCAGGCCGCCTCGTTCACCTTCGAGAAATCGACGATGCCGAGGAACAGCGAGACGACGTAGCCGACGGCGACGCCGACCAGGATCGGCACCAGCTTTAACAGCCCGCGGGCGCGGATGGCGGTGAGCATCGTCGCCAGCAGCGAGATGGCGGCGATGGCAATGGCTGTTTCGTAGGGAACGACCTGCGCGTCGCCGGCCTTGCCGGTCGCCATGCCGACCGCGACCTGGGCCAGGCCGAGACCGATCACCATGACCACCGGGCCGATCACCACCGGCGGCAGCAGCTTGTGGATCAGCCCGACGCCGCGCCATTTCACCAGGCCGGCGGCGACGTAATAGAAGAAGCTGGCCGAGGCCAGCGCGCCGAGCGTCGCCGGCATGCCCCAGGTCTGCACCGAATAGATCACCGGGGCGATGAAGGCGAAGCTGGAACCGAGGTAGATCGGCACCTGTCGTTTCGTGCAAATCTGGAAGATCAGCGTGCCGACGCCGGCGCCGAGCAGCGCCAGGCTGGGGTTCAGCCCGGTGAGCAGGGGCACCAGCACGGTGGCGCCGAAGGCGACGAAAAGGATTTGCGCGCCGGAAAGCGCGGTCCGCCAGACCGGTTCTTGTGTCGTGTTCATGCTTCCTTGGTCCCGAAAATCTTGTCGCCGGCGTCGCCCAGGCCGGGGATGATGTAGCCGTGTTCGTTGAGGTGGCTGTCGACGGCGGCGGTGTAGATTTCCACCTCGGGATGCGCCGCGTTCAGCGCCGCGATGCCTTCCGGCGCGGCGACCAGCACCAGCGCCTTGATCTGCTTGCAGCCCTTGCGCTTCAGCATGTCGATGGTGGCGATCAGCGAACCGCCGGTGGCCAGCATCGGGTCGATGATCATCGCCAGGCGCTCGTCGAGCTGGCCGACGAAGCGCTCGAAATACGGCTCCGGCATCAGCGTCTCATGGTTGCGGGCAATGCCGACGACGCTGACCTTGGCGTTCGGAATCAGGTCGAGCACCCCGTCCAGCATGCCGATGCCGGCGCGCAGGATGGGCACCACGGTGACCTTCTTGCCCTTGATCTGGTCGATCTCGACCGGGCCGCACCAGCCTTCGATGCTCACCCGTTCCAGCTCGAAATCGCGGCAGGCCTCGTAGGTCAGCAGGCGGGCCAGCTCGGCCGCCAGCTCGCGGAATTTCTTGGTGCTGATCTCGCCTTCGCGCATCAGCCCGATCTTGTGTTTGACCAAAGGATGGCGGACTTCGATCACCGGCATGCTTTTCCCCTCGCGCGCGTCTGCGCAAAGTGCGAAGCTTAGTCGATCCGCCCGCCGGATGCACGGCGCTTGCGCCGTTTCGCCGGCTTGGCGGAGAATCGCGCGGTGCTGCGCGACTACCGCCCGCCACTTGACCGATGCTCACCGATATTCCCCACGCATGACCCACAAAGCCTTCTGGGAAGACCCTTACGCCAGCACGCACCGCACGGTGGTGACGGCGGTCGATGGCGATACGGTCGAACTGGCATCAACGATCTTCTTCGCCTTTTCCGGCGGACAGGAAAGCGACCACGGGAGCATCGGCGGCATCGCCGTCGTCGAAGCGAGCAAGGAAGGGCGCTGCCTCCGCTATCGCCTGGCTGCCGGGCACGGCTTGCAGCCCGGCCAGCCGGTTGAGGTGGCGATCGACTGGGCACGCCGTTACCGCCTGATGCGCCTCCACTTCGCCGCCGAACTGGTCCTCGAACTCGCTGGCCGCGCCTTGCCCGGGGCGCTCAAGGTCGGCGCGCATATCGCCGCCGACAAGGCGCGGATCGATTTCCGCTGGCCGGAGAGCGTTGCCCCGCTGCTGCCGGAACTGGCGGCCAGCGCCAACCGGATCATTGCCGCCGACCTGCCGATCCGCACCGCTTTCGAAGACGTCGAAAACGAGCGGCGCTACTGGGAAATCGCCGGCTTCTCGCGGGTTGCCTGCGGCGGCACGCATGTCCGCTCGACCGGCGAGGTCGGGCCGCTGCGGCTCAAGCGCAACAACATCGGCAAGGGCAAGGAACGGATCGAGATATTTCTTGCTGGGGATTGAGCGGGGAGCGCGTTCTTTGGCGTGTTTTGGGTTGCTGAACCGCTGGGTTCCGCCGTTGACCGGCGGGCGTACTTTTTCTTGCGTGGCCAAGAAAAAGTAGCCAAAAAGAAGGCCACCCCTAGGTCGGCGCCCCGCTACGCGGGGTCCCCTGCGCTACTCGGGCCGGCGGGCGTCTCGCTAAACTCGGCCCTGCGGGCCTCAAACAACGCGAGCCGACACCCCCCGCCAACCCTGCGTTGCTCGGCACCTCCCAAGGGGCCCGGTACACCGAATGCAGTTTTTCGGGTGTTCGTTTTGACTGCGCGATTGGCGAAACAAAGAACGGCAGCAATGGGTATTCGCCTATCCACGAGGCTATGCGTTGGTGATACCCTTTCGGCATCACGGTAACAAGCGCCGCGTTTGCCATGGACTTGATGACGCAGATATATGGGCTATCGGCCAAAATGACCACCAGCGAAGGCTTTCGCACCGCCTTGTTGGCCAGCATGTCCGGCAAGCAAGCAGGATACACGGCGCCCACGCCGCGTATCCTGGCCAAACGCCATGTTGAGGCGCCATATATTCCCGGAAATATTCTTGTAAACACTACTCCGCGCCGCTCTGGCAGGGGATCTTCGGCTGACCAGTTCGCAGGATGGAAGGCAGTGTTCCAGAGTGCGCGGCGAATATACCGTCCACTTCACGTTAAGCGACAAAGGATACTGTTCACGAAATGAATAAATTTAAATATGAGAATACAGTGAAACAGCAGGCGGATGTTATTTGCTACGCATTTTCCGATGAGCTACTAGATGCATCAGAAAGTGAACTCAGAAGCTTTCTCAAAGTATTGTCAAAACATTTTCCGAAAACAGAAAATGGGGAGGGTGGCTTTAAGCCGATGGAGAATCAAATTTTTCTCAATACCTACAACAATGCTCATGCAAACGTCTGCAAGTTAATTGAAGAGAAGCGCACGAAAAAGCGCCACTGCCAATTATTTTTGGTGTCCGTCTTCACGCTTGCAGTTCTGATCGCAACTTTGGCCAATACGGTCTACGTGCAAAGTTCTACGGGTGCCCATCAGCAGTCAACAGAAGCGCTTAACAAGTCAATTCAGTCCACGCCTGCGGCGACGGCTGATTGAGACGTTATAAGTCACAGGGGGGGTCTGTATGCAGGGAAAGATCAGTATCAAAGAGTTCATAAAGTTGGTGAAAGAAGAAATACGAGAATCGATAGACGACGAAAATCCATTATTTGAGCTGGCTAATGTTGAGTTGGAAGTCGCTTTTCAACTAGAGGCAAATGCTGGTGCCGGCTTTAAATTATTTGTCTTTGATGCTAGTGCAGAAACCACTGCCACCCAGACCCATAAAGTCACAATCTCGTTAACTCCCATAAGTGAAAAAAGAAATATCTCGAAAGACACGAGCATTAGCAAAGCCCTTGTCGAACGAGGGGCGGCTAGAAAAAATCGTGCCGTTTTGGTTAGCCAGCCTGCTGCACCAGTCGAAAAACCAGTAATCACTTTTCATAAAGAAACTGGAAAAAATACCGCCAAAAAGACAATTGCCAAAAAATGAAGTGGTGACGTTTGACATTGCACTCAACTATCGCTCACTTTGTTTGCTAAGGAGACAAAATCTGCGCTTTTGTCTGCCTGGTGGCTTAATCGTTGTACGCTACGGAGTTCGGCATGGCAAAGAAATTAGCCTATTACAGCTTTCGATACCTTTACGCCTCAATTGAGTCATTAAAAAAAGATGTGAACTTCTCAGAGGCAAAGCTCTCGCAAAAATTATCTCTATATATTTTCGCAGCATTCACATATGAGTCATTTCTGAATCATGCAGGACATTATTCATGTCAAACTTGGGACGAACATTTGAAGCCAAAACTTAGCCCAACAGGAAAAATGGCTTTCCTGTGCGAATTGGCAAAAATCGAGCCCGACTATGGCAAAAGTCCATTTCAGACTTTTAAAAAAGTAATGGAATTAAGGAACGAGTTAGCACACGCCGAAACCGAATACTTGCCCTATGACGAAGAGAAGCATGCTGATCCTAATAAATGGCCAAAACCAAAATGGCAAAAAATAATCGACAACTTAGATGTCAATCGGGTGATAATGGATCTTGAGGAAATAATCTCGTTAGTGGAGAAGGCATTAGGACTAATGCCTGTGCCATCGCTGGTGCTAATGGAGATGGTTGAACTCCCCGATAATGGCGTATAACAATGCGCTCAAATCGTTCGCTTCGCTCGCTGGTATGGGCTGAAGCCCGTCCTTTAGCTTAATCGTTGGGCATTGCCGTGATCTGATCCTTCCATTATTGACTGGAAGAGGTCGTGCCCGATCGGTGTTCGGGGTCCCCCTGGGAGGCGCTGAGCAACGCAGGCGGGCCGGGGGTAGTCGGCTGGCGTTGTTTGAGGCCCGTAGGGCCGAGTTTAGCCAGCCGCCCGGACCGGCGAGTAGCGCAAGGGACCGGGCGTAGCCCGGCGCCGACCTGGGGGTGGCCTTCTTTTTGGCTACTTTTTCTTGGCCAAACAAGAAAAAGTACGCCCGCGCGTCAGGCGCGGAAAACGGCGCTTCAGAAGCCAAAGCCGCAAAGCCGCCCGCCGGTCAACGGCGGAAAACAGCGCTTCTACTGGAACAGAAACCCGCTACTTCGCCGCCGGATCTACATCACCGCCCGGAGAACGCCGCGCCGGGGGAGCACTCGTCGCAGCGGTGTATCTCCACCGTGACGTGAGCGATTTCCTCGTGGATGGCGAGGGCCTGGCGGATGGCGAGCGGGGTCAGCGCGCTGTCGTGGGTGAGCAGCGAGATGGCGCAGGCGTAGGCGCCGTTGCCGACGCGCCAGACGTGGAGGTCGGTGATCTGCGTGCCGGGCGGCAGTTCGCCGATGACTTCGCGGATTTCCTCGACCACCGGGTGGTCCATCTCGCGGTCGAGCAGGACGCGGCTGGTGTCGCGCAGCAGGTTCTTCGCCCACAGCGCGACGAGCACGGCGCCGACCATGGCGCAGGCGGGGTCGAGCCAGTTCCAGCCCCACAGCCAGCCGCCGGCGAGGGCGGCGATCGCGAGGACCGAGGTCAGCGCGTCGGTGAGGACGTGGATGTAGGCGGCCTTGAGGTTGAGGTCTTCGTGGCCGTGATGATGATCGTGCCCGTGGTCATGGCCGTGCCCATGATCATGACCGTGATGGTCGTGGCCGCCGGCGCGCAGCAGGATCGCCGCGCTGCCGAGGTTGACGGCGAGGCCGAGGACGGCGACCAGCATGGCTTCACCGTAGGCGATCGGCGCCGGCTCGATCAGGCGTTCGATGCCGCCCCAGACCATCAGCGCGGCGACGCCAAGCAGGAAGAGGGCGCTGGTGTAGCCGGCGAGGACTTCGATCTTCCAGGTGCCGAAGGCGAAGCTGGGGTCTTCGGCGTACTTGCGGGCGGCGGCGTAGGCGAGGCTGGCGAGGCCGATGGCCAGCGCGTGCGAACTCATGTGCCAGCCGTCGGCGAGCAGCGCCATCGAGTTGAACCACCAGCCGGCGGCGATCTCGACGACCATCGTCGTCAGGGTCAGCCACAGCACCCAGCGGGTGCCGGCCTCGGCGCGCGCGTTGCCGGCGCCGTATTCGTGCGTCTGCGCCCAGCGCGAGAGGTCGAGGTGTGCGTTCATTGTTGTCCGTAGGTGCTGAATTTTTCGATTACTGCTGCCATGTCGACCGCGTCGAGCAGCACCGGTTCGCCGAGCTGGCAGGCGCGCCAGTATTGTTCGCAGAGTTCCTCGAGTTCGACGGCGAGGGCAAAGGCTTCGTCGAGGTCGCGGCCGGCGACGAGCAGGCCGTGGTTGGCGAGCAGGCAGCCGCGGCGGTCGGCCATCGCGGCGAGCGCCGCCGCCGACAGCGCCGGCGTGCCGAACAGCGCGTAGTCGGCGCAGCGCACGGTATCGCCGCCGAAGCGGGCGATCATGTAGTGGAAGGGCGGGATGGCGCGGCGCAGGCAGGCCAGCGTGACGGCGAACGGCGAGTGGGCGTGCAGGACGGCGCCGACTTCCGGGCGGCTGGCGTAGAGGTCGCGGTGGAAGCGCCATTCCGACGACGGCTTGCGGCGGCCGCTGAAGCTGCCGTCGGCGCTGTCGTCGATGGCCATGAGCGGGATGTCGTCGGCTTCCAGCGCGTCGTAGGGCATGCCGGTCGGCGTGATCAGGAAGCCGTCGCCGCAGCGCACGCTGAGGTTGCCGGCGGTGCCGCGGTTGAGGCCGGCCGGGCGCATGGCGCGGGCGGCGGCGATCAGCTTGGCGCGCAGTTCGCTCATGCCGTTTCTTCCGGGTAGAGGCCGAGCAGGCCGGCGCGGCTGGCCGGGCAGGCGCCGCGTTCGGTGATGATGGCGGCGACCAGGCGGGCCGGGGTGACGTCGAAAGCCGGGTTGGCGACCGCTTCGCCGGCTGGAAGCTGGCGCACGGCGGCCGGCGTGCCGCGCGGGTCGGTGCCGTGCACGAGGCGGAACTCGTCGCCGTCGCGTTCCTCGATCGGGATCGCCGCGCCGTCGGCGCAGGCGAAGTCGAGCGTCGAGCGCGGCGCGGCGACGTAGAAGGGAACGCCGTTGTCGGCGCAGGCCAGCGCCTTCAGGTAGGTGCCGACCTTGTTGGCGACGTCGCCGTTGGCGGCGATGCGGTCGGCGCCAACGATCACCGCATCGACCCGACCCTGGCGCAGCAGGAGGCCGGCCGCGTTGTCGGCGAGCAGGGTGTGCGGCACGCCGTGCTGGGCGAGTTCCCAGGCGGTGAGCAGGCCCTGGTTGCGCGGCCGGGTTTCGGAAACCCAGACATGCACCGGCAGGCCGGCGTCGTGCGCGGCATAGACCGGGGCGAGCGCGGTGCCCCAATCGACGGTGGCGAGCCAGCCGGCGTTGCAGTGGGTCATCACGTTGAGCACGCGGCCGTCGCGGCGCGGCAGGCGGCGCAGCAGCTCCAGCCCGTGCCGGCCGATTGCCGCATTCTGCGCGACGTCTTCCTCGGCGATTGCCGCCGCTTCCGCCCAGGCGGCGCTGCCCCGTTGTGCCGGCGGCAGGGGGCGCAGGACCTTGTCCATGCGAGCCAGTGCCCAGTGCAGGTTGACCGCGGTCGGCCGGGTGGCGCCGAGGATGGCAATCGCTTCGTTCAGGCGGGTGTCGCCGGCGTCGTCGTTGAGCGCGATGGCCAGGCCGTAGGCGGCGGTGGCGCCGATCAGCGGTGCGCCGCGCACCTGCATGGCGCGGATGGCGTGCGCCGCTTCGGCCAGCGTGGCGACGCCGACCCAGTGCAGCGCGTGCGGCAGGCGGGTCTGGTCGATGATTTCGATGCTGCGCCGCGCTGTGTCGGCACGCAGGGTGCGGGTGGGGATACCGTGGATGTTCATGGAGCGGGGAGGATGTGGGGACGTAGCCAGGCGGCGAATTCGGTTTCGCCGATGTCGCCGGCGGCGAGGGCGAGCATGGCGCCGACACAGTCGCTGTCGGAAGCCGTCAGGCAAAGGCCGTTGAGTACGAGGAAGAGTTCGCTGCAGACAAAGGCGGTGCGTTTGTTGCCGTCAATGAAAGGATGGTTGCGGACGATCCCGAAAGCGTAGGCGGCAGCGAGCGCCGCCGCGTCGGCTTGCGTGTCGTAGGCGGCCAGGTTGATCGGGCGGGCCAGCGCCGAAGTCAGCAGGCCGGCGTCGCGGATGCCGACCGGACCGCCGTGCTCGGTCAGTTGCGCTTCGTGGATAGCGCCGACCACCGATGCTTCGAGCCAGATCCAGCCCGTCATTTGGCCAGTTCGTGCAGCACGTTGCGGCGTGCCTTCATGATTTTTCTCGCCGCTTCCATCTGTTTCTCGAAGGCCGGGTCGAAAGGCGTCAGACGCACGCCGTCGGGGGATTCCGTGGCATAGACGGTGTCGCCCTTCTCGACATGCAGTTTGGCCAGCAATTCCTTGGGCAGCACGACGCCGACCGAATTGCCGATCTGGGTTAGTTTGAGCGCGTACATGATGGCCTCCGGTTGTTATAACGGATGTAATACTACGCGCAATTTCATCGCCCGGCTTGTCCGCCGCCCGGCCTTCGCGCAAGATTGGGCCTTCATTCCATCCGCCATGCCCGCGATGCAAACTTCCGTTCACCTCGATTCCCGCTTCCCCGCCATGGGGACGACGATCTTCACCGTGATGTCGCGGCTCGCCGCCGAGACGGGTGCCGTCAACCTGTCGCAGGGTTTTCCGGATTTCCAGGCCGAGGATGCGCTGTTCGACGCCATGCATCGCCACATGCGGGCCGGCCGCAACCAGTACGCGCCGATGGCCGGCATGCCGGAACTGCGCACGGCAATTGCCGACAAGGTGGCGACGCTGTACGGCGCGGCCTACGACAGCGAAACGGAAATCACCGTCACGGCCGGGGCGACGCAGGCGATCTTCACCGCGATTGCCGCCTTCGTCCGGCCGGGCGACGAGGTCATCGTCTTCGCGCCGGTGTACGACAGCTATGTGCCGGCCATCGAAACGGTCGGCGGCAAGGCAATCTACGCCCACCTGCGTTTCCCCGATTACGCGCTGGATTGGGACGAGGTACGGGCGCTGATCACGCCGCGCACGCGGCTGATCGTTGTCAACTCGCCGCACAATCCGACCGGCGCGCTGCTCTCAGCCCGCGATCTGGACGAACTGGCCGCCATCCTGCGCGGCACCGACATCGTCGTCCTCTCCGACGAGGTCTACGAACACATCCTGTTCGACGGCGCAAAGCACGCCAGCCTGTCCGGTCATCCCGAGCTGGCGGCACGCAGCATCGTCGTTTCCAGTTTCGGCAAGACCTATCACATCACCGGCTGGAAGATCGGCTACGTGGTCGGCCCGGCGGCGCTCATGGCCGAGTTCCGCAAGGTGCACCAGTTCAACGTGTTCACCGTGCATGGGCCGTCGCAACTGGCGATTGCCGATTACATGCAGGACGCTTCGCGGCATCTCGCTTTGGCCGCTTTCTACCAGGAAAAGCGCGACGCCTTCCGGCAACTGATGGCGACGACGCCGTTCGAGTTGCTGCCCTGTCGCGGCACCTACTTCCAACTGGCGCGCTACGACCGGCTGTCACCGCTGGGCGACCGCGAATTCGCCGAATGGCTGGCGCGCGAAGTTGGCGTGGCGGTGATCCCGGTGTCGGTTTTCCAGCCGGACGGGCGCGACGACAAGGTGGTCCGTTTCTGCTTCGCCAAGCGCGAGGAAACCCTGGCCGCCGCCGCGGCTAGGCTGCAGCGGGCGTTTCCCGGCCGATCTTGAAATATTGCAAATCGCCTTGACCGCGCTTGGCGCGTCGTCAAATAATTGGCCGGGTAAATAACAACGCACCGGAAAGGGGAAGCGCATGGGCATGTTGCAGGAGTTCAAGGAATTCGCCGTCAAAGGCAACGCGATGGATCTGGCGGTCGGCGTCATCATCGGTGCCGCCTTTGGCAAGATCGTCGATTCGGTGGTTGGCGACCTGATCATGCCGCTGGTCAGCACGGTTGTCGGCAAGCTCGATTTCACCAACCTGTTCGTCGTTCTCGGCGACAACCCGGAGCATCTCGCCACCCTGGCCGAACTGAAGAAGGCCGGCATCCCGGTCTTTGCCTACGGTTCCTTTCTGACCATCCTGGTCAATTTCGTCATCCTTGCCTTCATCATTTTCATGATCGTCAAGCAGATGAACCGGCTGCGCAAGGAAGACGCGGCGCCGGCGCCGGCGGAGCCGCCGCCGCCACCGGAAGATGTCGTCCTGTTGCGTGAAATCCGCGACGCGTTGCGCAAGTAAGTACTCACAATTTGTGTGTGGAGGCCGCCGCCAGGCGGCCTTTTTGCGTCGTGGGGCGGCTCGCTGGTGCAAGCAATCGTAAGCAACTGTTAATCCGGTCTACTCAGGGCAGGCGATAGCCGTTAATGTCGTCATGACTACACAAACGGAGAGAACAACATGAAGCGCAGGCTCATTCTCATCACGCTGCTCGGCAGCCTGCTCGGCGCTTGCGCCGTGGTGCCGGCCGATCCGTATTACGACGACAACGTGATCGTCACGGCGCCGCCGCCACCGCCGCGCGTCGAATACCCGGGATACGCCCCGTATCCGGGTTATGTCTGGATTACCGGCTACTGGTCCTGGGGCGGCAATCGACATGTCTGGGTGCCCGGCCGCTGGGTCGAACCGCGCCCGGGGCATGTCTGGGTGCAGCCGCGCTGGGTTCAGGACGGGCATCGCTGGCGCATGCACGAAGGTCGTTGGGAAGCCGGTCCGCCGCCGCGGGTAGCGCCGCCGCCGCACGCGGTTCCGCCGCCTCGGCGCGATTTCGATGATCGCCGCGATGACCGCCGTTTCGACCGTCAGGATGATCGCCGGGATGATCGTCGCTACGAGCGTCAAGACGACCGCCGTTGGCCGGGACAGTCGCCGCGTGGTCGCGATGACGGGCATCCGGGGCCTGACCGCGGCGCGCCGCCACCGCGTCCCGCTCCGGATGCGCGTCCTGACCGAGGCCGGGGCAATGAATCGCGGGCGCCAGCGTATGGTAGCCGCGAGGCGATGCGCGAGCAGAAGCGTGAGACATTGCGGCGCAATCAGGGCGACGGTTCGATCGTTTTTCCGGTCGACCGCGAGCGCTGAGCGCTTGATCGATGACGGCGGCCGGGAGGCCGCCGTTTTTCATCCGGTGCTGTCGCGGGTACCGAAGACCGCCCGCCACAGGGCGTCGACCGCGGTAATGTGCTTTTCCACCTGCTCCCGTGGCACCGGTGCCTTCGGTGTTGCCGACAGGCGGCGGGCGTGCTGCAGGCGGCGGTATTCGCGGTAGGCATTGCCGGCGGCCAAGGCTTGTCCGGGATCGATCAGGCCGAGTTCGCCGGCGATGCGCAGGAGCGCGATGTTGCCGAGGTTGCCGGTCAGTGCGCAGTGCTGGTGGGCGTGGCCGAGCACCAGATACTGGACGATGAATTCGACGTCGATGATGCCGCCCGGGTCGTGCTTGAGGCCGAACATCTCGGCGCTTTTCGAGGCGTGCGCGTCGTACATCTTCTGGCGCATGGCGACCACCTCGTCGCGCAGCTTGCCGAGATCGCGCGGCTGACGCAGGATTTCGCAGCGGATGGCTTCAAAGCGAGCACCCACTTCGGCGTCGCCGGCGCAGAATCTCGCCCGGGTCAGCGCCTGATGTTCCCAGGTCCAGGCCTGTTTGAGCTGGTAGTCGCGGAAGGCGTCGACGGTCACCGCCAGCAGCCCGGCGTCGCCGTTCGGGCGCAGGCGCAGGTCGGTCTCGAACAGGATGCCGGCCGGCGTCTGGCTGGACAGCCAGGTATTGAGGCGCTGGGCGAGACGGGTGTAGTTCTCCTGGGCATCGCCGTCGGCGTCGTCGTAGAGATAGACGAGGTCGAGGTCGGAGGCGTAGCCGAGTTCCTTGCCGCCCATCTTGCCGTAGCCGATGACCGCGAAACGCGGGGTTTCGCAATGCCGTTTCTTGATCTTGGTCCACACCAGCGGCAGGGTTTCCTGGACGATGCTGTCGGCCAGTTCGGTCAGGTGGTCGGACAGCGATTCGATCGTCTGCAGGCCGGAAAGATCCTGGGCCAGCAGGCGGAACACCTGGGCGTGGTGCATTTCACGCAGGATATCCATCTCGCGTTCGGTGTCGCCGGCGTGATCGGCCAGGTTGCGGTGCAGTTGGTCGCGGAAGCCGGTCCAGTCGGTGGCGATCTCGTAGAGCCGGGGGTCGAGCAGTTCGTCGAGGAGTAGCGGGTGGCGGTTCAGGTAGTCGCTCGCCCAGGTCGAGGCGCAGATCATGTCGGCGACGCGCTTCAGGGCCAGCGGGTATTGCTGCAGCAGCGCCAGGTAGGAGCCGCGGCGGGCGATGCCTTCAAGGAAGGCGATGCCGCGCACCAGCGTCGTGTCCGGGTCGGGCGTCTGGCCGGCGGCTTCGATCAGGCGCGGGCCGACGGCGTCGAGGCGTTGCCGGTTGGTGGCCGGCAACTGCTGGTAGCGGCTTGAAGCGCGCAGCTCGCCAAGGCGGGCGATGGCGTCGGCCGGGCGGCGGAAACCGAGGTTGCCGAAGGCTTCGAGCGCGGTGTCGTCGTCGAGCTGGCCCTGCCAGAGCCCGGTCAGCGGATGGTCGCCGGCTTCCGGGTCGGAGAAGACGGCCTCGAAGTGGTGGCTGACCCGGCTGCGATGCCCGTTGAGCACTTCGAGCAGCGCCGGCCAGTCGGCGAAGTCCATGCTGCGGGCAATCTTCTGGCGTTCCGCCGGGTCGATCGGCAGCATGTGGGTCTGCGCGTCGTCGACATATTGCAGGCGGTGTTCGAGGCGGCGCAGGAAGATGTAGGCTTCGCGCAGCTCGCGCTCGCTGTCGGCCGGCAGCAACTGGCGTTCGACGAGCAGGGCGAGCACCGCCAGCGTCGGCCGGATCTGCAGCGCCGGGTCGCGGCCGCCGCGGATCAACTGGAACACCTGGGCCATGAACTCGATCTCGCGGATACCGCCGGGGCCGAGCTTGATGTGGTCGGCCATGTCCTTGCGCGCGACTTCGCGGCGGATCTGCGCGTGCAGGTCGCGCATCGCGTTGATCGCGCCGAAATCGAGGTACTTGCGGAAGACGAAGGGGCGGCCGATCTTCTGCATCGCTTCGACCCATTCCGGCTGCAGGTTGGCGCCGGTGTTCATCGTCCGCCCCTTGATCCAGGCGTAGCGCTCCCACTCGCGGCCCTGGGTGATGAAGTAGTTTTCCAGCGAATCGAGCGAGCAGACCAGCGGCCCGGAGTCGCCGTTCGGGCGCAGGCGCATGTCGACGCGGAAGACCTGGCCGTCGGCGGTGATGTCGCCGAGCGCCTGGATCACGCGTTTGCCGAGGCGGGTGAAGAAATCGTAGTTCTCGATCGATTTCGGGCCGGCGGTGTCGCCTTCCTCGGGATAGACGAAGATGTAATCGACGTCGGAGGAAACGTTCAATTCGCGGCCGCCGAGCTTGCCCATGCCGATCACCAGCAGGCGTTGCGGCCGGCCCTGGCTGTCGAGCGGCTCGCCGTAGCTGGCGGCGAGCTGGCGGTGGTAGTGGGCGAGCGCGAAGTTGGTGGTGACGTCGGCAAGCAGCGTCATGCTCTCGACCACTTCGGCGAGCGGCGCCAGCCCGCACAGGTCGCGCAGCGCGATGTGCGCCATCGCCCGTTGACGTAGCCGACGCAATGCCGACTTGAGCGCCTCGTCGTCGGCGAAATCCTGCGCCAGCGCTGCGCTCAGCAGCGCTTCATCGAGCGGTTGCAGCCAGCTTGTCGCCAGTTCGGGGAGCAGCGCCGGATGCGCCTGGAAGAGGTTGCTCAGGTAGCGGCTGTGGGCCAGGGCGGCCTGCCAGCGGGAGTCGGGGAGGGGATTCATGGGGTTCTGTCGGCAACTGGGCGAAAAGGTAGAATACGCCCTCGATTCAATTTAACCGATTGTAGTGACCTCCGACCGCATCTGGCAAAGCGACGCGACGCTTGAATAATCCGTCCGGCCAAACCGAAACCACCACTGCCCGCCTGGTCCATCAGGGGCTGTACTACCGGCTGCACGGCCTGCGCGCCCTGCTCGGCCGGCCTCTCGTCGCATCCGCGTTGCGCGTTGCCGGCTGGCTGCTGGTCGCCGGCTGGTTGTTCTTCGTGGCGCTCGTCCTGTTGTTGCGCTTTGCCCTGCTGCCGTCGATCACCGACTATCGGGCCGACATCGAGCGTCTGGCGGGCAAGGCGATCGGCCAGGAAGTGCGCATCGGCAATATCGCCGCGCACTGGCGCGGCCTCAACCCGGAGCTGGTGCTCGACGGCGTTTCGCTGCTGGCGGCCGACGGCGCGCCAAGCTTCTCGCTGCAGCGGGTCGATGCCGTGCTGTCCTGGCATAGCCTGTGGCGGTTGCGTCCGGTGCTGGCGCTGCTGTCCTTCGATCATCCGGTGCTGCACGTGCGGCGCGCCAGCGACGGGCGGCTCAGCGTCGCCGGCATCGAATCGACCGGCAACAGCGATCCGGCCTTTGCCGAATGGGTGCTCGAACAGAAGCGCATCCGCATCCACGACGCGACCATCGTCTGGGAAGACGCCTTGCGCGCCGCGCCGCCACTGATCCTGGAAGACCTCCAGTTCGGCCTCGACAACCGCGGCCAGCGTCATCGCTTCGGCCTGTCGGCGGTGCCGCCTGCCGAGCTGGCAGCGCGCATCGACCTGCGCGGCGAGATCAACGGCGACCTGCACGACGCGCTTGAGCGTTACGCCGGCAATCTCTACCTCGAACTCGAATACGCCGATCTGGCCGGCTGGCAGCCCTGGTTCGACTACCCGGTCGACTTGCCGCGCGGGCGCGGCGGCGTGCGCCTGTGGGGCGAGATCAAGGAAGGGGAAAGCCGGCTGACCGCCGACCTGGCGTTGCAGGATCTACGCATCCGCCTCGGCCGCAAGCTGCCGGCGCTCGATCTCGACCGCCTGCGCGGCCGGCTCACCGCCACCTACGGCAAGGCGGCCTGGTCGCTCGCCGCCCGCCAACTGGAGTTGCAGACCAGCGAGGGCATCCGGCTGGCGCCAACGGATTTCCAGCTCGACTGGCGGCAGGGCGAGTCGGCGATCAACGGCAATTTCCGGGCGAATCAGCTCGACCTCGAAGTGCTCTCCCGGCTGGCCGGCTACCTGCCGCTCGATGCGCGCACCCGCGAACTGCTGCAGGCCTACGCGCCGCAGGGGCGGATCAGCGAACTGCGCACCAGTTGGGGCCTGCAGGGCGAAAAACTGGCACGCTATGCGCTGGCGGCCAGGTTCGCCGGTCTCGGCGTGCGTGCCGAAAGCTATTTCCCCGGCGCCCGCGGTCTGGCCGGCAACATCGACCTCACCGAGAAGGGCGGCCGCTTGAACATCGACGCCGGCGCTTCCGGTCTTTCGCTGCCGGCGGTCTTTCCCGAGCCGGACATCGACCTCGATCTGCTCAAGGCGCGGGTCGGCTGGACGCAGGATGCCGATGGCGTCCTGGTGGACATCGAGCGGCTCGACTTTTCCGGCCACGATGCCACCGGCAACGCCCATGGCAGCTATCGTTACACCGGCGACGGACCGGGCGAGATCGACCTCCAGGCAAGCATCAGCCGCGCCGACGGCAGCGCCGTCTGGCGCTACATGCCGCACGCCGTCAATGCCGAGGCACGCGCCTGGCTGAAGCGCGGCATCGTCGGCGGCACCGCGCACGATGCCCGTCTGGTGCTGAAAGGCAAGCTGCGCGATTTCCCGTTCCGCGACCCGGCGACCGGCAAGTTCCTGGTCACCGCCAAGGCCAGCAACGCCCGCGTCGACTACGCCGACGGCTGGCCGACGATAGACGGCATCGAAGCCGACATGGCCTTCGATTACGGCATGCGGGTCAAGGCCAGCGCCGGTCGCATCCTCGGCGCCAGCCTGGGCGACGTCGCGGTGACCATCCCGGACTTCGACGTCCATGACGAGATGTTGCTGGTGCGCGGCGCCGCCAGCGGGCCGACCGCCGCCTTCCTGGAGTTCATCGAGCGCAGCCCGGTGGCGGCGTCGATCGACCACTTCACCGAGGGCATGCGCGCCGTCGGTAACGGCCGGCTCGATCTCGAACTCGACATTCCGCTGCGCCGGGCGCTGGAAACCCGGATGCGCGGCAGCTACCACTTCCACGACAACCAGGTGCACCTGGTCGACGGTCTGCCGATGATCAGCCAGGTCAACGGGCGGCTCGACCTCACCGACAAGTCGGTGGCGGCCAGCGAGATCACCGGTCGCGGCTTTGGCGGGCCGTTGCGCGTCAAGGTCGGCAGCGAGGGCGGCAAGGTTCTGGTGTCGGCCGCCGGCAGCGCGGCGATCAGCGAAGTCGCCAGTCATTTCGGCTGGCCGCTGGTCGACCAGTTGGCGGGCAGCACGCCATGGAAGGCCGATATCGCGATCCAGAAACGCAACGCCTACGTGCTGGTGACTTCCGACCTCGTCGGCATCAGTTCGCCGCTGCCCGACCCGCTGAACAAGACGGCGACCGCCCGCCTGCCGCTGCGCATCGAACGCAGCGCGCCGACCGCCGGCAGCGAGCAGTACCGCATCACGCTCGGCGACGTTGCGCGCGGCACCGTCGTCCGCCGTGACGGCAAATGGACGCAGGGCGTCTTCGCGGTCGGTAGCGGCGACGCCAGCCTGCCGCCGCAGGGCTTGGTGGTGCGCCTCGCCGCGCCGCGCCTCGACGGCGACGCCTGGCGCACCTTCCTCGCCCTGGGCAAGAACGGTGGCAACGGCGGCAGCAACGGCGACGGCGGACTGGCGCTCGCCGAAGTCAGCGTCAAGACGCCGCAACTGCACTTGTTCGGCAGCGAGTACCGCGATATCGACCTGCGCGTCGCGCCGCAGGGCGCCGCCTGGCGCATCTCGCTGCAGGCGCCGGAGGCGGCCGGCGAACTGACCTGGCGCGGTGCCGACGACGGCTGGGTCGAGGGGCGTTTCCGCCACCTGCGCCTGGCGCAGCCGGAAGGCGGCGCCAGCCCGGCCACGGGCGAAAACAGCGTGATCGATTCGCTGCCCGGCATGAATCTCGAAGTCGACGACCTCTGGCTGGGCAAGAAATCGCTCGGCCACCTCGAACTGCGTGCCCGCAACCTGCGCGGCTCCTGGTTGCTGGAGAAATTGCGCCTGCACAATCCGGACGGCGAACTGAGCGGCAGCGGGCGCTGGACGCGCGGTGCCCGGCAGCGAACCGACCTCGATTTCGAGCTGACCGCCGCCGACAGCGGCAAGCTGCTCACCCGGCTCGGCTACGCCAATGCCGTCCGCCAGGGCAAGGCGCGGCTGGCCGGCAGCCTGCGCTGGGACGGCGCGCTGACTGCGCTGCATTACCCGAGCCTGAGCGGCGAACTCGAAGTGAAGGCGGAGAAGGGCCAGTTCAACAAGCTCGAACCCGGCGTCGGCCGTCTGCTCGGCCTGATTTCGCTGCAGTCGCTGCCGCGCCGCCTGACCCTCGATTTCCGCGATCTTTTCAGCGAAGGCCTGGCCTTCGACAGCATCGACGGCAAACTTTCCATCGCCGGTGGTGTCATGAAGACTATCGACCCGCTCAACATCAGCGGGCCGGCGGTGCAGGTGACGATCGACGGCAGTACCGACCTGCAGCACGAAACCCAGGACCTGATGGTCGTCGTCCGACCGGAAATGAGCGGCCTGGCGATCGGTGCCGCGACCCTGGTCAATCCGGTGGCTGGCGCGGCGGCACTGGTCGCCAATACCGTATTGAAGAGCCCTCTCAACCAGATTTTCAGCTACCGCTATCATGTGACCGGCAACTGGAGCGATCCGCTGGTCGATAAGGCCGGCAAGACGGAGACGCCGGCCGCCGCTTCACAGGAGCAGAAACCATGACGCCGCAGAATTGCCGCATCGCCGCCTTGCAGATGGTCTCCGGCCCGCGTGTCGCCGACAACCTGGCCGCCGCCGGTTGCCTGGCCGACGAGGCGGTGGCGCAGGGCGCGCAACTGCTGGTGCTGCCCGAGTACTTCCCGATCATCGGTGCCGCCGACGCCGACCGCGTGCGGGCGCGCGAGGATTTCGGCCACGGCCCGGTGCAGGACTGGCTGGCGCGCACCGCGCAACGGCACGGCGTGTGGATTTTTGCCGGCTCGCTGCCACTGACCGCGAGCTCGCCCGACAAGATGAAAAACAGCAGCCTGGTTTTCAATCCGCAGGGCGAATGCGTTGCCCGTTACGACAAGATCCACCTGTTCGGCTTCAGGAAGGGCGACGAGTCCTACGACGAGGCCGCCTTCATTGAAGCGGGCGAGACGCCGGTCGCCGTGACCACGCCGTTCGGCCGCATTGCGCTGTCGATCTGCTACGACCTGCGTTTCCCCGAGCTTTACCGCAGCCTCGCCCCGGCCGACCTGATCCTGGTGCCGGCGGCGTTCACCGAGACGACCGGGCGGGCGCATTGGGAAATCCTGCTCCGTGCCCGCGCCATCGAGAACCAGTGCTACCTGCTGGCAGTCGGCCAGGGCGGGCGCCACGAAAACGGTCGCCTGACGCACGGCAACAGCATGATCGTCGATCCCTGGGGCGAGATTCTCGACCGCAAACTGAAGGGGCCGGGCGTCGTCATCGCCGACCTCGATCACCAACGCATCGCCGAAGTCCGCGAGAGCCTGCCGGCGCTCGCCCACCGCAAACTATAAGGACGTTCCATGAGCCACCCCAACGCGCTGGCGCAAGCCGAATCCCTGCTGCTGACGCCGTTCTCCCTGAGCGAGGCCGACCTGTCGCGGACCTTCGGGCAGATCCTGACGCACCAGGTCGATTACGCCGACCTCTACTTCCAGTATTCACGCTCCGAGGCCTGGAGTCTCGACGAGGGCATCGTCAAGTCGGGCAGCTTCAACATCGACCAGGGCGTCGGCGTGCGCGCCATCTCCGGGGAGAAGACCGCCTTCGCCTACTCCGACGACATCAGCGCCGCTGCATTGGGCGACGCCGCCAGCGCCGTGCGTGCCATCGCCGCCGTCGGACAGTCCGGCGCGCTGCCGGCGCTGCGCGCGTCGGCCGGAACGCGCGCGCTCTACCTGCCGAACGATCCGCTCGCCTCGCTGCCGGCCGAGGCCAAGGTCAAATTGCTCGAGCGCCTGGAAGGCTTTGCCCGGGCGCTCGATCCGCGCGTGCTGCAGGTCAATGCCTCGCTGGCTGGCGAGTACGAGGTGATCCTGGTCGCCGGCTCCGACGGCCGCCTGGCCGCCGACATCCGGCCGCTGGTGCGCTGTTCGATCTCGGTCATCGTCGAGGAGAACGGCAAGCGCGAGCAGGGCGCCTCGGGCGGCGGTGGCCGCTTCGACTTCGGCTACTTCGACGACGAGGTGTTGCAGCGCTACGCCCAGGAGGCGGTGCATCAGGCGGTGACCAACCTCAAGGCCGAGCCGGCGCCGGCCGGCCAGATGACCGTCGTCCTCGGCGCTGGCTGGCCCGGCATCCTGTTGCACGAAGCGGTTGGCCACGGCCTGGAAGGCGATTTCAACCGCAAGGGCAGTTCGACATTTGCCGGGCGCATCGGCGAGCGCGTCGCCGCCAAGGGCGTCACCGTGATCGACGACGGCACCATCGCCGACCGGCGCGGTTCGCTCAACATCGACGACGAGGGCAATCCGTCGCAGCGCACCGTGCTGATCGAGGATGGCATTCTCAAGGGCTACATGCAGGACAGCCTGAACGCCCGCCTGATGGGCGTCGCGCCGACCGGCAACGGGCGCCGCGAATCCTTCGCCCACCTGCCGCTGCCGCGCATGACCAACACCATGATGCTGGCCGGCAGCCACGACCCGCAGGAAATCATCGCTTCGGTGAAGAAGGGCATCTACGCCGCCAACTTCGGTGGTGGCCAGGTCGACATCACCAGCGGCAAGTTCGTCTTCTCGATGAGCGAGGCCTACCTGATCGAGGACGGCAAGGTGACGCGGCCGATCAAGGGGGCGACGCTGATCGGCAACGGGCCGGACGCGATGACCCGCGTCTCGATGATCGGCAACGACCTCAAGCTTGATCCCGGCGTCGGTACCTGCGGCAAGGAAGGGCAGAGCGTGCCGGTCGGCGTCGGCCAGCCCACCTTGCGGATCGATGGACTGACGGTAGGCGGAACGGCATAATTACGGCTTGGCTGACAAAGGAGTCGAAAGATGCGCGCGATCCTGTTCCTGGCAGGTCTGATGGCAAGTGGTGCCTTGTTCGCGCAGACACCCGCGCATCAGCGCATGAAAGCCCTGCAGGCCGACCCGGCGGCGCTGCAGGCGGCGGTGGCGGCGGGTAGCAAGGCCAGTTTCTTCTGCGCCAACTGCCACGGCGACAACGGCATCGCCAAGACCGGCGACGTGCCCAACCTGGCCGGCCAGCACCCCGCCTACCTGCTCGAGCAGATCCGCAAGTTTGGCACCGGCGAGCGCAAGGACCCCTTCATGCAGGGGCTGATCAAGGTGCTCAACGACGAGGAGCGGGCGCAGATCACCCTCTACTACGCCAGCATCAAGGTGCCGCCGAACAAGTCCGATCCGGCGCTGGCGGCCCGCGGCAAGATCCTCTTCGACAAGCTTTGCGTGCGCTGCCACGGCGCCGAGGCGCACGGGCACGAACTGTTTCCCCGTCTCGCCGGCCAGCAGCGTCCCTACCTGCAGCGCGCCATCACCCTCTACCGCGATGGCACCGGCGTGCGCAACGACAAGCTGATGGCGATTGCCACGTCGGTGCTCAAGGACGACGATATCGTCGCCCTGACGCATTACCTGACGCAACTGCCCTGAATCGCCCAGCGTCGATTTCGTCCGCCGCCTTCCGGTAGAATGGCCGGTTTCGGCGATTGATGGATGGTGCAGCAAATGGCAGCGAACACGACGACAGCAGGCAAGCCGGTCACCGACGACGTGCGGATCCGGGAAATCAAGGAGCTGGTGCCGCCGGCCCACGTCTTCCGTGAATACCCGGCGTCCGGGCGCGCCGCGCAGACCACCTATACCGCCCGTCAGGCCATCCACCGCGTCCTGCACGGCGCCGACGACCGCCTGCTGGTGGTGATCGGTCCCTGTTCGATCCACGACTACGACGCGGCGATGGAGTACGCGCAGCGTCTGGTGCGCGAAGCCGACAAGTACGCCGACGACCTGATCGTCGTCATGCGCGTCTATTTCGAGAAGCCGCGCACCACGGTCGGCTGGAAGGGCCTGATCAACGATCCGCGCCTCGACAACACTTTCCGCATCAACGAAGGCATCCGTCTGGCGCGGCGCATCCTGCTCGAAGTGAACGAACTCGGCCTGCCCTGCGCGACCGAATTCCTCGACACGATCACCCCGCAATACACCGCCGACCTGATCGCCTGGGGCGCCATCGGCGCGCGCACCACCGAGTCGCAGGTGCACCGCGAGCTGGCTTCCGGCCTGTCCTGCCCGGTCGGCTTCAAGAACGGCACCGACGGCAACATGCGCATCGCGGTCGATGCCATCCGCTCGGCCAATTCGCCGCACCACTTCCTGTCGGTGACCAAGTCCGGCCATACGGCGATCGTGTCGACGATGGGCAACGAGGACTGCCACGTCATCCTGCGCGGCGGCAAGGAGCCCAACTACGACGCCGCCAGCGTGGACGCGGCCTGCCAGGAAATCGCCAAGGCCGGCCTGGCGGCGCGGCTGATGGTCGATTTCTCGCACGGCAACAGCCGCAAGCAGTACAAGCTGCAGATGGAAGTCTGCGACAGCGTCGCCGCCCAATTGACGGCCGGCGAGGAGCGCATCGTCGGGGTCATGGTCGAGTCGCACCTGGTCGAGGGGCGTCAGGATATCGTCCCGGGTCAGCCGCTGACCTACGGTCAGAGCGTCACCGATGCCTGTCTCAACTGGGACGACAGCCTGCTCGTGCTCGAGCGCCTGGCTGCCGGTGTCCGCGCCCGCCGTCTGCTCGAGGCCAGCACCTGAGTCAAAGATCGAGGAAGCGGCCGACCTCGTCGGCACGCGCCAGCGTGTCGGCGTGGCCGAGTTCGATCAGTTTGCGCGTGTAAGGCTTCTCGAACAGCAGGTAGCTGGTCAGCGCGCCGCCCTGCCGGTTCATTGCGCCGATGCCGCCGAGCAGCAGGCGGATCGGCCAGGGCAGGGCGCCGGCGTGTTCGGCGGCGATGCGGTCGAGACTTTCCGACGGCGATATGATCAGCGTCTCGATCGGCCGTAGCGCGATGCCGGCCTGTGCCCGCTGCGCTTCCGGGATCGCCGAGACGGTGCGGTTGATGCGCTGGATGCGTTCGATGTCGACGGCCAGCCCATCGACGAAGATGCTCGACAGTGCGTGCCCGGCAATCTGCGCCAGCGACGGGTAATCGTCGACCTGACGGCGTTCGCGTTTTTCGTTGCCACGCGTCGCGCCGACCACCAGCAGGCGCTCGGCGCCCAGGTGGATGGCCGGCGACAGCGGCGCCAGCTGGCGCATCGAACCGTCGCCGAAATACTCGCGGTTGATCCGCGTCGCCGGAAAGATGAAGGGAATCGCGCTCGACGCCAGCAGGTGTTCGACGCCCAGTTGCGCGCGCACGCCGATGCGCTGGAAACGGTGCCAGGGGGCGGCCAGGGGATGTGCCTGGAAGAAATTGATGTTTTCGCCGGATTCGTAGCCGGAGGCGGAGATGCTGACCGCGCGTAGCGCGCCGCCGGCGATCGCGCGTTCGATGCCGGGGAAGTCCATGCTGCGCCGGAGCAGGGTGGCAAGCGGCGCATTGTCGAGCAGCGAGCGCGGCGCCCGGCCAAGCAGCCAGCCGAACGACAAAGCGCCCAGCCAGCGGGCGCCGGCGGCACCGACGCCGAGCGCGTCGCTGCGATAGATGTCGGCGGCGCGCAGGTCGCGCCAGAAGCGCGTCAGCATGCTTGTCGCCCGGCCGAAATGTTCGGCCTGGCAGGCCAGCCCGACGGCATTGATGGCGCCGGCCGAGGTGCCGCAGATGATCGGGAAAGGGTTGTGACGGCGCCGCCTGCCGGCGAGCTTGGCGACCGCGCTGAGGACGCCGACCTGGTAGGCCGCCCGGGCGCCGCCGCCGGTCAGGACCAGCGCCGTGCCGTGGCGGGCCGGGGCATTCAATCGCGCGCTTGCCGGGTCGCGTCGGCCCAGCAGTTGGGGGTTTCGTAGAGGCGCACCTGTGCGAGCCGCAGGTGGTTGCCGTAGGTGTCGCGGTACACCGCGTCGAGGCAGTCGAAGGCGAGGCGGGCAAGGTTCTCGGCGGTCGGCACGCGGTCGAGGACGACCGTCTTGTGGTCCGGGATGCTGGCCAGGAAATCGACGATGGCGCGATCGCCCTCATAGACCAGGAAGGCGTGGTCCCAGCGCCCGACCAGGTGGGTCATCGCCAGTTCCTTGACCTGCGAGAAATCCATCACCATGCCATTGGCGGCGTCGCCGGCCTTGTCGATGATGTTGCCGGAAAGGGTGATTTCGATCGCGTAGCGGTGGCCGTGCAGATGGCGGCACTGGCTTTTGTGGTCGGGAATGCGGTGGCCTGCGTCGAATTCCAGGCGGCGGGTGATCAACATTTGGGATTAGGGTTCGCCAAGACGGGGGCTGATTATACAATGCCCCCATGCTGCGAACCGACGACCACCGCCGCGACAGTGCCGGCCTCCGCTACGTTTATCCCGTGATTTCCCGGCGTGCCGGCGGCGTCTCGGTCGGCATCAATCTGAACCCCAATAACGCTTGCAACTGGGCCTGCGTCTATTGTCAGGTCGAAGGGCTGAGCCGTGGCGGTCCGCCGCCGCTCGAACTCGACCGCCTGGCCGACGAACTGGCGGGCTTTCTCGACGACGCGATCAACGGCGATTTCATGCGCCGCCAGGTGCCGGAGGCGGCGCGCCGGCTGGTCGATGTCGCCTTTTCCGGCAACGGCGAGCCGACCTCGGCGCCGGAATTCGCCGACGCCGTGGCGCGGGTGGCGCAAGTGCTCGAGCGTTTCGGCCTTGATCTGCCGTTGCGCCTGATCACCAACGGTAGCCTGCTGCACCGGCCGGCGGTGCAGGATGGCATCCGCCGGTTGGGCGAGGCCGGCGGCGAGGTCTGGTTCAAGCTGGATCGGGCAAGCGCCGCCGAGGTCGCCGCGATCAACGGTGTCGCCTGGGCACCGGACAAGGCGGCGCGCAACCTGGAGACCTGCGCCGCGCTGGCGCCCACCTGGGTGCAGACCTGCTGGTTCGCCTTCGACGGCCAGGCGCCCGACGCCGCCTCGCTGGCCGCCTACTGCGCATTGCTGGCGCCGCTCGCCGGCCGTCTGGCCGGGGTCCATCTCTACGGTCTGGCGCGGCCGTCGCAGCAGCCGGCGGCGCCGCGTCTCTCCGCTTTGCCGGAAGCCGCGCTGCGCGAAGTGGCGGCGAGCATCGAAAAGGAAACGGGGCTCAGGGTGATCGTCTCACCCTGAGCCCCGTTGTTGATTTCCGCCCGCCGGGCGGCAGAATCAGGCAGCTTTCTTGGCGTGGCTGCGGGCCGACTTCTTCAGCGACTTGAACAGTTCCGGTTCCTGCGCCTTCAGGTACTCGACCACTTCCCAGTCGTCGCGCTTGATGTTGCGGATGTCGATCTGTTCGACATGGACCAGGCGCAGCAGTTCGCGCACCGGGCGCGGCATGTTGCGGCCGCTCTCGTAGCGCGAGCCACCGCTCTGGGTGACGCCCAGGGCAGACCAGAATTGTTGCTGGTTGAGGCCGAGCTTGCGGCGGATTTCACGGGCGTCGATTTTTTCGATGGTTTTGACGGTAGTCATGGATTCTCTCCTAATGCGATAAAAATAATCGTATTGACCTGTCCTGCTGGGGTATTACTTAGGTCATATGTCAAAGTGTATAGGTAACTATGACGTTCGGCAAGTGGCAAAGCCATAAATTTTGTTAAAGACGTCGATAGTTTTTACTTTCGTTTGGCATGCACTTCTGGCTTCGGCGAGGAGGCCCGTAAAACGTCCGGAGACGCCGCTTTGCGAATCGTCCGGGCTGATCTAAGATCGCCGCAACAGCCGCTTGGCGGCGCCAAGGAGAAAACATGCTGGTCAGGGAAATACTGCGCGTGAAGGGCGGTGCCCTTTACACCACGACGCCGGGGCAGAAGCTGTCGGCGGTCATCGACGCCATGGCCGAACTCGACGTCGGGTCACTGGTGGTGATGGACGAGGGGCGGATGGTCGGTATCGTCACCTTTCGCGAAGTGATCAAGGCGATGCAGGCGGGCAATCCCGATCTCGTCGTCCGCGATTTCATGGTTGCCGATCCGGTGACTGCCTTTCCCGACATGGAAGCCAATTCGTTGCGCCGCCTGATGATCGAAAAGCACTCGCGCTACCTGCCAGTGCTCGAGCAGGGGCAGTTGCTCGGCGTCATTTCCTTCCTCGACGTCGCCAAGGCGGTGCTCGAGGAGCAGACGCTGGAGAACACGCTGCTCAAGAACTACATCAAGAACTGGCCGGAAACGGGCGCGAGTTGAGCCAAAGGCGGCCGCGGGGCGCATGCTAGAATCCGCCCTCCGCAAACAGGTGTGATCTCATGTCCGGCAACACTTTCGGCACTCTTTTCACTGTCACCTCCTTCGGCGAATCGCATGGCCCGGCGATTGGTTGCGTCGTCGACGGCTGCCCGCCCGGCCTGGCCCTGTGCGCGGACGACATTCAGGCCGAACTCGACCGGCGCAAGCCGGGCACCTCGCGCCATGTGACGCAGCGGCGCGAACCGGATACGGTCGAGATTCTTTCCGGCGTCTTCGACGGCAAGACCACCGGCACGCCGATCGCCCTGCTGATCCGCAACCAGGACCAGCGCAGCAAGGACTACGGCAACATCGCGACGACCTTCCGTCCCGGTCATGCCGACTATACGTATACCCAGAAGTACGGTTTCCGCGACTATCGCGGCGGCGGCCGTTCGTCGGCGCGCGAGACGGCGGTCCGCGTCGCCGCCGGGGCGATTGCCCGCAAGTGGCTGCAGGAGCGTTACGGCGTCACCATCCGTGGCTGGATGAGCGCCCTCGGGCCGATCGAGATTCCTTTCATCAGCGCCGACGAGATCGATGGCAACGCCTTCTTCGCGCCCAATGCCGCGCTCGTGCCGACGCTGGAAAGCTACATGGACGAGCTGCGCAAATCGCTCGATTCGGTCGGCGCGAAGATCACCGTGACCGCCGACGGCGTGCCGCCGGGCTGGGGCGAGCCGGTGTTCGACCGGCTCGACGCCGAGATTGCCTACGCAATGATGGGGATCAATGCGGTCAAGGGCGTCGAGGTCGGTGCCGGTTTCGCGTCGGTCGCCCAGAAGGGCAGCGAGCACGGCGACGAGATGACGCCGCAGGGCTTTGCCAGCAACCACGCCGGCGGCATTCTCGGTGGCATTTCGACCGGCCAGCAGATCGTCGTCAATATGGCGATCAAGCCGACTTCGTCGATCGCCCAGGCGCGTCGTTCGGTCGACGTCGACGGCAACGCGGTCGACGTGGCGACGCAGGGGCGGCACGATCCCTGTGTCGGCATCCGCGCGACGCCGATCGCCGAAGCGATGCTGGCCCTGGTGCTGATCGACCATGCCTTGCGCCACCGGGCGCAGTGCGGTGACGTCGTTTGCGCGACGCCGCGCTTGCCGGGCTGCATCGCCTGAGATTTTTCGAATGCCCGCCGGAGGCGGGCGCTGCGTCATGAGGAGAGCATCATGCAGGTTGAGCACCACGATCTTCAGCAGGAGTTTCCCGAATTCGCCGATGCGATTGCCGCCCTCAGGGCCGGCAATGCTCATTTTTCGCGGCTTTACGATAGCTACAATCGCCTGACCGGCAGGGTCGAGGATCTGGAAGAGCACGACATGCCGGTCGCCGATTTCACCTTCGAGGACATGAAGAAGCAGCGGGTCAAGCTGAAGGACGAGCTTTACCACCTGCTGCTCGCCTACCGTGCCGGCCAGCAGTCGGCGAAATAAGGCGGCATCCGCCCGCCAGCGGCGCTGATCCGGAGGTCGGATGCAGCTTGCTCGCCGCTGGCCCCTGGCGGGCTACTATTTCTTCTACTTCGCCTTCATCGGCGCGTTTTCCCCGTACTTCGGGCTTTACCTGCAGGCGCGCGGATTTTCCGCCTGGGACATCGGCCTGCTGATGTCGCAGATGCAGTTGATGCGCCTGTTCGGCCCCAATCTCTGGGGCTGGGTGGCCGACCGCTTCGGCCACCGCATGCTGATCATCCGCCTTGCCGGCGTGGTCGGCCTGGCGGGATTTGCCGCTTTCTTCTGGCTTGATCGCCTGCCCGGCATGCTGCTGGCGATGGCGATCCTCGCCTTTTTCTGGAGCGGCGCCCTGCCGCTGGTCGAGATGCTGACTTTCGACCATCTGCGCGAGGAGCGCGGCCGCTACGGACGCATCCGCCTGTGGGGGTCAATCGGCTTCATTGTCGCCGTGATGAGCACCGGTGCGCTGCTCGATGTCGTGGCGCCGGTCGGCGTGCTCTGGGTGTGTACGCTGATCCTCGCCGGTATCCTCGGGTTTGCGTTGATTCTGCCGGAGGCGCCGGCGCATCAGGTGGCGGTCGAGTCGCCGCCGATCGGCAGCATCCTGCGCCAGCCCAAGGTGCTGGCGTTGCTCGGTGCCTGTTTCACGATGTCGGCGGCGCACGGCGCCTTCTACGTCTTCTACTCGATCCACCTCAGTGGTCACGGTTACGCCAAAACCGCGGTCGGCCTCCTGTGGTCGCTCGGCGTGCTGGCCGAGATTGGCGTCTTCCTGCTGATGCCGCGGCTGACCCGGCGCTTTTCGCTGCGCGACATCCTGCTCGTCAGCTTCGCGGCGGCCGTTCTGCGCTTCCTGATCATGGGTTGGGCGGTTGAGTCGGTGGCGGCGATGATCTTCGCTCAGTTGCTGCACGGGCTGACTTTTGGCGCCTATCACGCCTCGGCAATCGCCGCCATTACCCAGTGGTTCCCCGGCAAGTCGCAGGGGCGCGGCCAGGCCTTGTACTCCAGCCTTTCCTTTGGCGCCGGCGGCTTGGTTGGCGCCTTGATCAGCGGACGTACCTGGGACGACTGGGGCGCCGGCTGGAGTTTTTCGCTCGGCGCGGCTTTCGCGCTTGCCGGCTGGCTGCTGATCCATCGCTGGGTTGCCGCAGATGCGGCCGCCGTCGCCAGCGGGCGGGAAAAAAACGCCGATCCTGTGCAATAATCCAAAGCTTTACCGCACACCATCAGGTTCCATGTCGAAGACCCTTTACGACAAGCTTTGGGAGAATCACGTCGTCCATCAGGAAGCAGATGGCACGGCTCTCCTCTACATCGATCGCCACCTCGTGCACGAAGTGACCAGCCCGCAGGCCTTCGAAGGTCTGAAGTTGGCCGGCCGCAAGCCGTGGCGGGTTTCGTCCATCGTATCGACGCCGGATCACAATACGCCGACCGACCACTGGGAAGAGGGGATCAAGGACCCGATCTCCCGCCTGCAGGTCGAGACGCTCGACGCCAATATCCGCGAAGTCGGCGCGCTCGCCTACTTCCCGTTCAAGGATCCGCGGATGGGCATCCTGCACGTCGTCGGTCCGGAAAACGGCGCCACGCTGCCCGGCATGACCGTCGTCTGCGGCGACTCGCATACCTCGACGCACGGCGCCTTCGCCTGTCTGGCGCACGGCATCGGCACCTCCGAGGTCGAGCATGTGCTGGCGACGCAGTGTCTGGTGCAGAAGAAGTCGAAGACCATGTTGATCGCCGTCGAGGGCCGCTTGGGCAAAGGCGTTACCGCCAAGGACGTGGCACTGGCCATCATCGGCGCCATCGGTACCGCCGGCGGTACCGGCTACGCCGTCGAATTCGGCGGCAGCGCGATCCGCAGCCTGTCGATGGAAGGGCGCATGACGCTGTGCAACATGGCGATCGAGGGCGGTGCACGGATGGGCTTCGTCGCCGTCGATGACACCACGATCAATTACCTGAAGGGCCGTCCGTTCTCGCCGCGCGGCGAGACCTGGGACAAGGCCGTCGCTTACTGGCGCACCCTGCATTCCGATCCGGGCGCCCGCTTCGACCGCGTGATCACCCTCAAGGCTGAAGAGATCCGGCCGCAGGTGACCTGGGGCACGTCGCCCGAAATGGTGGTCGGCATCGATGCCGTCGTGCCCGATCCGGCGAAGGAAGCCGATCCGGTCAAGCGCGAGGGAATGGAACGCGCGCTGCAATACATGGGTCTTAATCCCAACGTTCCGCTCAAATCCATTTCCGTCGACAAGGTGTTCATCGGTTCCTGCACCAATTCCCGCATCGAGGATCTGCGCCAAGCGGCCGCCGTGCTGAAGGGCCGCCATATCGCGTCCAACATCAAGCTGGCACTGGCCGTGCCGGGTTCCGGCCTGGTCAAGCGTCAGGCCGAGGCCGAAGGCCTGGACAAGGTCTTCATCGCCGCCGGTTTCGAATGGCGCGAGCCGGGCTGTTCGATGTGCCTGGCGATGAACGCCGACCGTCTGGAACCGGGTGAGCGTTGCGCCTCGACCTCGAACCGCAATTTCGAAGGCCGCCAGGGTCCTGGCGGTCGTACTCACCTGGTCAGCCCGGCGATGGCTGCCGCTGCCGCCGTGGCCGGCCGTTTCGCCGACGTCCGCGACATTCTCTGAAAGGAGCCCATGATGAAAAAAGCGATTGTTCTGCTGTTGGCCGTGGCCGGTCTGATTTCCGCGACGGGCTGCAATACTGTCCAGGGAATCGGCAAGGACATTGAAAAGGGTGGCGAAGCCATCCAGCGTTCGACCAGATAAGGCAGGTTCATGGACAAGTTCGTACGCCTCGATGGGCTGGTGGCGCCGCTCGACCGCAGTAATGTCGACACCGACGCGATCATCCCGAAGCAGTTCCTGAAGTCGATCAAGCGTTCCGGTTTCGGCCCGAACGCCTTCGACGAATGGCGCTACATGGATGTCGGCCAGCCCGGCCAGGATAATTCGCAGCGCCCGAAGAATCCCAACTTCGTGCTCAACCAGCCGCGCTACCAGGGGGCGGAAGTCCTGCTGACGCGCGCCAACTTCGGCTGCGGCAGTTCGCGCGAGCACGCGCCCTGGGCGCTGCTCGACTACGGCTTCAAGGCGATCATCGCCGAGTCGTTTGCCGATATTTTCTTTAACAACTGCTTCAAGAACGGCATCCTGCCGATCGTGCTGCCGGCCTTCGAAGTCGAAGCGCTGTTCCAGCAGGTCGAGGCGACGCCGGGCTACAAGCTGGTCGTCGATCTGCCGGCGCAGGCCGTTGTTCGTCCGGACGGGCACGCCGTACCGTTCCAGGTCGATGCCTTCCGCAAGGAATGCCTGCTCAACGGCTGGGATGATATTGGCCTGACCTTGCGTCACGCAGACAAGATCAAGGCCTTCGAAGAGAAGCGCCGCGTCGAGCAGCCCTGGCTGTTCGCCCAATAAGGAGACAAGATGAAGATTTGCGTTCTGCCGGGAGACGGCATCGGTCCGGAAATTACCGCTGAAGCGGTGCGTGTGCTCAAGGCGCTCGATCTCAAGTTCGAGATGGAAGAAGGCCTGCTTGGCGGCTGTGCCGTGGACGCCACGGGCAATCCCTATCCGGAGGCGACGCAGAAACTGGCGCGCGAAGCCGATGCCATCCTGCTCGGCGCCGTCGGCGGTCCGCAGTGGGACAGTTTGCCCCGCGAGAAGCGCCCGGAGCGCGGCTTGCTCGGTATCCGCAAGGATCTCAACCTGTTCGCCAACCTGCGTCCGGCCATCCTCTACCCGGAACTGGCCAACGCTTCGACGCTGAAGGCGGAAGTCGTCGCTGGGCTCGATATCCTGATCGTCCGCGAACTGACCGGCGACATCTACTTCGGCCAGCCGCGCGGTATTCGCGAGGAAAACGGCGAGCGTGTCGGTTTCAACACCATGGTCTACAGCGAGTCGGAAATCCGCCGCATCGGCCACGTTGCCTTCCAGGCCGCGCAGAAGCGCAACAAGCGCCTGTGTTCGGTGGACAAGATGAACGTCCTCGAATGCACGCAGCTCTGGCGCGACGTGATGATCGAGGTGGCGAAGGACTACCCGGATGTCGAACTCAGCCACATGTTGGTCGACAACGCTGCGATGCAACTGGTGAAGGCGCCAAAGCAGTTCGACGTGATGGTCACCGGCAACATGTTTGGCGACATCCTGTCCGACGAGGCGTCGATGCTCACCGGCTCGATCGGCATGCTGCCGTCGGCCTCGCTCGACGACAAGAACAAGGGGCTTTACGAGCCGTCGCACGGCTCGGCACCGGACATCGCCGGCAAGGGCGTGGCCAATCCGCTGGCTACCATCCTGTCGGCGGCGATGCTGCTGCGCTACACCTTCGGCCTTGAAGAGCAGGCGCTGCGCGTCGAGAACGCGGTCAAGAAGGTGTTGGCGCAAGGCTTCCGCACCGGTGACATCTACGAGCGTGGAACCACCAAGGTTGGCACCCGGGAAATGGGCGACGCAGTTCTCGCGGCACTGGCGTAATACCGAACGCGCACTGGCGCGTTGTACAGGTTTGATTCGGAGATTGATGAAATGAAGAAGGTTGGTCTGGTCGGTTGGCGTGGCATGGTGGGTTCCGTGCTGATGCAGCGTATGGTTGAAGAGGGCGATTTCGCCTTCATCGATCCGGTTTATTTCTCGACCTCCGCCGCCGGCGGCAAGGCGCCGGCGTTCGGTGGCAAGGAAGCTTCGTTGCCGTTGCAGGACGCGTCCAATATCGACGCGCTGAAGGCCTGCGAGATCATCATCACCTGCCAGGGCGGCGACTACACCAAGGAAGTCTTTCCCAAGTTGCGCGCCGCCGGCTGGAACGGTCACTGGATCGACGCCGCCTCCTCGCTGCGCATGGCCGACGACGCCGTGATCGTGCTTGATCCGGTCAACATGCATGTGATCAAGGACGCGCTGGCCAAGGGCGGCAAGAACTGGATCGGCGGCAACTGCACGGTGTCGCTGATGCTCATGGGTCTGGGCGGCCTGTTCCAGAACGACCTGATCGAATGGGCGACCTCGATGACCTACCAGGCTGCGTCCGGCGCCGGTGCGCAGAACATGCGCGAACTGATCGCGCAGATGGGCACCATCCACGCGTCGGTCGCCGACCTGCTGGCTGACCCGGCGTCCGCCATTCTCGACATCGACCGCAAGGTCGCCGAGACCATCCGTTCCGACAGCTTCCCGAAGAAGAACTTCCGCAACACGCCGCTCGCCGGTTCGCTGATCCCGTGGATCGACGTGCCCTACGAAAACGGCCAGTCGAAGGAAGAATGGAAGGGCGGCGCCGAATGCAACAAGATCCTCGGCAAGCCGGCTTTCCGCAGCGCCGGTTCGATCCCCATCGACGGCCTGTGCGTGCGCATCGGCGCGATGCGTTGTCACAGCCAGGCGCTGACCATCAAGCTGAAGAAGGACGTGCCGCTCGATGAAATCAGCGACATGCTGGCCAAGGCCAACCCGTGGGCGAAGGTCGTGCCGAACGATCGCGAGATTTCAGAGCGTGAACTGACACCGGCTGCCGTGACTGGCACGCTGACGGTGCCGGTCGGCCGTCTGCACAAGATGGCGATGGGGCCGGAATACCTGGCCGCCTTCACTTGCGGCGACCAACTGCTCTGGGGTGCGGCCGAACCGCTGCGCCGCATGCTGCGCATTTTGCTCGATGCCTGATTGGCATGAATTGCCAAAAAACGGGGCTTTTGCCCCGTTTTTTGTTTGTTGGCTATATGCAAAAAGTCCGTAACTCAGAAGCGGGTTTAGCTTGCAATGCTAAGTCCATGATGTTAATTTGATTCTCCCAAGTCATACGCTCAGGGCATGGTCGTGATCGAGAATAATTCTGTCAAATTCAAGAAATGTGCGCTGGCTTTGGCCGTCGCTTCGTCATTGTCTCTCGCGACCTCGCTTGCCGAAGCCGCCGGGCTTGGGAAGCTGACCGTCTTTTCCAGTCTGGGGCAACCGCTGAAGGCCGAAGTGGAAATCGCGGCGAGCAGCGAAGAACTGCAGGGGATGACGGCGCGCCTGGCGCCTCCCGAAGTTTTCAAGCAGGCCGGCGTCGACTTCGCATCTTCCCTGGGCGACTTGCAGTTCAAGGTGGAAAAACGGCGCAACGGCAAGACCGTGCTGCGTTTGACTTCGGTTCACCCGGTCAACGAACCTTTCCTCGACTTCCTGGTCGAGTTGAACTGGCCGGCCGGACGTCTGGTCCGTGAATACACTTTCCTGCTCGACCCGCCGGAATTCGCGGCGCAATCGGGGCAGCGCAACACGGTCGACGCCAAGGTGGTGGAAACCGTCCGCGGCGGAACGGCCGCCGCGCCGAAACCGGCGGCGCCGGCCAAGCCCAAGGTCGAAGAGAAACCCGCCGAAGCCAGTGCAAGCAAGGCTGGCGACGACAAGACCCATCTCGTTGCCAAGGGCGATACGCTGGTCAAGATCGCCCGTGAGCGTCGTTACGCATCGGTGTCGCTGGAGCAGATGCTGGTCGGTCTTTATCGCGGCAACAGCGATGCCTTCATCGGCAAGGATATCAATCGCCTGAAGTCGGGTGTCATCCTCAATGTACCCGAAGAGAGCGTGGTTGCTGCGGTCTCGCAGAAGGAAGCGCGGGCGGTGTACGTCTCCGCCGGCGATTTCGCCGCCTATCGGCGCAAGCTGGCGGCGGCAGCCGTCGCGGCGCAGGCCGCCAAAGCGGAAGCGCCTGCCGGGCAAAGCAGCGGTGGCAAGATCACGCCCAAGATCGAGGAAAAGGCGCCGGTTGTCGATGCGACGCGGGATCAGGTCAAGGTCTCCCGGGCCGACGCGCCCTCGGCCTCGGTGATTGATCGGGTCGCCTCGGAAAAGGCGATGCAGGAGTCGCAGACACGCTTGGCGCAACTGGAGCGCAATATCGGCGAACTGCAGAAGCTCCTCGAACTGAAGAACCAGCGTCTGGCCGAACTGGAAAAGCCTGCCGCGGTTGCGGCACCGACTCCGGCGCCGGTCGCCAAGCCGGAGCCGGCAGCGGCCAAGCCCGAACCGACGCCGCCGGTTGCCGAACCCACTGCCGTACCGACCCCGCCGCTTGCCGGCGAAGGTGGTGCGCGAGTGATCGACGCCAACGCCCCGGCGCCCGTCGAGGAAAAGCCGGCCGAGCCGCCGGCTACGGTGACGCCCCCGCCGGCGCCGCCGAAACCGGTCGCGCCGCCGCCCGAGCCGCCCGAAGAACCCAGCGAACTGGAAGGTGCGATGCCCCTGCTTGGCGGCGCCGCAGTTCTCGCCTTGCTTGGTGCAGGCTGGTTGTACAGCCGTCGGCGCAAGAGCGCCGCCGGGCCGATCACCCAGGTGACCGCAGTGCCGGCTCCGTCCAGTCTCGGACCTAATTCGGTATTCGGTGTGACTGGCGGACAGAGCATCGATACCGGCAGCACGCCGCCGCATACCGGCGATTTCAGCCAGGCGGGACCGGGAACCATCGATACCGACGAGGTTGATCCGGTCGCCGAAGCCGATGTCTATATGGCCTACGGGCGCGATGCGCAGGCCGAGGAAATCCTGCTTGAAGCGATGCAGAAGGATCCCAATCGTCTGGCGATTCACGTCAAGCTGCTCGAGATCTACGCCGGTCGGCGCAGCCTCAAGCAGTTCGAGACCCTGGCCAGCGAGCTTTACGCGTTGACCAGCGGTCAAGGGCCGGAATGGGATAAGGTCGCCGCACTCGGCGCCGGCATCGATCCCGGCAACCCGCTGTACGGCGGTGCGGCAAAGGAAAAGGGTTTTGATCCGGATGCGACGCTGGTAGCCTCTTCGGCGGCGGTTGCTGCAGCCGCCGCCGCTGCAGCAGCGCAACCTGCTGTCGCCGAGGTCGTGGCGCCGGCCATCGAGGAAGCGGCGCCGGCTGTCAGTGCCGCGCCGGTTTCCGAACCCGCCGTGGTGCCGATGGTCGAGTCCTTGGTCGCCGAGCCGGCGACGCCGGAAGACGACGGCGGGATGAGCCTGGATTTCGATCTCGACGACACTTCGACGGAAGCGGTGACCGAGCCGGAAGAGGACGTTCCGGCGCCGGTCGTTGAGCCCTACGTCGATACCGTGGTGACTGGTGAAAACGTTGCCGATGCGCTCGATTTCGACCTTAGCGGTCTGGTCGCCGATGATGCTGCGGCAGCCGAAACGCCGGCCGAAGCCGAAGAGGCAGCTGGCACGGAAGATCTGGTCGTCGATTTCGATAACATCGAATTGCCGGAAAGTGCCGATTTCGATATCGCGGCTCCAGTGGAAGAAGCTGCCGCCCCCGATTTTTCGCCCGAAGGTACACTGGTCGTTTCCAGTACTGGTCTGGGCCAGATGTCGGCCAGCGATTTCTCGTTCGACTCGGTACGGGCATCGGAGCCGGCTCCGGCGCCAAGTGCTGCAGACAAGCTTGAACCGGTCAGTGACGCGCTGGCTGGCAGCGAGTTGGGCGAGATCGATCATCCGGGGCTGACCAGCACCGTCGTCAATCCGAACGGCGATGTGGGCGACATGGATTTCGACGTCAAGCTCAGCGATTCCGTCTTCCTCGGTCAGCCGATGATGAATTCGGATTTCGACATGGATTCGATCAATCTCGATCTTTCCGTGCCGCCTCCCGCGCCGGCTCCAGAAGCTGTGGCCGAACCGGAAAAGGACGCGCACTGGGAGGAAGTCAATACCAAGCTCGACCTGGCCAAGGCCTACGAGGAAATGGGCGATCTCGAAGGTGCTCGCGAGTTGCTCCAGGAGGTCGTCAGCGAAGGTTCGACCGATCTGGTGGCGCAAGCGAGGGAAATCCTCGGACGCGTTGGCGAGTAGAATCTTCACCCGCGTTGCGCAGACGGCCCCGCTGGGGCCGTCTTTGTTTGATGGAGCCGTCTTGCATCCCACTGCCGCCCTGATCCTCTGGTCTTCCGCCGTGATCGCCGTGCAGTATCTTGGCTATCCGCCGCTTGCCGCATTTGCCGTCCTGCTTGGCGCGATGCCGGGCGTGGCGCGCGCCTGGCTCGGTTTCGTGCGTCGGGCGCGCTGGCTGTTGCTGACGCTGTGGCTGATCCTGGCCTACAACACGCCGGGTGAAGCTTACGCCGACCTGGTCTGGGCGCCGACCTACGAAGGCGTCGCCGAAGCGAGTCTGCACGCCGCACGGCTGGTCATCGTCCTTGGTTGCCTGTCCTGGTTGCTTGTCCGCCTTGGGCGCGACGGCATGCTGGCCGGTTTGTGGGGCGCGCTGGCGCCAGCGCGGGCCTGCGGGCTGGACAGCGAGCGGCTGCTGGTGCGATTGGCGCTGGTTCTCGAGCGGCTGCAGGTGCCGCCGGAAAAAGGCGCCTGGCGCCGCCTGCTACACTCGACGCCGGATTTCGCTTCGGGCAGCTCCGTCGTCCGCCTCGAATACCCGGCCTGGCGTGCGGTCGATGCCTTGCCCGTGTTGCTGGCCTTGCTCTTGCTGCTGGGTGTGGCGCTGACATGAGGCTGGCGCTTGGGGTCGAGTATTTCGGCGCGCCGTTCCGCGGCTGGCAAAGTCAGGCCGGTGGCGCTACCGTGCAGGACGCGCTGCAGGCGGCGCTGGCGAAGATCGCTGGCGAGCCGGTAGCGACGCTGTGCGCCGGGCGTACCGACGCTGGTGTGCACGCCATCCAGCAGGTGGTGCATTTCGATGCGCCGGTCGAACGGCCGCTGACCGCCTGGGTACGCGGCGTCAACACGCATCTGCCGGACGGTGTCGCGGTACGCTGGGCGCAGCCGGTGAGCGATGAATTTCACGCCCGTTTCAGCGCCCACGGCCGCCGCTACCGTTACCTGCTGCTCAATCGGCCCCAGCGGCCAGGGTTGTGGCAGGGGCGTGTCGGCTGGTTCCATTTGCCGCTCGATCTCCTTGCCATGCAGGATGCCTGCGCCCGCTTGCCCGGCGAGCACGATTTTTCCGCCTTCCGCGCCGCCCAGTGTCAGGCCAAATCGCCGGTCAAACTCATGACGCAGGCCAGCGTGCGACAATGCGGGGCGATGTTCGTCTTCGATTTCGCGGCCAGCGCCTTCCTGCACCACATGGTGCGCAACCTGGTCGGCAGCCTGGTCCACATCGGCAAGGGCGCCCAGCCACCTGGCTGGATCGACGAACTGCTGCAGATGCGCGACCGCAAGCTGGCGGCGCCGACTTTTTCGCCCGATGGCCTGTACTTTCGCGGGCCGGTCTATGAGCCGCACTGGGGCCTGCCCGAGCCGACGGACGATTTTCTCGATGGATTGCTGACATGAAAACGCGCATCAAGATCTGCGGTCTGACCCGTGAAGCCGACTTGGACGCCGCCGTTGCCGCCGGCGCCGACGCCATCGGCTTTGTTTTCTACCCACCCAGCCCGCGTTACGTGACACCGGCTCGCGCCGCCGAACTGGCGCGCCGGGTGCCGCCCTTCGTCGATGTCGTCGGCCTCTTCGTCAATTCCACGGCGGAAGATGTTGCGGCAACCTGCGCCACAGTGCCGCTCAGCTTGCTGCAATTTCACGGCGACGAGACGCCCGAATATTGCCGCAGCTTCGCCAGACCCTGGCTGCGCGCGGCGCGCGTGAGGCCGGGGCTCGATCTGGTAGAATTCGCCCGCGCGCATGCCGACGCCCGTGGCTTGTTGCTCGATGCCTTTGTCGAGGGCTACGGCGGCGGCGGTCACGTTTTCGACTGGATGCTGATTCCGCCGGCCTTGCCGGGGTATCTGGTGCTGTCTGGCGGGCTGCATGCCGGTAACGTCGGCGATGCGATCCGCCGGGTGCGGCCGGAGGCGGTCGATGTTTCGTCGGGCGTCGAAGCGGGCAAGGGTATCAAGGATCACGACAAGATCGCCGCGTTCGTGGCCGCCGTGCGGGCGGCCGATGCGGCGATCGGTGGAGTTTAGGAAGGAAAATGCGGAAATCGGCGGGTGGCATCACCCGGAACTGTTGGCGGCGTCATCAGGCGAACCATCCCTGAAGCGGGATGGCTCGCCTTTTACCGTTCACCCATTTTCCAGGAGTTTCGCCATGTCCCAATCGCATTACAATTTTCCCGACGCCAGCGGCCATTTCGGCCCCTACGGCGGTGTCTTCGTCGCTGAAACCCTGTTCGGCGCGCTCGACGAGCTGAAGGCGGCCTACGCCGCCGCCCAGGCCGATCCGGCCTTCCGCGCCGAATACGACTACGAACTCAAGCATTTCGTCGGCCGCCCGTCGCCGATCTACCACGCCAAGCGTCTCTCCGAGATTTGCGGTGGCGCCCAGATCTACCTCAAGCGCGAGGACCTCAACCACACCGGCGCGCACAAGGTGAACAACTGCATCGGCCAGGCCCTGCTCGCCAAGCGCATGGGCAAGCCGCGCGTCATCGCCGAAACCGGCGCCGGCCAGCACGGCGTGGCGACGGCGACGGTCGCCGCCCGCTACGGCTTCGAATGCGTGGTGTACATGGGCAGCGAGGACGTGCGTCGCCAGGCGGCCAACGTTTATCGCATGAAGCTCTTGGGTGCCACCGTGGTGCCGGTCGAGTCCGGCTCGAAGACGCTGAAGGACGCGCTCAACGAAGCGATGCGCGACTGGGTCACCAACATCCACAACACCTTCTACATCATCGGCACGGTCGCCGGCCCGCATCCCTACCCGATGCTGGTACGCGACTTCCAGAAGATCATCGGCGAGGAATGCCTCGAACAGATGCCGGAAATGGCCGGGCGCCAGCCGGATGCGGTGATCGCCGCGGTCGGCGGCGGCTCCAACGCGATGGGCATCTTCTACCCCTACATCGACGTGCCGGACGTGCGCCTGATCGGTGTCGAAGCCGCCGGTTCCGGCATCGAGACCGGCCTGCATGCCGCCTCGCTGACCGCCGGCGTGCCCGGCGTGCTGCACGGCAACCGCACCTACCTGCTGCAGGACGAGGACGGTCAGATCATCGAGACGCACTCGGTCTCCGCCGGCCTCGACTATCCCGGCGTCGGCCCGGAACACGCCTGGCTGAAGGACATCGGCCGCGCCGAATACCAGCCGATCAAGGACGACGAGGCGCTCAAGGCCTTTCACGATCTGTGCCGTCTGGAAGGCATCATCCCGGCGCTGGAGTCGAGCCACGCCATCGCCTACGCGATGAAGCTGGCGCCGACCCTGGCGAAAGACAAGATATTGCTGGTCAACCTCTCCGGCCGGGGTGACAAGGACATGCACACCGTGGCCGAGAAGTCGGGGATCGTATTCTGATGTCGCGCATCCAACAAACTTTCGCACGCCTGCAAGGCGAGGGCCGCAAGGCGCTGATTCCCTTCATCACCGCTGGCGACCCCGACGCGGCGCTGACCGTGCCGCTGATGCAGGCGCTGGTCGAGGCTGGCGCCGACATCATCGAGCTGGGCGTCCCCTTCTCCGATCCGATGGCCGACGGACCGACCATCCAGCGTGCCTCCGAGCGCGCGCTGGCCAGGGGCATGAAGCTGCGCATCGTCCTCGAACTGGTCGCCGAGTTCCGCAAGACCGATGCGACGACGCCGGTGGTGCTGATGGGCTACGCCAATCCGATCGAGGCCATGGGCCTGGACAAGTTCGCTGCGGCCGCCTCTGCGGCTGGCGTCGACGGCGTGCTGGTGGTCGATTACCCGCCCGAGGAAGCCGAGCGTTTCGGCGCTGCGATGAAGGCGAACGGCATGGATCCGATCTTCCTGATTGCGCCGACCTCCAGCGCCGAGCGCATCGCCCACACGGCCAAGATCGCCAGCGGTTATGTCTATTACGTGTCGCTGGCCGGGGTCACCGGCTCGGGCGCACTGAATGTGGACGCGGTGGCGCAGAAGCTGCCGCTGATCCGCGAACAGACCGGTCTGCCGGTCGGTGTCGGCTTCGGTATCCGCGACGCGGCGACCGCCGCGCGCATCGCCGCTTTTGCCGATGCCGTCGTCGTCGGCAGCCGGATTATCGAAGAAATCGAGCAATCGACCGCGCAAACCGCCTGCGCCAGGGTCAAGGCCCTTGTGTCAGACATTCGCCGCGGTGTTGATGAGGTGAAAGCATGAGCTGGCTGGATAAACTTCTTCCCCCGAAGATCAAGCGCGAGCAGGGGCAGCGCCGCTCCAACCTGCCGGAAGGCCTGTGGAGCAAGTGCCCGGCCTGCGAATCGGTGCTCTACGCGACCGATCTGGAAAAGAACCTCAACGTCTGTCCGAAGTGCGGCCATCACAACCGCATCAACGCTCGCCAGCGCCTCGACCTGCTGCTCGATCCGGAAGGCCGTTTCGAGATCGGCGCCGAGGTGCTGCCGGTCGATACGCTGAAGTTCAAGGACTCCAAGAAATATCCCGACCGCCTGATGGAAGCCAACCGCGACACCGGCGAGAGTGACTCGCTGGTGGTCATGCAGGGGGCGATCAAGAACCTGCCGGTGGTTGCTGCTGCCTTCGAGTTCGACTTCATGGGTGGCTCGATGGGGTCGGTACTCGGCGAGCGTTTCGTGCGCGGCGTCAATGCGGCGATCGAACAGAAGGCCCCGTTCATCTGCGTCGCGGCTTCCGGCGGCGCGCGCATGCAGGAAGGCCTGTTTTCGCTGATGCAGATGGCCAAGACGACGGCGGCGCTGACCCGGCTGTCGCAGATCGGCCAGCCCTTCATCTCGATCCTGACCGATCCGACCATGGGCGGCGTTTCGGCGTCCTTCGCCTTCGTCGGCGACGTGGTCATCGCCGAACCCAATGCGCTGATCGGCTTCGCCGGGCCGCGCGTCATCGAACAGACAGTGCGCGAGAAACTGCCGGAAGGCTTCCAGCGCGCCGAGTTCCTGCTCGACAAGGGCGCCATCGATCTCATCGTCGACCGTCGCGAACTGCGCGACAAGGTCGCCGCCACCCTGTCGCTGCTGCTCAAGCAGCCGGCCGCGGCTTGAAGACGCTCGCCGACTGGCTGGCTCACCTCGAAGGGCTGCATCCGAAAGGCCAGGCCGGCATCGAGCTTGGCCTTGAGCGCGTGCGCCGGGTCAAGGCCGCCCTGGCGCAGACCCAGCATTGCCCGGTGATCATCGTCGGCGGCACCAACGGCAAGGGGTCGACCTGCGCCTACCTGGCCAACATCATCGATCGCGCCGGCTACCGGGTCGGCTGCTACACCTCGCCGCACCTGCTCGCCTACAACGAGCGTGTCCGCCTCAACGGCCAACCGGTCGACGATGCCGCACTCTGCGCCGCCTTTGCCCGGGTCGAGGCGGCGCGCCTGGCAAGCGGCGTCGCGCTGACCTATTTCGAGTTCGGTACCCTCGCCGCCTGGGAAGTCTTCGCCGCCGCCGGTGTCGAGGCGGCGATCCTCGAGGTCGGTCTGGGCGGTCGGCTCGACGCGGTGAATATCTACGAACCTGACGTCGCCATCGTCACCGGCGTCGCCCTTGATCACACCGACTGGCTGGGCCCGGACCGCGAGAGCATCGGCTTCGAGAAGGCCGGCATCTTCCGTCCCGGCAAGCCGGCGCTGTGCGCCGATCCGCAGCCGCCACAGTCCCTGCTCGACCACGCGGCGGCGATCGGTGCCGACCTGCGCTTGCTCGGCCGCGACTTCGGTTTCGAACGGCCGCCTGCCGAGGCCAGCGAGAACCGCCTGCAATGGCGCTGGTGGTGCCGCAGTGCTGGCGGTCTGGTCAAGCGCACGCTGGCCCATCCCGGCCTGCGCGGGCCGACCCAGTTGCTCAATGCGAGTGTCGCGCTGGCGGCGCTGGAAGCGCTCGGCGACCGGCTGCCGGTGACCATGCAGGCGATCCGCCCGGGGCTGATCGAAACCGAACTGGCCGGGCGTTTCCAGGTCATCCCGGGAAAACCGGCGATCGTCCTCGACGTTGGCCACAACCCGCAGGCAATCCGCGTGCTGGCCGACAACATTTCCAGCATGGGTTTTTTCGACCGTACCTATGCCGTCGTCGGCATGCTTGCCGACAAGGATATCGCTGGTACGCTGGCGCCGCTCAAGGGGCGGATCGACGTCTGGCACCTGGCGACATTGGGCGGACCGCGCGGCACCAGTGCGGCGACGCTGGCGGAAATTGTTCGCGCCGGGGAACTCGGCGGCACCATCGTCGGTCACGAGACACCGGCCGCCGCGCTGAAGGCGGCCCGGGAGGCAGCCGGTGAAAGTGATAGAATCCTCGCCTTCGGATCGTTCTATACCGTGGCCGGCGCGCTTGCAGCGCTAAACAGGAAGGCCTGATTGATGGAAGACAACGACGCTCAGTTGCAACTCAAGAAACGCGCCCGTCGCCGCCTGGTCGGCGCGGTTTTTTTCGTCTCCGTGGTTGCCTTGGTGTTGCCGATGCTGATGGACCACGATCCGCGCCCGCCGCTGCAGGATGTCGAGATCCGCATTCCGGGACAGGACGAAAAACCGTTCAATCCGGCGATGGTCGCGGTGCCGCAGGAAAGCGAGCCGGCGCCCGCCACCCAGTCCCAGCCTGCCGAGGCCGCAGTGACGCCGCCAGCGCGTACCGCCGATCCTGTACCGGCGTCCGCCGTCGAAGCCAAGCCACTTGATGTGGCACCCGCTGCGCGCGTGGTCGAAACGGTGCGCACACAACCCGTGCTCGGAGCCGACGGCAAGCCGAAGAAGCTGCCCGACGCGCCACCGGCGGACAAGCCGGCAACCGCCAAGCCGGCCGATAACAAAGCGACGAAGAGTACCGAGAAACCGTCGGAAAAACCGACCAAGCCGACGCCGGAGAAAAAACCCGAGCCGGCGGCCAAACCGCAGCCCGAGAAGAAACCCGAACCCGCCAAGGCGGCCGCCGACGACGAAGCCAAGCGGGCGGCGGCGATCCTCGCCGGCAAGCCGGTGAACGCCAGTGCATCGGCCGCCGGGGGCGCGCACCTGATCCTGATCGGCGCTTTCACCAACGAGGCCAACGTCGTCAACCTGCGCAAGAAGCTCGGCGAACTCGGCATCAAGACCTACACCGAGCCACTGGATTCGCCGCAGGGCAAGAAGATTCGCGTCCGCGCCGGGCCTTTCCCGAATCGTGAGGCCGCCGACAAGGCGCTGGCAAAGATGCAGAAGATCGGCGTTTCCGGAGTGGTGGCGCCCAAGCCATGACGATGTTCGACTACATCGCGCTGACCGTCGTCGGGCTGTCGCTCGTCTTCGGTCTGTGGCGCGGCATGATCAGCGAAGTCATCGCGCTGCTCGCCTGGGGGCTCGGCATCTTTGCCGCCTTCAGCTTCGGCGCCGATCTCGGCGCGCTGCTGCCGCTCGATCTTGCCGATGCGACGATCCGTACCCTGATCGGCTGCGTGCTGATCTTCGTCGGCGTCCTGATCGTCATGGCCATCGTCCGCCTGCTGCTGCAGAAGGCGATCAAGGCGCTCGGCCTGACCGTCTCCGACCGCCTGCTCGGCATGTTCTTCGGGCTGGCGCGCGGACTCTTGATCATCATGCTTCTGGTAGCGCTCGGCGGCATGACCGGCGCCCCCAGTCAACCCTGGTGGCGCGAGGCGACCCTTGCGCCGCCGCTGGAAACAGCCGTTCTCGCGGTCAAGCCGATGCTGCCGCTCGATCTGGCAAAACGTATTCGATTCAGTTAATCAGGAAACAAACTATGTGCGGGATTCTCGGTGTCATGGCAACCACGCCGGTCAACCAGTTGCTTTACGATGGACTGATGGTGCTTCAGCACCGCGGCCAGGACGCTGCCGGCATTGCCACGGCCGAGGGCAATACCTTCCATCTGCACAAGGGGCCGGGGCTGGTGCGCGACGTCTTCCGCACCCGCAACATGCGCGCCCTACCGGGCAACTGGGGCATCGGCCACGTCCGCTACCCGACCGCCGGCTCGGCCTACAACTTCGCTGAAGCGCAGCCCTTCTACGTCAATTCGCCGTTCGGCATCGTCCTCGGTCACAACGGCAACCTGACCAATGCCGAGCAACTGAAGGACGAGATGTTCCGCCTCGATCGCCGGCACATCAACACCAACTCCGATTCGGAAGTCCTGCTCAACGTGCTCGCCCATGAGTTGCAGTCGGCGGCGCATGGCTACGAACTCGACGTCGACAGCATCTTCCAGGCGGTGGCCGGCGTCCATCGCCGCTGCCGCGGCGCTTACGCCGTGGTCGCCCTGATCGCCGGCTACGGCCTGCTTGCCTTCCGCGACCCGCACGGCATCCGGCCGCTCGTCTATGGCCAGAACGAGACCGCCGAAGGGACGGAATACCTGATTTCCTCGGAGTCGGTCGCGCTCGATACGCTTGGTTTTCAGATGGTGCGCGACATCGAGCCGGGCGAGGCGGTGTTCATCGACCTCGAACGCAATCTGCACAGCCGTCAGTGCGCGCAGCAGCCGATGTACGCGCCGTGCATCTTCGAATACGTTTATCTCGCCCGGCCGGATACCGTGATCGATGGCGTTTCCGTCTACGAGGCGCGGCTGGCGATGGGCGAACTGCTGGCCGAGAAGGTCAGGAAGGTGATCCCGGTCGACGAGATCGACGTCGTCATCCCGATTCCCGACTCCAGCCGGCCGTCGGCGATGCAACTGGCGCAGGCGTTGGGCATCCCGTTCCGCGAAGGTTTCGTCAAGAACCGCTACGTCGGCCGTACTTTCATCATGCCCGGCCAGGCGATGCGGCGGAAATCGGTGCGCCAGAAGCTCAATACCTGTGGCCAGGAGTTCAAGGGCAAGCGGGTGCTGCTGGTGGATGATTCGATCGTCCGTGGCACGACCAGCCGCGAGATCGTCGAGATGGCCCGCGCCGCTGGCGCGACCAAGGTCTACTTCGCTTCGGCGGCGCCCCCGGTGCGTTATCCGAACGTCTACGGCATCGACATGCCGACCCGTTCCGAGCTGATCGCCACCGGCCGTACCGACGCCCAGATCGCCGCCGAGATCGGCGCCGACGCCTTGGTTTACCAGGACATCGACGCGCTCAAGCAGTCGGTGACCAGGTTGCGCCCGGACCTGACGGTGTTCGACGCTTCCTGCTTCGACGGTTGCTACGTGACCGGCGACATCGACGAGTATTACCTCGACGCGGTCGAAGGCAAGCGTGGCGGCAAGGCCGGCAAGAACGACGAGGACGGCGACGGCAAGGCGTCGCAGCAACTGGTGCTGGGACTGGCCGAGGGGCAGGACTGAGCATGAGCGAGCCCACGCATTACCAGCCGGAAACCCTGGCCATTCGTGCCGGGCAGCAACGCAGCCAGTTCGGCGAACATGCCGAGGCGCTCTACCTGACCTCCAGCTTTGTTTTCGAGAGCGCAGCGCAGGCAGCCCGCCGCTTTTCCGGCGAAGAGGAGGGCAACGTCTATGCCCGTTTCTCCAACCCGACGGTGACCATGTTCGAAGAGCGCCTGGCCGCGCTGGAAGGCGCTGAGGATTGCGTCGCCACGGCGAGCGGCATGTCGGCGATCATGGCGCTGGTCCTGGCTCACCTCAAGCAGGGCGACCATATCGTCGCCTCGAACAGCCTGTTCGGCGCCACCGTCCAGTTGTTCTCGAACATCCTGGCGCGTACCGGCATCACCACCAGCTTCGTGCCGGCCACCGACCCTGCGGCCTGGGCGGCGGCGATCCGCCCGGAAACCAAGTTGTTCTTCCTCGAAACGCCGTCCAACCCGCTCACCGAAATCGCCGATGTCCGGGCGCTGGCGGCAATTGCCCACGAGCGTGGCATCCTGGTCGCGGTCGACAACTGCTTCTGCACGCCTATCCTGCAAAAGCCGCTGGCACTGGGCGCCGATCTGGTCGTCCATTCGGCGACCAAGTACATCGACGGCCAGGGCCGGGTGCTCGGCGGCGCCGTCTGCGGTGCGAAGAAACTGACCGAGGAAGTCTTCAAGTACCTGCGCACCGCCGGGCCGACCCTGTCGGCATTCAACGCCTGGGTCCTGCTCAAGGGGCTGGAGACGCTGCAGTTGCGCGTCGAGGCGCAATCCGCCAACGCCGCCAGGCTGGCCGCCTGGCTGGAAGCGCATCCCAAGGTGGCGCGCGTTTATTACCCGGGCCTCGCTTCGCATCCGCAGCACGCGCTGGCGCGAACACAGCAGAAGTCGGGCGGCGCCATCGTTTCCTTCGAAGTGCGCGGCGGTCGTCCGGAAGCCTGGGGCGTCGTCGACCACTGCCGCCTGTTGTCGATCACCGCCAACCTCGGTGACGTCAAGACGACAATCACTCACCCGGCGTCCACCACGCACGGCCGGATTTCCCCGGAAGCGCGGGCGGCGGCGGGGATCGGCGAAGGCCTGTTACGCATCGCCGTCGGCCTGGAAGCGCAGGCCGACCTGCAGGCCGACCTCGAGCGCGGCCTCTCCCTGATCGGCGCATGAAACACACGGTCCCGGTCGATCGGCTGCAGCCAGGCGTCTTCATCTCGATCACCGGGCTGGGCTGGCTCGACCACCCGTTTCTGCTCAACCGCTTTCGCCTGACCAGCCACGACCAGATCAAGGTCCTGCGCAGCCTGGGGCTCAAGGAAATCGAATGGGACCCGGCGCGCAGCACGGCGCAGCCACTGCCGGAACAGAAGGCCTTGCCGCCGGAAGAGGATTTCTCGGCGGCGGTGATGGCGTCGATGATCCACGACAAGCGCGAACGCACCGAGCGCGTGCGCGCCCAGCGCGAAGGGCTGGCCCGCTGCGAGCGCTTGTACGAGCAGGAGGCCAACGGCGTCCACGACATCCTGCGCGACCTTGGCAGCCGCCCGGTCGAATCCTACGGCAAGGCCAAGAACACCGTCGGCCGCATGGTCGGCAGCCTGATCGGCAGCCAGAGCGTGGCCATTCACCTGGTCAACATGAAGGTCAAGGAACCGGGCATGGCCCAGCATGCGATGAACGTCGCCGTGCTGGCCTTGCTGCTCGGCCGGGCGCTTGGGCTGGAAGAGGAGGAAATGCGCTGGCTCGGCCTGGGCGCCATGTTCCACGACATCGGCAAGCTTGAGGTACCGGCCCGCGTGCTGCGCAACAGTCAGCGCACGCATGCCGAGGAACAGTTCTACCAGGCGCATGTCGGCTACGGCATCAAGCATGTCTCGGTGATTCCCGAACTACCGGTCGGCGTGCGCAACGCCATCGCCTGTCACCACGAACGCTGGGACGGCAGCGGCTTTCCCAATCGCCTGCAGGCTGGCCGCATTCCGCGGTTGGCGCGGATCGTCGCCATCGCCAACCGTTACGACAACCTGTGCAACCCGTTCGACCTGAGCACCGCGCGCACCCCCGGCGAGGCGGTGGCGCACATGTTCAAGCGCGAAGGCTCGCATTACGATCCCGAGCTGCTACAGCTTTTCGTCAAGTCGGTCGGCGTCTATCCGCCCGGCTGCTTCGTTGCCCTCAACGACGGCAGCGTCGGCCTGGTCGTCGAGACCAACAGCAGCGACCTGCTGCATCCGCTGGTCATGCTGCACGACCCCGGGGTGCCGCGCAGCGAGGCCTTGCTGGTCGACCTGCGCGAGGCCGACGTGAAGATCGATAGCGTCCTCAACCCGGCCAAATTGCCGGTCGAGGTCGTCGAATACCTGGCGCCGCGTGGCCGCGTCGACTATTACATCGAAGGTCTGCACTGACCTTCAGCCTGGGTGCCGCCGGTGCCCGAAGGCAATTTTCCGGAGTTTTCCCCATGCAGTTTTCCGAACTCGGCCTTTCCGCCGACATTCAACGCGCCGTTGCCGAACAAGGCTACGACACCCCGACGCCGATCCAGCAGCAGGCGATTCCCGCCGTGCTCGCTGGCCACGACCTGATGGCCACGGCGCAGACCGGCACCGGCAAGACCGCCGGCTTCACGCTACCCATCCTGCAGCGCCTCTCAGCCGGCGCCAACGACCGCCTCAGCCGCGTTGCCCGCACGCCGCGCGTGCTGGTCCTGACGCCGACCCGCGAACTGGCGATCCAGGTCGAGGAAAGCGTGCGCACCTACGGCAAGCACCTGCCGATCAACTCGCTGGCGGTCTTCGGCGGTGTCGGCATCAACCCACAGATTGCCAACCTGCGCCGCGGCGTCGACATCCTGGTGGCGACGCCGGGCCGGCTGCTCGACCACGTCCAGCAGAAGACCGTCGATCTCGGTCATATCGAAATCTTCGTCCTCGACGAAGCTGACCGCATGCTCGACATGGGCTTCATCCGCGACATCCGCAAGATCATCGCGCTGCTGCCCAAGCAGCGCCAAAACCTGATGTTCTCCGCCACCTTCTCGCCGGAAATCCGCGAACTGGCGAGCGGCCTGCTGCATCAGCCGGTGTCGGTCGATGTCGCGCCGCGCAACACGGCAGCGGAGACCGTGGTGCAGAAGGTCATCGAATGCAACCGTGAGCAGAAGAAGGACCTGCTCAAGCATTTGTTCGAGACGCGTAGCCTGCATCAGGTGCTGATCTTCGCCCGCACCAAGCACGGCGCCGACGCGCTGGCGCGGGCGCTCGACAAGGCCGGCATCAAGGCGGCGGCGATCCACGGCGACAAGTCGCAGGGGGCGCGCACGCGCGTGCTTTCCGAGTTCAAGGACGGCAAGCTGGCGGCGCTGGTGGCGACCGACATCGCGGCGCGCGGCATCGACATCGACGCCTTGCCCTATGTGATCAATTACGAACTGCCCAACGTCCCCGAAGACTACGTGCACCGCATCGGCCGTACCGGCCGCGCCGGCATGGAAGGCGAGGCGATCTCGCTGGTCTGCCACGACGAGCGGCCGCAACTGAAGGACATCGAGAAGCTGATCAAGCGCAATCTCGAGCGCGTCGTCATCGAAGGTTTCGAGCAGGCGGCGCATGCCGTGCCGCGGCCGCCGCAGCCGCCGCGCGGCGGCCGCCAGCCGCAACCGGCCCGGGCACCGGCGAAAGCCGCGAAAAAGCCCGGCGGGCCGCAACAACATCGCAGCGGCAGCCGGCATCGCTGATCCCAGGATGCCCGGCCCGGCGTAAAATTCCTGAAATCCAGCCGTAAAGAAAAAACAGTTCAGGGAGAGCACCAGATGCCGGTAAAAATCGTCGGGTCGACGCCGTCGGCCTATCAATATCCGCTGCTGATCAAGCAGTTGCTGCTGACACCGCTGGCGACGGTGCCGGACCAGGAAATCACCTACCAGGGCCGGCTCCGTTACACCTACCGCGAATTACGCGAGCGGATCGGCCGCCTGGCCAACGTGCTTTCCTCGCTTGGCGTCGAAGCTGGCCATACGGTGGCGATGATGGATTGGGACAGCCACCGCTACCTGGAAAGCTTCTTCGCGGTGCCGATGATGGGCGCCGTGCTGCAGACGGTGAACGTCCGCCTCAGCCCGGAGCAGATCCTGTACACGCTGAACCACGCGCGCGCCGACGTGGTGATGGTCAACAGCGAGTTTTTCCCTATCCTCGCCGAAATTGCCGGGCGTCTGGAAACCGTGCGGGCTTTCATCCTGGTCAGCGACGAAGCAAGCATGCCGGCGGCACCGGTAATCGCTGCCGGCGAGTACGAAGCCCTGCTGGCGGCAGCGGCTCCGGATTACGACTTTCCCGATTTCGACGAGAACGCGCAGGCGACGACCTTCTACACCACCGGCACGACGGGCAACCCGAAGGGGGTCTATTTCAGTCACCGGCAACTGGTCCTGCACACGCTGGGCATTGCCAGCGGCACCGGCAACGCGGTCGGGCAGGGGCGCCTGCATCGGGAAGACGTGTACATGCCGCTGACGCCGATGTTCCACGTCCATGCCTGGGGCTTCCCCTACCTGGCGACGATGCTCGGCCTCAAGCAGGTCTATCCCGGCCGCTATCAGCCCGACCTCATTTGCCGACTGGTGGCCGAGGAGGGCGTCAGCTTTTCGCATTGCGTGCCGACCATCCTGCACATGGTGTTCAGCCATCCGCACGCGGCGACGACTGATTTCAGCGGCTGGAAGCTGGTCATCGGCGGCGCGGCGATGCCGGAATCGATGGCCGCCGCCGCCTTGCGCCGCGGGATCGATCTGTTTACCGGCTATGGCATGTCGGAAACCTGCCCGGTGCTGTCGCTGGCGCATCTATCCACAGCCGACCTGGAGAAATCGCCCGAGCAGCAAGCGGTGATCCGGGCCAAGACCGGGCGGCCGTTGCCGCTGGTCGATCTGCGCGTCGTCGATGCGCAGATGCGCGAGGTGGCGCACGACGGCAAGGCGACCGGTGAGGTCGTCGTCCGTTCGCCCTGGCTGACCCAGGGCTACCTGCACGCGCCGGAGGCCTCCGAGGAGTTGTGGGCGGGCGGTTACCTGCATACCGCCGACATCGGCAACATCGATCCGGCCGGCTATCTCAAGGTCACCGACCGCATCAAGGACGTGATCAAGACCGGCGGCGAATGGACCTCGTCGCTGCAACTGGAAGACATCATCGCGCGCCACGAAGCGGTGCACGAGGTGGCGGTGATCGGCGTGCCCGACGACAAATGGGGTGAGCGGCCGCTGGCCTTGGTCCTGCTCAAGCCGGAAGCGGTGGGCCAGGTCAGCGAGCATGCACTGCGCAATTTTGCCGCGCGGGCGATCGAGGCCGAAGGGGTGTCGCGTTACGGCGTCCTGTTGCAGGTGCGCTTCGTCAAGACCTTGGTCAAGACCAGCGTCGGCAAGATGAACAAGCGCCTGATGCGCGCCGATCCCGACGCGCTCTGCCTCTGAGGCTGCCGCTCAGCCGCGCCGCAGGCGGTGCAGCTGGCGGTCGTGCCAGCCGGAAAACAGGAGCATCGCGGCGATCGCGCCGAGCAGCGCCATGAACATGTCGGACTGGGTATCCCAGGGATCGCCCTGGGTGCCCAGGAATTCGTCGGCGCCTTGGCCCATGGCCAGCGCCGCCGCCCATTCGATCAGTTCGTAGCTGGCGCTGATCGCCAGCGCGATGCAGACGCAGAGGAAGGCAGTCATCCTGGTGCCGCGCACCCAATCGCCGCGCAGCAGGATTTCACGGGCGACCAGCGCCGGCACGAAGCCCTGCAGCAAATGGCCGATCTTGTCGTAGGGATTGCGCGTCGTGCCGAGCAGTTCCTGCAGCCAGAAACCGAGCGGTACCCGGGCGTAGGTGTAGGCGCCGCCGCCGATCAGGACCAGCGCGTGGATGGCGATCAGCACGTAGAGCAGCGCGGTCAGCGGAAAGCTGCGCCGGGTCAGCCAAAGCAGCGGCAGGGCGAGCAGCACCGGCGCCACTTCCATCAGCCAGGTGGCGCGGTCATAAGGGGCGATGCCGGAAACGATCAGGGCGACGACGACAATGCCGCCGAGGAAGCTGGTCAGGCGGTCAGGATGCTTCATGGCAGGCCTCCTCGCGGATCAGTTGCAGTAATTCTTCACCATAGTGCTCGATCTTGGCGCTGCCCATGCCGGTGATGCCAGCGAGCAGGCCGTGGCTGACCGGCCGGCATTCGGCGAGTTCGCGCAGGGTCTTGTCGTGCAGGATGACGTAGGCCGGCACCCCCTGTTCGCGTGCGGTGTCGGCACGCCACTGGCGCAGGCGCTGGAACAGCGCGGCGTCGGCCGGCGCCAGGTCGACCAGCGGGGCGCGGCTGGCCTTGCTCGGTGCGCTGCGTTTCTTGGTAGGCCGGCGCAGTTGCACGGCGCGTTGCCCCTTGAGCACTTCGCGCGCCGCTTCAGTCAGTTGCAGCGCGCCGTGCTCGGTCATGTCGACATGGACCAGGCCGGCGGCGGCGAGCTGGCGAAAGACGCTCTTCCATTCGCGCTCGTCGAGTTCGCCGCCGACGCCGAAGGTGGGTAGGCGGTCGTGGCCCCACTGGCGCATCTTGTCGCTGGCCTTGCCGCGCAGCACGTCGATCAGGTGGCTGACGCCGAAGCGCATGCCGGTGCGGTAGATCGCCGATAGCGCCTTCTGCGCCGCCTGCGTGCCGTCCCACAGTTCCGGCGGTTCGGCGCAGACGTCGCAGTTGCCGCAGGGCTGGCGCTCCTCGCCGAAATAGTTGAGCAGTACCTGGCGCCGGCAGCGCGGCGCCTCGCAATAGGCGAGCAGGGCGGTCAGGCGTTGCGATTCGAGGATTTTCTGGCCTTCGCCGGCGCCCGATTCGGCGATGCGCGCATGCTGCAGGGCAACATCCTGCATGCCGTAGGCCATCCAGGCCTCCGACGGTTCGCCGTCGCGGCCGGCGCGGCCGGTCTCCTGGTAGTAGGCCTCGATGCTCTTCGGCAGATCCAGGTGGGCGACGAAGCGCACGTCGGGCTTGTCGATGCCCATGCCGAAGGCGATCGTCGCGCACATGACCAAGCCGTCCTCGCGCAGGAAGCGGCGCTGGTTGGCGGCACGCTCGTCGGCCGGCAGGCCGGCGTGGTAGGGCAGCGCCGGGTAGCCTTGAGTCGACAGCCAGGCGGCGGTTTCCTCGACCTTCTTGCGCGACAGGCAATAGACGATGCCGGCCTGACCTTTGCGCCCGCCAAGGAAGCCGAGCAGCTGCTGGCGGGCGTTGTCCTTTTCGACGACGGTGTAGCGGATGTTCGGGCGGTCGAAACTGGACAGGAAGACGCGCGCTTCGACTAGGCCCAGGCGCTGCAGCATCTCGTTCTGCGTCGCCCGGTCGGCGGTGGCGGTCAGGGCAATGCGCGGCACCCGCGGGTAGCGTTCGTGCAGCGCCGACAACTGCAGGTATTCCGGGCGGAAATCGTGCCCCCATTGCGACACGCAGTGCGCCTCGTCGATGGCGAACAGGGCGAGCTTGCCGGCCTCGTACAGCGCGTCGAACATGGCCAGCGTGCGGTCGAGCATCAGCCGTTCGGGGGCGATGTAGACGAGGTCGAGCTGGCCGGCGAAGATCGCCTGTTCGACCGCCTGCGCGGCGCGCCGGTCGAGCGTCGAATTGAGCACGGCGGCGCGCACGCCAAGCTGGGTCAGCGCGTCGACCTGGTCCTGCATCAACGCGATCAGCGGCGAGACGACGATCGCACAACCCGGGCGCAGCAGCGCCGGAATCTGGTAGCAGAGGCTCTTGCCGCCGCCGGTCGGCATCAGCACCAGGGCGTCGCCGCCGCCGGCGACGTGGGCGATGATCTCCGCCTGTTCGCCGCGGAAGGCGGGGTAGCCGAAGACATCGCGCAGGATGTCGAGGGCGCTGGTCGGCGTCATCGGGCGGCCGGGAGCAGGGCTTCGCGGTGCAGGGTTACGCCGTCCCAGACCAGGCATTCGCCGCGCTCCTCGTGCCAGTCGGCGAGTACCCAGCGCTCGACGTGGATGCCGTCGACGATGTGCTCGTGCGTGGCCGGCTGGTGGGTGTGGCCGTGGATGAAGGTGGCGTAGCCGTTGGCGCGCAGGAAATCCTCGGTGGCGGCCGGCTGGAGGTCGGTATAGATGGTGTCGCGGGCGCGCTGGCTGGATTCGCTGGCGGCGCGCATGGCGTCGGCAATGGCTCGCCGCTCGGCGAGCGGCCGGGCAAGGAAGGCCGTCTGCCAGGCTGGCGTGCGGACCTCGGCACGGAAGCGCATGTACTCGGCATCGTCGAGGCAGAGCGCGTCGCCGTGGGCGAGCACGAACTGCCACTCGGCGGTGGACAGGATATGGGGTTCGTTGATCAGCCGGACACCGGCGGTGGCGGCGAAGGATTCGCCGAGCAGGAAGTCGCGGTTGCCGTGCATGACGCTGATGGCGACGCCGGCATCGCCGGCGGCACGCAGCGCGGCGACGATTTCGGCGTGATCGGGCGAGGCGATGTCGTCGTCACCGATCCAGGTCTCGAAAAGGTCGCCAAGGATGTAGAGTTCGCTGGCCTGGCGGGCGCGCCCGGCGAGGAAATCGAGAAACAGCGCGGTCGCCCCGGGCGTGCGGGGCGACAGGTGGAGGTCGGCGACGAAGAGGATCAAACCACTTCCGCTTTTTCGATGATCACGTCGTCGACCGGCACGTCCTGGTGGAAGCCTTTGTTGCCGGTGCGCACGGCGCGGATTTTGTCGACCACGTCCATGCCTTCGACGACCTGGCCGAACACGCAGTAGCCCCAGCCCTGGCCAGCCGGCGCCTTGAAGTCGAGGAAGTCGTTATCGACGGTATTGATGAAGAACTGGGCGGTGGCCGAGTGCGGGTCGCTGGTGCGCGCCATGGCGATGCTGCCGCGGACGTTCTTGAGGCCGTTGGCGGCTTCGTTCTCGATCGGGGCGCGGGTGTCCTTCTGTTTCATGCCCGGCTCCATGCCGCCGCCCTGGATCATGAAGTTCTTGATCACGCGGTGGAAGACGGTGTTGTCGTAATGGCCGGACTCGACGTAGGCGATGAAGTTCTCGACGGTCTTCGGCGCCTTCTCGGCGTCGAGTTCGAGGCTGATGACGCCAAAGTTGGTGGTGAGCTTGATCATGGGGATTTCCTTATTTTTCGGAGAGAATCTTGACGTTCTGGATGACTACCGGCGTGCGCGGCACGTCCTGGTAAAAACCCTTGCTGCTGGTGGGCTGGCTGGCGATCTGGTCGACCACGTCCATGCCTTCGGTAACCTTGCCGAAGACGGCATAGCCCCAGCCGTCACGGCTCGGGTAGTCGAGCGGCGCGTTGTCGGCGTGGTTGATGAAGAACTGCGCGGTGGCCGAGTGCGGGTCCATGGTGCGGGCCATGGCCAATGTGCCGCGGCGGTTCTTGAGGCCGTTCTTCGCTTCGTTCTCGATCGGTGCGCGGGTCGTCTTCTGCGTCATCTTGGCATCGAATCCGCCGCCCTGGATCATGAAGCCGGGGATCACGCGGTGGAAGATGGTGCCGTTGTAGAAACCTTCCCTGGCGTATTGCAGGAAGTTGGCGCTGCTCTTCGGCGCCTTCTCGGCGTCAAGTTCGACGACGATGCGGCCGAGGCTGGTCTGGATCTCCAGGGTCGGGGCAGCCCAGGCGGTGGCGGTCGACAGCAGCAGGGCGGCGATGATGCCGGTCAGTTTCTTCATGTCAGGCGGCTCCTTCGTAAATGATCTTCCACTGGCCGCCTTCGCGTACCCAGTACTGGCGTTTCTTCATCCGGTTGTTGAGGTTGTTGCTGCGGTAGTCCTGGTCGAAGGTGACGACGATCAATTCTTCCTTGCCCGGATTGCGGAACACCGAAAGATTGTCGAGGCGGACCTTGATCCATTCCTTGCCGGCATTGACCGAGCGCTTCTGTTCGGCGAACTGCGCGAAATTCTGTCCGCCGGCGCTGAACTGGCGCGAATAGTGGCTGAGGTAGCGGGCGCTGTCGCGGCTCTCCCAGTCGGCGCGCCAGGACTCGATGGTCTGGTTGAGCGCCTCGCGCTCCTTGGCCCAGTCGTCGAGCGACAGCCATTCGATGCTGTCGCTGATGATGACCGGCGTCAGCCCGACCTGCAGGTTGTTGCGGATGGCGTCGAGATCCTGGTTGGTCAGGACGACGCAGCCGTCGGAGGCGAGCGGGGGGCGGGAGAAAGTGTCGGACTGCGTGCCATGCAGCCAGATGCCGCTGCCGCCGCGGCCCTGGCGGCGGTCCCATTCGTTCGGATAATTGATCGGGAAGGCGCCGTTGCCGTAAAGATCGGGCAGTTTTTGTCGCGACAGGTCGGCGGTCACGTGGTAGACGCCGATTGGCGTCTTCTTGTCGCCTTCGGCCAGCTTGTCGGCACCGAGCTTGCCCTGGGTGACGTAGTAGTCGGCGACGAAGCGCGGCCGGCCACCGTTCTGCAGGTCGTTTTCGTAAAGGTAGAGGCGGGAGCGCTGGGTATCGATGACCACCGCGTAGCGCTGGTCCGGGCGCATTTGCACCAGGTAGCGCGGCACCGCGTTCGCTGCGGGCTTTTCGCGGTAGCCTTGCAGCCGCTTGAGCGCCTCGGCGCGCAGGTCGGCGACGCGCTCGGCCGGCGCCCCCTGGGCGGCGCCGAAATTCTCGATCGGTCGGGTGCGCGCCAGCAGCAGGTCCCCCTTGATCAGATGCGCCAAGCGGTAGTTGGGATGTTGCTGTAACAGGGCTTCGGTAAGCTCCAGCGCGCGATTCAGGTTGCGCTGTTCAATCTCGTGGAAGATACCGACGAGACGAGCCTCCGGGCTGCCATCGCCGATTTCCTGAGCGGGCGGAGCTGCTGCCGAGGGTGTGTGCTCCGGCCAGATCTGCGATCTGGGAGGATTCTGTGCCGCTGCCTGACTGACCGGGTCAGAGTGTTTTTCCCGAGGGAAAAAATACACTGCAGAAACGACAACTGCCAGGCCGGTCAGGCCTGGCAGTAACAACTTCCGTATGCGCATCAACGAGCTTTTTCTTCCTGGATCAGCCACTTGCTACCGGAGCGAACGAACACCAGCGTCTTCCAGCTCGAACTGTTGAGGCCTGGCGCCTTGTAGTGCTGGCGGAAGCGGGCCGTGGCGGTGTTGCCGTCTACAGTGATCGTCGGTTCCTCGTAGGTAACCGAAATCTTGCCGGGACGTTCGCCGATCCGTTGCGAGCGTTCAGCTTCCCAAGCCTTGCGGGTGGTGCCCTTGCCCGGCTCGAAGCTGTTGGCGTAAGCGGCGAAGTAGGCCTTCATGTCCTTTTGCGACCAGGCTTGAGCCCAGGAGGCAATAGCCTGTGCCACGTCGTCACTGCCGGCCGCTTTGGCCGGGGCCGGGGCGGGTGCCGGGCGCTTGGTTTCGGCTGCGGCAACCGGGGCCGGCGCGGGCGCGGCTGCGGCAGCGCCCGGGGTGGTGGCTACGACGGTCGCAGTCGGTGCCGGCTTGGTAGCGGCGACCGGCGCGGGAGCGGGCGCCGCGACGGGTGCTGGTGTCGGTGCGGCGGCGACCACCGGCGGCCGGACGTTGCCCTTGCCGGAGGTGCTGATCAGGTCGCGGATCAGTGCCAGCTTGTTCTGCGTGGTCGCATTCGCGCCATCGAGTTGCAGCGCCTTGTCGTAGGCTTGACTGGCCAGCTTGGCATAGACGTCGCCGAGGTTCTCGTAGGCGATGGCGTAGGAGGGATGGGTGCGGATCGCCATTTCCAGGGCGGTGCGTGCCTTGTCATATTGCTTCTGCTGGGCGTAGAGAACGGCCAGGTTGTTGTAAGGCTCGGGCAGTTCCGGATAGTCCTCGGAAAGCTTGGTGAAAACGCCGATCGCGTCGGCCGGCCGATTCAGCTCGGTGAGGATCAGTCCCTTCAGGAAGCGGCCCTGGGCATCCTTGGGGCGGCTGCTCAGATATTGGTCGACCTTTTCCAGGGCCTGTGCGTGCTGTCCCTGTTTGATCAAGCGCTGGATGTCAGGCAGGTTGTCGGCCAGTGCCGGGCCGGCAAAACCGATTGACAGGCAGAAGGCGAACGCGCGCAGCGTCCGGAAGCGAGGCTGGAACAAGGATAGGGTGGTCATCGCCGTGCTATAATTTCTGAGTTTTTCAATCACTCGATTCTACCAAAGAAGCGGATAAAGCCATAGGTTTGCAGGGCCAATTCTGCATCTTTTCATTCCGTCATGCTAAAGATATTCAACTCCCTCAAGCGCGAAAAGCAGGTTTTCGAACCGATCGAAGCCAACAAGGTTCGCATGTATGTCTGCGGGATGACGGTTTACGACTATTGTCACCTCGGCCATGCGCGGGTGATGGTGGTGTTCGACATGGTTTATCGGTGGTTGAAGGCGCGTGGCTATGAGGTCACCTACGTTCGCAACATTACCGATATTGATGACAAGATCATTCGGCGTGCGACGGAGAACGGGGAGAGCATCCAGCAATTGACTGATCGCTTCATTGCCTTCATGCACGAGGATGCCGATGCGCTGGGCGTGTTGCGCCCCGATCACGAGCCGCGGGCGACCGAGTACGTGCCGCAGATGCTGGACTTGATCGGCAAACTCGAAGCCAACGGGCTGGCCTATCAGGCCGTCGACGGCGATGTCAATTACGCAGTACGCAAGTTTCCGGGTTACGGCAAGTTGTCCGGCAAGTCGCTCGACGACCTGCGTGCCGGCGAACGTGTCGAGGTCGATACCGCCAAGCAGGATCCGCTCGATTTCGTGCTATGGAAGCATGCCAAGCCGGGTGAGCCGGCCTGGGCTTCGCCCTGGGGCGATGGTCGGCCGGGCTGGCACATCGAATGTTCGGCGATGAGTTCGTCGCTGCTCGGCAAGCATTTCGACATCCACGGCGGTGGCCAGGACTTGCAGTTTCCGCACCACGAAAACGAGATCGCCCAGTCCGAAGGCGCGAACTGTTGCGGTTACGTCAACTACTGGATGCACAACGGTTTCGTTCGGGTCGACAACGAGAAGATGTCGAAGTCGCTGGGCAATTTCTTCACCATCCGCGAGGTGTTGAAGAAATTCGACGCCGAGGTCGTGCGCTTCTTCATCCTGCGCGCCCATTACCGCAGTCCGCTGAATTATTCCGACGCCCACCTCGACGATGCCAAGCGCTCGCTCGACGGTCTCTACTTCACCTTGCGTGATGTACCGCCGGCTGCGCTGAACATTGACTGGGAGAACGATTTCGCCGCCCGTTTCGCCGCTGCGCTGAACGAGGATTTCGATTCGCACGGCGCGATCGCCGTTCTCTTTGAACTGGCAGCCGAAGCCAACCGCCAGAAATCCAGCGAGCTATCTGGCCTGCTCAAGGCGCTGGCCGGGGTGATCGGTCTGCTCGAGCGTGAACCGCAGGCCTACCTGCGGGCCGGCGGGTCGGCCGACGGGATCGACGAAGCAGCGGTCGAAGCATTGATCGCCAGCCGCGCGGCGGCCAAGAAGGCACGCGATTTTGCCGAAGCTGATCGCATCCGCGACGAACTGAAAGCGGCCGGCATCGTCCTCGACGACAGCCCGCAAGGAACCACTTGGCGCCGCGCCTGACCGGTCTCGCCAATCCAGAAATGAAAACGGCCCGTCATCGAACGGGCCGTTTTCATTTCTGGTGATGCGGGGCTTATTCGCCGAAAAATTCCTGAGCCTTGTGGTTCCGGCCGGGGCTACGCCCCTTAACTTGCTTGAGCAAGTTAGCCTTCACCGCAAGGTCAGGGAATCATTCTCCGAAGAATTCCCGTACTTTGTCCATCCACGACTTGGCGCGCGGGTTGTGTTTGTGGTCGGAATCCTTGCTCGATTCTTCCAGTTCGCGCAGCAGTTCCTTCTGGCGTTCGGTCAGGTTGACCGGGGTTTCGACGACGACATGGCAGAGCAGGTCGCCGTGGGTGTGGCTGCGCACGCCCTTGATGCCCTTGCCGCGCAGGCGGAAGACGCGGCCGGATTGGGTTTCCGGCGGAATCTTGATGGCCGCGGCGCCATCCAGGGTCGGGATCTCGATTTCACCGCCGAGGGCTGCCTTGGTGAAGGAAATCGGCATCTCGCAGTGGAGGTCGTTGTGGTCGCGCTGGAAGACGGCGTGCTGCTTGAGATGGATCTGCACGTAGAGGTCGCCCGGCGGGCCACCGTTGACACCGTGCTCACCTTCGCCGGCAAGCCGGATGCGATCGCCTTCATCGACGCCGGCCGGGATTTTCACCGCCAGCGTCTTGTGCTGCTTGATGCGACCGGCACCGCCGCAATTGGTGCAGGGATCGGCGATGAAGCGGCCGGTACCGTGACACTTGTGGCAGGTCTGCTGGATCGAGAAGAAACCTTGTTGCAGGCGAACCTGCCCGGAGCCACCGCAGGTCGGGCAGGTCTTCGGCTGGGTGCCGGCCTTGGCGCCGGAGCCGTGGCAGACGTCGCATTCCTCCATGGTCGGGATGCGGATCTTGGTCTCGGTGCCGTGCGCGGCCTGTTCGAGCGTGATTTCCAGGTTGTAGCGCAGGTCGGCGCCGCGGTAGATGTTGGAACGACCGCCGCCTCCTCCGCCGCCACCAGCGCGGCCGCCGAAAATTTCGTCGAAGATGCCGCCGAAGGCATCGGCAAAGCCGCCCATGCCGGCACCGCCGCCGCCACCGAAACCGCCCATGCCGGATTGCGGGTCGACGCCGGCGTGACCATATTGGTCGTAAGCGGCGCGCTTCTGGCTATCCGAGAGGATTTCGTAGGCTTCCTTGGCTTCCTTGAACTTTTCCTCGGCGCCCGGATTGTCCGGGTTGCGGTCCGGGTGGTACTTCATGGCCAGCTTGCGGTAGGCCTTCTTGATTTCGTCGTCCGAGGCGTCGCGATTGACGCCGAGGATTTCGTAAAAATCGCGTTTAGACATGACTGGTTCCCGTCAGTTACTGCACAAAGGCCGGATCAAGCGGCGCCGGGGCGTCCGCTTTGATCCGGCCACTTAAAGCGACGCCCGGGCGCCCGAATTAAGCTTTCTTGTCCTTGTTCACTTCCGTGAATTCGGCATCGACGACATCGCCTTCGACGGTCTTTTCCTTCGTCTCGCCATCCGCTGCGCCTGCTGCGCCGGCTGCGGCACCTTCGGCCTGTTGCTGGGCGTACATCTTCTCGCCGAGCTTCTGGGCCGCTTGCGACAGGGCTTCGGTCTTGGCGGTGATGGTGTCCTTGTCGCCGTCGCGCAGCACGTCTTCGACGTCCTTGATCGCCTTCTCGATGGCTTCCTTTTCGGCGGCGTCGAGCTTGTCGCCGTACTCGGTCAGCGACTTCTTGACCATGTGCACCATGCCGTCGGCCTGGTTGCGGGCGTCGGCCAGTTCGTGCGCCTTCTTGTCCTCTTCGGCGTGCAGCTCGGCGTCCTTGACCATGCGTTGAATTTCTTCTTCGCTCAAGCCGGAGTTGGCCTTGATGGTGATCTTGTTTTCCTTGCCGGTGGCCTTGTCCTTGGCGGTGACGTGCATGATGCCGTTGGCGTCGATGTCGAAGATCACCTCGATCTGCGGCGTGCCGCGCGGGGCCGGCGGGATGCCTTCCAGGTTGAACTGGCCGAGGCTCTTGTTGCCGGAAGCGACTTCGCGTTCGCCCTGCAGGACGTGGATGGTGACGGCGTTCTGGTTGTCGTCGGCGGTCGAGAAGACTTGCGAGGCCTTGGTCGGGATGGTGGTGTTCTTCTGGATCAGCTTGGTCATGATGCCGCCCAGGGTTTCGATACCGAGCGACAGCGGGGTGACGTCGAGGAGCAGCACGTCCTTGACTTCGCCCTGCAGCACGCCGCCCTGGATGGCGGCGCCGACGGCGACGGCTTCATCCGGGTTGACGTCCTTGCGCGGCTCCTTGCCGAACACTTCCTTGACCTTTTCTTGCACCTTCGGCATGCGCGACTGGCCGCCGACCAGGATCACGTCGTCGATGTCGCCGATCTTGCAGCCGGCGTCCTTGAGCGCGGTCAGGCAGGGGGCGACAGTGCGTTCGATCAGCTCGTCGACCAGCGACTCGAACTTGGCGCGGGTGATCTTCAGCGCCAGATGCTTCGGACCGGAGGCGTCGGCGGTGATGTAGGGCAGGTTGACTTCGGTCTGCTGGCTGGAGGACAGCTCGATCTTGGCCTTTTCGGCGGCTTCCTTCAGGCGTTGCAGGGCGAGCACGTCCTTCTTCAGGTCGACGCCGGATTCCTTCTTGAATTCGTCGATGATGTAGTCGATCAGGCGTTGGTCGAAGTCTTCGCCGCCGAGGAAGGTGTCGCCGTTGGTGGCCAGGACTTCGAACTGCTTTTCGCCATCGACGTCGGCGATTTCGATGATCGAGATGTCGAAGGTGCCGCCGCCGAGGTCATAGACGGCGATCTTCTTGTCCTTGCCGGACACCTTGTCCATGCCGAAAGCCAGCGCAGCGGCGGTCGGTTCGTTGATGATGCGCTTGACTTCCAGACCGGCGATGCGGCCGGCGTCCTTGGTCGCCTGGCGCTGGCTGTCGTTGAAGTAGGCCGGCACGGTGATGACGGCTTCGGTGACTTCCTCGCCGAGGTAGTCTTCGGCGGTCTTCTTCATCTTGCGCAGCACTTCGGCGGAAACCTGCGGCGGCGCGATCTTCTTGTCGCGCGCTTCGACCCAGGCGTCGCCGTTGTCGGCCTTGGTGATCTTGAACGGCATCAGGGCGATGTCCTTTTGCACTTCCTTCTCTTCGAAGCGGCGGCCGATCAGGCGCTTGACCGCGTACAGCGTGTTCTTCGGGTTGGTGACCGCCTGACGCTTGGCCGGGGCGCCGACCAGAATCTCGCCATCGTCGGTGTAGCCGATGATCGACGGCGTGGTGCGCGCGCCTTCCGCGTTTTCAATAACCTTCGGCGTGCCGCCTTCCATGATGGCAACGCAGCTATTGGTGGTGCCGAGGTCGATACCGATGATCTTGCCCATGATGATTTTCCTGAAAGTGAATTATCGATGTTCGTGAAGTGGGGGCGTTGCCCCCGATTTCAAGTGATTTATTTGCCTTTGGCGACCATGACCAGCGCCGGACGCAGGACGCGGTCGGCGATCAGGTAACCTTTTTGCAAAACGGTGACGACGGTGTTGGCTTCCTGCTCGGAATCGACCATGCCGATCGCCTGGTGCTTGTGCGGGTCGAACTTTTCGCCGGCCGGATTGAGTTCGATCAGGGCGTTCTTCTCGAAAGCGGACACCAGTTGCTTCAGGGTCAGCTCGACGCCGGACTTGAAGCTTTCCACAGTCTGTTCCGGCACGGCCAAGGCCGCTTCCAGGCTGTCTTTGACGGCCAGCAGTTCGCCAGCGAATTTCTCGACCGCGAACTTGTGCGCCTTGCTGATGTCTTCCTGGGCACGGCGGCGGATGTTTTCGCCTTCGGCCTTGGCGCGCAGCCAGGCATCGTGGGTTTCGGCGGCTTTCAGTTCCAACGCCTTGATCTGTTCTTCCAGGCTGGGCAGAACGTCGATGTGGCTTTCCTTTTCAGGTTCGGTGGCCGGCGTTTCCGTCTGGGCGGCATCGAGTAGGTTGTCCTGCGGTTTTTCCTCGTTAGACATGCGCATTTTCTCCAATAAACCGATCGGGGAGATGGGGGTGGAAAAAGGCATTTCAAGAGCGATTGGGAAAATTTTTACTACACATTTGTTTGCGTTGTTGAGCGCGTCGGCGTGCTAGCATCGCCGAAGAAGAATTCATTCGACGTCAATGTCATGGAAACGATAGGCAAATACCGCGTCATCCGCGAGCTCGGCAAGGGAGCGACCGCCACGGTCTATCTTTGTGACGACCCCGAAAATGCGCGGCAGATTGCCGTCAAGGTCATTCGTTTCGGCCAGGATTGCGCCGCCATGTCGCGGCGCATGCGCAAGCTCTTTCAGAACGAGGGCATGGTCTCCCGGCGGCTTGATCACCCGAACATCGTCCGGGTCTACGACGCGGTGGTTGAAGACGAGTTCGCCTACCTGGCGATGGAGTATGTCGACGGCTTCAGCCTCGAACAGCATTGCCGGATCGACAAGCTGCTGCCGCTGCACCGCGTCGTCAGTATCATCTTCAAGTGCTGCATGGCGCTCGACGCGGCTTACCGCCAGGGGATCATCCATCGCGACATCAAGCCGGCCAACATCATGGTCGCTGCCGACGATGAGCCGAAGATCGCCGATTTCGGGTTGGCGCTGAACCTGAACAAGGATCTCGACCGCGATTCGACCTTCATCATGGGGGTCGGGTCGCCGGCCTACATGTCGCCGGAGCAGATCAAGGGCTACCCGCTGAATCAGAAGACTGACCTCTACTCGCTTGGCGTCGTCATGTTCCAGCTGCTGACCGGACGTCTGCCTTTTCGCGCCAGCAACCAGGCGACGCTGGTATACAAGATCGTCAATACCGATCCGCCGGCGGTCAGCGCGCTCAACCCGGCACTCCCCGAAGGGCTCGACGCGATCCTGCGCAAGGCGCTGGAAAAGGACCTCTACAGCCGTTACCGCAATGGCGCGGAAATGGCCAAGGATCTTTCGGCGGTGCGCTACAAGATCCTGGAAGAGGACGAGACCGAGCACGACATGCGGCATTTCGAGCAGTTGCGCCGGGTCGAGTTCTTCACCGAGTTCGAAAACATCGAACTTTGGGAAGTGCTGCGCGTGTCGCTGTGGCGACAGGTGGCGGCCAATGTCCGCCTGATCACCGAGGGCAGCAACAACCGCCTGTTCGGCATCATTCTCTCCGGCTGCGTCGAAGTTTCTCTCGGCGGCAAGGCGCTATGTCGTCTTGGCGTTGGCGAACCGGTCGGCGAGGTGGCTTTCCTGCACCCGTCGAGCGACCTGCGTCACGCGACGGTGGTGACGCTGGAGCCGACGCTGTTCCTCGAGGTCAATGCGTCGGCGCTGGCCTTGTCGTCGGAGGAGCTGATGGGCCGCATGCGCGACGCACTGCTTGCCCGCCTGATCCATCGTCTGCGCGAGGTCAACAAGATCGCCGCCAGTATCGGCCAGCCCGCCGTCAATAACGCTAGCGGACATTACGGCGGCAAGTCATACGGCGGGGTGACGCTGGAACTGGCGCCGGAATGAAAAACGCCGCCCGCGGGCGGCGTTTCCGTTGCTGGTTTCCAGCCGTGCTTCAGACCTTGAAGCGGCCGACCAGGTTGGCCAGGCCTTCGGCCAGGCGGCGCAGGTCATGGGCGGCGCCGGCGGTCTGTTCGACGGTGCCGGTATTGTCGCGGGCCATGCCGGCGATCGCTTCAATACTCGATTCGACGTCGCCGGAGACACGGCGTTGCTGGTCGGTGGCCTGGGCGATGGTGTCGAGCCCGTGCCCGACTTCGGCGACCGAGCCGTTGGCGGCTTGCAGCACGCTGGAAACGGAGTCGACGGCAGCCTGGCTGGTTTCGAGGTGGTGCATGCCTTCCTCGATACTGCGCCGGACGGCGACCGACTGGGCGCTCAGGCTGGCGGTGATGCGGTCGATCTCGCTTGCCGAGTGCGAGGATTTCTCGGCCAGCTTGCGTACCTCGTCGGCGACGACGGCGAAACCGCGGCCCTGTTCGCCGGCGCGGGCGGCCTCGATGGCCGCGTTGAGGGCGAGCAGGTTGGTCTGTTCGGCAATGTCCTTGACCTCGCGCGTCATCATCGTGATCGCCTCGGTATTGCGCACGAAGTTATTCACCGAGTCGGCCATTTCCTTGACCGCCCGCTCGACGACGGTCATCTCGCCGAGCAGGGTCTGTAGGTTGCGGTTGCCTTCGTTGGCGCGCGCCAGGCTCTCCTGCGACTGCTGCTGGACGTGTTCGGCGCTGCGGGCAATTTCGGAGATGCTTGCGACCAGTTGCTCGACCGCCGACGCGGCGTCGTTCGATTTTTCGTTCTGCTGACGCGAACTCTGCGTCACCCGGTCGGCGTTCTCGGTCAGCGCGGCGACGCGGCGGGAAACCTGGCTGGCGGAATCGCGAACCTGACTGACCAGTTGCTGGAAATTGTCCATCATCTGGTTGAAGACATGCGACGATTGACCGAGTTCATCCATACCGTTGACCGGCAGGCGGCGGGTCAGGTCGCCTTCGCCGCGGGCGATGTCGCTCAGGCCGCGGCGCAGTTGGTCGAGCGGTTTGGTGACGAAGTGGTTGGTCAGGAAGTAGATGATCAGGAGCAGCCCGCCCAGTGCGCCGATCGCGGCGCCGGCGATTTTCAGCCGGAAGCTCTCGACCTCGGATTCGACCGAGTCGAGGGATACCTTCATGCTGACCAGGCCGAGGACCGTGCCTTCGGGAACCTGGTGGCAGAGGATGCAATCCTTGCCGAGGTAGTTCTTCGAGGCGTTGGTCGGATTGATCACGCGCAGGAAAGAGCTGCCGTTCTCGTTTTCGACCGAGACATACGGCTTGCCCTCCTTCATTACCTGTTGTTCGAGCGCATCGAGGTCGCGTGTGCTCTTGGTGTCCGGGCCGAAGAGCTTGACCACGGCGTCGCTGCGCGCGACATGCAGATCGCGGATCACCGACAGTTGTTTGATTTGGTCGAGAAAGACTTCGCGCTGACCGACCGTGCCGGTGATCATCATGCCGGTCAGACCGGCCATCGTCATTTCGTGGATGCTTTGCGAGAATTCCTTGGCTTGTTTGATCGCGGTGTCGCGATTGACGTTGGTCGTCCAGACGATCGCGCCCGCCCAGATCACGGCAAGGACCAGCCAGATGGCGGCAGTCAGTCGGACCCAGATCTTCAAGTCGGCAAAACGGAGCATGTTCAGGCCTTTTTTTGTTGCTGTAGGGAGCGTCTCAGACGCTGAGGTCTATTTGCTGAATTGTGCCAGCACCGCCATTCTCTTGCAAAAATATTCCGGAATTGCGAATTCTGCCGAGAGACTGGTTGTTGTTGTCATTCAATTCGAAAGGGGTGGCAACCTGGGCCAGGGCGATGGCACCGACACCCGCTTCGCTCAGCGATTGCAGATTTCCTTCGCCCTCGGCGCCGGGTTGCCACAGGCTGAGCTTGTCAAACGCCGCGTCGTTTTCGTCGATCCAGCCGTTGCCGTTGTCGTCAAGGGCGGCCAGTTCGGCAAAACCGTTACCGCTGGTGGGGCCGAAGAGTTCGCTGCCGTCGTTGATCCGGCCGTCCTGGTTGCGGTCAAAACTGAGGTAGGCGCTGCCGCTGGCGAGTTGGGCAATCTGTTCGTTGCTGCCGTCGGCGTCGAGGTCGAAGCTGAAACGCTGGTCGACCAGGTCGGCGGCGTTGCCGGCGAAGTTGAGAACCAGCGGATCGACCGGCCGTGCCGCATCGCCGAGGCGCAGGCTGACTGATGTTTCTTCCTGGTAGCTGCGCGACATCTGCAACTGCAGGTTGAAGCGGATTTCCTGGCCGTCGGCCGTCTTCACCACGCCGTTGGCGGCGAAGCTGGTGTTTTCGCTTTCGCTGAACGACTCGTGGTAGTCGTATTCGATGCCGAAGCCGGCATTGGCCGGCCGGCCGGCGTTGGCGGCCGGCGCTGGCGCGGCTGGCGTAGCGGACGGCGCGGGTTTGGCGGACAGTTCGCTGGCGCTGATGGTGCGTACCGACCTGCCGGTCATCATTTCCAGCATCAGGCGGATCAGCAGGGTCTTCGGGTCTTCGTTCAGGGTTTCGTCTACCGGTACGCTGCTTTCGGTGGCTGCCGCCGCCTTGCCAGCGTCAGAGAGCACGACGCGTTCGCCGCCGGCATTGGCGGCAGCGCCGCGGTTTTCGAAGTCCGGCCGTTGCTGGCCGACCCACATCTTCAGCGATTCCTTGACCTCGCGCGATTGCGTGCTGCTATGCGAGGCGGTGAATTGCAGTTCGCTGCTGGTGATTTTCATGGCGGCCTCCGCTCACTGGTTGCTTTCCTGTTAACGGCGGTCGCCGGGGAAAACTAAAGCGCCATCAGGTGGGGTTGCAGCCAGCGTTTGAGCGAAGCGAGATCGAGCGCGCCGCTTTGTCGGGCGATCTCGCGGCCGTTGCGGAAGACGGCCAGGGTCGGGATGCTGCGGATGTTGAAACGGCCGGCGAGGCCTTGCTCTTCCTCGGTATTTACCTTGAGGAAGCGGGCCGCCGGTTCGAGGTCGATTGCCGCCTGATGGAAGTTCGGCGCCATCATCCGGCAGGGGCCGCACCAGGGCGCCCAGAAATCGACGACCAGCGGCAGTTCGCTGCGCTGCAGGTGGCGCTCGAAACTGGCGGCGTCGACTTCCAGCGGCTCGCCGGTGAACAAGGGCTGCTTGCACTGGCCGCAGTTCGGACCGGCGGCGAGCCTGGCGGCAGGCAGGCGGTTGACTGCCGCGCAATGGGGGCAGACGAGGTGCAGGGTATCGCTCATGAGGGGCTCCGTTGTATCAGTAAATCCTGATATGCGGGCGCCGCCCGGGATTTCAAGAGGGCGCGCCGAAGCGCCGGGCTTCGCTGGCTTCGGTGGCGAGGCTGGCTGCATCGGGTTCGCCGCGCGTGTTCCAGCCGGCCAGGTGGCGTTCGGTGATGTCGGCGAGGGTGGCGATCCAGTCCGGCGCGTCGTTGAGCGCCGGGATGTAGTGGTATTCCTTGCCGCCGGCCTTGAGGAAGTCGTCGCGGCCTTCCTGGGCGATTTCTTCCAGCGTCTCCAGGCAGTCGGCGGAGAAACCGGGGCAGATCACGTCGACCCGCCGCACGCCGGCCTTGCCCCAGGCTTCCAGGGTCGGTGCCGTGTACGGTTGCAGCCATTCGGCCTTGCCGAAACGCGACTGGAAGGTGATCAGGTATTGATCGGCAGCGAGGCCGAGGCGTTCGGCGAGCAGGCGGCCGGTCTTGTGGCATTCGCAGAAGTAGGGATCGCCGAGGTCCAGTGAGCGTTTGGGCAGGCCGTGGAAGCTGATCAGCAGGCGGTCGCCGGTGGCGGGCCGGCCGACCTGTTGCCAGTGTTTGCGCACCGAGGCTTCGAGCGCCGCCAGGTAGCCGGCGTCGTCGTGGTAGTGGCGCAGGAAGCGCATTTCCGGCTGGTTGCGGGTCTGCAGCAGCCAGCGGGCGGCCTCGTCGACGACAGTGGCGGTGGTGCTGGCGGCGTATTGCGGGTACATCGGTACGATCAGGATGCGCTCGTGGCCGGCGGCCTTCAGATGATCGAGCACGCTGCCGACGGAGGGCTGGCCGTAGCGCATCGCCCAGGCGACGCTGACTCGGTGGCCGCGTTCGCCGAGCAGGCCTTGGAGCAGCTTGGCCTGGCGTTCGGTGTACACGCGCAGCGGCGAGCCGTCGCGGGTCCACACGCTGGCGTACTTGGCGGCGGATTTCTTCGGCCGCGTGTTGAGGATGATGCCGTTGAGGATGGGCCACCAGACGAGGCGCGGGATTTCGACGACGCGCGGGTCGGCGAGGAACTGCCCGAGGTAGCGGCGCAGCGCCGGCGCCGTCGCCGCGTCGGGGGTGCCAAGATTGACCAGGACGACGGCGGTGCCGCGCGGGCTGCCGTGGCGGTACGGCGGTTCGGGCTGGAATTTTGGCATCGGGGTCAGTTTTCGTTCTTGTGGGAGAGTGCCGAGGAGAGCAGGCGGGCGGTGATGTCGACGATCGGGATGACGCGCTCGTAGGCCATCCGGGTCGGTCCGATTACGCCGAGCGAGCCGACGACCTGGCCGTCGACCGTGTAAGGCGCGGTGATGACGCTGCACTCGTCGAGCGTGGCGATGCCGGATTCGCCGCCGATGAAGATCTTGACGCCTTCGGCGCGGCTCGAAACGTCGAGCAGACGCATCAGGCTGGAGCGCTGCTCGAAGAGGTCGAACAGTTCGCGCAGGCGTTTCATGTTGGACGAAAGCTCTTCGACATCGAGGAGATTTTTCTCGCCGCTGATCACGTAGGGCTGGGCGCTTTCGCTGAGCGCCGCATCGCCGGCCTCGAGGGCCAGGTTCATGAGCGGCTTGATGTCGTCGCGCAGTTGCTGGATCTCGCCGGCCAGACGCTGGCGGATCTGCTCGAAGTCGAGGCCGGTGAAATTCTGGTTCAGGTAGTTGGCGGCGCTGGTCAGCTCGCTCGGCGAGTAGGCGCGCTCGCAATTGAGGATGCGGTTCTGCACGTCGCCGTCGGCGGTGACGATGATGAGCAGGATGCGCTTGTCCGACAGGCTGAGGAATTCGATCTGCCGGATGCGGTTGGCGGTGCGCCGGGGAGCGATGACGACGCCGGCGAAATGGGTCAGGCTGGACAGCAGTTGCGAGGCGTTGGCGATGATCTGCTTCGACGGCAGCCCGTGCAGCGCATCTTCGATGGCGCCGCGCTGGTGCGCTTCGAGCGGTTGCACGGTGAGCAGGTTGTCGACGAACAGCCGGTAGCCGCGGGCGGTCGGGATGCGCCCGGCCGAGGTGTGCGGGCTGGCGACGAAACCGGCTTCTTCGAGGTCGGCCATGACGTTGCGGATCGTCGCCGGCGACAGTTCGAGCCCGGAGAATTTGGACAGGGCGCGCGAGCCGACCGGTTGCCCGTCGGCAATGTAGTGTTCGACCAGAGTCTTGAGCAGGGTGCGCGAGCGATCATCAAGCATGCCGCCGATTCTACCGAAAAGCGGCGGCGGCACGGCAAGGCGTTTTTTATGCAAGAATTCGCACCCATGAACCGCCTCCGTCATCCCCGCACGATCGCCCTGGTCGGCAAATACCATAGCCCGGAAATCGCCGAGTCCTTGCGGCGCTTGGCGGAGTATCTGCACGAGCGCGGCGTCTCGGTCTTCGTCGAACGCGAGACCGCCGAACACATCGGCAAGCGGGTCGATCTGGCGCGCTGGGTCACCTGCGGCTTCAACGACATCGGCGCCCATGCCGACGCCGCCATCGTCCTCGGCGGCGACGGCACCATGCTCAACGCGGCGCGCCGGCTGGCCCGCTACTGCGTGCCGCTGGTCGGCGTCAACCAGGGGCGGCTCGGCTTCATGACCGACATCGCCCGCGACGACATGCTCAGTTGCATGGACGACCTGCTCGATGGCCGTTTCCAGCGCGAGAACCGGATGCTGCTGGCGGCCGAGGTGGTACGCGACGGCAAGGAGCTGGCGAGCAACGTGGCGCTCAACGACGTCGTCGTCGATAAGGGGGCGATCGGCCGGATGATCGAGTTCGAATTGTTCATCGACGGCGAATTCATCTACAACCTGCGTTCCGACGGCCTGATCGTGTCCACGCCGACCGGCTCGACCGCCTATTCGCTGTCCGCCGGCGGCCCGATCCTGCATCCGACGCTGACCGGTATCGCGCTGGTGCCGCTGTGTCCGCACGCACTGACCAACCGGCCGGTGATCGTCAATGACAATGCCGACATCGAGCTGCGCATCGTCCGTGCCGACGAGCCGCGCGTGCACTTCGACGGTCAATTGACCCTCGACCTGCAACCCGGCGACAGCGTCCGCCTGTACCGCTCCGAGCACACCATCTGCTTCCTGCATCCGCCCGGCTACAGCTATTTCGCGATGCTGCGCCAGAAGCTGCAGTGGAGCGAACGGCCCAAGGGAAGCTGATGCTGCGCCACCTGACCCTGCGCGATTTCGTTATCGTCGACCGGCTGGAGCTGGAGTTCGCCGCCGGTTTCGGCGCGCTGACCGGCGAAACCGGTGCCGGCAAGTCGATCCTCATCGATGCCCTGGCGCTGGCGCTCGGCGAGCGCGGCGACGCCGGCGTCGTCCGCGCCGGCTGCGACAAGGCGGAGATCGCCGCCACCTTCGACGTCGCCGGCCTGCCGGCGGTGACCGCCTGGCTCGACGAGAACGGCCTGGATGCCAGCGAAGACCTGCTGCTGCGCCGCGTGGTCGATGCCAATGGCCGGTCGCGCGCCTGGATCAACGGCTCGTCGGCCACCGTCCAGCAACTGCGCGAAGTCGGCGAATGGCTGGTCGACATCCACGGTCAGCATGCCCATCAATCCTTGCTGCGCGCCGATGCCCAGCGCCAGTTGCTCGATAGTCACGGCGGCCTGCTCGATCTCGGGCGCGAAGTCGCGGCCGCCTGGAAAGCCTGGCGCGACACCGAACAGGCCTGGCAGGCGGCGAGCGAGGGCGCCCAGGCGCTGCTGCGCGAACGCGAACAGCTCGAATGGCAGGTTGGCGAACTCGCTGCGCTGGCGTTTTCTGCCGACGAATGGGAAACGCTTGAAGGCGAGCATCGCCGCCTGGCCCATGCCGTCAGCCTGATCGAGGGCGCGCAGTTCGCCCTTGCCGTGCTGGCCGACGACGATGCCGCCTGTGAACGGCAGATCGACCAGGTGGCGACGCGGCTCGCCGACCTAGCCGCCTACGACCCGGCGCTGGCCGACGTCGCCGGCGTGCTGGCCTCGATGCAGGCCGAACTCGCCGATGCGGTGTCAACGCTGCGCCGCTACGCCGACCGCGTCGATCTCGATCCGGGGCGCCTGGTGGAAGTCGAGCGGCGAATCGAGGCGATTCTCGCCCAGGCCCGTCGCCACCGCGTTTCGCCGCCGGAATTGCCGGCCCTGCTCGCCGCTTGGCAACAACGGCTGGCCGAACTCGCCGCCGCTGCCGACGTCGACGCGCTGCGCGCCGCGGCGGAAACGGCGCAAGCCGCCTACCGGGCGCTGGCGCAGCGTCTGTCGGCCGGGCGACAGCAGGTTGCCGCCGAGATGGGCGAACGGGTGAGCGAGATCATGCGCCGGCTGGCGCTGTCCTCCGGGCGTTTCGAAATTGCCCTGCCGGCGCTGGAAAACCCGGCAATCTACGGTCTCGAACAGGTCGAGTTCCGTATCGGCGGCCTTGCCGGCAACGAGGCCAAGCCGCTGGCCAAGGTGGCTTCCGGCGGCGAACTGTCGCGCATCAGCCTGGCCATCCAGGTGTTGACCTCGCGTTCGGCCAGCGTGCCGACGCTGATCTTCGACGAAGTCGATGTCGGCATCGGCGGCGGCGTCGCCGAGATTGTCGGCCGTCTGCTGCGCGAACTGGGCGGCGAGCGCCAGGTGCTGTGCGTCACCCACCTCGCCCAGGTCGCGGCGCAGGCCGACTGGCAGTGGCAGGTCAGCAAGACGACGCGCGATGGCGTCACCCGGTCGGCAATTCAGCCGCTCGACGGCGAAGGGCGGGTGGGCGAGATCGCCCGCATGCTGGGCGGCGTCGAAGTGACCGGAATCACCCTGGAACACGCCCGCGAAATGCTGCGGGCAGGCGCCGAGCAGCCGCGCTGACGCAGCTTATTCGCTGGCGTCGGATTCGTCCGCTTCCTGCCCGGGATTGGCCTGGTGGTGGCTGCAGACGCCGTAGATGTAAAGCGCGTGGTCCTGGATCTTGAAACCGCGTTCTTCAGCAATCAGCTTCTGCCGGCGCTCGATTTCGGGATCGTAAAACTCTTCGACGCGGCCGCATTCGACACAGACCAGGTGGTCGTGGTGCTTGCCGTGGTTGATTTCGAAGACCGCCTTGCCGGCTTCGAAGAAATGGCGCTCAAGCAGGCCGGCCTGTTCGAACTGGGTCAGCACCCGGTAAACCGTCGCCAGACCGATATCCATATTTTCCGCGATGAGCATGCGATAGACATCTTCCGCCGTCATGTGCCGCATCGTTCCCTTTTCGAACAGCTCCAGAATCTTGAGGCGTGGAAAAGTGGCTTTCAGACCGATGCTTTTGAGGCTCTGCGGGTCACTCATCGTGTTGGGTTCCTGGTGTTACGCGGGGCTGGGCAAGGAGGATTTCGGGTATGATATACCGCTTCACAGCCGTTACGAAATTTCCGGAAGCCAGCATGCGCCGTTACCGTACCCTGCTTCTCGCCGTAGCCTGCACGCTGCCCGCGGCGTGTTCCTACAAGCCGAGTTTCATCAACGAATACAAAATCGACGTCCAGCAGGGCAATGTGCTGACCCAGGACATGGTTGCCCAGCTCAAACCCGGGCAGACCCGCGAGCAGGTTCGCTTCATTCTCGGCAGCCCGCTGATCGCCGACATCTTCCATCAGCAGCGCTGGGATTATGTGTACCGCTTTCGCGAAGGCAGCACGGGCGCCGTGCAGGCGCGTAAATTCTCCGTGTTCTTTGACGCCGACGGCCGCCTGGAGCGGGTGAACGGCGATGTCGAGGTGGCGACGGTGGCCGAATTGACGGCGCCGGTGGAACGGATGCGGGTGGTGGACCTGGGGACGATTTCCCCGGAAGCCGCGACGGAAGACGCGCCGCCGCCCGAGGAGCCGGGGTTTTTCCGGCGCATGATGCAGAAAATCGGATTCTAGAACCATGGATAACAAGGCAAGAATTGGCATCGTTGGTGCCGGCGGTCGCATGGGCCGCATGTTGATCGAGGCGGTGCTCAAGGATGCCGGGGCTGTGCTCGGCGCCGCTTTCGATGTTCCGGGAAGTCCGGCAATCGGCAGCAATGCCGGGGTCCTGGTCGGCCTGCCGAGCGACGTCGTGGTCAGCGATGATATCGCCGGCGGTCTGGCGCAGGTCGATTGCCTGATCGACTTCACGCGCCCGGAAGGCACGCTGGCGCACCTTGAACTTTGTCGTCAGGCCGGCGTCGGCATGGTCATCGGCACCACCGGTTTCGATGCTGCCGGCAAGGCGGCGATTGCTGCCGCGGCGCGCGATGTGCCGGTGGTTTTCGCGGCCAACATGTCGGTTGGCGTCAACCTGGTGTTCAAGCTGCTCGATACTGCGGCACGCATTCTCAACGAAGGCTACGACGTCGAAATCTTCGAGGCGCATCACCGGATGAAGGTCGACGCTCCTTCCGGGACGGCGCTGCGCATGGGTGAAGTGGTGGCCTCGGCGCTCGGGCGTGATCTGGCGGATTGCGCGGTTTACGGCCGCGAGGGCGTGACCGGCGAACGCGATCCGTCGACCATCGGGTTCGCGACGGTGCGCGGCGGCGACATCGTCGGCGATCACACGGTGATGTTCTGTGCCCTCGGCGAGCGCGTCGAAATCTCGCACAAGGCGAGCAGTCGGGTGCCTTACGCGCAGGGCAGCCTGCGCGCGGCGCGCTTCATCGCTGGCCGGCAAAACGGCCTGTTCGACATGCAGGACGTGCTCGGCTTGCGTTGACGGTCATGAAATCCCGTTTGCTGCAGCGTCAGCTCGAAGAGTTGTTCGGCGGCGAAGGGGATGCCGGTTACCGGCAATGGCTGGCGGCGGCGCGGCAGCACGGGGCGCAGGCTTTTGCCGATGATGTCGAGCGTCTGCTGCAGCGCGTCGATGCTTCCTTCGGCGCGCTGACCGGTTTTGCCAAATGGAATAGCGTGCTTTCGGGCGATGCGCTGGCCGACTGGAATCTACGCAGCGGCACTATCGATTCCGGACGGCAGTGGAAGGAAATGCTGGGCTACGCCCAGGCCGATCTCGACGATTCGATCATCCAGTGGCAGCGCCTGCTGCATCCGGAAGATCAGCGCCTGCTGCAGTCGCGGATGGCGGCACATGTTCGCAACCGCGATCGCTGGTTCGAACTGGAATGCCGCTTGCGCGCCAAAGGTGGTGGCTGGCAATGGTTCATGGTGCGTGGCGCGGTGGCGGCCCGCGACGGCGATGGTGAGCCGGCGCGGATGTTGGTCCTGCAGCGTGACATCACGCAGATCAAGGCGGCGCAGGCCGACCTGATCGCCGCCAAGGAAACGGCGGAATCGGCCAACAAGGCGCGCGGCGCTTTCCTGGCCAATATGAGTCATGAAATCCGCACGCCGATGAACGGCATCATCGGTATGACCGAACTGGCGCTCGATACCGAGCTGGATGCCGAGCAGCGCCACTACCTGAAAACCGTCAAGTCGTCGGCGGAGTCGCTGCTTACCATCGTCAACGACATTCTCGATTTTTCCAAGATCGAGGCCGGGCGCATGGAAGTCGAAGCGGTCTCCTTCATTCTGTCCGACGTCGTCATGGAAGCGGTCCGCGTGCTCGCCGTCAATGCCCATCGCAAGGGGCTGGAACTGGTCGTCGATATTCGTCCGGACGTGCCCGAGCGGCTGGTCGGCGATCCGACGCGCTTGCGCCAGGTGATCATCAACCTGCTTGGTAACGCCATCAAGTTTACCGAGACCGGCGAGGTGGTGATTGCTGTCGAACTCGCGAGGCAAGCGGCAGGCGGTGCGGAGTTGCACGTTGCCGTGCGCGATACCGGGATCGGGGTGCCGAAGGAAAAGCAGAGGGCCATTTTCGACGCCTTTTCCCAGGCCGACGTCTCAACCACCAGACGTTTCGGCGGCACCGGTCTCGGGCTGGCGATCTGCGCCAAGCTGGTGCAGTTGATGAACGGGCGAATCTGGCTGGAGAGCGAGTCGGGGCAGGGCTCGGTCTTTCACTTCACCGTCGGGCTGGGGGGTGATGAGGCCATGGGAGCGCCTCCGGCCTGTACTCAGTCTTTCGCCGGGCGTCATGCGTTGATCGTTGACGACAATCCGGTGGCCGGTCAGTGTCTGCGCGACTTGCTGCTGCGGCTGGGTTTGCAGGCTTCCCTGGTTGGCGATCCGGTGCAGGCGGTGGCGGTAATGAACAAGCGTCGCGGCATGGATTACCCCTTCGATTACCTGTTCGTCGATGCGGCGATGCCGGCGCCGGCGGGCATGGCGCTGGTCGAGACCTGGCGCAACTCCGGGCGGCTGGAGCGGATGATGGTCATGCTGACGACGGAGAATCAACGCCACGATCTGGGGCGCCTGCGCGAACTGGGGGTGGCGGTACATCTGCTGAAACCGGTCGGGGTCGGCGATCTGGAAGTTGCGCTGGGGCTGGCGGAAGCCTCTGGTCGGGGTGAGGACGAGACCTTGCGGCTGGCCGATTTCGATCCCGGGTTGGGCGAGGCGCCGGCAGAGGCGGCCGGGTTGCGCGTGTTGCTGGCTGAAGACAATCCGGTGAATCAGGAGTTGGCGCTGCGGCTGCTCGAGCGTCGCGGCTATCGGGTTCGGGTGGCGAACAATGGTGCCGAGGCGGTCGACATGTTCGATGAGGGCGCGTTCGATGTCATCCTGATGGATCTTCAGATGCCGGTCATGGGGGGTATCGAGGCCACCGAAACCATCCGTTCGCACGAAATGCGGCGCAGTTGGGTGATTTCCCATGAACTGAAACCGATCCACATCATCGCGATGACGGCCAATGCGATGGATAGCGACCGCGAGCGGTGTCTGGCTGCCGGCATGAACGATTACCTGTCCAAGCCGCTGCGACCGGAAGCTTTGTTTGCGGCTTTGCGCCGGGTTGGCGGTGAGGTCGAGCCGGCGGCGGGGCAGACGGTTGCGGTGCCGGAAATGCCGACGGCCCTGCACGCGCTGGATCTGAAGTCCGCCCTCGAGAATCTGGGCGATGTCGATCTGCTGGCGACCATGGCCGAAATGTTCCTTGGCGAATGGAAGGGGCATCTGGACAATCTCGCCGGTGCGCTGGCCGGCCGTGAAGCAGTGGCGAGCCGTCTGCATGCGCATACCCTGAAGGGGCTGCTGGCTATGTTCCATGCCGAGCAGGCGCGCCAGCATGCGCTGGAGGTTGAGCATGAGGTGATGCGCGAGTCGGTCGATTGGGCGCGCTGTCAGGATATTTTCCATGCGCTGGCGGCCGAGATGGAAAGCATCCGGCCGCGTCTGCAGGCCTTCGTCGAGAATCGCGTAATGCCTTGAATTTGCCTGAAAAGCGGCTTTTCGGCTAAAATGGCAAGGTTAAAAAGCACAAGCGGGGAGGCGAGAGCCTTCCCGCTTGGCACATGAATAAGCAGAAAATAACAGGAGAGCCGACGTGTCGCTGCTGCCCTCATTCACACCCGCCATCCTCGCCCTCGCCGACGGGACGGTATTCAAGGGCCAATCCATCGGCGCCGACGGCGTCACCAGTGGCGAGGTCGTTTTCAATACGGCAATGACCGGCTACCAGGAAATCCTGACCGATCCGTCTTACTGCCGTCAGATTGTCACCCTGACTTATCCGCATATCGGCAACACCGGCTGTAATGCCGAGGATTTCGAGTCGCGCGCCAACTTTGCCGCCGGTCTGGTGATCAAGGACCTGCCGCGTCTGGCCTCGAACTGGCGCTGCCAGGACGACCTCGGTGCCTACCTGAAGAAGCACGGCATCGTCGCCATCGCCGGCATCGATACGCGCAAGCTGACCCGTGTCCTGCGCGAAAAGGGCGCCCAGGCCGGCTGCATTCTCGCCGGCGAAGCCGACGAAGCCAAGGCGCTGGCTGCCGCCCGCGCCTTCCCGGGGTTGGCTGGCATGGACCTGGCCAAGGTCGTCTCGGCGACCGAGCGCTACACCTGGAGCGAGGCCGAATGGACGCTCGACGGCTACCAGCAGCGTGGCGAAGAGCGGTTCCACGTCGTTGCCTACGACTTCGGCGTCAAGAGCAACATCCTGCGCATGCTCGCCGAGCGCGGCTGCAAGCTGACTGTCGTCCCGGCGCAGACGCCGGCTGCCGACGTCCTGGCGCTGCAGCCGGACGGCGTCTTCCTGTCCAACGGCCCGGGCGATCCAGAACCCTGCGATTACGCGATCGCCGCGATTCGCGAGATCCTCGCCGCCGGCGTGCCGACCTTCGGCATCTGCCTCGGCCACCAGTTGCTGGCGCTGGCCTCCGGCGCCAAGACGCTGAAGATGAAGTTCGGCCACCACGGTGCCAACCATCCGGTCAAGGACATGGATACCGGCCAGGTGCTGATCACCAGCCAGAACCACGGTTTCGCGGTCGATCCGGCGTCGATGCCGGCCAACCTGCGGGTTACCCATGTCTCGCTGTTCGACGGTTCCAACCAGGGGATCGCCCGCACCGACGTGCCGGCTTTCTCCTTCCAGGGGCACCCGGAAGCCAGCCCCGGCCCGCACGACGTGGCCTATCTGTTCGATCGCTTCCTCGACACCATGACGCGGGGCGCGGTTGCGTTGTCCCCTGCGCTCAACAACGCGCAATAAGCGGCACAGAGAGAGATAACGATGCCGAAACGTA